>NZ_JBUEGE010000003.1:0-722327 GCF_054963755.1 Streptomyces sp. EDA2-14
CTCACCGAGCTGATCGGGCGGCCCGAACTGGCCGAGGACGTCGACTGGGCCACGCCCGAGGCACGGCTGCCGAAGCTGGGCAAGATGTTCCAGCTCATCGAGGAGTGGTCCTCGACCCTGCCCAAGTGGGAGGTCCTGGACCGGCTCAACGCCCACAACATCCCGTGCGGCCCGATCCTCTCCACCAAGGAGATCATCGAGGACGAGTCGCTCGCGGCCAACGAGATGGTCGTCGAAGTGCCGCACTCGGGACGCGGCTCCTTCAAGACCGTCGGTTCCCCTCTCAAGCTCTCCGACTCCCCCGTCGACGTCACCGCCTCTCCGCTGCTCGGCGAGCACAACGAAGAGGTTTTCATCGGTGAACTCGGCCTCGGGGACGAGGAATTGAGCCTGCTCAAGTCGAACGGAGTGATCTGATTGATGGCCGAGGAACGTGAGCTCAAGGTACGAGCGCTGCTCGACACCGTACGGGCCGAGGGACGTACAGCGCTCACCGCGCCAGAGGGCAAGGTGATCGCCGACGCGTACGGCATCGCCGTCCCCGGCGAGGAGCTCGCGACCGATGCCGACCAGGCGGTGGCCGCCGCGGCCCGCTTCGGCGGACCCGTGGTGCTCAAGATCGTGTCGCCCGACATCCTGCACAAGACCGACGCCGGCGGTGTCGTGGTGGGCGTCGAGGGCGAGAGCGCCATCCGCGAGGCGTACCAGCGGATCGTCGACAACGCGCGCGCGTACGCGCCGGATGCGAGCATCACCGGCATCCAGGTGCAGGAACTCCTCCCCTCCGGGCCCGATGCCCAGGAGGTCATCGTCGGGTCCGTCACCGACCCGACGTTCGGCAAGGTCGTCGCCTTCGGGCTCGGTGGTGTGCTCGTCGAGGTGCTCAAGGACGTCACCTTCCGGCTCGCGCCGGTGTCGGAGGACGAGTCCCTCGACATGCTCGACTCCATCAAGGCGGCGGAGGTGCTGCGCGGCGTGCGCGGCGCCAAGGGTGTCGACCGGGAGGCGCTGGCCGAGCAGATCCGCCGCGTGTCCCAACTGGTCACGGAGTTCCCTGAGATAGCCGAGGTCGACCTCAACCCGGTGATCGCGACCCCGCGCGGGGCCCTCGCCGCCGACATCCGCATCATCCTCGCCGAGGGCGCGCCCAAGCAGCGGCGCACCTACACGCGCGAGGAGATCCTGACCTCCATGCGGCGGCTGATGCAGCCGCAGTCCATCACCGTGATCGGCGCCTCCAACGAGCAGGGCAAGATCGGCAACTCGGTGATGCGCAACCTCATCGACGGCGGCTTCTCCGGCGAGATCCACCCGGTGAACCCGAAGGCCGACGACATCCTGGGCCGCAAGGCGTACAAGAGCGTCACGGACGTCCCCGGCGACGTGGACGTGGCGGTCTTCGCGATCCCCGCCAAGTTCGTGGCATCGGCCCTCGAAGAGGTCGGCCGCAAGGGCATCCCGAACGCGGTGCTCATCCCCTCCGGGTTCGCCGAGACCGGCGAGCACGAGCTCCAGGAGGAGATCGTGCGGATCGCCGAGCGCTACGGCACCCGGCTGCTCGGTCCGAACATCTACGGCTACTACTCGACGTGGCAGGACCTGTGCGCCACGTTCTGCACCCCGTACGACGTGAAGGGCGGCGTCGCGCTGACCTCGCAGTCCGGTGGCATCGGCATGGCCATCCTGGGCTTCGCCCGCACCACGAAGACAGGTGTCTCGGCGATCGTCGGGCTCGGCAACAAGTCGGACCTCGACGAGGACGACCTGCTCACCTGGTTCGGCGAGGACCCCAACACCGACTGCATCGCGATGCACTTGGAAGACCTCAAGGACGGGCGCGCCTTCGTGGAGGCCGCGCGCGCGACCGTGCCGAAGAAGCCGGTCGTCGTCCTGAAGGCGGGGCGCACGGCGGCGGGCGCGAAGGCGGCCGGGTCGCACACGGGCGCGCTCGCGGGCGACGACGCCGTGTACGACGACATCCTCAAGCAGGCCGGTGTCATCCGGGCGCCGGGCCTGAACGACATGCTGGAGTACGCGCGGGCACTGCCGGTGCTTCCCACCCCCAAGGGCGACAACGTCGTGATCATCACGGGGGCCGGCGGCTCGGGTGTGCTGCTCTCCGACGCGGTGATGGACAACGGGCTCGAACTGATGGAGATCCCGGCCGACCTGGACGAGGCCTTCCGGAAGTTCATCCCGCCGTTCGGCGCCGCGGGCAACCCCGTCGACATCACCGGCGGCGAGCCCCCGTCGACGTACGAGGCGACGATCCGGCTCGGCCTGGAGGATCCGCGGATCCACTCGCTGGTGCTCGGCTACTGGCACACCATCGTCACCCCGCCCATGGTGTTCGCGGAGGTGACGGCGCGCGTCGTCCAGGAGTTCCGGGAGCGCGGCATCGAGAAGCCCGTGGTGGCCTCGCTCGCCGGCGACGTCGAAGTCGAGGAGGCGTGCCAGTACCTTTTCGACCGGGGTGTGGTCGCGTACCCGTACACGACCGAGAAGCCCGTCGCGGTGCTCGGGGCCAAGTACAAGTGGGCCCGCGCGGCGGGGAAGTTGGGGGGCGGTCGATGAGGTAGACGACCGGCGGGTCCGGTCGGCGGTGTGCGCCGACCGGACCCAGGACCCGTGCGCACACGAAAGAAATTTGGACAGGGGGCGCTGCCCAGATCTTTCGACGCAAGGGAAACGATCGACATGACAACAACCGATCTGCCGAGTTCCGTCCCCTACAGGGAGGTGACGGACGCCAACGGCCGGATGTACCGGGTTGGCGAGAGCGACATCGACATCATGGGTCGCGGCCGCAAGTGGATGGTCATCCTGCCCTGGGTGGGCATGATGGGCATCTCGTCCGCGGAGTACGCGTTCGCGTCCGCCGAGGACACCCTGCACACCGCGCACCATTGGAACAGCGGACACATCTTCTGGATGATGACCGTCTGGGTGTTCTTCCAGGCGGCCGTGGCCATGCCCGCGGGCAGGCTGCGGGAGAGCGGCAAACTGCCGGCCCGCTGGGCCATGATGCTCGGCGCCGTGGGCACCTTCCTCGGCTATCTGTCGCTGGCCTTCGCACCGCACGTCATCGTCGCCTACATCGGCTTCAGTGTCTTCAGCGGTATGGGCGCCGGCATGGTGTACGCGACCTGCGTCAACATGGTCGGCAAGTGGTATCCGGAGCGCAGGGGCGGCAAGACCGGATTCGTCAACGGCGGTTTCGCCTACGGGTCCGTGCCGTTCGTGTTCCTGTTCACCGGGTTCATGGACCTGACCAACTTCCGCTGGGTGCTGGTCTCGGTGGGTGTCTTCCTCGCGGCGATGGTCGCCGTGGCGGGCTCCTTCTTCAAGGACCCGCCGAAGAACTGGTGGCCGGCGAACATCGACCCGCTCAACCCTCCGGAGGACCCGCGGGCCCGCCGGTCGCTGGAGAAGAACCCGCCGGCCGTCAAGCAGTACACCCCCATGGAGGCATGGAAGACGGGCCGCGTCGCGCTGATGTGGTTCTGCCTGGCCTGTACGTCGGGTGTGAACATCTTCGGCATCGCCTTCCAGGTCGACATCGGCAACGAGGCGGGCTTCGCGGGCGGGATCGTGGCCACCGCGATGTCGCTCAAGGCGGTCGTCAACGGCACCGGGCGCGGTGTCATCGGCTGGCTCTCCGACCGGTACGGCCGCAAGCAGTGTCTGCTGGCGGTCTGCGTCATCCTGGGCCTCGCCCAGTTCGGCATCATCTGGTCGGCGTCGGAGAAGATCCTCGCGCTGTTCCTGATCTTCTCCGCGATCTCCGGATTCGGTGGTGGCGCGATCTTCCCGATGTTCGCGGCCCTGACCGCGGACTACTTCGGCGAGAACAACAACGCCACCAACTACGGCATGGTCTACAGCTCCAAGCTCGTCTCAGGGCTCGGCGCGGGCATGGGGTCCGTCGTCGTCGGTGCCTGGGGGCACTCCGGTGCGTTCATCCTGGCCGGCTGCATCTCGTTCTTCGCCGGTTTCGTGGCGCTCTTCCTGTCCCCGCCCGGTAGGCCCAAGAAGCGTGGGATCCACCCCAACCCACACCCCCTTGGTGAGGAGATGGCTTGATATGACGGCGGAACCTGTCTCCGCTGGCAACACGGCACCGGCCACGGGGAGCCGGTACCGGGAAATCACCGACGAGCACGGCCGGATCTATCGCGTGGGCGAGACCGACCGCGACATCCTCGGCCACTCCCGCAAGTTCATGGTGTACCTGCCATGGGTCGCGATGATGGCCATCAGTGTCTTCGAGTACGCCTACGGGTCCGCCGAGGACACACTGTCCTCCGCACATGGCTGGACGCAGTCCAACACCTTCTGGATCCTGAGTGTCTGGGTGTTCTTCCAGGCGGGTGTGGCGTTCCCGGCCGGCTGGCTGCGGGAGAAGGGCATCATGCCGGCCCGCAGGGCCATGTACGTGGGCGCCTTCATGTGTCTGATCGGATTCCTGGCCCTGTCGCACCTGCACAACGTGTGGCTGGCCATCATCGGATTCGGTGTGATCGGCGGGCTCGGCTCGGGCTTCGTGTACGCGACCTGCATCAACATGGTCGGCAAGTGGTACCCCGAACGCAAAGGCGGCAGGACAGGTTTCGTCAACGGAGGCTTCGCCTACGGCTCGCTTCCGTTCATCTTCATCTTCAACTACGCCTTCGACACGTCGAACTACCACCGGGTACTCGACATGATCGGCGCGTATGTGCTGGTGGTCGTGCTCGTGTGCGCGTTCTTCTTCCGGGACCCACCGAAGAACTGGTGGCCCTCGGACGTCGATCCGCTCGCGAAGTCGGGCACCGGCAAGAGCGAGGCGGCCCTCGTCAAGAATCCGCCCGCGGTACGTCAGTTCACCCCCATGGAGGCCATCAAGACGGGCCAGCTGCCGCTGATGTGGCTCAGTCTCGTCCTGACGGCGGGTGTGTCGATCTTCGGCATCTCCTTCCAGGTCGACTTCGCCAAGGAGGTCGGTTTCGGTCCGCTGGTCGCCGCGTCGTCGATGGGTGTCATGGCGGTCATCAACGGTGTCGGCCGTGCGGTGGTCGGCTGGATGTCGGACCTGTGGGGCCGCAAGGCGAGCCTGATCCTCGTGATCGTCGTCCTGGGTCTCGCCCAGTTCGGCATCATCTGGGCGGGCGACGTGCGCAGCGAGTGGCTGTTCCTGGTCTTCGCGTTCCTGTCCGGATTCGGCGGCGGCGCGTTCTACCCGATGTTCGCGGCGCTGACCCCGGACTACTTCGGGGAGAACTACAACGCCACCAACTACGGCCTGGTCTACAGCGGCAAGCTGATCAGCGGCCTGTTCGGCGGCGGCCTCGGCTCGATGGTGGTCGGCGCCTGGGGCTACAACGGCGCGTACGCCCTGGCCGGTGGCATCTCGATGCTGGCGGCGCTCGTGGCGCTGCTGCTGCGGCAGCCGGGACGCAACGACAAGGCGGTGTCATTGACATGATCACGTAAAGCGCATCGGCAACACATGAGTGGGGCCCGGTCTGATGGCCGGGCCCCACTCATGCGGTGTGCGCTATTTCCGCAGGGCCGCGAGGTTGTCGTAGCCGATGCGGGCGTGGGTCAGGGACTGGGCGGGGTCGGTGGAGCTGGGCGCGTTGTCCTGCTCCACCATCGGGTTGTGGTAGTTCCGGGCGCCGACGCGTTTGAAGAACGTCCGGTAGTCGATGACACCTTCGCCGAAGGGGACCATGTCGTAGCCCTGTCCGCTGGTGTCGTTGCGGGTGCCGTCCTTGGCGTGGAAGAGCGGGTAGCGCGCGTTGTGGGTGACGACCAGGGCGGCCGGGTCGAAGACCTTCTCGCGCGTGGAGCCGTCGTGCGCGGTGTAGGTGTGGAACTTGTACTGGGCCACGTGCGCCCAGAAGATGTCCATCTCCAGCCACACCGTCTTCGGGTCGCTGACGCGCAGGAAGTACTCGAGCTTGCGGATGCCGGAGCTGCGGGTGGGCCACCCCTGCTCGTCGAGCGGCCCGCCGTCGAGCAGGAAGCCGTACGCCGCGTCGTGGTTGTGGGTGTAGAGCTTGAGCCCCGCGCGGTGCGCGATCCGCCCCAGCGCGTTCCACTTGTCGGCGGCGACGTCCCAGTCCGCCTTGTACGAGCTGCCGGTGGGGTCGCCGCCGGTGCCCATGTGGTCCATGCCGAGGATGTTCGCGATCTCCAGGTGCTTCTTGAACTGTTCGGTGTCGGCCTGTGTGAGCGGCCAGGACGAGGGGATGAAGCCGTGGTTGCCCTGGGCCCGCAGTCCGTACTCGTCGAGCCAGGAGCGCAGCAGCTTGGCGCCCGCGACGGACTCCAGGTTCGCGCCGCCGGGCGCGTTGGCGTGCTGGCCGTAGCCGGCGAACTCGACCTGCTTGTACCCGTACCGGGCCAGCTCCTTGAACACCTCGCGGAAGCCGGAGGGCAGGTTGGTGCTGAGCGGGTCGCGGCCGGTCGCGTCGCGCACGGTGTAGAGGATGATGCCGCGCTTGTCGGCGGGGATCAGCCTGGTGCCGGGGCCGCCGCCGTTCGACGCGGGCGCCGGCCGGGCGAGGGCGGGTGCCGCGCCGAACACGGGCGCGGCGATTGCGGCGCCGGCAGCTGCGGTGCAGGTGCTCAGGAAGCGGCGGCGGTTGATGCCGAGGCGGGATCTGAGGGCTTCGTCGGGGCCTGCGGCCTCGTCGGGGCCCGGGGTGCGGTGGAGTCGGGTCACGGGTGCCTACCTTCGGTCCGGGTGTTGTCAGTGGCGTGTGCTTCACTCTCTGTAACTGCTTCTCGGTGCAGGCCTGCCAGGTCGAGAAGCAGGGATTTCACTTCGGTGGCCGCGACGCGGCCGGACAGCGCGTGGGGGGTGGAGCACAGGATGAGCGGACCTTCTTCCTCGTTCGCCGGGGGCCGGCCGTGGCTGCCCCGAATAGGCGAGGCGTCCAGCGGGACGACCGCCATGCGGTAGCGCATGCCGAGCTTCTTGCGGGCGAGGGCGGTGGCCGCCTTGACCTTCACATAGGGGTCGAGGGGGTCCATGAAGAGTTCGACCGGGTCGTAGCCGGGTTTGCGGTGGATCTCGACGAGCCGCGCGAAGTCGGGCGCGTGGGCGTCGTCGAGCCAGTAGTAGTACGTGAACCAGGCGTCGGCCTCGGCGACGGCGACGAGTTCGCCGGAGCGCGGGTGGTCGAGCTGGTGCGCCTTCTTGCCCTCGTCGTCGAGGAGCTGCTCGATGCCGGGCAGTTCGGCGAGCGCGGCGCGGGTGGCGTCCAGGTCCTCGGGCCTGCGGACGTAGATGTGGGCGATCTGGTGGTCCGCGACGGCGAAGGCGCGGGAGGCCATCGGGTCGAGGTACTCCATGCCGTCCTGGGTGTGCACCTCGAGCAGGCCCGCCCTGCGCAGCGCACGGTTGATGTGCACCGGGCGGTCCGCGCGGGTGATGCCGTACTCGGACAGGGCGACGACCGTGCGGCCTTCGGCGCGGGCGGCGTCCAGGAGCGGGGCGAGGGCGGCGTCGAGTTCGGCGGCCGCCCGGTGGGAGCGCGGGTCGTCGGGGCCGTAGCGCTGCAGGTCGTAATCGAGGTGCGGGAGGTAGCTCAGGATCAGATCGGGGTGACGGGTGGCCAGGACGTGGCGGGTGGCGTCGATGATCCACCGGCTGGAGACCAGATCGGCGCCGGGACCCCAGAAGTGGAACAGGGGGAACGTGCCGAGCTTGTCGGTGAGTTCGTCGTGCAGCTCAGGGGGCCGGGTGTAGCAGTCGGGTTCCTTGCGGCCGTCGGCGTAGTAGACGGGACGGGGGGTGACGGTGAGGTCGGTGTCGGCGCCCATGGCGTACCACCAGCAGATGTTGGCGACCGTGTAGCCGGGGTGGGCGCGGCGGGCGGCGTCCCAGAGTTTGTCGCCGGCGACGAGCCCGTTGTGCTGGCGCCACAGCAGGACGTCGCCCAGCTCGCGGAAGTACCAGCCGTTGCCGACGATGCCGTGCTCGGCGGGCATCGCGCCCGTCAGGAAGGTGGACTGGGCGGCGCAGGTGACCGCGGGCAGCACGGTGCCGAGCGGTGCGCGCGAGCCGGACCGGCCGAGGCGCTGGAGGTGCGGCATGTAGTCGAGCAGGCGGGGGGTGAGGCCGACGACGTCGAGGACGAGGAGGGGCGTGACGGCGTGCGGTGGGCCCGGCACATCAAGCCCCTGCGGCGATTGAGCTGCGGGGTCCGGGGCGGAGCCCCGTGTCGTGGGAGCGGCGCCGTGCCGGGCGTCCGACGAACCACCGGAGGTCATGGCAGCTCCTTGAGGCCGAGGTCGGTCAGCAGGTCCCGCGCCAGGGCAAGTTCCGCGGCGATTCCGTCCGCGAGCTGCTGGCGTCCTCGCGGGCGCAGAGCCGGCGGCAGGGCCTGCCAGGTGTAGGTCTCGACCTCCAGGTGGCGGGTGAGCGGGTGGGCACCGCCGACCAGGCGGGTCAGCGTGGCCTTGAGGACGTCGAGCGTGGAGGTGAGGGGCGCGGCGGGGGCCGCGTGCAGCGGGACGTGGAAGTGGGCGCGCCAGGGCACGCCCTGCGGCAGGGCCTGTCCGTCCGCCGCCAGGGCCTCGCCCAGGTCGTCGACGGCGTGCAGGACGCCGTCGGCGCGGGCGCGGGTCTGGTGCAGGAAGCGGGGCTCGTCGAACGCGGCGAGCGCGGAGCGGACCTCGGGCAGGTGGGGGTGTTCGGCGTGGAGAGCGGCGGAGAGCTGCGCCTTCACCACGGGGATGCGGGCGGTGGCCAGGGCGTCGAGGGCGGCGTCGGGCGATTCGAAGGAGGTGGCGAGGTGGCAGGTGTCCAGGCACAGACCGATGCGGTCGGTGCGGGCGATGTCCGTGAGCGGGCCGATGGCGTCGCCGGTGGTCTCGACGGTGCAGCCGGGTTCGGGTTCCAGGCCGATCCGGATCGAGCGGCCGGTCAGCCCTTCGAGCGTGTCGAGGCGTTCGGCGAGCGTGCGCAGGGCGGCGCGGGCCCGCTCGGCGCGCCGCGGCTCGTTGGCGGTGCGCCAGGCCAGCGGCAGGGTGGAGACGGTGCCCTCGGCGGCGTCGGCGGGCAGCAGGGCGCCGAGCAGCCGGGCCAGGTCGACGGTGTGGGTGAGGCGTTCCTCGTCGGCCCAGTCGGGCTTGTAGACGCGGTACTTGACCTCGGCGGCGCCGAAGCCCTCGTAGGGGAAGCCGTTGAGGGTGACGACCTCGAGGCCGCGCCGGTCGAGTTCGGCGCGCAGTCCGCGCAGGGCCGCGGGGTCGTCGATCAGGGCGCGGGCGGCGTCCCTCGCGAGCCACAGGCCGATGCCGAGCCGGTCCCGGCCCAGGCGTCTGCGCACGGGTTCGCAGTGGTCGCGCAGTTGGGCGAGGACACCGTCGAGGGTCTCTGCGGGGTGCACGTTGGTGCAGTACGCGAGGTGGACGGTCGAGCCGTCGGGGTGCCGGAAGCGCATGGCTCACTCACCGCCGCGCAGGATCGAGTTGCCCTCGTGGGTGGCGGCTTCCGGGCGGGGCTCGTCGAGGCGCAGTCGGCCGCTGAGCGCGTAGAAGGCGACGGGGTTGCGCCACAGCACCCGGTCGACGTCGTCGTCGGTGAAGCCTGCGGCGAGCATGGCGTCGGCGACCTTGCGGGTCTTGAGGGGGTCGCTGTTGCCCCAGTCGGCCGCGGAGTTGACGAGGACCTTGTCGAGTCCGTGCGTGCGCAGCACCTCCACCATGCGTGCCTCGTCCATCTTGGTGTCGGGGTAGACGGAGAAGCCGAGCCAGGCGCCGGAGTCCTTGGCCTCTTTGACGGTGGTCTCGTTGAGGTGGTCGAGCAGGACGCGGTCGATGGGCAGCGCGGACTCGCGGACGACGTCGAGGGTGCGGCGGAGCCCGGCGAGCTTGTCGCGGTGCGGGGTGTGCACGAGGGCGGGCAGCTCGTGCTCGGCGGCCAGGTGGAGCTGGGCGGCGAGCGCGGTGTCCTCGGCGGGGGTCATGGAGTCGTAGCCGATCTCGCCGACGGCGACGACGTTGTCCTTCACGAGGTAGCGGGGCAGCGTGTCCAGGACCGGGGTGCAGCGCGGGTCGTTCGCCTCCTTGGGGTTGAGGGCGATCGTGCAGTGGTGGGCGATGCCGTACTGGGCGGCGCGGAAGGGCTCCCAGCCCAGGAGCGAGTCGAAGTAGTCGTGGAAGGAGGCGGGCGAGGTGCGGGGCTGGCCGAGCCAGAAGGCGGGCTCCACCAGGGCCCGTACTCCGGCGGCGTGCATCGCCCTGTAGTCGTCGGTGGTGCGCGAGGTCATGTGGATGTGGGGGTCGAAGATGCGCATCAGGACTCCTCGGTCAGGGCCAGTACGCGGTGCAGCTCCTCGGGGACGGGGCGCCCGGCGGCGGTGCGCTCCTCGGCGAAGTCGGCCAGCATGCGGGCGAGTTCGGCGTCTCCCGCGGCCCGCGCGGCGAGGTCCGCCACGGCGTCCACGGGGACGCCGGTGAACAGGCATTTGAGGACGGCCTGGCGCCAGGCGGGTGCGGGCAGGTGCACGGCCGCGTACGGGCCGACGGCTGCGGCCACCAGGCGGGTGTCGTTGGCGCGCAGGGCGTCCTCGACCAGCGGGCGGGCGTCCGGCCCCGCGACCAGATGGGGCAGGGCGAGCAGCACGGCGCGGCGTTCGGCGGCGGTGCCCCCGGTGTACAGCGCGGTGAGGGTCGCGGTGTCGGCGCGGGCGGTGCGCAGCAGCAGGACGCGGACGGCGTCGGCGTACGCGTCGCCGGTCCGCCGTCCGGCTTCGGCGAACCGCACCTCCCATGCGGGCAGGCCGCGTTCGTCCGGGGCGGAGGCGGGGTGGGCGGTCGCGTCGGCGAGGGCCGCGTCGAGCCAGGTGCGGGCGGCGGCGTCCAGCGCGGCGTCGAGACGCTCGCGCAGGATGTCGGCGGCCGGGAGCGTGCCGTACGTCACGGGGTGCCTCCCGGTCGCGTCGTCCGCCGCGGTCCGCGGGCCGCGGCGCGCAGGAAGTCGAGTGAGCGGGCGGCGAGTTCGGGACCCGCGTGCGAGTGGCGGGGCAGTTCGACGACGACCGGGCCGCGGTAGCCGGTGGCGGCGAGGGCGTCGAGCACCGGAGGGAAGTCGATCTCTCCTTCGCCGAAAGGAAGGTGCTCGTGGACGCCGCGGCGCATGTCCTCGATCTGGACGTGCCGCAGCCAGGGCGCCGCCTCGCGCACGCAGTCGGCGGGCGGCAGGGGTTCCAGGCACTGGCAGTGGCCGATGTCGAGGGTCAGGCCGAGGGGCTCGGGGCCGCCGAGGGTGCGGCGCAGCCGGTGGAAGTCGGAGAGCGTGGCGAGGAGATGACCGGGCTCGGGCTCGACGGCGAGCGGGAGGCCGGCGACGTCGGCCGCGTCGATGACGGGGGTGAGCGCGTCGGCGAGTCGCCGCCAGGCGGTGTCCTGGTCGGTGCCTGCGGGGGCGCTGCCGCTGAAGCAGTGCACCGCGTGGGCGCCGAGCTCGGCGGCGATCCGCACGGCTCGCACGAGCAGTCCGATGCGGGCGGCCCGGGCGTCGGGGTCCGGGTCGAGGAGGGAGGGGCCGTGCTTGCGGCGTGGATCGAGCACGTACCGGCCGCCGGTCTCGACGGTGACGGTGAGCCGGTGCCGCTCCAGGGCCCTGCCCACGGCGCGGGTCCGGGCCGCCAGGTCGGGGGCGAGGGGGTCGAGGTGCATGTGGTCGAGCGTCAGGCCGACGCCGTCGTAGCCGAGGTCGGCGAGGAGGGCGAGGGCGTCGTCGAGGCGCAGGTCGGTGAGGCCGTTGGTGCCGTACCCCCAGCGCAGGGCGGGGTGGTCGGCGCCGGGCTCGGGCGCGGGTGCGGTCATGTGATGCTCACCCTCCTCGCGAAGCGGCGGGCGAGCGGGACGAGGGCCAGGGTGGCCAGCGCGGTCGCGGGGGCGCCGGAGCGGGCGGCGAGCGCGGACTGGAGGGGCACCAGGGCGCGGATGCCGGAGCCGACGGCGCGTTGGGTGAGCGGGGGCGAGGGGTTGAGTGCGGCGTGGAAGAGGGGGCGCAGGGCGGTGGCGGCGTACGCGGTGGCGGGGAGGGCGACGGCGATCGGGGCCGGTCCGGCGGTCGCCCCGGCCCGCGCGCTCCCGGGGCGTTCCCGCAGCGGGCGCCGTGCCCGCGTGGTGAGGAGTGTCGCCGCGATGGCGGCGCCCGTGGTCAGGGCGGCGAGCGGGGCGGTGCTGGAGCCGCCCCGGGTCTCGTTGCGGGAGACGGTGGTGACGGCGGTGGTGTGGACGGCGAGGGTGGTGGCCGCGGTCAGGGCGGGTGCCAGGTCGGTGCGGTCACGGGCGGGGGCCGAGGCCGCCGCGCCCATCAGCAGGTCGAGGCCGCGCGCCGCGCCCATCGCGACCGGGCCCGCGGCGGTGCCCTTCAGCCGCAGGTCGTACGCCCACACGGTGGCCGCGAGCGCCGTGGCCACCGCGCCGCTCGTCCGGCCGGCCCGACGGGCCAGGGCGAGGCCCGACGCCGTCAGCGCGCCCGCCGCCGCGAGGGCGTGGGCGGGGCGGACGCGGCCGGAGGGCAGCGGCCGGTGGGGGCGGTCGCGGGCGTCCTCGTCCTGGTCGGCCCAGTCGTTGAGGGCCATGCCCGCCGCGTACAGGGTGAGGGAGGAGCCGACGGCGAGGAGGGTGCCGCGGGTCGGCCGGAAGCCGACGGCGGCCGCCCCGGCCAGGGCGTCACCGGGCACGGTGAACAGGGCGGGCAGGCGCAGCAGTTCCACCCACGCGCGCGCTTGCGCCGACGCCCCGCTCACGCGGCACCGCCGCTCAGCCGGTCCGCCAGGGTGAGCAGGGATGCGTACTGGTGGTCCAGGTCGGCGCTCGCGCCGGGGTCGGGGTCCTTGAAGTAGAAACCCAGCTCCGGGCGCGGGCCGGTGAGTCCGGCCTGCGCGCAGCGCAGCAGCAGGCGGGCCAGGTCGAGGACGAGGGGCGCGGCGAGGGCCGAGTCGCACCCCTGCCACGTGGTCTGCAGGGTCATCCGCGCGCCGAGGAAGCCGTCGAAGGCGATGTGGTCCCACGCCGTCTTCCAGTCGCCGAGCGCCGGGACGTCGTCGATGTGGACCTCGCCCTCGGGGACGGCGCCGAGGGTGTCGGCGAGGACGCGTTCCTTGCCGGCGTTCTTGGCCGCGGCGGCGGCCGGGTCGGCGAGGGCCGCGCCGTCGCCGCCGCCGAGGAGGTTGGTGCCGGACCAGGCGCGCACGTCGAGGGCGCGCCTGCGGAACATCGGGCCGAGCACGGAGCGCAGCAGGGTCTGCCCGGTCTTGCCGTCGCGGCCCGCGAAGGGGACGCCCGCGGTGTCGGCCGCGCGGCGGAGCGAGGGGTGGTGGAGTCCCGTGGAGGGGGTGAAGTTGATGTACGGGAGGCCGGCGCGCAGGGCCGCAGCCGCGTACAGGGAGCTGGCGGGGAGCCGGTCGCCGGACGGCGCCGCCTCGGTGGAGGCGACGTTCACGACGACGGCTCCGGCGAGCGCGTGGCGTCGTACGAAGGACCGCATGTCGGCGGTGAAGGCGGTGATCAGTTCGTCCTGGCCGCGGCTGTCGCCGGGCAGCGGCCCGCCGGGTCTGATCTCCCGGTCGGCGGCGGCGAGTTCGGCGCGCACCGCGCCCGGCAGGCCGTGGGGCAGCACTCCGCCGGCGGCGAGGTGTTCGGCACGCTTGGGCAGCGGGCAGTCGACGGTGTCGTGGCCGCCGAGGACGAGGTCGGCCAGCGGCGCGAGTCCCGCCGTGGTGAACGGTTCGGTCTCGGTGACCATGCCGGTGGGCGGTTGGAGCCCCGCGGCGACGGCGGCGCAGCCCGCGACGGCGGTGGTGGCGACGGAGCCGCGGGCCCCGATCAGCCACACGCCGAAGCGTCGGCCGGTCGAGGAGGGGGAGCGGGACGGTCCGGCGGACATGGGCAGCCTCCTGGTCGAGCGTGCGGCCGGTCGTGAAGCCGTGCGCGCGGTCGCGCGCGAACCTGTGGGGTGTCTGGGGTGCCCCGCCGGGTGCGGCGGGGCAAGGCGGCGGGCGGGGGTCCGGCGTGCCCCGCCCGCCGCCGGACTAGTCGCCCGCGCCGGGCAGCGCGCCCGCGGCGGGCTCGGTGGACAGTTCCTTGAGCCGGATCTTGCGGAAGGACACCTGGTCGGAGTCGCCGTGGTTCTGCAGACCGATGTGGCCGTCGGTCAGGCTCCGCTCGGGGTCCTTGTTGGTGAAGTCGTTGACCTCGACTCCGTTGAGGAACACCTGGAGGCGCTCTCCCCGCACCTTGATCTCGTACGAGTTCCACTCCCCCGGCGGCTTCAGGGCCCGGTCGCGGGCCTTGAGGTCGGCGGACTGGAAGGAGTAGACCGCGCCGGTGGTGCGATCGGGTGCGTCGGTGGCGTCGATCTGGATCTCGTAGCCCTTGTTCACGGCCGACCAGGGGTCGTCGGAGGCCGGGAAGCCCACGAAGACACCCGAGTTGTCGTCACCGTCGGCGCCGTTCATCTTCCAGTCGAGCTTCAGGGAGTACGACGTCAGCTCCTTGGCCCCGTACCAGAGCAGGCCCATGCCTCCGTAGGAGTTCAGGGTGCCGTTCTTCACGGTGAAGCCGCCGGGTCCGGCCTGTTTCCAGCCGTCCAGGGTTTCGCCGTTGAAGAGGTCCCGGTAGCCGGTGTTGGGCTTGCAGTTGGCCGCGACCTGCTTGGTGGCGTACTTGAGGCCCCCGAGCAGATGACGACGGAACGCGGGGTCGGCGTAGGACTCCTTGGTGTGCCCGCCGCCGGTGTAGAAGGCGCGGCCGCCGCCGTAGTCCTGGCACCAGGCGATCGGATGGTCGCCGTTCATGGTGCCGCCGGAGTAGGTGGTCTCGTCGAGCGAGGCGAGGACGTGCACCTTGTCCCGCGGGTTGGAGCGGTAGTTGTACCACTCGTCCGTGCGCTGCCAGGCGTCCGGCAGGCCCTTGGTCGCCGGGTGGCGGTGGTCCTCGACGCGGACCGTGGCCGGCTGGATCGCCGGGTGCCCCTGGAACCAGGCGCCGACCAGGCCGCCGTAGTACTCCCAGTCGTACTCGGTGTCGGCGGCGGCGTGCACGCCCAGGTAGCCGCCGCCCGCGGCGACGTAGCTCTCGAACGCCTTCTGTTGCGCGTCGTCGAGCACGTCGCCGGTGGTGGAGAGGAAGACGACGGCCTTGTACCGGGCGAGGTTGTCCCGGGTGAAGGCGTTCGCGTCCTCGGTGGCGTCGACGGCGAGGCGGTCCGCGGCGCCCAGCTCCTTCAGGGCCGCGATGCCCTCGGGGATGGAGTCGTGCCGGAAGGCGGCAGTCTTGGAGAACACCAGGACCCGGTCACGGGCCTCGGCGCCGCGGGGCGCCGAGGTGGCCGGGGCCGTCAGCCCGCCGATGAGCAGGGCGGCGGTGGCCGTCGCGAGAGCGACCGTTGCGGTGGTGCGCATGCTGTCCTGCTCCTCTCAGTCCGTGGTGAAGGTGAAGTCGTCGATCTCGAACAGGTTGTTGCCGCTCCCACCCTTGAAGACCAGGTAGAGCGTGGTGCTCTTGGTGGGCGCCTTGCTGATGGCGGTGGTGACGTCGGTGTACGTCTCCCAGGACCCGGTCGGTGCGACCTTGGCGCTGCCGACGAGCCTGCCGGTCGCCGAGCCGGTGCGGACCTCCAGGGTGCCGCCGCTGCCCGCGGAGGCGACGCGCGCCTTCAGGGACGTGGCGTTCCCGATCGCGTACGGCTTGAAGGAGATCCAGTCGCCGTTCTCGATGGTGCCGACGGCTTTGCCGCCGTTGGCGGCGTCGTGGCTGACGACCGACACACCCTTCGAGTCGCCGTAGTGCTCGGCCTGGCGGTGCTTCTGCTGGGTGACGTGCTGGTCGTGGGTGGTCAGGGCGGGCTGGCCGTTCGCGCCCTTGTCGGTGTACTGGGCGTCGAAGACACCGAACACGTTGGCGTTCGGGTCGTGTTCACTGTCGGCGCTGGTCTGGATGGTGCCGGAGCAGCCGTCGGCCGAGGTGATCGGGTGACCGTGGCTGTCGTGGCCGAGGATGTGGGTGACCTTGACCTTGGAGCAGTCGATGGCCCCGTCCTCGGGGTCGGTGACCTTCACCTTGAAGGGGACCTTGTCACCGAAGGTGAACAGCTGGCCGTCGGCGGGCAGTTCCAGGGTCACCGTGGGCGCGGTGTTGCCGACGGTGAGGTGCACGTCGGCGCTGCCGGTGCGGCCCGTGGAGTCCTTGACGGTCACGGTCGCGGTGTAGGTGCCGTTCTTCTTGTAGCTGTGGCTGGGCGAGGCGCCGGTTCCGGTGGAGCCGTCGCCGAACTTCCAGGAGTAGCTGAGCGTGCCGCCGTCGGCGTCCGCCCCGGTGGCGGAGAACCGGACCTTCATGGGCGCCTGTCCGGAGGTCTTGTCGGCCTTGGCCTCGACGGTCGGCGAGTGGCCGTCGGTGGCGTTCTCGATGCGGTACAGGGCGGAGTTCTCGTCGCCGCCGAACCAGGAGAGGCCGTAGTCGAGGACGTACAGCGCGCCGTCGGGCCCGAAGGCCATGTCCATCACCTGGGTGCCGGTCCAGGGGAACGGGTTGATCGACGTGACCTTGCCGTCGGCGTCCTGCTCGATCCGCTTGATCCACTGCCGGCCGAACTCGCCGGCGAAGAAGTCGCCGTCGTAGGCCTCGGGGAACTTCACCGGGGAGGTGTTCGCGGCGTCGTACCGGTAGACGGGGCCGCCCATCGGGGACTCGGAGCCGGAGCCGAGCTCGGGGACGGAGCCGCCGTCGTAGGGAATCCAGGCGGCCTGCGCGGGCGGCAGGTCGGTGAGGCCCGTGTTGTGCGGCGAGGTGTTCTTGGGCGCCGCGCAGTCGAACTTCGCGCCGGAGGCCTGCGTGCCGAAGTCGTAGTCGACGTAGGCATCGTTGTCACCTGTGCAGTAGGGCCAGCCGAAGTTGCCCGCCTTGGTCACGCGGGCGAACTCGACCTGGCCCGCGGGTCCGCGGTTCGGGTCGGCGGTGCCGGCGTCGGGGCCGTAGTCGCCGACGTAGACGGTGCCGGTGGGCTTGTCGACGCTCATCCGGAACGGGTTGCGGAAGCCCATCGCGTAGATCTCGGGCCGGGTCTTCTCGGTGCCCGGCGCGAACAGGTTGCCGTCGGGGACGGTGTACGAGCCGTCGGCCGCGACCTTGATGCGCAGGATCTTGCCCCGCAGGTCGTTGGTGTTGCCGGACGAGCGCTGGGCGTCGTAGGCCGGGTTGCGGGTGGAGCGCTCGTCGATGGGCGTGTAGCCGTCGGAGGCGAACGGGTTGGAGTCGTCGCCGGTCGACAGGTACAGGTTGCCGTCCTTGTCGAAGTCGATGTCGCCGCCGACGTGGCAGCAGATGCCGCGCGAGGTGGCGACCTCGAGGACCTTCTTCTCGGACTCCTTGTTCAGTGTGCCGTCCTCGTTCAGCGTGAAGCGGGACAGCTGGTTGTGGCCGTCGAAGGGGGCGAAGTCCGCGGCGCTGCCGTCGTTGGGCGCGTCGCCCGCCGGGGTGTTCAGCGGGGGCGCGTAGTAGAGGTAGATCGCGCGGTTCTCGCTGAAGTTCGGGTCGACGCCGACGCCCTGGAGGCCCTCCTCGTCGTGGGTGTACACGTCGAGCTTGCCGGCGACCTTCGTGGTGCCGTTCTCGTCGGTCAGGCGCAGCACGCCGTCGCGCGAGGTGTGCAGGACCTTGCGGTCCGGCAGGACGGCCAGCGACATCGGCTCGCCGACCTCCTCCGCGCCCTTGGCGAGGGTGACCTGCTGGAAGTCCTCGGCCGCCGCGGCGTCGGAGGCGGAGCCGGGAGCGGCGGCCGCCGAGAAGGTGAGCGAGGCGGCGGCGAGCAGAGTGCCGGTGATGAGGGCGAGCGCATTGCGAGTTCTCAGGCGTTTCCTGTGCACGGTTTCCTCCGGACAGAGGGGCGGGTCGTGCGATGCGCCGGGGCGCGCCGTCGCCCCGGAAGGATGTGTGCCGTGAGTGCCTTGTGTGTGCCGTGCGGTCGTTCGGTGGACGACGCTAACTCCGTTCGTCCCGTCCGAACAGACCTTGTGCGCAAGGTAGTTGAGCTTCTTCCCACGCCAGGACAAAGCCGGTTTCGGGCGTGGTTCAGCGGCCGCGCGACCACTCGGTCCGGTCGCGCGGCTGGAGCGTGCGGCTCAGCTGTTGAACGCCGCGTCGAAGGACGCGGTGGGCGGTTCGTAGTCGAACGCCTTGAGGCGGTTCAGGGCCTCGGGGGCGCCCTGGAGGCGGTCCATGCCCGCGTCCTCCCACTCCACCGAGATCGGCCCGGAGTAGTCGATGGAGCGCAGCATGCGGAACACGTCCTCCCAGGGGACGTCGCCGTGTCCTGCGGACACGAAGTCCCAGCCGCGGCGGGGGTCGCCCCACGGGAGGTGGGAGCCGAGGCGGCCGTTGCGGCCGTCCAGGCGCTTGCGGGCCTCCTTGCAGTCGACGTGCAGGATGCGGTCCTTGAAGTCCCACAGGAAACCGACCGGGTCGAGGTCCTGCCACACGAAGTGGGAGGGGTCGAAGTTCAGGCCGAAGGCCGGGCGGTGGTCGACCGCCGCCAGCGCCCTGTGCGTCGTCCAGTAGTCGTACGCGATCTCGCTGGGGTGGACCTCGTGGGCGAAGCGGACCCCTTCGGCGTCGAAGACGTCGAGGATCGGGTTCCAGCGCTCCGCGAAGTCCTCGTAGCCGCGCTCGATCATGGACTCGGGGGCGGGCGGGAACATCGCGACCAGGTGCCAGATGGCCGATCCGGTGAAGCCGATGACCGTGTCGACGCCGAAGGCGGCGGCCGCGCGGGCGGTGTCCTTGATCTCGGCCGCCGCCCGCTGCCGTACGCCCTCGGCCTCGCCGTGCCCCCAGATGCGGGCCGGCAGGATCGCCTCGTGGCGTTCGTCGATGATGGCGTCGCAGACCGCCTGGCCCACCAGATGGTTGGAGATGGCCCAGCACTTGAGGCCGTACTTGTCGAGGAGGGCGTGGCGCCCCTTGACGTAGTCGGGGTCGGCGAGCGCCTTGTCGACCTCGAAGTGGTCGCCCCAGCAGGCGAGTTCGAGGCCGTCGTACCCGGCGTCGCGGGCGATGCGGCAGACCTCTTCGAGCGGCAGGTCGGCCCACTGACCGGTGAAGAGGGTGAACGGGCGGGGCATGGGTGTGTTCCTCTCGGGTCAGGCCGGGACGGGCGTGTAGACGGAGTTCTTGGCGGCGCTCTCCTCGACCGCCGCGAGGACGCGCTGCACCTGGAGCCCGTCGGCGAACGAGGGGCGGGGCTGCGCCCCTTCGGCGATGGCGGTGACGAGGTCACGGGCCTGGTGGGTGAAGGTGTGCTCGTAGCCGAGGCCGTGCCCCGGCGGCCACCAGGCCTCCAGGTAGGGGTGTCCGGGCTCGGTGGCGAGGATCCGGCGGAAGCCGGCGTGCTCGGCGGGTTCGGTGTGGTCGTGGAAGGACAGCTCGTTGAGGCGTTCCAGGTCGAAGGAGAGCGAGCCCCGGGAGCCGTTGAGTTCGACGGTGAGGGCGTTCTTGCGGCCGGTCGCGAAGCGGGTCGCTTCGAAGGAGGCCAGGGCGCCGGAGGCGAACCGCCCGGTGAACAGGGCCGCGTCGTCGACGGTGACGGCCCCGGTGCCGGCCTCGCCGCCCCCGGCCGCCGAGAGACCGGACGACGCGCCGTCCAGGAGCGGGCGTTCGCGCACGAACGTCTCGGTGAGCGCGGAGACTCCAGCGACGGGTTCGCCCGCGAGGTACTGGGCGAGGTCCACGGCGTGCGCCCCGAGGTCGCCGAGGGCGCCGGAGCCCGCGTGCGGCCGCTGCAGCCGCCAGGTCAGCGGGAAGGCCGGGTCGACGAGCCAGTCCTGGAGGTAGTGGGCGCGGACGTGGCGCAGGGTGCCGATGCGCCCCTCGGCCACCATGCGGCGGGCGAGGGCGAGGGCGGGGACGCGGCGGTAGTTGAAGCCGACCATCGCCACCTGGCCGTTCGCCGCCGCCCGTTCGGCGGCCCCGGCCATCGCCTCCGCCTCCGCCACGGAGTTGGCGAGCGGCTTCTCGCACAGCACGTGCTTGCCCGCCTCCAGGGCGGCCACGGCGATCTCGGCGTGGCTGTCGCCGGGGGTGCAGATGTCGACCAGGTCCACGTCGTCCCGCGCGATCAGCGCCCGCCAGTCCGTCTCGGCGGCGGCCCAGCCGAGCCGGTCGGCCGCGGCGCGCACGCCCGAGGCGTCCCGGCCGCAGATCGCGGCGAGCCCCGGAGCGAGCGGCAGGTCGAAGACGCGGCCCACCGTGCGCCAGCCCTGTGAGTGGGCGGCGCCCATGAACGCGTATCCGACCATGCCGACGCCCAGGGCGGGCCGATCGGTCCCGTCTTCCGTACTGGCCATGCAGAAGTCCTCCTCGTCCGCGCGGTGTTCGCTGCTCCCGTCGTACGGGCGGGGCTCACTTGAAGCCGGTCTCCATGTACTGGTCGATGTTGGTCTTGTCGACGACGGCCGAGTACAGCGTCACGTGGGCCGGGATCTCGAACTCGGCCATGCCGCCGATGCCCTTGCCCTGGCCGAGCGCGCGGGCCAGATCGATCGCGGAGGCGGCCATCGTCGGCGGGTACAGGACGGTGGCCTTCAGGACGCCGCGGTCCTGCTTGATCTCCTCGAAGGCGGAGAGCGCGCCCGCGCCGCCCACCATCAGGAAGTCGTCGCGGCCCGCCTGCTTGATGGCGCGCAGGGCGCCGACGCCCTGGTCGTCGTCGTGGTTCCACAGGGCGTCGAAGTCCTTCTGCGCCTGCAGGAGCTGGGACATCTTCGACTGGCCGGACTCGACCGTGAACTCGGCGGCCTGCCGGGCCACCTTCTTGATGTTCGGGTAGTTCTTCAGGGCGTCGTCGAAGCCCTGGGTGCGCTGTTTGGTGAGTTCGAGGTTGTCGAGCCCGGCGAGCTCGACGACCTTGGCGTTCTTCTTGCCCTTGAGCTTCTCGCCGATGTAGTTGCCGGCGTTGAGGCCCATGCCGTAGTTGTCGCCGCCGATCCAGCAGCGGTAGGCCTGCGGGGTGTCGAAGATGCGGTCCAGGTTCACGACGGGGATGCCCGCGCGCATCGCCTTCAGGCCGACCCGGGTGAGCGCCTTGCCGTCGGCGGGCAGCACGACCAGGACGTCGACCTTCTTGTTGATGAGCGTCTCGACCTGGCCGATCTGCGCGGCCGTGTCATTGGCGCCCTCGGTCGACACCATGGTGACGTCCGAGTACTTCTTGGCGCGTTCCTTGGCGTTGTCGTTGATGGCGTTGAGCCAGCCGTGGTCGGCCTGCGGGCCCGCGAAGCCGATGGTGACCTTCTTGCCGGGCTTGTCGTCGGCGACCGGCTGGTCGGCGGCCTTCTTGCCGTCGCTCTTGTCGCTGGGCTCGTTGCTGGTGCAGGCGGTGAGCAGGCCGCCCGCGGTGACGGCCGCGGCCGCGCCGAAGAGCAGTCCTCTGCGGCTCGTTGTCTCTGGCATGGCGTGTCCCTTTCCCGGGCGTCAGGTGGTGGTGTGTGCCGTGCGCCGCTGCACCAGGACCGCCACGACGATGATGGCTCCCTTGGCGATCTGCTGGACGTCGCTCTGCAGGTTGTTCAGCGCGAAGATGTTCTGGATCGTGGTGAAGATCAGGACGCCGAGGACGGAGCCGACGATGGTGCCGCGGCCGCCGGTGAGCAGGGTGCCGCCGATGATCGCGGCGGCGATGGCGTCGAGTTCGTAGAGGTTGCCGTTGGTGTTCTGGCCGGAGCCGGAGAGCACGATCAGCAGGAAGGCCGCGATGCCGCAGCACAGACCGGAGAGCAGGTAGAGGTAGAGGCGCTGGCGGCGCACGTCGATGCCGGCGAGGCGGGCGGCCTCGGCGTTGCCGCCGACGGCGACCGAGCGGCGGCCGAAGGTGGTGCGGTTGAGTACCAGCCAGCCGATCACGGTGACGACGGCGAAGACGAGGACGAGCGGCGGGATCCCGAGGACGTAGCCGTCGCGCTCGCCGAGCTTCAGTACCGAGGGGACGGTGACCATCTGGGTCTTGCCGTCGGTGATCTGCAGGGCGAGTCCGCGCCCGGAGGCGAGCATCGCGAGCGTGGCGATGAACGGGACCATGGCGCCGTACGCGATCAGCACGCCGTTGACCAGGCCGCAGCCGACACCGACCGCGACCGCCGTGAACAGGATCCCGGCGAAGCCGTACTCCTGCGTGGCCACGGTGGTGGCCCAGACGCTGGCGAGGGCGACGATCGCGCCGACCGAGAGGTCGATGCCGCCGGAGATGATCACGAAGGTCATGCCGACGGTGACGACGCCGATGACCGAGGCCTGGGTGAGGACGAGTTGGAGGTTGTCGGTGTCGAGGAAGGAGCCGGGCTGGGTGATGCCGCCGATCACGACCAGCGCGGCGAGCACGCCGAGGAGCGAGAGCGTGCGCAGGTCCATCCGGGCGGGGCGGATCCGCTGCCGGGCCGGGGAGGTCTCGGGGGCCGCCGGGCTGGCGGCGGGTGCGGGGTGCGTCATGGCGCCAGGTCCCTTCGCGGGGCGGGTGGGGTGGTTCGGCCGTGCGCGTGCGCCGGGGGCCGCTTCATCGCGCGCCCTCCAGCACCAGATCGAGGACGGCGTGCTCGTCCAGGTCCGTCGCCGGGGACTCGTGGATCACCCGGCCCTCCCGTATCACCAGGACCCGGTCGGCGAGGCCGAGCACCTCGGGGACCTCGCTGGAGACCAGGAGGACGGCGAGGCCCTCGTCGGCGAGGCGGCGGATCACGGCGTACAGCTCGGCGCGGGCGCCGACGTCGACGCCGCGGGTCGGCTCGTCGAGCAGCAGCACCCGGCAGCCGCGCAGCAGCCAGCGGGCGAGGACGGCCTTCTGCTGGTTGCCGCCGGAGAGCGTGCGCACCGGTACGGAGGGATCCTCGGGGCGCAGCGACAGCTCGCGGGTGGCCTTGCGGGCGGCCGCGCGCTCCCGGCCCCGGTCCAGCCAACCCCCGTAGGAGAAGCGGGACATGGAGGAGACGGAGACGTTGCGGGTGACCGATTCGAGCATCAGCAGGGCCTGCGCCTTGCGCTCCTCGGGGGCGAGCCCGAGACCGGCGCGGACGGCCGCGCGGACGCTGCCGGTGCGCAACGGCTCTCCCTCGACCAGGATCCGGCCGGCCGTCGGCCTGCGGGCGCCGTAGATCGTCTCCAGGATCTCGGAGCGCCCGGAACCGACGAGCCCGGCGAGGCCGACGATCTCGCCGGGGCGCAGTTCGAGGTCGAGGGGCGCGAACTCCCCTTCGCGGGACAGCCCTTGGACGGTCAGGACCGGCTGCGTGGGCAGCCCGGCGTTGGACCGCTCCGGAAAGACGTACTCGACGGTGCGCCCGGTCATCAGGGAGATGATGTCCCCGGTCGGGGTCCGCTCGGCGGGCAGGCCGACCGCCACCGCGCGGCCGTCCTTGAGGACGGTGACGCGGTCGCCGATGCGGCGGATCTCCTCAAGGCGGTGGGAGATGTAGACGACGGCGACGCCCTGGGCGGTCAGGTCGCCGACGATACGGAAGAGGTTCTCGACCTCGTCGGGGTCGAGCGCCGCGGACGGCTCGTCCATGACCATGAGCCGTACGTCGTGGGAGAGCGCGCGGGCCATGGAGACGATCTGCTGGTGGGCGGCGGACAGCTCGCCCACGAGGCGCTCTGGGTCGATCTCCGGGTGGCCGAGCCGCAGCAGCAGGGCGGCGGTCGCGGCGCGGGCCGCGCGGCCGCGCACGACGAAGCCGCCGGAGGTCGGCTCGTGGCCGAGGAACACGTTCTCGGCCACGGACAGGCCCTCCACCAGGTCGAGCTCCTGGTAGATGGTGGCGATGCCGAGGCGCATCGCGGCGATCGGCGAGCGCAGCACGACCTGTTCGCCGCGCCAGGTGATGGCACCGCCGTCGGGCTGGTGCACCCCGGCGAGGACCTTGATCAGGGTGGACTTCCCGGCACCGTTCTGGCCGAGCAGACAGTGCACCTCCCCGGCCTGGACCTCCAGGTCGACGCCGTCCAGGGCGCGCACGCCGGGGAACGACTTGGTGATGCCGGACATGGTGAGCAGTGGTGCTTCCGGAGACATGTCTGGTGCCATGTCTGGTGCCATATCGGGTCCCATGACGCTTCCCCTCGGGGCGGGTGCGGACCGGTTTCGGGCAGGGCGGGGCAGGGCGTGGCCGAGCCTGGTGCGAGGTGGGCGTGGTGCGAGGTGAAGGCGGTGCGGGTGAAAGTGGTGCGGGTGAAAGTGGTGCGGCCTGAGCGTGGTGCGCGTGCGGTTGGTGCTCCGTGCGTTACGCGGGTGAGAACAGGTGATCGCTGATCAGCCGGGCGCCGCCGATCACTCCGGCGGCGGGGCCCAACTCCCCCAGAACGATGGGGAGGTTGCCGGTCGCCAGGGGGAGCGACTGGCGGTAGACCTGGGTGCGCAGGGAGGCCAGCAGGGTGTGGCCGAGCCCGGTGACGCCGCCGCCGATGACGACGAGTCCCGGGTTGAAGAAGCTGACGAGGGACGCGATGACCTGACCGGTGCGGTTGCCGCCCTCGCGGATCAGGTCGAGGCAGGTGGCGTCGCCGGCCGCGGCGGCCGCGGCGACATCGGCGGCGCTGAGCCGCCCGGCGCTCTCCAGGCGTGCGGCGAGTTCGGCGGAGCGGCCCTCGCGGGCGGCGTCCTCCGCGTCCCGCGCGAGCGCGGCGCCGCTGAAGTGCGCCTCCAGGCAGCCCTTGTTGCCGCAGGCGCACTGCCGGCCGTCCTGCTCGACGCGGATGTGCCCGATGTCGCCCGCGGACCCGGTAGTGCCGCGGTGGACCTCGCCGCCGACGACGATGCCGCAGCCGATGCCGGTGCCGATCTTGACGCAGAGGAAGTCACTGGCCTGACGGGCGACGCCGGCGTGCTGCTCCCCCATCGCCATCAGGTTCACGTCGTTGTCGACCATGACGGGGCAGCCCAGTTCCTGACTGAGCGCCTCGCGGACCGGGAACCCGTCCCAGCCGGGCATGATCGGCGGGGCGACCGGGACGCCCTCGGGGAAGCGCACGGGCCCCGGCACGCCGATGCCCGCGCCGTCGAAGCCCTCGGCGAGCCCGGAGTCCTTCAGCTTGGCGGCCATGGCGAGGACCTGCTCGAAGATCGCGACAGGGCCTTCCCGTACGTCCATGGGCTGCGCGATGTGGCCGAGGACCTCCAGCTCGGCGTTGGTGACCGCGACGTCGACCGAGGTGGCGCCGATGTCCACGCCGAGGAAGCGGAGCGAGGGGGCGAGCCGGACGTTGTGGGAGCGGCGGCCGCCGCGCGAGGCGGCGAGTCCGTCGGCGACGACGAGCCCGGTCTCCAGGAGCCGGTCCACCTCGACGGCGAGCCGCGACCTGGACAGCTCCACCTGATCGACCAGCTGCGCGCGGGAGTTGGGCCCCCCGTCGCGCAACAGCCGCAGCAGCCGCGCCTGGTGATCACTCGTAGGACGAGCCGTCATGCGTCTCACGTGCCCCTCCCCGCCGCTTCGGGCCTCTTCGGGTGATGGTGCCGTGCGCTGGTGCCGTCTTTCGTTGGGGAACGTAGCAGCGGCCACCCGGTGCGGGAAGAAGTTGCGCAGGAATTGCTCGGGACTTTCTCCGGCGACAGGACAAAGCCCTGTTCGCCGTCACACCGCGGGGGTGCGCCCTACGAGGACTCCTCGTTGCGGTGGTGGTACGTCTCGCGGGTGTGCTCGGTGTGGGTGCGCATCACGGCGGTGGCCTCCGCCTCGTCGCGCGCGGAGATCGCCGCGATCAGCTGCCGGTGCTCGATCCAGGACTGCTTTCCGCGCTGCCGGGCGACGGGCTGGTAGTACCAGCGCACCCGGCGGTCGACCTGTCCGGCCAGCTCACCGAGGACCACGTTGCCCGCGAGTTCCATGACCTTGGCGTGGAACTCGGCGTTGGTGGCGACGACCAGGTCCACGTCCCCGTCGGCGACCGCCTGCTCGCCCTTGGCGCAGAGCGCCTCCAGCTCGGCGATGCCGGTCTTGCCCGCGTTGGCCGCCGCGAGCCGGGCCGCCTCGGCCTCCAACAGCGTACGGACGCTGAGGAGTTGGTCGGCCTCCTCCTCGGTCGGCTCGTGCACGAACGCGCCCTGGGCCGGGCGCAGGTCGACCCAGCCCTCGGTGTTCAGCCGCTGCAGCGCCTCGCGCACGGGCTGGCGGGAGACCCCGAGGTGACCGGCGAGCTCGCTCTCGACCAAATGCTGGCCGGGTTGCAGGGCCCGCGTCGTGATCAGTTCGAGCAGCGCCTCGTAGACCCGCTCGCGCAGCGGTCCGGGGCGCTCCAGCTTGGGCACCGCCCCCTGCGGCAGTCCTGTGGACAACATCGCGGTCCCCTCCTGGGCTTCGAGCATCCGGCCGACCGTTCCGGCGAATCCACCGGATTGGCTTTGGAATACAGTTTACCGAGCACAATGGCTACGGCCATAGCGAGTTGACCTCGTCACATTGTGTATCCCTCGCGCCGTCCGCCCGCCGCCGGGTCACGGGCAGCGCACGACCTGGCCCGCGTACGAGAGGTTGCCGCCGAAGCCGAAGAGCAACGCGGGCGCGCCGCTTCGCAGTTCGCCGCGCTCGACCAGCTTCGACAGGGCGATCGGCACGCTCGCGGCGGAGGTGTTGCCGGAGTCGACGACGTCCTTCGCGACCACCGCGTTCACGGCGCCGATCTTCTCCGCGAGGGGTTCGATGATGCGCAGGTTGGCCTGGTGGAGGACGACCGCGGCGAGGTCCGCCGGGTCGAGACCCGCCTTCGTGCAGGCCTCGCGGGCCAGCGGCGGCAGCGAGCGGGTGGCCCAGCGGTAGACCGACTGGCCCTCCTGTGCGAAGCGGGCCGGTTCGCCCTCGATGCGGACGGCGTCGCCCATCTCGGGGACCGAACCCCACAGCACCGGGCCGATCCCCGGCTCCTCGCCCTCGGCGCACGGCTCGACGACCACGGCGCCCGCCCCGTCGCCGACCAGGACGCACGTCGAGCGGTCGGTCCAGTCGGTGACGGCGGACATCTTGTCGGCACCGACGACCAGGGCGCGCGTCGCCGCCCCGGCGCGCAGGGTGTGGTCGGCGGTGGCGAGGGCGTGCGTGAAGCCCGCGCAGACGACGTTCAGGTCGAGCGCGGCCGGGGACGGGACGCCCAGGCGCTGGGCGACGCGGGCCGCCGTGTTCGGGGACCGGTCGACCGCGGTGGACGTGGCGACGACGACCAGGTCGATGTCGGCCGCGGTCAGGCCCGCCGCGGCCAGCGCCTTGGCGGCGGCGTGCGCGGCGAGCTCGTCGACCGGCTCGTCGGGGCCCGCGATGTGCCGGGTACGGATGCCGACACGGCTGCGGATCCACTCGTCGTTGGTGTCGACGATGGCTGCCAGGTCCTCATTGGTGAGGATCCTGGCGGGCTGGTGGTGCCCGATGCCGACAATGCGCGAACCGGCCATGTTGGGCCCCCTCGTGAGCTGCGGATCTCCCAGTCTGGTCAGCGACTCACGAGTAGGGGGTGGCGGTCAGTGACAGGAAAGTGCCGTCTCGCTTGGAGACTTCTGCCGGAGCCGGCGGCCGGTCACCCGGTGAACAGCTGGGTGGCCTTTTGCACCAGTTCGTACAGTCCGTACGCGAGCGGCAGCCCGACCCACAGCCAGGACACGGCGATCAGGCCGCGCCGGTCAGGCGTGCTCGCTGCGGTCTCGGGCGGCGGTGTCGACGTCATCTGCGGACTCCCTGGGGGCGGGGACTACGTGGTGGCGGGCGTGCACGGGGCGTACCAGTTCATTGGCGACGAAGCCGACGACCAGCAGGCCGATCATGATGATGAAGGAGAGGCCGTACAGGTTGGCGCCGTCCTTGCCCGCGCTCTCCTCGCTGTCGGCGACCCAGTTGACGATGAGCGGGCCGAGGACGCCGGCCGTGGACCAGGCGGTGAGCAGCCGGCCGTGGATGGCGCCGACCTCGTACGTGCCGAAGAGGTCCTTCAGGTACGCCGGGATCGTCGCGAAGCCGCCTCCGTAGAAGGAGAGGATCACGAGGGCGCAGAGCACGAAGAGCGGCTTCGAGGCGTCGCCCCACAGGGCGATGAGCAGGTACATCAGGGCGCCCACGCCGAGGTAGAGCCGGTAGACGTTCTTGCGGCCGATGAGGTCGGAGGTGGAGGACCAGCCGATGCGGCCTGCCATGTTCGCGGCGGAGAGCAGCGCCACGAAGCCCGCGGCGGCGGAGACGGAGACCGGGGTGCTGGAGTCCGCGAAGAAGTCCGTGATCATCGGCGCGGCCTTCTCCAGGATGCCGATGCCCGCGGTCACGTTCATGGTCAGGACGACCCACAGGCACCAGAACTGGGGCGTGCGGATGGCCTGCTTCGCGGAGACCTGCGGTCCGGTGGCGGCGGCCGTCTCGACGCGCTCGCCCTGGCCGGTCTTCGGTCGCGGCACCCGGATGAGCAGCACACCCAGCGTCATGAACACCGCGTACGCCAGTCCGTGCACCAGGAACGCGAGGGCGATGCCGCTGCTGTCCGAGCCGAAGGACTCCAGCATCTGGGCGCTCCACGGGGACGCGATGAGCGCGCCGCCGCCGAAGCCCATGATCGCGATGCCGGTGGCCATGCCGGGGCGGTCGGGGAACCACTTGATCAGCGTGGAGACGGGCGAGATGTAGCCGATGCCGAGGCCGATGCCGCCGACGAAGCCGTAGCCGAACACGATCAGCCAGTACTGCTCGGTGGCGGCGCCCAGCGCGGAGAGCAGGAAGCCGGAGGAGAAGCAGACGAGCGCGACGGTCATCGCCCAGCGCGGACCGTTGCGCTCGACGAGCGTGCCGCCGAACGCGGCCGACAGGCCGAGCATGACGATGCCGAGCTGGAACGGCAGCGCGCTCTGCGTGCCGCTCAGCCCGAGCGCCGACTCGAGCGGTGGCTTGAAGACGCTCCAGGCATAAGCCTGGCCGATGGAGAGATGGACGGAGAGCGCGGCAGGGGGAACGAGCCAACGGCTCCAGCCGGCCGGCGCGACGGGGGGCCTCATGATCCCGAACCGTATGCAGTCAACAGGGAGTTGGGAAGCCCCTTCGCCCGGCCCCCTTGTCGACGGGAGCAAGCGCTTCCATACTGTAGGCAATATCCCGCCCGGAGACACCGAACGGGGCGTCGAACGGGACACCGGACGGGGCGCCGAGCGGGGCACGGAGCCCCCGGACGTCCGGGCGGCCGTGGTGCAGGAGAATGGGAGCCCACGCACCAACCCCGGCCACCACCGAACCAGCAGCTGACAGGACGTATCGGGACATGGGACGAGTCACGGAACGACGCAAGGTGATCCGGATACGGGACGGGCACGTCTCCACGCGGCCCGACACCCTGGTCGCCGAGGAACCCCTGGAGATCCGGCTCAACGGCAAGCCGCTCGCCATCACCATGCGCACCCCCGGCGACGACTTCCCGCTCGCGGCCGGATTCCTGGTCAGCGAGGGCGTCCTGGGCTCCGCGGCCGACCTGCAGAACATCGTGTACTGCGCGGGCGCCACGGAGGACGGCAGCAATACGTACAACGTGGTCGACGTGCGGACCGCGCCGGGCGTCGAGCTGCCGGACATCACCCTGGAGCGCAACGTCTACACGACCTCGTCGTGCGGACTGTGCGGCAAGGCGAGCCTCGACGCGGTGCGCACGACGGCCCGGTTCCCGATCGCCGACACTCCCCCGCTCCGGCTGGAGCCCGAGCTGCTGGCCTCGCTCCCCGACCGGCTCCGCGCGGATCAGCGCGTCTTCGAGCGGACCGGCGGGCTGCACGCGGCGGCGCTCTTCGACGAGACGGGTCGCCTCGTCGACATAAGGGAGGACGTGGGGCGGCACAACGCGGTCGACAAGCTCGTCGGCCGGGCCCTGCAGAACGGCGAGCTGCCGCTGTCCCGCTCGATCCTCATGGTCTCGGGCCGGGCCTCGTTCGAGCTGGCGCAGAAGGCCGTGATGGCGGGCATCCCGGTGCTCGCGGCGGTGTCGGCGCCCTCGTCCCTCGCGGTGGACCTCGCGGCCGAGACGGGCCTGACCCTGGTCGGCTTCCTGCGGGGCAGCTCCATGAACATCTACGCGGGCGAGGATCGCATCGCCCTGCACACCGCGGCGGTCGCGCAGGGCTGACCCGCCGCTTTCAGCCCTCGGCGGCGGGGAGCCCGGACACCCGCCGCAGCATGTCCATGAACCGCTCCCGCTCCCCCGCAGAGAGCGGCGCGAGGAGCTCGTCGTTCGCGGCCCGCGCCGCCGCCGCGCAGGTGTCGACGAGGCGGGCCCCCTCGTCCGTGATCGTGACCGCGTTCTTGCGCCGGTCCGAGGGGTCCGGCGCGCGCTCGATCAGGCCCGCGGCCTGAAGGTCGTTGAGCACGCCGACCATGTCCTTGGGGTCGAGCCGCACGCCGCGCACCAGGTCGGCCTGGGCGACGGGCCCCCAGTCGCCCACCGCGCTGAGCACCACGTGGTGCCACATCTTCAGCCCCTGCTCGGCCAGCGCGTCGGCGACGAGCGCCCGCCCGCGCGCGGCGGCCCGCCCGAGCAGCCAACTGGGCAGGTCACGGATGGCGCCGGGGGCGGTGGGCGACGGTCCTGGTGCGCTCATGCGGCCACCGTACCGAATAAACGTTGGTCTCCCCAATGAAAACCGCGTACCGTCGTTTCCGTTGGGAGTCCCAATGAAATACGACGGTACGCGGAGGTGGTCACGTCCATGCGTCGTGTCCGGTACGAGCACAGCGGCGGGCCCGAGGTCCTGTTCCTGGAGGAGGTGCCCGTGCCCGCACCGGGGCCCGGTGAACTCCTCGTGCGCGCCGAGGCGGTCGGGGTCACGCTGCCCGTCGTCCGCAAGGTCCGCGAGGCGCGCGAGCCGATCGCGCTCGGCGGCGAGATCGCGGGCGAGGTGGTCGCGCTCGGCGCGGGCGTGTCCGATTACGCGACCGGGGACCGGGTCACCGGCCTGGTCTTCGGCCACGGCTACGCCGACTACGCGCTGCTGCACACCGCGATGGCCTCGCCGGTGCCGCACGGCGCGAGCGCGGTCGACGCGGTGGCGCTGGTGCGCAGCGGGCTCGTCGCGTACGGGGCGCTGCGCGCGGCGCGGCCCGAGCCGGGCGAGACCGCCCTGGTGACCGCGGCGGCGAGCGGCGTGGGCCATCTCGCCCTCCAACTGGCCGCCTTGCAGGGGGCGAAGCGTGTGGTGGCCGCGGTCTCCGACGCCGGCAAGGCCGAGTTCGTGCGCGCGCTCGGGGCCGACGACGTGGTGACGTACGACGCCGGGTCCTGGGGCGAGCCCGTCGACTACGTGCTCGACGCGGTCGGCGGCGCGCTGCTGAAGCCGGCCGTGGCCGCGCTCGCGCCGCACGGCCGGCTCGTGGCGTACAGCTCGGGCGGCGGCACCGTGGAGGCGTACGACCTGCTGGTGGGCGCGAAGTCGGTGATCGGTTTCCAGATGGGGCTCATCGCGCGCGGGCAGCCGCGGACGTACGAGCGGTGGCGCGCGGAGCTGTGGGAGCTGTTCCTGACGGGTACTCTGAAACCTTGCGTGCACGGGAAGTTCGCGCTGGAGGACGCGGCGGGGGCGCATGCCGTGATCGAGGCGCGGGCCAACACAGGCAAGGTCGTCCTCGTCCCCTGACCCGGCCGCCCCGCACCCCCGCTCAGGCCGCCTCCCGCCAGTCCGCCGCGATCCGGTCGGCCTGGGTGCGCACCGCCGCCACCAGGTCGTGGGCGCCGCGTCTGCGGGGCGGGCCGACGGTCGCGGCGGAGATGCGGCGGGCCAGGCGGGCGCCGTCGACGGGGCGGACGACGATGTCGGGGCGCGGCGAGTTCAGGGCGAGCCGGGGCACGAGTGCGACGCCCGCGCCCGCGGCGACGTGCCCCTGGATGACGCCGTAGTCGTCGGAGCGCAGCGCGGTCAGCGGCCGGTATCCCGCCTCCCCGCAGGCCCGGTCGAGCTGTCGGTCGCAGGGGTCCCACGCGGTGGTGCCGACGATCCACGGCTCCTCGCGCAGCGCCTTGAGCGGCACCCGGTCCAGGCGCGCGCAGGGGTGTTCCGGCGGCAGCACGAGATCGAGCGGGTCGTCGAGGACGGGCTGCAGCGTGATGCCGTCGTCGAGGGTGAGCGGGTCGTCGGGCTGGGTGAAGACGAGCGCGACGTGGAGTTCGTCGCGGCGCAACAGGTCGAGCAGCGCCGGGAGTTCGCCCTCCGTCAGATCGAACGTCACGCCCTGCTCGGCGACCTGGCGCACCGCGCGCGGCAGCAGCAGCGCGCTCGCCGTCGGGAACGCGCCGACCCGCAGCACCGTCTCCGCGCCGCCGAGCAGCGCCCGCACCTCGTCCTCGGCCCGGCCGAGCCGCCGTACCACCGCGTCCGCGTGCGGCAGCAGGGTGCGGCCGACCTCGGTGAGGGTGGCGCCGCGCGGACCGCGCTCGACGAGCCGGGCTCCGAAGTGCCCCTCCAGCGTGGCCAGATGGTGGGTGACGGTGGGCTGGCTGCAGTACAGCGAGCGCGCGGCCCCGGCGAGCGATCCTTCTGAGGCGATCGCCCGCAGGACGTACAAGTGACGAAGATCCAACACCGCCACAGGTTATTGATGAAATCTGCCCCCTTACAAGAAATTCTTCTGTTCTCTTGATCGTTTCCGGCTGCCAGGGTCGGCGGCGTGACACGAGAACTGGCTTACGACCCCGACGACCACGGCCGGGCGCCCTACGCCACCGCCGTCCGCGAGAGCGCGGCGGACGACTGGCTGCGCCTGAACGTGCCGGGCCACGCCGCCCGGCCCGACCGCTTCCCGCACCTCGCGGACACCTTCGGCGCGGACGTGCTGCGGATGGACTTCCCGCCGCTGCTCGAAGGGCTGGACCTGGGCGCGGCGCCGACGCCCATGGACGAGGCGCTGGCCCTGGCCGCCGATGCCTGGGGCGCCGCTCGGACGTGGTTCCTCACCAACGGCGCCTCGCAGGGCAACCGGATCGCGGGCCTCGTGGCGCGCTCCCTCGGCGGGACGCTGGTGGTGCAGCGCAGCGTCCACTCCAGCGTCGTCGACTCCCTCGTCCTGTCGGGGATGCGGGCGCATTTCGTGCAGCCGTCGGTCGACCACGGCCTGGGCATCGCGCACGGGGTGACCGCGGCCGACCTGGAACGGGCGCTCGCCGAGGCGCCGGACGCGGCCGCCGCGTACGTGGTGACGCCCAGCTACTTCGGCGCCGTCGCCGACGTGCGGGCGCTCGTCGACGTGGCGCACGCCGCCGGGGTGCCGCTGGTCGTCGACGAGGCGTGGGGCAGCCACTTCGGCTTCCACCCGGCCGTACCGGCGAACGCGCTGTCGCTCGGCGCCGATCTGGTGGTGTCCAGCACGCACAAGCTGGCGGGCAGCCTCACGCAGGCGGCGATGCTGCACCTCGGCGACGGGCCGTTCCGGGCGACGCTGGAGCCGCTGGTGCAGCGGGTGTTCCACCTGACGCAGTCCACCAGCGCCTCCGCCCTGCTGCTCGCCTCGCTCGACCTGGCCCGGCAGTCCCTCGCGGCCGATCCGGGGCGGGTCCTGGAGTCCGTGGAGTGCGCCGACAAGATCCGTGACCGGATCCGCGCGGAGGGCCGCTTTCCCGTCGTCGGCGACGAGTTCACCGGGGCCTTCCCCGATGTCGTCGGCGTGGACCCGCTGCGCGTCGCCATCGGCACCCGCGCCGGGGGCATCGCGGGCCACGAGGCGCGCCGTCGACTGCTGCGCGAACACCACGTCCACGTCGAGGTCGCCACGGCGTCCGCGATCGTCGCGGTCGTCGGCGCGGGCAGCACACCGGACGTGGAGCGCTTCGTGACCGCACTGCACCAGCTCCCTCGACTCGACGGTCCAGAGGGCGAATTCACCGCGCTACGACTGCCGGACCCCGGCCCCGTCCGTACCACCGTGCGCGAGGCGTTCCTCGGGCCGAGCCGCCTCGTGCCCGCCGCCGGGGCGGTCGGCCGGGTCTCGGCCGACACCCTGGCCGCGTACCCGCCGGGCATTCCGAACGTGCTGCCCGGCGAGGTGATCACCGCCGAGCACGTCGCCTTCTTCCAGGAGACCGCACGGGCCCCCGGCGGCCATGTGCGCGGGGCGCCCGACCCGGCCGTCTCCTCCCTCCGCGTCACCGACTGACCCACCCACCCCCGTTCCACCGAGCCCAAGGATGTGCCCGTGGCCCCAGACCGACCAGCCCTGCTCTCCGTGGCCCTGCGCAAGAAGCCGGTCGCGGATCTGCTCGCCGAGAGCGGCGAAAGCACCGGGAGCAGCACCGACACCGAGGACGGTGCTCAACTCCAACGCTCCATCGGCCTGTGGCAGTTGGCCGCGATCGGTATCAGCTGCACCGTCGGCACCGGCATCTTCTTCGTGCTCACCACCTCGGTGCCGAAGGCCGGACCGGCCGTGCTGCTGTCGTTCGTGGTCGTCGCGATCGCGGCGGGCCTCACCGCCCTGTGCTACTGCGAGTTGGCGTCCGCGATCCCGGTCTCCGGGTCCTCGTACTCCTACGCGTACGCGACGCTCGGCGAGGGGGTCGCCTTCGCGGTCGGCGCGTGTCTGCTCCTGGAGTACGGGGTCGCGGCCTCGGCGACGGCCGTCAGCTGGGGCGAGTACCTGAACCTCTTCACGGACCTGCTGTTCGGGGTGCGCCTTCCGCACGCCCTGTCGGCGGCGCCCGGCAGCGGCGGCCTGATCAATCTGCCGGCCGTGGTCCTGGTCGGCCTGTGCTGTCTGCTCCTGGTGCGCGGGGCGCGCGAGTCGGCGGCCGTCAACGCGGTGATGGTGGCCGTGAAGGTGCTCGTCCTGCTGCTGTTCGTGGGGGTGGCGCTGACCGGGTTCGAGGCGGACCGGCTGCATCCGTTCCTGCCGCTGGGGATCGCCGGGGTCGGCACGGCGGCGTCGGGGATCTTCTTCTCGTTCATCGGGCTCGACGCGATCTCCACGGCGGGCGAGGAGGTGCGCAATCCGCGGCGCACGGTGCCGCTGGCCCTGCTGCTCTCGCTCGGCGTGGTCACCCTGCTGTATCTGGCGGTCGCGCTGACCGCCCTCGGCGCCCAGCCGTGGCGCTCGTTCAGCGGCCAGGAGGCCGGGCTCGCGCAGATCCTGGAGCACGTGACCGGCGCGCACTGGCCCGCGCTCGTGTTCGCGGGCGGCGCCGTGGTGTCCATCTTCAGCGTCACGCTCGTGTCGATCTACGGGCAGACCCGCATCCTCTACGCGATGGGCCGCGACGGGCTGCTCCCGCCGCTGTTCGCGCGGGTGTCGCCGCGCACCAGGACGCCCGTGCGCAACACGGTCGTGGTGTGCGCGGGCATCACCGCGCTCTCCGCGTTCGTCCCGCTCGACGTGCTGGCCGATCTGACCAGCATGGGCACGCTGGTGGCGTTCGCCGTCGTGTCGGTGGGCGTGATGGTGCTGCGGCGCACCCAGCCGTCGCTGCCGCGGGGGTTCCGGGTGCCGGGGTATCCGGTGACGCCGCTGTTGAGCCTGGCCGCGTGCGCGTACTTGCTGTACGGGCTGCACATGTCGACGTACCTGTTGTTCGCGGTGTGGCTGGCCGGGGCCGCCGTGCTGTACCTCCGGTACGGGCGGCATCATTCGCGGCTCGGCGTGCCGCGTGCCGCTGCCTCGGAAGCGGTTGACCTGGCGTCGCGCTCGGGCTTGTGACCCGGCCCCACGGGGTTCACGCCACGGGGCTCTGCCCCGGACCCCGCGCCTCAATCGCCGGCGGGGCTTGATGTGCCCACCCGCCGCTGGGGAGCACTCTCACCCCGGGTGGACCGACAACGCCCGGCGCATTAACGTCGCCCCACGTGCGGAGTCAGCGAGAACGAAGGACGGCGCGGCGCGGCCGACGGGGGCCGTTGCTCGCGTTGTTCGCCGCGCTCGTCCTCGTACTGATCACTCTCGTCGCCCTCCCCGACCGGGAGGGCGGCGCGCGTTGCGGGCCCCGCGGTGTCGCCTCGTGGTCGGCGGACGATCGGCTCACCGGTGCGTTCGCCCGGTACGGGGACGACGCCTCCCGGCTCGACGACTGGACCGGCGGCGACGGGACGCACTCGGTGCGGCTGCCGGACGGGCGGCTGCTGTGGCTGTTCTCCGACACGTATCTGGGCGCCGTGAACCAGCCGCCCAACCAGGCAGGTCAGCCGCACCCCTGGCGGGACGCGAGCGCGCCCTTCGTGCGCAACTCCGCGGTGGTGACGGACCGTTCGGGCAGGCCGGAGCGGACGGTCGCGGCGCCGGTGTTCCCGGACACGGCCGTGGGCGAGTGGCGCTGGCCGGTCGCCGCGCGGGTCGAGAGCAGCGGCGGCAAGCAGGTCGTCCGGGTGCTGCTGTGGACGCGGGAGAAGGGCACGGGCCCGTACGTCTTCGGGGTGCCGAACGCGACGGAGGTGGCCACCCTGTCGCTGCCGGACCTGCGCCTCGAAGGCATCACGCAGGTCCTCGACCAGCGCCAGGTGCGGGATCCGGCGCGGCGCGTGCTGTACGGGACGACGGCCGTCGACGAGGGCGGCTGGACGTATGTGTTCGGTGCCGACGACGGGCAGCGGGCGACCCGTCGCGCGTACGTGGCCAGGGTGCCGGCGGGCCGGCTCGGCGATGTGCGGGCGTGGCGGTACTGGGACGGCGCGCGGTGGGGCTCACATGCCGCACCGGTGCTGGGCGACGACAGGCACCGGGGCGTGGGCACCGCCTTCACGGTGGTGCGGGACGCGGGCACGTACGTCCTGTTCACGACGGCGGCGGGCGCGGAGGGGCTGACGAAGGTCACGTCGTACTGGGCCTGTTCGCCGACCGGGCCCTGGCACGGGCCCGCGAAGGCCTTCACGCCGCCGCTCCCCCGCGACGGCACGACGCCCTCGCGCACGACCGCGTACAACCCGCAGGCGCACCCCGCGCTGAGCGGCGGCGGGCGGCTCGTCCTCAGCTATGACGTCAACTGGCTGGACGAGTCGCCCACCGGCGCGCAGGCGCAGCTCAGCCGGAACGTGTCGCTGTACCGACCGAGGTTCGTGTCGATTCGTCTCGGGGCTCTTCCGGGGCGCTGAGCTCCGGCTCCACCGTGTCGTCGGGGTCCTTCGCGCGGCGCTTGGCGATGACCGCGCACACCATGAGCTGCATCTGGTGGAAGAGCATCAGCGGCAGCACAGCGAGCGAGGCGTGTGCGCCGAAGAGCACGCTCGCCATGGGCAGGCCGGAGGCGAGGGACTTCTTCGAGCCCGCGAACTGGATGGCGACGCGGTCGGCGCGGTTGAAGCCGAGGGCCTTCGCGCCGTACCAGGTGACCGCCAGCATGACCGCGAGCAGCACCGCCTCCACGACGAGGAGCCCGGCCAGGCGGACCGCGCTGACCTGGTGCCAGATGCCCTGCACCATGCCCTCGCTGAACGCGGTGTAGACGACGAGCAGGATCGAGCCGCGGTCGACGTAGCCGAGGATCTTCTTGTGCCGGGTGAGGAAGCCGCCGACCCAGCGGCGCAGCAACTGGCCCGCGACGAACGGCACGAGCAGTTGCAGCACGATCTTGACGAGCGAGTCGGCGGAGAAGCCGCCGCCGCTGTTGCCGAGCAGCGCCGCCGCGAGCAGCGGAGTCAGGACGATGCCGGCGAGCGAGGAGAAGGAGCCCGCGCAGATCGCCGCCGGGACGTTGCCGCGCGCGATCGAGGTGAACGCGATCGACGACTGGATCGTCGACGGGACGAGGGTGAGGAAGAGGAGCCCCTCGAAGAGGTTCTGCGGCAGCAGCACGGGGACGAGGCCGCGGGCCGCGAGGCCGAGCAGCGGGAACACGACGAACGTACAGGCGAGGACCGTGACATGGAGCCGCCAGTGGCGCAGTCCGTCCATCGCCTCACGGGTCGACAGGCGCGCCCCGTAGAGGAAGAAGAGGAAGGCGACGGCGGCGGTCGAGGCGCCGGACGCGACATCGGCGGCGGCCCCGCGGGCCGGGAGCAGTGCGGCGAGGCCCACTGTCGCGATCAACGCCAGGATGTACGGGTCGATCGGCATCCAGCTCGGCCAGGTCAGGCGTTTCATTTGTTCCTTGCTCTCGGTTCAGGTCGTGCCCTCTCCATCGTCCACCTCAGGACCGTGATCGGGAATCCTGCATACCGCTCTGACTGTCATCGCGTCGCGTGATGAGCAGGGGTACGGTTCGTGGCATGTACGACCCCGGACAGCTCAGGACCCTGCTCGCCGTCGCGCAGACGCTGAGCTTCACGCAGGCCGCGCGCCGCCTCGGCCTGCGGCAGTCGACCGTGAGCCAGCACGTGCGGCGCCTGGAGGACGCGACGGGGCGGACGCTGTTCACGCGGGACACCCACTCCGTGGAGCTGACGGAGGACGGCGAGGCGATGCTCGGTTTCGCCCGGCGGATCCTGGAGGTGCACGAGCAGGCGGGGGCGTACTTCACGGGGACGCGGCTGCGCGGCCGGCTCAGGTTCGGGGCCTCGGAGGACTTCGTGGTGACCCGGCTGCCCGAGATCCTGGAGTCGTTCCGGGCCGAGCACCCCGAGGTGGACCTGGAGTTGACGGTCGAGCTGTCGGGGACGCTGCACACGCAGCTGGACGCGGGGAAGCTGGACCTGGTGCTCGCGAAGCGGCGTCCGGAGGATCCGCGCGGCGAGTCGGTGTGGCACGACCGGCTGGTGTGGATCGGCTCCGAGCGGCTCCGCATCGACCAGGACCGCCCCGTCCCGCTGATCGTCTATCCGCCGCCGGGCATCTCGCGCGCCCTGGCCCTGGAGGCCCTTGAGCGGCACGGGCGGGCGTGGCGGATCGCCTGCACGAGCGGATCGCTGAACGGTCTCGTCGCGGCGGCGCGGGCCGGGCTCGGCGTGATGGCCCATTCGCACGGGCTGATTCCGCCGGGGCTCGTGCGGGTACCGGAGCGGGTGGGTCTTCCGGAGCTGGGCGAGGTCGACTTCGTGGTGCGCAGCGCGGCACGGGACGAGAGCGAGCCCGCGCGGGCACTCGCGCAGGCGATCCTGGCGGGCGGCGACCGGCTCCATCGCGGTGCGCGATAGCCGCAGTGGTACCGTCCCCGGAACCGACTACTCCGTCTAAAAACGGGGACACGGCCCGGCGGTGACCTCTTTGCACAGATCCAATGGAGGCTCGTGAAGAGGGCCGGGAGATTACGGTCCCGGAACTTACTCTCGCGTAAGTATTCTGCCCCGCTCCACCCGATGTGGCCCGTTATAAACGTCTGACCTGTGCAAATTCCGCGCACCTTCCGCTCAAAGAAGGCACTCCCGCAGGCGCTTGCTGTCGGGTACCGTCACCGACGCTGTGCGGAGCGCCACAAGGAGCAACTTTGCGTGAGTTCACCAACCCCCCTGTGGCGTCGGCGCCGCTCGTCGGCGGCCTGGCCGACGCCGTGTTCGATCACGCCCTGGACACACCGGGGCACATAGCCCTTGCCCGCAAGGACCGGCAGGGCAAGTGGCAGGACGTCACGTCCGCCCAGTTCTGCGACGAGGTGCTGCGGCTGGCCAAGGGCCTGCTCGCGCAGGGCATCCGGTTCGGCGACCGGGTCGCCATCATGTCGCGCACCCGCTACGAGTGGACGCTGTTCGACTTCGCGCTGTGGACCATCGGCGCCCAGGTCGTCCCCGTCTACCCGACGTCCTCGGCCGAGCAGGTCTTCTGGATGCTGTACGACGCCGAGGTGTCGGCGGCGGTCGTGGAGCACGAGGACCACGCGATGACGGTCGCCACGGTCATCGGCCGGCTGCCCCATCTGCACCGGCTGTGGCAGCTCGACGGCGGCGCCGTCGACGAGATCACCGCGTCCGGCGCCCACATCGACGACGAGACGGTGCACCGGCACCGCCGGGCGATCACCCCCGAGTCGACGGCCACGATCATCTACACCTCGGGCACCACGGGCCGCCCCAAGGGCTGTGTCATCTCGCACGGCAACTTCATGTACGAGGCCGACACCGTTGTCGCGTACTGGGAGCCGGTGTTCTCCTCCAAGCGCGACCGCACGCCCGCCACGCTGCTGTTCCTGCCGCTCGCCCACGTCTTCGGACGGATGGTGGAGGTCGCGGCGATCCGCGGCGGCGTGAAGCTGGCCCACCAGCCGGAGCTGCGGGCGTCCGTGCTCATGCCGGACCTGCAGTCCTTCAAGCCGACGTTCATCCTCGCCGTGCCGTACATCTTCGAGAAGGTGTTCAACGCGGCGCGCAGGAAGGCCGAGAGCGAGGGCAAGTCGGGGCCGTTCGAGAAGGCCATCGAATGCGCCGTGAAGTACGCGGACGCGCAGGAGGCCAAGGCCTTCGGCACGGGCCCCGGGCCCTCCGCCTCGCTGCGCATGCAGCACTCCGTCTTCGACAAGCTCGTCTACTCCAAGGTCCGCGCGGCGATGGGCGGCCGGGTGCGGCACGCGTTCTCCGGCGGCTCCGGCATGGACCGGCGGCTCGGCCTGTTCTTCGAGGGCGCGGGCGTCTCCATCTTCGAGGGCTACGGCCTCACCGAGTCGACGGCCGCCGCGACCGCGAACCCGCCGGAGCAGACCCGCTACGGCACGGTCGGCCAGGCGATCCCCGGCTCCAGCGTGCACATCGCCGACGACGGCGAGGTGTGGGTGTACGGCGGCAACATCTTCCAGGGCTACCTCAACGACCCGAAGGCCACCGACTCCTCCCTCTACGACGGCTGGCTCGCCACCGGCGACCTGGGCTCCCTCGACGAGGACGGCTACCTCACCATCACGGGCCGCAAGAAGGAGATCCTCGTGACCTCCGGCGGCAAGAGCGTCTCGCCGCAGCAGTTGGAGGAGCGGGTGCGCGACCACCCGCTGATCGCGCAGTGCCTGGTCGTCGGCAACGACCGCCCGTACATCGCGGCGCTCGTCACGCTCGACAACGAGGCCGTCGAGCACTGGCTCGGCATGCGCGGCAAGCAGACGATGTCCCCTGCGCAACTGGTGCGCGACTCCGACCTGGAGACCGAGGTGCGGCGCGCGGTGGTCGCCGCCAACACCCTCGTCTCGCAGGCCGAGTCGATCCGTACGTTCCGCATCCTCGCCCACCAGTTCACCGAGGAGCACGGACTGCTCACGCCGTCCCTGAAGCTGAAGCGCAAGGCGATCGAACAGGCCTACTCGGCCGAGGTCGATGCCCTGTACGGAACGCTGTGACCGCCTGTCGAGCGCTTTTGACCTGCGGCTAGGGTGTCGCGTCGCAAGGCATCGGCCTGGCGACCGACGACGTGGGAAAGAGGCACCCCGGTGAGACGCGGCAGCACACGGCGGCGCAGGCGGCTCGACACCTTGCTGGTGCTCGGCGCCGTCGTCCTGACCGGACTCGTGGCCCTCGCGACGGCCGCGATCGGCAAGCCCGGCGAGCGCGTCGACTCCCTGTGGGCCAACGCCGTGGTGCGCGCCGACGGCGGGCTGCGCGTGACCGAGACGATCGACTACGACTTCGCGGGCGGGGACAAGCACGGCATCTACCGGCAGATCCCCGGCACCAGGACGGGCATCGCCACCGGCCTGAAGGTCACGATGGACGGCCGGCCCGTACCGGTCGACATCCAGAAGTACTCCAGCTTCGTCAGCTACACGATCGGCGACCCGGACAGGACGGTCACCGGCCGCCACCGCTACCAGGTCGCGTACACGCTGCCGGGCGTCGTGGACGGCTCCGGGATCGACTGGAACGCCGTCGGCACCGGCTGGGACGTCCCCATCGCGCACGCCGAGGCGCACATCACCGCGCCCCACACCCTGCCGAACCTGCGCTGCGTGGCCGGCGACTATGCCTCCGACGACGCGTGCGCGCAGTCCGGTTCGCCGTCGCCGGGCCGCATCGACGCCTCCGCTGACGGCCTCTCGGCCGGGCAGGGCATGACCGTGTACGCGGACCGGGGCGCGGCCCTCACGGGCGCTCCGGCCGACCTGCCGCAGCCGCCGGAGGAGTTCATGGCGGCGCCGGAGGGGACCTCGCCGCTCGTCATCTGGGGCACGGCCACCGCCGCCGCGCTCGGGGCGGCGCTGCTCGCCACCCTGGTGATCCGCCGGCTCGGCCGCGAGCGGGTCCGTACGCCGCAGGGGATGCGCCGCCGCGACCGGCAGCGCCTCGCCGACGAGTTGCCGCCTTCGCCGACGCCGCCCGAGGGGCTCACCCCGGCGCAGGCAGGCGTGCTGCTCGCGGGGCGGGTCCGTAAGCACCACCGCACGGCCGCCCTGCTGCACGCGGCGACGACCGGGCACCTCGTCCTGCGCGGTCAGCCGAAGACCCCGCAGCTGTCCCGGCCGAGCGAGGAGCCGGAGGAGCCCACCGACCCGATGACCGCCGAGGCCCTGGACAAGATCTTCGCCCGTAACCGCAGCATCAGGCTCGGCACGTACCGCAAGGACTTCGCCACCGGCTGGAACCTGCTGGGCCGCAATCTGCGGCTGTGGCACCGCTCGGGCGGCGAGGGGCTGTGGGAGCCCGCGGCGCACGGCCGGTGGCTGGCCTCGGTGATCGTCGGCGGACTCGTGACGGCCGTGGGGCTGCGGCTGCTCTGCCCCGCCGCCTGGCAGCAGACCGACCCCGGCGAGCCCTGGGCTGCTCCCCTGGTGGCGGGCGCCGCGCTCGCGGGCGCCGGGGCGACGCTGATCCTGCGGGCGTGGGAGCTGCGCCGCCGCACGCCGCTCGGCACGCTGCTGTGGTGCCGGACGGAGGCGTTCCGGTGCCATCTCGCCGAGCCCCCGGCGGACCGGCCGGCCGACGCGGAGGCCCTGGCGGGCTGGGCGGTGGCGCTCGGTGAGACCGAGTCGTGGACGTCGGCCGCGGGCGTGACGGCGAGCGTCCCGATCCAGTCGTCCCCGCACACGGACCGGCTGCTCATGTACTCGCTGGCGCTGACGTCGGTGGCGAGCACCACCGCGGCCACGCCCTCGTCCTCCGGCAGCGGCGGCGGTGGCGGCTCCTCCAACAGCGGCTCGTCGGGCGGCGGTGTCGGTGGCGGCGACGGCGGCGGAGGCGGAGGCTCCTGGTAAACCGCCGGTAACTGACGAACCATCATTTGTCGATGCGTCAGTTATTGACGGTTCATCAGGTCGCGCACAGAATCACCCTCACTCCGACGGAGGGGGACCGACCGTGTCGCGACCGATCCGCGCCATCACCGCCACCGTGGCGGCACTCCTGCTCGCCACCGCCTGCAACTCCACCGCCAACAGCGGCACCAACACCGCGGGCGGTCAAGGGGGTTCGGTCCGCGGTGTGACCGACGACAGCATCAAGGTGGGCGGCATCGTCTCCATGACGACGTCGAGCGGCTACAGCAAGAAGGACACCGACCTCGGCGCGAAGGCCCGCTTCGACCGGGCCAACGCCGAGGGCGGGATCAACGGCCGGACGATCGACTACTTGGGCGCGGAGGACGACGGCCAGGACCCGGCGAAGAACCTCGCGGCGGCCCGCAAACTCGTCCAGCAGGACAAGGTGTTCGCGATCTCGCCGATGAGCTCGGTGACGTTCTCCGGCGCGGACTTCCTGCAGAAGCAGCAGGTGCCGACGTTCGGCTGGGGCACGCTCCCCTCGTTCTGCGGCCCCACGTACATCTACGGCTTCGGTGGCTGCATGGTGCCGATGCCGGGCGGCACCATCTCGCAGACCTGGCCGGAAGGGCTGAAGAAGGTCACAGGCGGCGCCAAGGGCAAGTCCGTCGCGATCCTCGCCAACGACAACGACGCGGGCACCTTCGCCATCCGCACGTACAAACAGTCCTTCAAGTCGGCCGGCTACAAGGTGTCGTACGCCAAGGCGACCGTGCCCGCGACCGCGGTGCCGAGCGACTGGTCGGCGTACACCAAGGAACTGCTGCGCAGCGACGGCGGCAAGGCGCCGGACGTGGTGGTCTCCGTGATGCAGACGCCGTACAACATCGGCCTGTTCACCGCCGTCAAGCGCACCGGCTACCGGGGCGTGCTCACGGATCCGACGGACTACGACCCCGGGCTGCTCGCCAAGAAGGCGACGAAGCAGGCGCTCGACGGGGTGCACGTGCTGCTGTCCTTCGAGCCGTTCGAGGCGCGCACACCCGAGATGACGCGGTTCAAGGCCGACATCAAGAAGGCGGCGGACGGCAAGGACACCCCGCTCAACATGCACATGATGACGGGCTACATGAGCGCCGACCTGTTCCTCGCCATCGCGAAGAAGGCCGGCAAGGAGCTGACCGTCGACTCGTTCCAGAAGGCGGCGGACGGGTTCTCCGACACCGGGACGCTCGTCGGGGACCGGACGCTGCCGCGCGGGCGCACCGAGTCGTTCGGCTGCGGGGCGCTCGCCCAGCTCAAGGACGGCGCCTACCGGGTGTCGTCGTCGTTCAAGTGCTATCCGCCGATCCCCTTCAAGTAGGCCGAAGGGAAGGGGTGTTCACGTGTCGGATCTTCTTGCCTTCGGCTTGAGCGGGCTCGTGTCGGGGGCGCTGTACGCGCTGCTCGCCACGGGGCTCGTGCTCTCCTACTCGGCCTCCGGCCTCTTCAACTTCGCGCACGGCGCGACCGCCTATCTGTGCGCGCTCGCCTTCTACGAGCTGCACTCCGGCTTCGGCTGGCCCGCCGTGCCGACGGCGCTGCTGCTCGTCCTCGTCGTGGCTCCCCTGCTGGGCTGGGGGCTCGACCGGCTGATGTTCCGGAAACTGGCGCGGGTCGGCGAGACCGCGCAGATCGTGGCGACGATCGGGCTGCTCGTCGCGCTGCCCGCGCTCGGACTGTGGATCGTCGAGCTGCTGGAGGACGCGGGCGCGCCGGTCAAACCGGCGGAGAACCAGTTCGGGCTGCCCGGCGTCGGGCCGAGCCCGGCGAAGAACTGGCAGCTGATGGACGGCGTCGGCATCGACTCGGACCAGCTGATCACATGGGTGACGACGGCCGTCGTCGCGCTCGGTCTGTGGATTCTGCTGCGCCACACGGCACTGGGGCTCAGACTGCGGGCGGCCGTCGACAACCGCTCGCTCGTCGAGCTGCGCGGGATCAGCGCCGACCGGCTGTCTTCGGTGGCGTGGATGCTGTCGTCGGGGCTCGCCGGGCTCGCGGGTGTGCTGGCCACTCCCCTGCTCGGGCTCTCCTCGCACGACTTCACGCTGTTCCTGTTCGTGTCGGCGACGGCCGCCGTGCTCGGCCGGTTCATGTCGATCCCGCTGGCCTTCGCGGGCGGCCTCGGGCTCGGGGTGCTGCAGAACCTGGTAGCGGGGTACGCCACGTTCGCGGAGAAGATCACGGGTTTTCGTACGGCGGTGCCGTTCCTGATCCTGTTCGCCGGTCTGCTGCTGCTCACGCGGCGGCAGCGGACGGCGGGCACGGCGGCGGTCGACGCGCCGCCGGTCGACTATCTGGCGGGGCGGTCGTGGCTGCGGCGCTGGGGGCCGTGGGCGTCGGCAGCCGTGCTCATGGCCCTCGCGTTCTACACGGTGACGACGCCGTTCTGGAGCGGGATCCTCGCCCAAGGGCTCGCGATCTCACTGGTGTTCCTGTCGTTCACCGTCGTCACCGGGCTCGGCGCGATGGTGTCGCTGGCGCAGGCCGCGTTCGTGACGGGCGCGGCGCTCGTCGCGGGGCTGCTGATGAGCCACGGGGTGCCGTTCATCTGGGCCACGCTCGCCGGGACGTGCGCGGCGGCCCTGCTCGGGGCGCTCGTGGCGCTGCCCGCGCTGCGGCTGGGCGGGCGCTCCCTCGCCCTCGCCACGCTCGCGCTCGCCTTCCTCGCGGACCAAGTCCTGTTCCAGCTCGGCTGGTTGCGGAACGGCGACACCGGGTGGGAGATACCGCGCGCGGTGGCAGGTCCGATCGACCTCGGCGACGACCGGGCGATGGGCGTGGCGATGGTCGTGCTGTGCACGGCGGCCGTCGCGGGGCTCAGCGCGCTGCGGAACTCGCGGGCCGGGCGGGCGATGCTCGCCGTGCGCTCCGCTCCGGCCGCGGCGATGGCCTCCGGGGTCTCGGTGCTCCGCACGAAACTGCTGCTCTTCACGGTCTCGGCGGGGCTCGCCGGGTTCGGCGGCGTGATGTACGCGTCGTACAACACCCGCATCACGGCGACCGACTTCACGGCGATGACCGGTCTGATCTGGCTCGCCGTGGTGGTCGCGGCGGGGGTTCGGCGGCCGCAGTTCGCGGTGGTCGCGGGCCTCACCTTCGCCGTCGTACCGCATCTCATCAGCGACTACCTGACCAAGTCGGTGCAGCTGCCGGTGATCCTCTTCGGTCTCGCGGGGCTCGCGCTCGCCAATGACCCGGACGGCTACTGCGCGGCGGTCCCGGCCCGCCGCCACCGCCGCAGGACCGCCACGGCCGAGGCCGTCGACGAGCACCCGCCGACGGCGGGACCGGACCCCGACGCCGCGCTCCAACTCGCGGCAGTCCAGGCGGGATACGACGGCGCCCGCGTCCTCCAGGGCGTCGACCTGACCGTGCACCCCGGCGAGATCGTGGCACTCCTCGGACCCAACGGCGCCGGGAAGTCCACCACGTGCAAGGTCGCGGCGGGCCTCCTGGCACCGCAGCAGGGCGAGGTGTACGTCGCCGGGGAGCCGGTCGGCCGCGCGGGCGCGGTCCGCCGGGCGCGCTCCGGGGTGGTGCTCGCGCCGGAGGGGCGCGGCATCTTCCCGTCCCTCACCGTCGACGAGAACCTCGCCCTGCAACTCCCGGAGCAGGCCGACCGGTCGGCGGTCTACGAGCGGTTCGCGGGGCTCGCCGCGCGCCGCGACGTCACCGCGGGCTCGCTCTCCGGCGGCGAGCAGCAGCTCCTCGCGCTCGCCCCGCTGCTGCACCGGCCGCCCCGCGTCCTCGTCGCCGACGAGCCTTCGCTGGGTCTCGCGCCGCGCGTCGCCGACGAGGTGTACCGGCTGCTCGCCGAACTCCGTGACGCGGGAACGGGGTTGCTGCTCGTGGAGGAGAAGGCGTCGGAGATCCTCGGTGTCGCGGACACCGTGGCGTATCTCGCGCAGGGCCGCGTCACCTGGTGCGGGCCGCGCGAGAAGGTGGAGGCCGAGCGGCTCACGGAGGCGTACCTCGGCATCGCGGCGACCAGCACGCAGGAGGCCCGGTCATGAGCGAGGCGTACGTACTGGAGGCCGAGGGCGTCGGCGTGCGGTTCGGCGGTGTGCGGGCCCTCGACGGGGTGGGGCTGCGGCTCGCGGCCGGCGAGGTGTGCGGGCTGATCGGGCCGAACGGCGCGGGCAAGACGACGCTCTTCGACGTCGTCTCCGGGATCCGCAGGCCGGACGCGGGCCGGGTGCTGCTCGACGGCGCGGACGTCACCCGGCGCTCCCCGGTCTGGCGGGCGCGGCACGGGATGCGCCGCACGTTCCAGCGCCAGCAGCCGTTCGGGCAGCTCACGGTCGCGGACAATCTGCTGGTGGCGCAGGAGTGGCGGCGCGGCGGCGCGGATCCGGAACTCTCCGGGAAGCTGCTCCGCGACTGCGGCCTCGAAGACCTCGCCGACACGTACGCGGGAACGCTGCCGGTCGGCCGGGCCCGGATGCTGGAGCTCGCGCGGGCCGCGGCCGACCGGCCGCGCGTGCTGCTGCTCGACGAGCCCGCGTCCGGCATGACCGCGCAGGAGCGGGAACTGCTCGCGGCGACGGTGCGGCGGCTCGCCGGGGACGGCTGCGCGGTGCTGCTCGTCGAGCACAACGTGGCCTTCGTGATGGAGCTGTGCGCCCGGGTCGTGGTACTCGATCTGGGATCGGTGCTCGCGGAGGGTTCCCCTGAGGTGATCCGGGCGGACACACGGGTACGCGAGGCATATCTCGGGACACAGACCCCGGCGCAAAGTTCACATACGTGACTGTCATGCTGGTGTCACCCACAGGAATGCGCGTACGCCCGTGATCGTTGACCATGGGAAGTACCGGATTAACAAGAGCCACCCATCACCGGACGAATTAAGGATCGACACCTCGTGAGCAAGGTTCCCCCGATCATCCTGAACAACGGCGTCGAGATGCCCCAGCTCGGCTTCGGCGTGTGGCAGGTGCCGGACGACGAGGCGCAGACCGCCGTCGCCACGGCCCTTCAGGCCGGGTACCGCAGCATCGACACCGCGGCGGCCTACGAGAACGAGACGGGCACCGGCAAGGCCATCGCCGCGTCCGGCGTTCCCCGCGACGAGCTGTTCGTCACGACGAAGCTGTGGAACGCCGACCAGGGTTACGACTCCACGCTGCGCGCCTTCGACGCCTCGCTCGACAAGCTGGGCCTCGACTACGTCGACCTGTACCTGATCCACTGGCCGCTGCCGTCCAAGGGCCTCGCCGTGGAGACGTACAAGGCCTTCGAGAAGATCCACGCGGACGGGCGCGCCAAGTCCATCGGCGTCTCCAACTTCCTGCCGGAGCACCTGGACCAGCTGACCGCCGAGACCTCCGTGATCCCGGCCGTCAACCAGATCGAGCTGCACCCGCACCTCCAGCAGCGCGTCTCCCGCGAGAAGCACGCGGAGCTGGGCATCGCGACCGAGGCCTGGTCGCCGCTCGGCCAGGGCAAGGGCCTCCTGGAGGTCCCGGCCATCATCGCGATCGCACAGAAGCACGGCCGCACGCCCGCGCAGGTCGTCCTGCGCTGGCACATCGAGCTGGGCAACGTGGTGATCCCGAAGTCCGTGACGCCGTCGCGGATCAAGGAGAACATCGACGTCTTCAGCTTCGAGCTCGACACCGAGGACCTCGGCGCCATCTCCGCCCTCAACGAGGACCGCCGCCTGGGCCCGGACCCGGCGACGTTCGACGTCGCGTGACGCACACGTGAAAGGGGGGCCCCGGCGGGGCCCCCCTTTCGCATGTCCGGGGTCGGAGCCCGGGAACAGGTCCTCAGGCCTCCTTGACCGCCGTGTGCACGGTGTGTGCGGTCAGCAGGAAGAGGTCGTCGCGGCGGTGGAGGCTCTGCGGATCGTCCTTGTCCATGAGCCGGCCGATCGTGGCCATGTCCTCGGGCGACAGTGCCTCGGCGAAGACCTCCAGGCGACGCTTCCACAGATCGACGACCGTCTCGCGGGCCTCGCCCGTCAGCGGCGCGGGCAGGTCGAGCAGGAAGGTGCGGCTGACCGCCCCGGTCAGGCCCGCGTCGGTCAGCAGCTCCGCCCAGTTCTCCGTGTCCTGCTTGGCGCCCGGCAGCTTCGCGCGCATGTCGCCGAACCACTCCTCCTCGATGGCGTCGGCCCGCGCCTGCAGTCCGGGCCGACCGAGGCCGAAGTCGCGCGGCAGGCAGCGCTGCGGCAGTCCGCCCTCGACGAGCGCGAGGGTGCCGCCGGGCGCGAGCCGCTCCGCGAGCGCGGCCACCGCGGCCCGCTGGTCCCCGACGTGGTGCAGGGAGCGGGCCGCCCAGATCAGGTCGGCGGACGGCAGCTCGCCGATGTTGTCCGGGAGCTCGACGCGCAGCGTGCTCGTCCGCCCGGCGATGCCGGCCTCCGCGAACCGCTCGGTGGCGCGGGCGAGCAGCGCCTCCTCCGGGTCGGCCGCGATGACGCGGGCCTCGGGGAAGGCCTCGGCGAGGTGCAGCGACACGGCGCCGGGCCCGGCGCCCGCGTCGACGATCAGGCCGGTGCCGGCCGGGCGGGACGCGCGCAGCCAGTCGAGGGCCTGCGTGTAGAGCGGCTCGTACACGGAGGCGTTGCGCTCCAGCATCGGGATCATGTCGGCCCAGTCGATGTCGGTGTGGTCGTGCCCTCCGTGACCGCCGTGCTGACCGTGCCCGTGCTGGCCTTCTTCGTGGTGGCTGTGTGCCATGCGTGGGGTCGCCGCCCTTCGTGCCCGTATGTCGTCCGTCGACCTCAGGGTGCGCGGACGACATACGGGCGGGCAAGCCACGTTGCCGGGTCGGCAATTTCCCGGCTACGGCACCTGGCCTACAGCGCCGGGTAGGCGTTCTTCATGAGCTCCTGGAACTGGGCGGAGAACCAGTGCCCGGACACCGGAGCGTTCGGCAGCGCCCCGCTCATGTGGTTGTTGTTGCGCGGGTTGCCGGTGTACGTCGGGTCGCACATGCGGTCGAAGCCCTTGCCCTCGTCGTTGTCGATGGCGGTGCTCGACCCGTCGGACTCGCCCGGCGGCTTCATCCAGACGTAGGCGTCGATCCCGGTGGCCGGATTGGCCTGCGGGCGTTCACCGAGTCCGGCTCCGGACTGGTTGCACCAGTTGCCGGGGTTGATGCGGCGGTCATAGCGCCCGCCGTCCACGTACGTGTCGACGTCGGTCTTGGCGCCGGGACCGGTGGGCCGCGCCGTGCCGCCCCAGCCGTTGCGGGACGTGTCGATCAGCATGCCGAGGTTCTGGTCGAAGCCGAGCGAGACCAGCTTGTCGCGCATGGCCTGCGCGTAGGACAGCTCGTCGGTGTAGCGGTTCCAGTCGACCCACTTCGACTCGCGCACCGACTTGCCGTTGACGCTGTCGCCGATGGCGAAGTTGTCCTCCTTCAGGGCGCTGTAGTTGGCGGTGTTCACGATGAAGCCGTGGACGTCGGAGAGCTTGGCGCCGTTGCTGGTCGCGGTGGTCTTGAACAGTTCGGCGGAGGGGGCGAAGTTGTCGTCCCAGCCGAGCCAGCCGTGGTGGCCGGCGTCGATGTAGTTGTAGACGTTGGCGATGTCACCGAGCTTGTCGAGGGCGTAGCCGACGCCCTTCTGATAGTTGCCGTTGGCCTTCATGGTGTCGCAGTTGGGCGTGGCGGTCGGGCGGCCCGAGACGTTGGTGACGAGGTTGGGCAGCGAGTCGAGCTCGACCGTGGTGACGATGCGCAGGCCCGCGTACTTGGGGTCGCCGAGGATCTTCACGATCGGGTCGATGAAGTCCGACTTGTACTTGTCGATGTCGTTCGGGCCGAGCTCGCCGTTGGAGGCGAGCGCGGCGCAGTCGCGGCCCGGCAGGTCGTAGACGACCAGCTGGACGACCTCCTCGCCGCTGCCCTTCTGGGCGAGCGCGGCGTCGAGGTGGTCGCGCAGGCCCATGCCGTCGCCGACGCCCTCGATGGCGGCGATCCGGTCGAGCCAGACGCCGGTGGGCTGGTTGGCGATGCGGCTGCCGCCGGTCTCCGCCTTGGCCTTCGCGGACCACTCAGGGTTCACGTACACCTTGGCACCGGCGTACGGGTTGTCGACGCGGGCGCCGGGCTCGGTCGGGTCGGTCGGGTCCGTGGGGTCGGTCGGTCCCGAGGTGTCCTCGTTGCAGGTGACACCGTTCAGCTTGAACGTGGTCGGCAGCGCGTTGCTGCCGCTGTAGGTGGCGTTGAAGCCGAAGGAGGTGGAGCCGCCGGTGGCGAGGCTGCCGTTGTACGAGACGTTCTTGGCGGTGACGGCGGACCCGGACTGGGAGAGGTCGGCGTTCCAGCCGGAGCTGACCTTCTGGTTGCCCGCGTACGACCAGGTGAGGTTCCAACTGTTCACCGCGGCGCCGTTGTTGGTGACGGTGACGGCGGTGGTGAAGCCACTGCCCCAGTCGTTCTGCACCTTGTAGTCGACGCTGCAGGCGGGGGCCGCGGCGGCCGCGGGCAGCGCGACGGCGGTGGTCACACAGCCGGCGCCGGTGAGGGCGAGGGCGGCGAGCGCCGCGGCGGTGGCCCGGGAGCGGGATCTGGGTCGGGTACGGCTCATGGTGTGGGGTGCCCCTTTCAGGGGTTGATGGCTTTCAGGTGGTCGCGCAGGCCGACTCCGAACGCGGTCGGCGTGCCGTCGTAATTGCTGATCAGCGAGGGACCGGAGGAGCAGTCCCAGGTGTTCCAGGTCCAGCCGAGGTACGACTGCTTCCGGTCGTCGAACCACTTCATGACCCGGTCGATGAAGGCGTGGGAGCAGGTGTTCTCGCCGATCTCCCCCGCCACCAGCGGGACCTGCGCCGCGACGGGCGCCAGCTGCTCGTCCCAGCAGGCTTCGCTGGAGCAGGTGTTGAAGTTGTAGACGTGCCAGGCCGCGGCGAGATTGCCGGCCGGGTCCGACGGCTTGTGGGCGAGCCACTGCCGCAGGTCGTTGGAGTACGCGAGGCCGCCCGCCAGGATCAGGTTCCGGGCGCCCGCCGCGCGCACGGCGTCCACCAGGTCCTGCATGCCGGCCACCTCGTAGCCGATGCCGGGACAGGTCCCGCCGTCCTTCCAGCAGGCCCAGGCCTCGGAAAGGGTGGACGTGGCACGGTCCGGGTACGGCTCGTTGAACAGGTCGAGGACGACCTCCGGCTGCGCCTTGAAGGTGCTCGCGACCGAGGACCAGAAGCTGGGCGCGTACTTGGCGTCCGGCATCGGTTTCTGGCAGCTGGCGTGGACGTCGGAGCAGCCCGCCGAGTTCCCGGTGTACTGGCCGTACGACCAGTGCATCTCCAGGATCGGCGTCATGCCGTTCGCCTTGACACGGTCGACCAACTGTTTGATGGCGCTCTGGTAGTTGGCGCCCGAGTACTCGGGCTTGATGTTGTCGAGGCCGAGCCAGCACTCCTCGTTGAGCGGGATGCGGACGGCGTTCGACTTCCAGTCGGCGATCGCCTTGATCGCCGCGTCGTCGACGGGGCCGTCGAAGATTCCGTAGCCCTGTACGCACATGAACTCGGCGCCGGAGCGGTTCACGCCGAGGATGCGCCGGGTGGCTCCGGATGCGTCGACGAGCTTGTTGCCTTCAGCCTTCAGGGCGGGGGCGCCGCTGTCGGGCCCGGGCGGGTCCGTGGGGTCGGTGGGATCGGTCGGATCGGTCGGGTTCGTCTCCTCGTTGCAGGTGACGCCGTTCAGCTTGAACGACGTGGGGACGGTGTTGGCGCCCGACCACGAGCCGATGAAGCCGGCGGAGACGGAGGCACCTTGGGCGAGCGCGCCGTTCCATGCCTCATTGCTCGCGGTCACGGTCTTTCCGGACTGGGACCATGCGGCGCTCCAGCCCTGAGTGACCTTCTGGCCGTCGGCGAAGTCGAAGGACAGGCTCCAACTGTCCTTCGCCGCGCCGTTGTTCGTGACCTTCACGGCTCCCTGGAAGCCGCCGCTCCACTGCCCGGTCACGGAGTACTCGACCGTGCAGGCGGGTGCGGCCGCCGAAGCGGAGCCGGTCAGGGGGACGAGCGCGGCCGCGGCGAGCGCGGCGCACGCCCACAGCGACAAAAGGGGCGGGGGATGTCGCATGAGCGACTCCTTGCAGCTCGGACAGACCGGTACGGGACCGGCGCGTCGACTGATGGAATCGCTCCCACTGGTTGCCGCTGGACTGTAGACAAATAAGTTCCGCCGAGCAACAGAGCAGTTCTGAATTTCCGCTGTCGAATTAATTCGACGCTCCAAGCCTCTTGACCCCCTCTCCCCCCAGCATCATCTTGGGAGCGCTCCCACTGGTTCACAGGTTGTTCAGAGCCGCAAGGAGGAACCCCCCATGCCCAAGAGACCGGCCCGGCGGTTGTGGACCGCTGTTGCGGCCGCCCTGGCACTACCGCTCGCCACCCTTGCCGCACTCCCAACGACCGCTCAGGCAGCGGCAGTTGAGTGCAGTGTCGACTACCGGACCAACGACTGGGGAGCCGGCTTCACGGCCGATCTGACGGTCACCAACCGCGGCTCCGCGGCGATCGACGGCTGGACCCTCACCTACGCGTACACCGGTGACCAGAAACTGTCGAACGGCTGGAACGGGACCTGGTCGCAGTCCGGCAGGAACATCACGGTGAAAGACGCCGGATACAACGGAAAGATCGCGGCGGGCGCCGCGATTTCGACCGGCGCGCAATTCTCCTACAGTGGCTCGAATTCAGCGCCCACGAATTTCGCGATCAACGGAACAGCGTGCGTCGGCGCCCATCAGCCGCCGATCACGGTGCTCACCAGCCCCAAGGCCGGCGCGGTCTACACGGCCGGTGACGCGGTCCCGCTCGCGGCGACCGCCGCCGCGGCCGACGGCGCGAGCGTCGAGAAGGTCGAGTTCTACGACGACACGACGCTCATCGGCACCGACACCACCGCCCCGTACGCGCTGGAAACGGACGACCTCAAGGCCGGTGCGCACTCGCTGTACGCGGTGGCGACCGACAGCAAGGGCGCCACCGGTGAGTCGACCCCGGTCGGCATCACGGTCGCGGCGGGCGCCGCCGTGGTCGCGAGCCCCGCCCAACTCGGCGTCCAGCAGGGCAGGTCCGGCACGTTCGACGTGAAGCTGTCGACGCAGCCCACCGCGAACGTCGCCGTCTCCGTGGCCCGCACGAGCGGCAACACGGGCCTGTCGGTGTCGTCCGGCGCGAGCCTCACCTTCACCCCGTCGAACTGGAACACGGCGCAGAAGGTGACGGTGGCCGCCGACTCCTCCGGTACCGGCGCCGCCACGTTCACGGCCACCGCGGCAGGACACACCAAGGCCGAGGTCACCGTCACGCAGCTGGCCGCGTCCAAGGAGTACGACGCCCGCTTCCTCGACCTGTACGGCAAGATCACCAACCCGGCGAACGGCTACTTCTCGCCGGAGGGCATCCCGTACCACTCGGTCGAGACCCTGATCGTCGAGGCGCCCGACCACGGCCACGAGACGACGTCGGAGGCGTACAGCTACCTGCTGTGGCTCCAGGCCATGTACGGCAAGGTCAGCGGCGACTGGTCCAAGTTCAACGGCGCGTGGGACATCATGGAGAAGTACATGATCCCGACGCACGCGGACCAGCCGACGAACTCCTCGTACAACGCGTCGAAGCCCGCGACGTACGCACCCGAGCACGATCTGCCCTCGCAGTACCCGGCCAAGCTGGACTCCTCGGTCTCAGTGGGCCCCGACCCGATCGCGGGCGAGCTGAAGAGCGCGTACGGCACGGACGACGTGTACGGCATGCACTGGCTGCAGGACGTCGACAACGTCTACGGGTACGGCAACGAGCCCGGAAAGTGCGAGGCGGGCCCGACCGCCACGGGGCCCTCCTACATCAACACGTTCCAGCGCGGCGCGCAGGAGTCGGTGTGGGAGACGGTGCCGCAGCCGACCTGCGACGCGTTCAAGTACGGCGGGAAGAACGGGTACTTGGACCTGTTCACCGGTGACTCCTCGTACGCGAAGCAGTGGAAGTTCACCAACGCCCCGGACGCCGACGCGCGCGCCGTGCAGGCCGCGTACTGGGCGGACGTCTGGGCCAAGGAGCAGGGCAAGGGCTCGCAGGTGTCGGCCACGGTCGGCAAGGCCGCGAAGATGGGCGACTATCTGCGGTACTCGATGTACGACAAGTACTTCAAGAAAGTCGGCAACTGCACCTCGACGAGCTGCCCGGCCGGCACCGGCAAGGACGCCTCGCACTACCTGATGTCCTGGTACTACGCGTGGGGCGGCGCCACCGACACCTCGGCGGGCTGGGCCTGGCGGATCGGTTCGAGCCACACGCACGGCGGCTACCAGAACCCGCTCGCCGCGTACGCGCTCTCCTCGTACGCGGACCTGAAGCCCAAGTCGGCGACGGGGCAGGCGGACTGGGCGAAGTCGCTCGACCGGCAGCTGGAGTTCTATCGCTGGCTGCAGTCCGACGAGGGCGCCATCGCGGGCGGCGCGACGAACAGCTGGGGCGGCAGCTACGGCACCCCGCCGTCCGGCACACCCACCTTCTACGGCATGGCCTACGACGAGGCGCCGGTCTACCACGACCCGCCGTCCAACCAGTGGTTCGGCTTCCAGGCGTGGTCGATGGAGCGCGTCGCCGAGTACTACCAGCAGACGGGTGACGCCGACGCCAAGGTGGTCCTGGACAAGTGGGTCGACTGGGCCCTGTCCAAGACGACGGTCAACCCCGACGGCTCGTTCCGGATCCCCTCCACGCTCCAGTGGTCGGGCAAGCCGGACACGTGGAACGCGTCAAGTCCCGGCGCCAACACGGGACTTCACGTCACGGTCGCCGACTACACGAACGACGTGGGCGTCGCGGCTGCGTACGCCAAGACACTGACGTACTACGCCGACAAGTCCGGTGACACGGAGGCGAAGTCGACGGCGAAGGCGCTGCTCGACGGCATGTGGAAGAACAACCAGGACGCGCTGGGCATCGCGGTGCCCGAGACACGCGCGGACTACAGCCGCTTCAACGACTCGGTGTACGTGCCGAGCGGCTGGACGGGCACGATGCCGAACGGCGACAAGATCGACTCGTCGTCGACGTTCTCCTCGCTGCGCTCCTTCTACAAGAACGACCCCAGCTGGCCCAAGATCCAGTCCTACCTGGCGGGCGGCGCCGCGCCCACCTTCACGTACCACCGGTTCTGGGCCCAGGCGGACATCGCGCTCGCCATGGGTTCGTACGCGGAGCTGCTCGAATAACGCCCTGCTGAGAGCGGCTCCGTTTGGCCGGGCCGGGTGGTCCTCTCCTCTCCGAGGGCCGCCCGGCCCGCACCCCTGTTCCCCCCCTCCCTCGACTCTCTGGACTTCACATGCGAAGACCACGCACCCGGCTGCTCGCCGGGGCCGTACTCACCCTGGCCGCAGGCCTGTTGATCCCACCGGTGGCGCAGGCGGCCGGGCCGAAGGCGGCCGTGGCAGCCGACACGTACACCTGGAAGAACGCCCGGATCGACGGCGGCGGCTTCGTGCCCGGCATCGTCTTCAACCGCTCCGAGAAGAACCTCGCCTATGCCCGCACCGACATCGGCGGCGCCTACCGCTGGGAGCACGTCACCAAGTCCTGGACGCCGCTGCTCGACTCGGTCGGCTGGGACGACTGGGGGCACACGGGCGTGGCCTCGCTCGCCACCGACTCCGCCGACCCCGACAGGGTGTACGCGGCCGTGGGCACGTACACGAACGACTGGGACCCGGGCAACGGCGCGGTGCTGCGCTCCGCCGACCGGGGCGCGACCTGGAAGAAGGCGGACCTCCCCTTCAAGCTCGGCGGCAACATGCCCGGCCGCGGGATGGGCGAGCGCCTGGCGATCGACCCGCACGACAACAAGGTCCTCTACCTGGGCGCGCCCAGCGGCAAGGGCCTGTGGCGCTCGACGGACGCGGGTGTGACGTGGTCGCAGGTCACGGCCTTCCCGAACGCCGGCACCTACGTGCCCGACCCGTCGGACACCTCGGGCTACTCGTCCGACAAGGCGGGCGTGGTGTGGGTGACGTTCGACGAGTCGACGGGCTCGGGGACCGCCCGCACGAAGACGCTCTACGTCGGGGTGGCCGACAAGGAGAACTCCGTCTACCGGTCGACGGACGCGGGCGCGAGCTGGGAGCGGGTGGGCGGCCAGCCCACCGGTTACGTCCCCCACAAGAGCGTCCTCGACGCCGAGAACGGCTACCTCTACGTCGCGTACAGCGACACCGGCGGCCCGTACGACGGCGGCAAGGGCCAGGTGTGGCGGTATGCGACGAAGACCGGTGAGTGGAAGAACGTCAGCCCGGCGGCCGACGCGGACACCTCCTTCGGCTACAGCGGCCTCACCCTCGACCGGCAGCACCCCGGCACGGTCATGGTGACCGGTTACAGCTCCTGGTGGCCGGACACGCTGATCTTCCGCTCGAAGGACAGCGGCGGCACATGGACCAAGGCGTGGGACTACTCCTCGTACCCGAACCGCGAGAACCGCTACACGCTGGACGTGTCGTCCGTGCCGTGGCTGAGCTGGGGCGCGAACCCGGCGCCGCCCGAGCAGTCGCCGAAGCTGGGCTGGATGACGGAGGCGCTGGAGATCGACCCGTTCGACTCGGACCGGATGATGTACGGGACGGGCGCGACGATCTACGGAACGGAGAACCTGACCACGTGGGACACGGGCGAGAAGTTCACCATCACCCCCATGGTCAGGGGGCTTGAGGAGACGGCCGTCAACGACCTGGCCTCCCCGCCGTCCGGCGCCCCGCTGCTGAGCGCGCTCGGTGACATCGGCGGCTTCCGGCACACGGACCTCACGAAGGTCCCCTCGATGATGTTCACCTCCCCCACCTTCACGTCCTCGACGAGCCTCGACTTCGCGGAGTCCGAGCCCGATGTGGTGGCACGCGCGGGGAACGTCGACTCGGGCGCACACGTGGCACTCTCCAACGACAACGGCGCCAACTGGCATGCGGCGGGCAGCGAGCCGTCGGGTGTCACCGGAGGTGGCACCGTGGCGGTGTCCGCGGACGGCGGCCGGTTCGTGTGGAGCCCCGACGGGGCGGGGGTGCAGACGGGCACGGGCGGTGCGTGGACGGCGTCGAGCGGGGTGCCGGCGGGCGCGACGGTCGAGTCCGACCGCAAGGACCCGTCCCTCTTCTACGCCTTCAAGTCCGGTACGTTCTACGCGAGTTCGGACGGCGGAGTCACCTTCACGGCGAAGGCGTCGACCGGCCTGCCCGCGGACGGCCCCGTCCGCTTCAAGGCGGTCCCCGGCGCCAAGGGTGACATCTGGCTCGCGGGCGGCTCGGCGAAGGGCGCGTACGGGCTGTGGCACTCGACGGACGGCGGCGCGACGTTCACCAAGGTGTCGGGGGTCGAGCAGGCGGACACCATCGGCTTCGGCAAGGCGGCACCGGGCGCGACGTACCAGACCCTCTACACCAGCGCGAAGATCGGCGGAGTGCGTGGCATCTTCCGCTCGACGGACGCGGGTGTCTCGTGGACCCGCGTCAACGACGACGCCCACCAGTGGGGCTGGACGGGCGCCGCGATCACGGGCGACCCGCGGGTCTACGGCCGGGTGTACGTGTCGACGAACGGCCGTGGTGTCATCTACGGCGACACGGCCGGCACCACGGACCCCGACCCTGAGCCGGTGGGCGCCTGCGCCGTCACGTACAAGGTCACCAACGAGTGGCCGGGCGGCTTCCAGGCGGACGTGACCCTGAAGAACACGGGTACCTCGGCGTGGACCGGCTGGTCACTGGGGTGGTCCTACGCGGACGGCCAGAAGGTGACACAGGCGTGGAACGCGCAGGTGACTCAGTCGGGCACGACCGTGACGGCGAAGAACGTCGACTGGAACGGCAAGGTGGCACCGGGCAGCTCGGTGACATTCGGCTTCACGGGCTCCCGCGACGGCACGACGAACACCAAGCCCACAGCATTCAAACTGGGCGACCAGAGCTGCACGGTGAGCTGAAGAGGCTCCCCGTGTTGCTCAGGTCATGCTCAGGTCTTGCTCAACCCACGCATCGCCCCGCGGGCATCGGGCATGATCACGTACGTCGGGCAATCACGGGGAGCAGTCATGGCCAAGCCGGTACGGGCGTCGTTGGGCGAGATGTGGATCAAGTGCCAGATCTGCGAGAGCGACGAGTTCCGGGAGCGGAACGTGAAGCTGAACAGCACCGGCGGAGAACTGCTCAAACTGGCCTGGGCGGACGAGAACGCCACCGGGTTGATCTGCTGGCGGTGCGGCTATGTGCACCTTTTCGCCAACCAGCAGATCAAGCTGCACCGCGTGAAATAGGCGTGCGGCTACCCGCGGAGCGAGTCCCTACGGCGTGGTGATGGTCGGGCGCGGGGCCGTCGGCATTTTGTCGCCGAGGAAGAAGCTGGGGTGCGGGGGCTGGTTGTAGGCGGTGTTCTGCCAGGCCAGGGCTGTGCGGTACTGGGTGTCGTGGAGGAGGGTCGTGATGCGGGTCGAGGTCTCCACCGGGGTCGAGTAGATGCGCAGGGCCGTGTTGTTCGTCGTCGGCCAGACGACCTCCTCGCGCCAGTCGCCCAGGATGTCGCCGGAGAGGGCCGGTGTGGCCTTCGTGCCGTTGTTGGAGTGGACGCCGGAGGCGGTCAGGAGACGGGTGTCGGAGGACGTGCCGTACTTGTCGATGTGGGTGCCGTCGAGGAGTTCGCGGGTGGTGTCACCGTCCCACCAGGACAGGAAGTTGGTGGAGGACGGCTTGCGCGAGTTCACGACCGTGCCCTTGGGGTCACGGATGCCGGACTCGGCCGAGGACCAGGACTCGGCGCCCGCGCTGCCGGACCAGATGTCACCGGACACACCACGCCCGTTGTCACCGTTGGCCGCCGTCTTCCAGATGACACTGCCGGTCTTGGCGTCGGCCATCCATGAGGAAGGCTTCGAACTGTCCTCGTCGACCTTGAACTCCTCCAGACCGGGCCGCGACGGGTCGAGGTCGCCCACGTGCATGGCGTCGCCGTGGCCGTTCTTCGTCGTCCACAGGCCCGACCCGTTGTCGTCCACCGCCATCGCGCCGTAGACGATCTCGTCCTTGCCGTCGCCGTCGACGTCCGCGACGGACAGCTGGTGGTTGCCCTGACCGTCGTACCCCTTGCCGGAGTTGGTGGAGGAGTTGGTGTCGAAGGTCCAGCGGCGGGTGAACTTTCCGTCGCGCCAGTCCCACGCCGCGATGACGCTGCGCGTGTAGTAGCCGCGCGCCATGACGAGGGAGGGGCGGGCTCCGTCGAGGTAGGCGGTACCGGCCAGGAAGCGGTCCACCCTGTTGCCGTACGAGTCGCCCCACGACGACACCGTGCCGCGCGCGGGAACGTAGTCGACGGAGCCCATCGCGGCGCCGGTCTGCCCGTTGAACATGGTGAGGTACTCGGGCCCGGAGAGGACGTAACCGCTGGAGTTGCGGTGGTCCGCCGAGGAGCTGCCGATGACGGTCCCCTTGCCGTCCTTGGTCCCGTCGGACGTCTTCATGGCGACCTCGGCCTTGCCGTCGCCGTCGTAGTCGTACACCTGGAACTGGGTGTAGTGGGCGCCGGAGCGGATGTTCCTGCCCAGGTCGACGCGCCACAGGCGGGTGCCGTCGAGCTTCACCGCGTCGACGATCGTGTTGCCCGTGTAGCCGGACTGGGAGTTGTCCTTGGCGTTGGTGGGCTGCCACTTGAGGACGAATTCGAGGACACCGTCGCCGTCGAGGTCGCCGACGGAGGCGTCGTTGGCCTCATAGGTGTAGGCGACGCCGTCGGGTGTCGTGCCGCCGGCCGGGGGCGTGATCGGCACGTCCTTGTAGCCGCTGTGGAACTGGATCGCGTGCGCGGAGTCGGCCTGCTCGGTGCCGTTCACGACGGCGCGCACGGTGTAGTCGGCGGAGTTGGGCGCACCCTCGTGGAAGTAGTTCGTGGACCCGGTGATCGGCGAGGAGTTCACCTTCGTACCGGCGCGGTAGACGTTGAACGCCACACCGTCCGGGTCGGTTCCGAGCCACCGCCAGCTGACCAGGTTGCCTGCGTCGGTGTGCACGCTGACCAGACCACGGTCCAGCTTCTCCGCCTGACGGGCGGTGGCGGCGGAGGCGTCCTCGCCGGGCAGGAGCGTCAGCCCCGTCCCGGCGAGGGCGGCGGCCGTGGTGACGGCGAGGAGCAGACGGCGGCGTCTGCGGTGGCGGCGGGTGCGGGGCATCGGGGCTCCCGGGGGTGTGAGTCGGCGGATACCTACGCCCACTCAGTTGCCACCACCCACCGATGAGTTGCCGCTCAGCGCGTGGGCATGAGGAAAGCCAGTACGTGGTACGTCGGGGCCGGGCGTGGTGCCTCCTGGCGCGGCAGCGCCTCCAGGCGTGACGCCAGTTCCTCGCCGCCCTTCGCATACGTCCGCCCGGCCCGCACGTCCCGTGCGAGGCGTGCCGGGGTGCGGCCCTGGCCGTGGCCGACGAAGGTGGCCGAGCCGTGCGGGCGCAGGCCGTGCTCGGCGGCGTACGCCGTGATGAGCGCTGCGGCGTCGGTGGGTGGGCGACGGGATCCGTGCGGGCCCACGAGTTCGCAGATGTCGCTGCCGACGAGGTGCGATGCGGCCTTGTCGACCGTGGTGACGAACACGCCGCCGGGGCGCAGCACGCGGGCCGCTTCGGCGACGACCGGCGCCGCGTCGTCCAGCAGGTGCAGCAGCCAGACGGCGGTGACCGCGTCGAACGTGCCGTCCGCGAAGGGCAGCCGACGGGCGTCCGCCTGGAACGCCGCGCCGGACAGGCGGGGTGCGCAGGCCCGCAGCATGCCCGCGGCGCGGTCGACGCCGACGGGGCGCAGGCCGGGGCGGGTCATGCGGCGGGTGACGAGGCCGGTGCCGCAGGCGAGGTCGAGGAGGGTGCGGGCACCTTCCGGCACGAGCGTGAGCACGGCCTCGGCGGCCGCCTGCGCTCGCGGCTCACCGCCACGGGTCGCGTCGTACCGCTGCGCTTCCTGGTCGTAGTCGAGCACGCGGGGACTGTAGCCCATGCCCGGGTCGCGGGGCTCCGCCCCGGACCCGGCTGATCAATCGCCGCAGGGGGCTTGAACGGCCCGACTCTCAATTCGCCCGCTGCTCAGCTCGCCCCATGTGACGGCGCGAGTTTTTCGACGCGTTCGGCGAGGCCGAAGTCCTTCGCCGTCAGGGCGCCGTTCGCGTCGTGGGTGTTCACCGCGAGGGTCACCGTGTTGTAGCCGAGTGTCAGGTTCGAGTGGTGGTTCAGCTCCTCCTGGGTCTGGGCGATGTGCACGACCAGCGCCGCCGCCGCGAAGTGCGTGTCCAGGCGATACGTGCGCGTGAGCGCGTCGTCCTCCACGGACCAGCCGGGCAGTTCGGCGAGGCGGTCTTCGATGTCCTTCTGGGAGAGCGGTTCCGTAGGCATGCCTCCAGCGTGCCACCGGATCCGGTTACGGTCTTCCCATGACGTCAGAAGTGGGGGCCCTGCTGCGCGGTTGGCGGGAGCGGCGGCGGGTCAGCCAGCTGGAGCTCGCGCTGCGGGCGAACTCCTCGGCGCGGCACATCAGCTTCGTGGAGACGGGCCGCTCGCGCCCCAGCGAGGAGTTCGTCCTGCGGCTCGCCGAGCACCTCGACGTCCCCGTGCGGGAGCGCAACGCGCTGCTGCTGGCGGCGGGCTACGCCCCGCGTTTCACCCGGACCCCGCTGGACGACCCGGCGATGGACGTACTGCGCGAGGGGCTCGACACGCTGCTGCGGGGCTACGAGCCGTATCCGGCGTTCGTCGTCGACGCGACGTACAACGTGATCGCGGCGAACAACGGCATCGCGATGCTGATGTCCGCGGTGCCCGAGCACCTGCTCACCGAGCCGCTGAACGCGATGCGGCTCACCCTGCACCCGGAGGGCATCGCCCCGCGGATCAGGAATCTGCGCGAGTGGCGGGGACATCTGCTGGCACAGATGGAGCAGCAGATCTCGCTGACCGGCTCGCAGCCGCTGCGGGAGCTGTACGAGGAGGTGGCCGCGTATCCGCTGCCGCCCGACGCTGCCGGGGCCGGACCCGAGCGGGAGGCGCCCGCGCTGCCCTATTTCGCGCTGCCGATGGTGATCGAGTACGAGGGGCACGTGCTGTCGTTCGTGTCGTCGATCTCGACGTTCAACACGCCGCTGGACGTGACGGTCGCCGAGCTGGCCGTGGAGGCACTGCTTCCGGCCGACCCGGCGACGGTGAAGTTTCTTCATTCGACGCTGCGCTGAGCGCGCAGCGCGGCGTACTGGAGTCCCGCGAACGCCGCCACCACCACGGCCTGCAGCGATCCGTAGGCCATCCCGGCCGTGGTCGGGTCGAGCCAGACGATCAGGGCGACGAAGCTGAGCACCGTCCAGGCGAGGTTGACCTCGATCACGGTGCGCACACCGGCCGCGGGCGGGCTGCTGCGCGCCGCCAGGGCCCCGACCCCGGCGGCGTAGGCGACGAGGCCGGTGCCGAGGCCGAGCAGCAGCCCGGGGTCGATGCCGAGGAAGCGGCCGATGGGGCCCGAGGCGGCGACGTAGGCCAGGCCGTTGGCGCCGGTGCCCAGCGCGTCGGCGGCGAGCAGGCGGCGCAGCCAGGTGCGGGCCCGTACCGGTGCGGTGGCGAGCGAAATGGCGGACATGGGGATCACCCTCCGTCGGCTGGTCGGTGCGTCCACCCTGCCCTCGCTCCGGTGGCGGGTCGATTACCTCCGGGGTAATGGCCGAAGCGCCCCACCGTCCGACTCGTACGGTCCCGGCCGAGGTGTGCCCCGGACACAACGCCATTAGCGTGCCCAGAACGGGATATCGAGGGAGCTAACGGTGACGGACACGACGCGCACCCTGACCGAGCCGGACGCCGCGCTGCTGCGCGCGGGGCGGTTCTTCCGGCGGGGGACGGCCGCGCCGGACCTGCACAGCGTGCAGATCAAGGGCGGCCGGGACGGGGACGTCTTCTATCGGGACCGCTGGAGCCACGACAAGGTCGTGAACTCCACGCACGGCGTGAACTGCACCGGCTCGTGCCGGTGGAAGGTGTATGTCAAGGACGGCATCATCACCTGGGAGACCCAGCAGACGGACTATCCGAGCGTGGGTCCCGACCGTCCGGAGTACGAGCCACGCGGCTGCCCACGCGGCGCCGCGTTCTCCTGGTACACGTACTCGCCCACCCGTGTGCGCTACCCGTACATCAGGGGCGTGCTTGTCGAGATGTACCGCGAGGCGAAGTCACGGCTGCACGACCCGGTGCTCGCGTGGGCCGACATCCAGGCCGACCCGGAGCGGCGCCGCCGGTACCAGCAGGCCCGCGGCAAGGGCGGTCTGGTGCGCGCCACCTGGGACGAGGCCGTGGAGATCGTCGCCGCGGCGCACGTGCACACCATCAAGACGTACGGGCCCGACCGGATCGCCGGCTTCTCCCCCATTCCCGCGATGTCGATGGTGTCGCACGCGGCGGGGGCCCGGTTCCACTCGCTGATCGGCGCCCCGATGCTGTCGTTCTACGACTGGTACGCGGACCTGCCGGTGGCCTCGCCGCAGGTGTTCGGCGACCAGACCGACGTCCCGGAGTCGGGTGACTGGTGGGACGCCGCGTATCTGATGATGTGGGGGTCGAACGTCCCGGTGACGAGGACGCCCGACGCGCACTGGATGGCCGAGGCGCGTTACCGCGGCCAGAAGGTCGTGGTCGTCGCGCCCGACTACGCGGACAACGCGAAGTTCGCCGACGAGTGGCTGCATCCGCACCCGGGGACCGACGGCGCGCTCGCCCTCTCCATGGGGCACGTGATCCTCAAGGAGTTCTTCGTCGACCGGCAGACGCCGTTCTTCACGGACTACGTCAAGAAGTTCACCGACCTGCCGTTCCTGGTGACGCTTGAGGAGCGGGACGGCGCGTACGTGCCGTCGAAGTTCCTGCGTGCCACCGATCTCGGCCAGGGCGGCGAGGGCGCCGAGTGGAAGACCGCGGTGCTCGACGAGACGACGGGGCAGCCGGTCGTCCCGAACGGCTCCCTGGGCTTTCGCTGGACCGAGTCCGGCAAGGGCAAGTGGAACCTCGAACTGGGCAACATCCAGCCGAAGTTGAGCCTGCACGGCTCCGATGTGGCGGGCGGGGTGGAAGTGCTGCTGCCCCGTTTCGACACCGACGGCGGCACGCACGGTCAGGGCCGCGGCGAGATCGTGCGGCGCGGCGTGCCGGCGACCCGGCTCGGCGGGCAGAGCGGGCCGCTGGTGACGACCGTGTTCGACCTGCTGCTCGCGCAGTACGGCGTCGGCCGCGAGGGCCTTCCAGGACAGTGGCCCACCTCGTACGACGACGCGGAGACGCCCGGCACCCCGGCCTGGCAGGAGATCCACACCTCGGTGCCCGCCGCCAAGTGCGTCAAGATCGCGCGCGAGTTCGCGAAGACCGCCGAGAAGTCGCGCGGGCGCTGCATGATCCTGATGGGCGCCGGCACGAACCACTGGTTCCACTCCGAGACCACCTACCGGGGCTTCCTTTCGCTGCTGCAGCTCACCGGCTGCCAGGGCAGGAACGGCGGCGGCTGGGCGCACTACGTGGGCCAGGAGAAGTGCCGTCCGGCCACCGGCTGGGCCTCGCTGGCCTCCGCCAACGACTGGTCGCGGCCGCCCCGGCAGATGATCGGGACGGGCTTCTTCTTCCTCAACACCGACCAGTGGCGCTACGACCGGTTCAGCGCGGACGTGCTCGCTTCGCCGCTCGGCAAGGGCGCCTTCGAGGGCATGACGGGCGCCGACGTGCTCGCGCTGTCGGCGCGTTCGGGCTGGATGCCCTCGTATCCGACGTTCGACCGCAGTTCGCTGGCGCTCGGCGAGCAGACCGTTGAGAACACGGTCGCCGAGCTGAAGGCGGGCACCCTGAAGTTCGCCTGCGAGGATCCGGACGCGCCGGAGAACTGGCCGCGCGTGATGACGCTGTGGCGGGCGAACCTGCTCGGCTCGTCCGCGAAGGGCGCCGAGTACTTCACCAAGCACCTGCTGGGCACGCACTCCTCGCTGCGCGCCGAGGAGGCCTCCCCCGACGAGCGCCCCACGACGGTGACCTGGCACGACGAGGCGCCCGAGGGCAAGATCGACCTGCTCACCTCCCTCGACTTCCGGCAGACGTCCTCGACGCTGCTCTCGGACGTGGTGCTGCCCGCGGCGACCTGGTACGAGAAGCACGACATCGCCTCCACGGACATGCACCCCTACGTGCACTCCTTCACCCCGGCCGTGGACCCGCCGTGGCAGGCGCGCAGCGACTTCGACACGTTCAAGGCGATCGCCCACAAGCTGAGCGAGCTGTCCGCGCAGCACCTGGGTGTCCGCAAGGACCTGGTGGCGGCGCCGCTCCAGCACGACACGCCCGGTGAGATCGCGCAGCCCGGCGGTGTCGTCCTGGACTGGCGCAAGGGCCAGTGCGAGCCGGTGCCGGGCAAGACGCTGCCGAATCTGGTGGTGGTCGAGCGGGACTACACGGCGATCGGCGCCAAGTTCACCGCGCTCGGCCCGCTGGTGGAACAGCAGGGGCTGCCCGCCAAGGGCATCGCGCTCAAGCCCGACCAGGAGGTCACGGAGCTGCGCGAGCGCAACGGCACGGTGCGCGGCGGCCCCGCCGACGGCCGCCCGTCCCTGGACACGGCGGTCAAGGCGGCGAACACCATCCTCGCCCTGTCCGGCACCACCAACGGCCGCCTCGCCACGCAGGGCTTCCACACCCTTGAGGCGCGTACGGGGCAGGAGATGGCCCACCTCGCCTCCGAGCACGAGGGCAAGCGCGTCACGTACGCGGACACGCAGGCCGCTCCCGTACCGGTGATCACCTCGCCGGAGTGGTCGGGCAGCGAGTCGGGCGGGCGCCGGTACACGGCGTTCACGCTCAACACCGAGCACCTCAAGCCCTGGCACACCCTCACGGGCCGCCAGCACTTCTTCATCGACCACGACTGGATGCACGAGCTGGGCGAGGCGATGCCCGTCTACCGGCCGCCGCTCGACATGAACCGGCTGTTCGGCGAGCCACGGCTCGGCCCGGACGGGGAGAAGGAGGTGACGGTCCGCTACCTCACCCCGCACAACAAGTGGTCCATCCACTCCGAGTACCAGGACAACCTGTTCATGCTGGCGCTGTCCCGCGGCGGCCAGTCGATCTGGATGTCCCCGCAGGACGCCGAGTCGATCGGCGTCAAGGACAACGACTGGATCGAGGCCGTGAACCGCAACGGCGTCGTCGTCGCCCGCGCGGTCGTCTCCCACCGCATGCCGGCCGGCACGGTCTACATGCACCACGCGCAGGAACGCACCGTCAACGTGCCCAAGGCGGAGACCAGCGGCAGGCGCGGCGGCATCCACAACTCGCTCACCCGACTGATCCTCAAGCCGTCCCATCTCATCGGCGGCTACGCCCAGTTGAGCTGGGCGTTCAACTACCTCGGCCCGACGGGCAACCAGCGCGACGAGGTCACGGTCATCCGCCGCCGCTCCCAGGAGGTCCAGTACTGATGCGCATCATGGCTCAGGTCGCGATGGTCATGAACCTCGACAAGTGCATCGGCTGCCACACCTGCTCGGTCACCTGCAAGCAGGCGTGGACCAACCGCAACGGCATGGAGTACGTCTGGTTCAACAACGTCGAGACCCGGCCCGGCCAGGGCTATCCGCGCCGCTACGAGGACCAGGAGAAGTGGCGCGGCGGCTGGGAGCTGAACAAGAAGGGCGCCCTGAAGCTGAAGGGCGGCGGCCGGTTCAAGAAGCTCCTCGGCATCTTCTCCAACCCGAAGCTGCCGGAGATCAAGGACTACTACGAGCCCTGGACGTACGACTACAAGAACCTCACCAACGCGCCGCTGGGCGACGACTACCCGGTGGCGGAGCCCCGCTCCCTCATCAGCGGCAAGCCGATGAAGATCGAGTGGTCCTCGAACTGGGACGACAACCTGGGCGGCGCGACCGAGTACGGCGATCTCGACCCGATGGTGGAGAAGACCCGCGAACAGGCCGCGGAGAAGGTCAAGTTCCAGTTCGAGCAGACCTTCATGTTCTATCTGCCGCGGATCTGCGAGCACTGCCTCAACCCGTCGTGCGTCTCGTCCTGCCCCTCGGGCGCGATGTACAAGCGGGTGGAGGACGGCATCGTCCTCGTCGACCAGGACTCCTGCCGCGGCTGGCGGATGTGCGTGACCGGTTGCCCGTACAAGAAGGTGTACTTCAACCACCGCACCGGCAAGGCCGAGAAGTGCACGCTCTGCTACCCGCGCCTGGAGGTGGGCCTGCCGACGGTCTGCTCCGAGACCTGCGTGGGGCGCCTGCGCTATCTCGGCGTGATCCTCTACGACGCCGACAAGGTCACCGAGGCCGCCTCATCGCCCAATGAACACGACCTGTACGAGGAGCAGCTGGGCATCTTCCTCGACCCGGAGGATCCCGCGGTGCAGCGGGCCGCCGAGGAGGCGGGGATCCCGTACGACTGGATGGAGGCGGCGCGCCGCTCCCCCGTGCACGCGCTCATCAGCAAGTACAAGGTGGCGCTTCCGCTGCACCCGGAGTACCGGACGATGCCGATGGTCTGGTACATCCCGCCGCTCTCCCCCGTCGTCGACGCGCTCACCGAGACCGGGCACGACGGCGAGGACCACGGGAACCTGTTCGGCGCGATCGACGCGCTGCGCATCCCGCTCGAGTACCTGGCGGAGATCTTCACGGCGGGCGACACCAAGCCCGTACGCGCCTCCCTGGAGAAGCTGGCGGCGATGCGCTCGCACATGCGGGCCATCAACCTCGGTGATCTCCCCGACAGTTCGATCGCCGAGTCGATCGGCATGTCGCCGTACGAGATCGAGGAGATGTACCGGCTGCTCGCCATCGCCAAGTACGAGGACCGGTACGTGATCCCGACCGCGGCGATCGGCGACGCGGAGCGCCTGGAGGAGTCGGCGCTGCCGTCCGACACCTGCTCGCTCGACCACGAGGGCGGGCCCGGCATGGGCGGCGAGGGCCCCTTCGGCGCCGACTCCGGTGCGACCGTCGCCGACGGCCGGAAGCTGCTGCCCGTCGTCTCCGTCGAGAACTTCCAGCTCAGCAAGGAACGGCAAACCGCAGACAGTGTCGACAAGGAGGACAGCTGATGACCGACCGGACCGCCCTCCTCTTCCAGGCGTCCGCGCTCTGTCTCACGTACCCCGACGAGGAGTTCTACCAGCGGCTTCCGCTGATCCGGGCGGCCGCCCCGCCGCTCGCCCCCTTCGTCGAGCACGCCGAGGCCACGCCGATGCAGGAACTGGCCGAGCACTACGTCCAGGTCTTCGACTTCAAGAACCGGCACAGCCTGTACCTGACGTGGTGGCGCGACGGCGACACCCGGCGGCGCGGGATGTCGCTGGTGCGCATGAAGGAGGCCTACCGGGAACACGGCATGGAGTTCACCGGCGAGGAACTCCCCGACTTCCTGCCCGCCGTCCTCGAATTCTCCGCGCAGGCCGGACCGTTTCTCCTGGAGGAGCACCGCGCGGGCCTCGAACTGCTGCGGTTCGCCCTCACCGACCACGGCACCCCGTACGCCACCGTCCTCAACGCGGTGTGCGCCGCGCTGCCGGGGCCGTCGCCCAAGGACCGGGCCGAGGCGCAGGCGCTCGCCCGGTCCGGGCCGCCCCGCGAGGACGTCGGACTCGAACCCTTCGCCCTCCTCCCTCTCCTGGAAACGGAGCACGCCCGGTGAACACGGCGATCTGGGGCGTCCTGCCCTATGTAGCGTTCGTCCTGCTGGTCGGAGGCACGATCTGGCGCTACCGCTACGACAAGTTCGGCTGGACGACGCGCTCTTCGCAGGTCTACGAGTCGAAGCTGCTCAACATCGCGTCGCCCGTCTTCCACTACGGGATCCTGTTCGTCCTCGTGGGCCACATCGTCGGCCTGTTCATCCCGGAGTCGTGGACCGAGAAGGTCGGCATCAGCGAGCACACGTACCACATGTTCTCGCTGATCGGCGGCACCTTCGCGGGCGTCCTCGCGGTGGCCGGCATCGCGATGCTGGTCTACCGGCGGCGCACCAAGGCACCGGTGCTGCTCGCCACGACGCGCAACGACAAGGCCATGTACGTGTTCCTGCTCGGCGCCCTCGTCCTCGGCATGGTCGCCAAGCTCACCCACTCCAGCGGCACCGGCTACGACTACCGGCAGACCATCGCGCCGTGGTCGCGCAGCCTGTTCACGCTGAGCCCCGACGTGGCGCTGATGAACGGGGTGCCCGTGCTCTACCAGATTCACGCGGTAGTGGGCATGCTACTGATTGCGCTGGTACCGTTCACCCGGCTCGTGCACATGTTCAGCGCGCCGGTGCAGTACCTGTTCCGTCCGTACGTCGTCTACCGCAGCCGCGACCCGCGGCGCATCGGCGCACGGCCGGAGCGTCGGGGGTGGGAGCGCACCGGCTCCTAACTCCTGGGGGGACGCAGCAAGGTGAGTGAACGTCGGCCCGCCCCCACCGTGGGCCAGGTCGTCCTCGGCCGCCGCCTGCGCGAACTCCGCGAGGCCCGCGGGCTCAAGCGCGAGGAGGCGGCCCGGCCGCTGCGCGTCGCCGGGGCGACGATCCGCCGGATGGAGACCGCCGAGGTCGCGCTCAAGATCCCCTACGTGCAGATGCTCCTTGAGCTGTACGAGGTGCCCGAGCGGGAGATAGAGGCCTTCGTGGCGCTCGCCGAGGAGGCGAACCTGCCGGGCTGGTGGCAGCGGTTCCACGACGTGCTGCCCGACTGGTTCAGCCTGTACGTCAGCCTGGAGGGCGCGGCCTCCATGATCCGCGCCTACGAACCGCACTTCGTGCCCGGCCTGTTGCAGACCGAGGCGTACGCGCGGGCCGTCTTCGACGCCGGCACGGTCGGCCGCTCCCGGCCCGACGAGGTCGACCGGCACATCGATCTGCGGATGGCCCGCCAGTCACTGCTCGACCGGGAGGACTCGCCGCACCTGTGGGCCGTCATGGACGAGACGGTGCTGCGGCGCCCGCCCGGCGGGCCCGGCGTGCTGCGCGGACAGCTGGACCGGCTCATCGAGGCCGCGGAGCGCCCCAATGTGACACTCCAGATAGCCGAGTTCGACTCGGGGCCGCACCCCGGCACGTTCGGCCCGTTCACCCTGTTCCGGTTCCCGGTCAGGGAGCTGCCCGACATGGTCTACAGCGAGTACGTCACCGGGGCCCTGTACCTGGACGCGCGGGACGAGGTGGGCATGCACCTGGAGGTGCTCGACCACCTGGTGGCGCAGGCGGCCGGAGCGGCGCGCACGCTGGAGCTCCTGCACGAGGCGCGGGCGGCCCTGAACTGAACCGCCGCGTCCGGGCTAGGACTTGTTGTCGTCGTCCACGATCTCGGCATCCACCACGTCGTCCCCGTGCGGCTCCTGGGACTGCGACGAGGTTGGCGTGTCCTCCTGCGAGCCCGAGGACGCCGCCGCGTACATCGCCTGCCCCATCTTCTGGCTGACCTCGCCCAGCTTCCTGACGCCCTCGCGCAGCGCCCGCGTGTCGGCCTCCTTGGACTCCAGGGTGGTCTTCAACTCCCGGACGGCGTCCTCCACTTCAGTGCGGATGCCGGCGGGCACCCGCTCCTCGTTGTCGCGCAGGAACCGCTCCGTCTGGTAGACGAGCTGCTCCGCCTCGTTGCGGGCCTCGGCCGCCTCCCGCCGCTCGCGGTCCTCCTCGGCGTGCGCCTCGGCCTCCCGCATCATGCGGTCGATCTCGTCCTTCGGCAGCGCCGAGCCGCCGGTCACCGTCATCTTCTGCTCGCGCCCGGTGGCGAGGTCCTTGGCGCCGACGTGCATGATCCCGTTGGCGTCGATGTCGAAGGTGACCTCGATCTGCGGCACGCCGCGCGGCGCCGGGGGCAGCCCCGTCAGATCGAAGACGCCCAGCTTCTTGTTGTACGCGGCGATCTCCCGCTCGCCCTGGAAGACCTGGATGCCGACGGATGGCTGGTTGTCGGCGGCCGTCGTGAAGATCTCCGAACGGCGTGTGGGAATGGTCGTGTTGCGCTCGATGAGCTTGGTCATCACGCCGCCCTTGGTCTCGATGCCCAGGGAGAGCGGGGTGACGTCGAGCAGCAGCACGTCCTTCACGTCGCCGCGGATCACACCGGCCTGATAGGTGGCGCCGACGGCGACGACCTCGTCGGGGTTGACGCCCTTGTGCGGGTCCTTGCCCGTGAGTTCCTTGACGAGGTCGGTGACGGCCGGCATCCGTGTCGACCCGCCGACCAGGATCACGTGGTCGATGTCCTTCAGCTCGACGCCCGCGTCCTGGACGGCCTGGTGGAACGGCTTCTTGCAGCGGTCGAGCAGATCGCCCGTGAGCTCCTGGAACTGGGCGCGCGTCAGCTTCTCGTCGAGGTGCAGGGGGCCCGCGGCGGAGGCCGTGATGTACGGCAGGTTCACGCTGGTCTCGCTGGACGAGGACAGCTCGATCTTGGCTTTTTCCGCACCCTCGCGCAGTCGCTGCACGGCCATCTTGTCCCCGGCGAGATCGATGCCGTGGGCGTTCTTGAACTGCTGCACGAGGTGGTCGACGATCCGCTGGTCCCAGTCGTCGCCGCCGAGTTTGGTGTCGCCGTTGGTGGCCTTGACCTCGATGACGCCCTCGCCCATCTCCAGGAGCGAGACGTCGAAGGTGCCGCCGCCGAGGTCGAAGACGAGGACCGTCTGCTCCTCGCCCTTGTCGAGCCCGTACGCGAGGGCGGCGGCGGTCGGTTCGTTGACGATGCGCAGCACCTTCAGGCCCGCGATCTCGCCGGCCTCCTTGGTCGCCTGGCGCTGCGCGTCGTCGAAGTAGGCGGGCACCGTGACGACGGCGTCGGTGACGTCCTCGCCGAGGTAGGACTCGGCGTCGCGCTTGAGCTTCTGCAGGACGCGGGCGGAGAGCTCCTGGGCGCTGTAGCGGCGCCCGTCGATGTCCCCGCTCTCGGGGAAGCGCCAACTTCCGTCCCCCATGTGCCGCTTGACGGAGCGCGCGGTGCGCTCGACGTTCGTCACGGCCTGCCGCTTGGCGACCTCGCCGACGAGCACCTCGGCGCTGGACGTCCTGGCGAAGGCGACGATGGACGGGGTGGTGCGCGCACCCTCCGCGTTGGCGATGACGGTGGGTTCACCGCCCTCCAGGACGGCCACCACCGAGTTCGTCGTACCGAGATCGATCCCTACCGCACGCCCCATGACGCGTCCCCATTTCCTGCGTAGGCCCGCTCACGTCCGGATCCAGCACAGGGCGTGAGCGGGCCTACGTCAAGGGCGCGAACGCTCAGCCCGCGAGCTTGGCCGTGAGGGTGATCGTCGTGCCGGTGAGCGCCTGGCTCACGGGGCAGTTCTTCTTGGCGTCCTCGGCGGCCGCCTGGAAGCCCTGTTCGTCGAGGCCGGACACCGAGCCCTCGACGGTGAGGTGGATGCCGGTGATGCCCTCGCCCGGCTGGAACGTCACGTCCGCCGAGGTCACCAGCTTGGTGGGCGGGGTGCCCGCGCCGGTCAGTCCGTTGGAGAGCGCCATGGAGAAGCACGAGGAGTGCGCGGCGGCGATCAGCTCCTCCGGGCTGGTCTTGCCGTTCGCCTCCTCTGCGCGGGACGGCCAGGACACCGGCTGCTGCCCGATGCCGGACGAGTCGAAGGTGACGGTGCCGTTGCCCTCGAACAGGTTGCCTTCCCACACGGTGTGTGCGGAGCGGGTCGTTGCCACGGGGGGTCCTTTCCGGGAGGTAGGTGTACGTGTGCCGTTCCATCCGACCACATCCGGGGTGGCGGGTCTCGTATGCGGGGGCCGGGGGTGCGGTCGCGGGGCTCTGCCCCGGACCCCGCGCCTCAATCGCCGGCGGGGCTTGGCTGGTGAGCGGCGAGGCTGGTAAGTGGCCGGAATAGGCGCTGGGCAAGGCGGCACGGGGGTGACATTTTGGGGCCTCCCGCCAGGGGGCTTCAGGGGGAACCGCAGGGGGTTCACACCATGCGCATGAGCTACGCGGACCGAGGTCCGTCACCACTGGAGACCGGCAAACCGGGAGCGACCGACCGGGACTCGACGTTCGGCTGGTGGGGTGCGTTCAGCATCCAGAAGTTCGTCAACCAGAACCCGCTCTCGCACACCCACGAGGACGCGACCGGCTGGCTCGCGTACCTGCAGCAGTTCTACGACCGCAACTTCTGGTTCGCCGACAACGGCGTACAGGTGTGGGCGTACGAGGAGACGTACGACAACTGGCAGGACCGGTACGGCGTGGACGCCGTCGTCGCCGTCTACCACTCGGGCCACGGCGGCATGGACGGCAACGGGGTGTTCTTCGCACCGCTCGGCGCGAAGTGGGACAACCGCTCGGACGCGGTGTCCAACCGGATGGCGTTCGGCAACGAGAAGGCCAACTACGTCTTCTGGTCGACGTGCAACTCGCTGCGCGTCCTCGACGGGCACTCCCCCGTACGCACGTGGGCGGGACCGAACCTGGGCTCCCGGATGATCTTCGGGTTCGAGACGACGAGCATCGACAGTCCGGACTACGGCAAGAAGTTCTGGGAGAAGTGGCGGGCCGGGCAGACGTTCTGCGATGCCTGGCTGAACGCCAGCTGGGACATCTACCACGGTCAGGCGCCGTCGGTCGCCGCCACGGGCGCCACACAGGCGGAGGCGCAGAACCGGCTGAACTCCGAGCGCAACTTCTACCGGGACCACGTGCCCGACGACTGGTACGCCTGGCGCTGGTACTACGCGCGCGAGGGCCTGCGCGACCCGCTGACGCAGGCGCCGCAGCCCCCGCAGATCGTGCAGCTCGCGCCGCGCGACCCGAGCGAGGAGCTGACGACGCTCGGCCGCCTCGCGCACTTCCCGTCGGCGGCGTTGCAGGACGTGCAGGTGGAGCGGCAGGGCGTGCTCAGCGCGAGCTCGGGCGACCGGTTCGTGTCGACGGCGCCGCAGGCGGTGCGCTGGGTGAAGCTCGCCGAGGCCAACCACCGCAACACGCGGCAGCTTCCGACGCAGCGCGCGGTGGAGCTCGCGCAGCAGTTCGCGCGGGAGCACGCGGAGGGCGTCGAGCTGGTCGTGGACGGTGTGCACGACCTGATGCAGAACAGCGGCAGGAAGGACGGCTCGCAGATCGGTGAGCCGGTGTCGCTGCAGACGCACGTCACGTTCCGGCAGGCCTTCGACGGAGTACCGGTGATCACTCCGGGCCGCGGCGAGTTCCGGGTCGCGCTCGACAACGACGGCACCGTCGTCCAGGCGACCCTGTCGACGCGCCGGCCCACCGGCGAGACGCGCACGCCCGCTTCGGCGGTCGCGCCGCCGTCCGGCAAGGGCCGGGAGGCGCTGCCCTCGCCCGGTGCGCGGGACCCGCGGCAGGCCCTGGACGAGGCGCAGCAGCGGCGCATCGGCCATCTGGCGGCGATGGCCGCCGACAGCGAACGGTCGGCGGCCGACATCGAGGCGCAGCTGGAGATCAGGGACGTACCCGGTTCCCTCGAGGTCGGTTACGAGATCGAGGGCAACGAGGCGTACCCGGCAGCCCGCAAGCTGATCGAGATCGGCTCGCGGGACAGCATGTTCAAGAAACTGCGGTGGGTGAGCGCACCCCTCGCCAGGTGACCGACGGGGGTCGGGTCAGTGGGTGGCGGTCCGCTTCTTGCGGGCCGCCATCCACGCGTAGACGAGGACACCGACGAACAGGAAGACGACGCCCTGGTAGACGGCCGCGTATCCGGCGCCGCCCACCAGCCACATCGAGAAGCCGAACGCGGCGAGCGCGAGGATCATGTCGCGCGTGAGGCGGCCCTTGTTCACCCGGTGGCCCTGGCCCGACAGCAGGAAGTAGATCTGCGCGGCGGTGGCGAGGAGGTAGGGGACCGTCGCCGTGAACGTCGTGATGAGCACGAGGCTCTCGAAGACGCCGCCCGAGCCGGCTGTGTAGTTCCAGATGGTCAGGAGTGAGGCGAGGACGACGCCGACGAGCACGCCGAACGTCGGGACGCCGCGCTTCTTGCGGGCGAACGCGGCGGGGAACAGCCCGTCCTTCGCGGGGGCGTACGGCGCCTGCGCGGAGAGCAGCGTCCAGCCGTTGAGCGCGCCGAGGATCGAGACGACCGCGGCGATCGCGACGGCCGTGCCGCCCCACGTACCGCCGAACATCACGTTGACGGAGTCGGTCATCGGCGCGGTGGATTCCACCAGCTTGTCGTGGGCGACGGTGCCGAAGACGGAGACCGTGCACAGCAGGTAGACCAGTGCGGCGAGTCCGGTGCCGAGGACCGTGGCCCGGCCGACGTTGCGCTCCGGGTCGCGGACCTCGCCCGCGCTCATGGAGGCGGACTCGACGCCCAGGTAGCTGAAGAGCAGGATCGCGGCGGACGCCGAGACCGCGCCGACCGGGGAGTCCCCGCCGGCCTGGAACGGGCCGAGGTTGTCGGCGTCGAAGAAGAACAGGCCGCCGATCGCGACGAGCACCAGCGGCGCGAACTTCAGGACGGTGGAGATCAGCTGGACGGCGCCGACGTAGCGGGTGCCGGCGAGGTTGGCGAGCGCGGGCAGCCACTGGCAGGCGAGCGCCGCGACGATCGTCCAGAACGTCGAACCGTGGATCGGCAGGAGCACATTCAGGTAGCCGACGGCGGCGACGGCGAGCGCCGCGTTCGACACCCACGAGGTGATCCAGTAGCTCCACGCTGCGAGGAACCCGGCGAAGTCGCCGAAGGCCTCGCGGGCGTACACATAGGGTCCGCCGGTCTGTGGATGCCGCTTGGCGAGCCGTCCGAAGACGAGCGCGAGGGCGATGGCGCCGACCGTCAGGACGCCGAAGGCGACCAGCGAGATCGTGCCGTACGGGGCCACGGACGCGGGCAGCAGGAAGATGCCGCCGCCGATGATGTTGCCCATGACGAGGGCCGTGGCGATGGGGAGACCGAACCTGCGGGCGTGCTTGCTGCTCTGGTTCTGGTCGTCGTCCGCTGCCGGGGCCGTCTCGGGAGCGGGGGCAGTCCCGGTGTCGAGCATGGGGGGAAGTGCCTCTCGATTGTGCTGGGCCACCGCGGGATCGCCGGATGGCGGGGCCCATGGTCCGGTGAGCCCCCACCCCGCTCCAAATCAGGCCGAATTGTCCTGCGACTCAGGGGGCGTGGCCGTAAAAGATGCACTGCCGGGGGCACGCCGGAGGGAATTCTCCACGGGCTGCTCCAGGGGCTTCGCCGCAGGTCGGTCCAGGGGCAGCGGCGCGGCGGTCACCGGGACCTGCGGTCCGTTCCCCTCGGTCAGCCAGCGGCGCAGCACCTGGTGCACCTGCTCGGCGCCGACCAGGGCCTCGCCCTCCGGCACGGGCTCGGACAGCTCGGCGGGCGACAGCAGGAACGGGCGGCTCTGTGCGCCGCCGAGCCCGCCGTGCGAGCCGATCTGTTCCTCGAAGGCGTGGACCTCGCCGTCCACCGGGTCGTACATGGAGTTGACCATGATGTCGGCGGTGTGCGGGAAGGAGTCGGTGCGGCGCACGGCGTCGGCGGCGCCGGGGCCGAAGTCGGCGAGCGGGCCTTCGCCGTCGGCCAGCTCGGCAATCGGCACCTGCGCGCCCTGCGCCCCGAGCACGACCGCGCCGTGCTCCTCGCTGCGGACGAGGAGGAAGCCGATGCCGGGGTGGTTGGCGAGGGTCGGCAGCAGGGCCGGGTTGCGGTCGTCGATCTCCTCGCGGGTCATCCGGTGCGGGACGTCCGGGAAGGAGACGAGGCCGAGGTTGCCGGAGGCCAGCACGATGGGTTCGCTGCGGCGGCCCTTGCCTGCGGCCTCCTCGACGGGCCGGTGCAGCGCGGCCCGGACGGCGGCGCGGGCCTCGGCGCCGCTGCGGGTGCGGCCGACCCGGCGCGAGACCGGCAGCCCGCAGCCCGCGCGCACGAGGTCCTGGAGGGTGAGCCCGTAGCGGCCGCGGAACGTTTCGCCGGGGCTCTGGCCGTGGTCGGACAGGACGACGATGCGGTACGGGCGCGGGGCGTGCTCGGCGACCTTGACGAGCAGCGCGAGCGAGCGGTCGAGCCGTTCGAGGACCTTCTGCGCGTCGCGGCCGAAGGGGCCCGAGTGGTGCGCCACCTCGTCGTAGGCGACGAGGTCGGCGTAGACGGCGCTGCGGCCCGCGAGCATGTCGCCGATGACGGCCGCGACGACGACGTCCCGCTCGACGACGGTCGCGAACGCGCGGATGAACGGGTACAGGCCGCCGCGCCCGATCCGCGGCCGCTCCTTGCGCAGGCGGGAGCGCGTGGACTGGCCGATCTCGCGGCCGACCTCGGCGAAGAACGACAGGACGGTGCGCACGGCGTTCGCGGGGTCGGAGAAGTAGGCGAAGTACCCGGCCCGTGAGCGGTTCTCCTTGCCGCGCCGGGCGGCGACGGAGAGTACGAGCGCGACCTGACCCGCGCCGCCGCTGAACAGGTTGCCGCGGCTCGCGCCGTCGACGGTGAGCAGTCCGCCGTCGCCGGTGTGCGCGACGGCGCGGCGCTGGAGTTCGGCGGCGCTGGTGGGCCGGTTGGACACCTGGGTCTCGCCGGTGTCCTTCTCGTACCAGCGGAAGGCCGGGATGTCGTGATTGGACCCGTGCAGGATGCCGAGCTGGCTGGCGCCGGTCTGGCTCGACCAGTCGGTGCGCCAGGGAGTGAGGCGGTGGCTGCCGTCGCTCAGCCATTCGCCGACCGTCGGCATCACGTCGTCGCGCACGGCGCGGCGCAGCACCTCGTGCCCCACGCCGTCGAGCTGGAGGAAGACGGTGCCGGAGGTGGGCGGGCAGCTGGCGGCGGCTTCGATGCCGCGGCGGCGCCTGCGGTCGGCGAGCCGGTACAGCCGCCTGCGGTACGCGTCGTCGTCCCGGACGGCGAGCGCACCGCCGGTCGCCGAGGCGATCGCCGACATCACCGCGGCCACGACGACCGCGGTCTCGAGGTTCGCCTCTCCCCTGCCGTCCGGGATGAGGTGCAGCGCGATGAGCAGCAGAGCGCCGTTGAGCACGAACACGAAGAGGCCGAGGACGAGCGCGGGGACGAGGAGCAGCGCGCGCACCAGGATCGGCCAGACGAGGGCCGAGAGCAGGGCGAAGGCGGCGGCGCCGAGGGCGGCGGTGACGGCGACGCGGGTCATGCTGTCGCCGTCGTCGGACTTCAGCTGGAAGTCCGGCAGCAGCCCGGCGAGGATCATCATCGTGAGGGTGCAGGCGGCCCACACGGTGACCGATCGCCAGGCCGTGCTTCCGGCCCGCCTCCACCACCGGCCTCCGGCCACGTCTCGGCTCCCCTCATTGGTCACGTGGGGTCAGGGTTTCATACCTTTTGGGGCTACCCGGTGTTACGCCCACGGGGCTCCGCCCCGGACCCCGCGCCTCAATCGCCGGCGGGGCTTGATAGATCAAGCCCCTGCGGCGATTGAGCAGCGGGGTCCGGGGCGGAGGCCCGAGGCGTCAGCAGCCGTCGTAGCCCGCCGTGGGCATCGAGAGGCGGCGGTGGACGCGGGCCTTCATCTTCGCGTCGTACGACGGTTCCGCCAGGCCCGCCGTCTCCAGGCGCACGCCCCGTCGCTCGCACTCCGCGGAGAACGCGTCCACCGAGCGCAGCGCCGCCCGCAGGACCCGCTCGCAGGGTGCGACGAAGACGTCGACGAGGCCCGCGTCGACATCCGCCCACAGCACCTCGTGGTCGGGGCGGACCGAGTGGACCAGCAGCTCGCGGGTGACCACATAGCCGCGCTCGGCGGCCCAGCGTGCGCACATGGCGTGCTGGCTGCGCGAGTCGACCAGGAAGGGGTCGGCGTCCAGCTCCTCCAGCGGGATCAGGCTGGCGATGGCCGCGACCCGCACCGCATCGCCACTCCCGTCGGATGCCCCCATGCGTCCCCCCTCACCACAGCTTTCGGCGACGACCCTACTCCTGCACGTAGGCTCAAGGGAGTCGCCCGAAGGAGCACAAGGAGGAGCGCGTGCCGGTGGAGATCACCTGGTGGGGTCATGCGACCTGCACCGTCGAGGACACCGGGACGCGCGTACTGACGGATCCGCTCTTCGCCCGGCGCCTGGCGCATCTGCGGCGCCGCCGGGGCGCGCCCCCGCCGCCGCGCGCCGCCGAGGCGGACGTGGTGCTCGTCTCCCACCTGCACGCCGACCATCTGCACGTGCCCTCGCTCGCCCGGCTCGCGCCCGGCACCCGGGTCCTGGTGCCCAAGGGCGCCCCGCGCGCCGTGCCCGCCCTGCGCAAGCTCGCCACGCTGAAGATCGTCGAGGTGGAGCCGGGCGCCGAGATCGAGGCCGGACAGGTGACGATCGAGGTGGTGCGCGCCGAGCACGACGGGCGGCGCCTGCCGGTCGGCCCGCATGTCGTGCCCGCGCTCGGCTATGTGGTGAACGGCGAGGCCCGGACGTACTTCGCGGGCGACACGGGGCTCTTCGACGGCATGGCGGAGGCTGTCGGCGAGGTCGACGTGGCGCTGCTCCCGGTGGGCGGCTGGGGCCCGTACCTCGGCTCGGGGCATCTCGACGCGGGGCGGGCAGCGGAGGCGCTCACCCGACTCGCGCCGCGCAGCGCGGTGCCCGTGCACTACGGGACGTACTGGCCGATCGGGATGGACGCGGTGCGACCGCACGAGTTCCACGCGCCGGGCGACGAGTTCGTACGGCAGGCGGCGCTGCGCGCGCCCGGCGTGGCGGTGCACCGGCTCGCGCAGGGCGAGAGCGTGCGGCCGGAGGTGGCCGGATGAGCCACCCCAGCAGACGGCCGGGGGCTGCCCCGTGATGTTCTTCGCCGCGTCCCAGGTCCCACCCGAGTCGACCCAGCAGGCCGTCGGCTACCCGTCGTTGTTCCTGCTGGTCTTCTTCGGGGCGCTGGTTCCGGTCATTCCGACCGGCGCGCTCGTGAGTTCCGCGGCGGTCGTGGCGTTCCACCACAGCGCGCCGCTCTCGCTCCTGCTCGTCTTCGCGGTGGCGGCGCTCGCCGCGTTCCTCGGCGATCTCGTCCTGTACTGGCTGGGGCGGCGCGGCATGGGCTCGAAGAACGGGTCGAAGTGGCTGGAGGCGCTCCGCTCGCGGGCCCCGGAGGAGCGGCTCGCGCAGGCGCAGGGCAAGCTCGCCGACCACGGGGTGATGGTGCTCGTGCTGTCCCGGCTGGTGCCCGCCGGGCGGATCCCGGTGATGCTGGCCTGTCTGCTGGCGAAGATGCCGCTGCGGCAGTTCGCCCGCGGCGACGTCCCGGCCTGCCTCGCGTGGGCGGCGACGTACCAGGTCATCGGCATCCTCGGCGGCTCCCTCTTCCCGGAGCCGTGGCAGGGCGTCGTCGCGGCGATCGTCCTGACCGTGCTGATCAGCGCGGTGCCCGGCGTGTGGCGCAGGCTGCGGGGCCGGGAGTCAGGCGGTCAGCACGCGTGAGCCGCCCACAGGGAGGTCCCACAGGGCCGTGCTCGGCAGTCCCGCCGCGGCCCACGCGGTCCGCAGCCGGGTGAGGGGTTCGAGGACCGGCTCCGCCGACAGCAGGAACGTCGCCCAGTGCATCGGCGCCATCCGGCGCGCGCCCACGTCCTGCGCCGCCCGCACGGCGTCCTCCGGGTCGCAGTGCACGTCCTTCAGCCACCAGCGCGGGTCGTACGCGCCGATGGGGAGCAGCGCGAGGTCGATGCCCGGGTAGCGGCGGCCGATCTGCGCGAACCAGTGGCCGTACCCGGTGTCGCCCGCGAAGTAGATCCGCTGCCCTTCGGAGTCGGTGAGCACCCAGCCGCCCCACAGGGTGCGGCAGGTGTCGACGAGGCTGCGCTTGGACCAGTGGTGGGCCGGCACGAAGTCGAAGCGGACCCCGTGCAGCTCCGCCGCCTCCCACCAGTCCAACTCGGTGACCTGGGTGAAGCCGCGCCGGGTGAACCAGCGGGCGAGACCGGCGGGGACGAGCACCGGGGTGTCGCGCGGGAGTCTTTTGACGGTCGGCCAGTCCAGGTGGTCGTAGTGGTTGTGGCTGATGACGACGGCGTCGACGCGGGGCAGCGCGCTCCAGGCGACTCCGGGCGGGGTGACTCTGGCCGGGGTGCCGAGGATCTTGCGGGACCAGACGGGGTCGGTGAGGACCGTGAGGCCGCCGATGCGGACGATCCAGCTGGCGTGTCCGACCCAGGTGACGGCCGCGGTACGGGTGTCGGCGGGCGGCAGCGGGCCCGGCTCGAAGGGCAGCTTCGGGATGTCGGTGAGGCTCTCGGCGGGCGGCCGCAGCGCGCCCTCGCGGGCGAACCGGGCGAAGGCGCGCAGGCCCGGCAGCGGAGCGGTGAGCCGGTGTGTGAAGGACTTGGGCCAGCGGCGCGGCACGTCCTCGGCCGCGGTGCCTCCCCCGCCGAGCGGCCGCGGCTCGACGAGGGGCGGGAGGGCCGCGGTGTCGTCGGCGCTCCGCGCGGTCCCCTCGGCAGACGGTGCTTCGGACGCTTGCGTCATCGCTCGGACTCCCATCCTTCGCCTGCCGGTCCGTCTCCGATGCCGCGGAGCGTCGACTCCACCATGGTCAACACCCGTGCCACGTGCGGCAATTCCAAGGGCTCCGGTGAGGTGAGGGACGCCCTGCGTTCGTCGGGGGTTGACCCGAGCAGCGGTCCCGTCGACAGCCGGGCCCGCAGCGCGCCCTGTTCGTCGCCGAAGCGGTGGCCGCCGGGGACCGGCATGCCGAGCCGCTCCCCGAGGAAGTCCTCCAGGTCCTGGGAGTCGCTGACGCCGAGCGCGGCGAGCCGGGGCCGCAGCTCCTCCAGGTCCATGTAGAGGTGCCGGCCGGCCCGCGGCGGTCTGGCGAGGCCGCCCGCGCCGAGCACGGCGCGGTGCAGGGCCCCGGCCACCCGCGCGTGCAGCGCGGCGCCGGCCGCGCGGCGCTCGGTGACCTCCTCGGTCTCGGTCAGGACGTACATGGCCGCGGCGGCGACCGGCGCCGGGAGCAGCGCGCCGGTCGCGGTGAGGATGTCGAGGACGCGGGCGCGCAGCCTGCCGCCCTGCTCGGTGGCGGGGAACCGGGCGCAGGCCGCGGGCAGCGAGGGCGGCAGGAACGCGCCGGTGAGGTCGTTGATGACGGTGACGTCGCGCGGGTACATCTCGGCGGGGCTGAACAGGACGGTGTCGGCGCCGGGGTGCAGGGTGTCCCGCCAGGTCTCGTCGCTGATCACGTGCAGTCCCTCGGCCGCGGCGGCCTCCACGGCCTCGTGCAGCGCCTCGGGCGGCGGCACGGTCGCCGTGGGGTCGTCGGCGACGGACAGCACGAGCAGGCGCGGGTCGCCGCCCTCGACCCTGACCCGGCGGACCGTCTCCAGGAGGGCCGTCGAGTCGGGGACGCCGCCGCACTCGGCGGGCGTCGGCACGTGGAACACGGTGCGGCCGAGGAGCCGGGCCTGCGGCACCCACCACGCCGAACAGGGGCGCGGCAGCAGTACGTCGCCGCCGAGCGCCGCGGTGAGGGCGAGCAGCAGCGGGGCCGCGCCGGGCGCCGCACCGAGCTGTTCGCGCTCGGTGCGAAGGCCGCGGCGCTGCCAGTACCCGCAGGCCGCTTCGAGCAGGGCGGGCGGCCCGCCGGGCGGTTCGGACGCCGCACGTCCGGCGGCTCCCGCGGCGACGGCGACGATTTCGGGCAGCACCGGGAGGCCGGGGTCGGGCAGCGGCGGTCCGTAGCGCACGGGCCCACGGCCCTCGGGGGCGCGCTCCCGCGCGGTGCCGGGGCCCGCGGGCCGGGCCGTGGGTTCCGATTGCCGCATGCTGCCTCCGTGCCGTCCGCTCTCCGTGCGGGTGGGGTCGCTTCAGGGGGCGGCGGCCGCCGTGGGGTGGCGGGCCACCGGGCCCACTCCCAGCGTCACACCTCGCCGGGGGTCCGCGCGCGGCGTGGCCCCCGCGTCCGCGCTCCTCTCCCTGTGCGTACCCGTGTGGGCGCCGGGGCAGGCGGGGTTCGGCGCGGCGGCTGGGCCGCTCGGGTGACCGGGCGTGCCGCGGGCGGGGCGGACGCTCACTCGGCCAGGGCGCTGAACTCGCGCTCCAGGCCGCGTCCGCGCCGCTCGACGACGGCGGAGGCGACATCCGCCAGTTTCCGGTTCGTCGTCTGCGAGATCCGGCGCAGCACGGTGAACGCGTCGTCCGGACCGCAGCCCAGCACATGCATGACGATCCCGCAGGCCTGGTCGACCACGGGGCGTGAGCGCAGGGCCGCGCCCAGCTGGTCGACCTCGGAGAGGGCGGCCTGGTAGGAGCGGTCCCGCACCAGGGCGCTCGCGGCCAGATCGCCGAGGGCGCGGACCGGACCGTGCGAAGCGGTCTCCAGGCCGCCGGGTCGGAAGCTGTAGAGACTGAGCGTGACCGTGAGATCGCCGCTGCGGAACGGGATGGTCACGCTGGAGCGCACCCCGGAGTCGAGGGCGAGCGCCCGGTAGTCGGGCCAGCGGCGGTCGTTCAGCAGGTCACTGGCGTCGACCGGGTCGCCGCCCTCCTCCGCGGCCGGTATGGGTCCCTCGCCGGAGCGGTCCTGCACGGACAGGAGCGCGGCGAGATCGGGGTGGGTGACCGCGCTCGGCCGCTCGTCGGTGCCGTCGCTCGCGGTGGCGACGGCGCCGCAGCAGTCCTCGGTGCACCTGACCGCCTCTTCGGCGAGCTCGGAGAGCCGCCGGGTCGGCAGCCCCGACTCCGGTGCCCGCACGGCCGGTTGGTCGAGCGGCACGGGGGACTTCCCGACCCGGGCGGGGCGGTTGTCGTGATCGTCCGACACGTGCTTTCGCATCGGGTTCAAGCCTCCTAGGCGGTCGACTTCCCGCGCCCGGCTCCCGAAAACCGCGGTACGGGATACGTTCTCAGCATGGCGCAGACGGAGGAATTCGACGAAGAGCGGACGGACTTCGTGCGCCGGGTGGCGGAGTTGAAGGCGGCGCGCTCGGTCTCCACGGCGGAACTGCCCGCCGTCCTCGACGCCGCGCTCTTCGAACTCGACCACGTGGTGGGAAAACTGTGGCCGCAGGCCCGGCGGGGCGAGGCCGTGGGCGTCGAGCGGGCGGGCCGTCCGGCGGACCGGCAGGAGCAGCAGGTGCTGCGCGCCGTCTTCCAGCGCCTCCCGCTGCCGGTGGCGCTCGTGGACCGCGAGTCGGTGGTGCGCCGCCTGAACTTCGCGGCGACGACCTTCACGGGGGTGCGCGCCGGATACGCGACAGGCCGCCCGCTGTCGGGGCTCCTCGCGCACGCCGACCGGGCCGCGTTCCGCTCGCAGGTCGCGGCGGTGGCCCGCGGCGAGGGCGATCGGGGACTGACCGTGCACCTGCAGCAGAATCCGCACGCCCCCGTCCGTACCGTCCTCACCGGCCTGCGCCCGGGCAACGAGCCGCGCACCACGGTCCTCGTGACGCTGCAGCCCGCCGACGACGCCGCCGTCCCGCCCGCCTCGTCCCGGCCCACCGCGCCGGTCCCCGACCTCGCGGAGACGACGCGGCACGCCGCACTCACCGACCTGCTCGACGCGATGACGCGGGAGCTGCTCGGCGGCCCGGTGGGCGATCCGGACGAGCTGTTGCGGCGCGCCGCCCGCGTGCTGCACGGGCGGTTCGCCGACTGGGTGGTGGCCGACAAGGGGGCCGCACGCCTGGAGCGCACGGCGGTGCTCGGCGCGGACGACGCGGCCGTACGGGACATCGCCGCGCAGGACCCGGCCACGAGTCCGCTCGTCGCCGAGGCGGCACGCGGTGGCGCGCCGGCGCTGCTCGTGCGCCCGGAGGACCTGCGGGCCCTGGGGGACGACGCGTCGGGGGCGCCGGTGCTCGTGCGCGCCGACGTCACCTCACTGCTGTGTGCTCCACTGATTGCCGCGCCCGGCGAACCGGTCCAGGGTGTGCTCACCCTGTTCCGGTCCGCGGGCCGCCTCGCCTTTTCGATGGCCGAGGCGAAGACACTCGACATGATGGCCCGTCATATCGCGTTGGCCATACGGAAGTAGCGACTTCCGTCCGGGCGGGCGCCTAGGCGGCGTCCGCGAGGACCTGATCGCGCAGCCGGTCGCAGCAGCGGCTGATCAGGCGGGACACGTGCATCTGCGATATGCCGAGCCGCTCGGCGATCCGGCTCTGCGTCATGTCGCCGAAGAACCGCATGTAGAGGATCTCCCGCTCCCGCTCCGGCAGCGCCGCTATGCGCGGCTTGACGGCTTCGCGGTCGACGACGACGTCGAGCGCCGGGTCGGCGTCGCCGAGGGCGTCGGACAGCGAGTAGCCGTCCTCGCTGCCGGGCAGTTCGGCGTCGAGGGAGAGCGCGGTGAAGCTCTCCAGCGCCTCAAGGCCGGTACGGGCCTCGTCCTCGGTCATGTTCGCGTGTTCGGCCACCTCACTGAGGGTCGGGGCACGCCCCGAGATGGACTGGGACAGTTCGTGCTGGGCAAAGCGGACCCTGTTGCGCAGGTCCTGGACGCGGCGCGGCACATGCAGTGTCCACATGTGGTCGCGGAAGTGCCGTTTGATCTCACCGGTCACGGTGGGTACCGCGTAGCTCTCGAAGGCGTTTCCGCGCTCCGGGTCGTAACGGTCCACGGCCTTGACCAGACCGAGTGCCGCCACCTGACGCAGATCCTCGTAGGACTCACCGCGGTTGCGGAAGCGTCCCGCCAGGCGGTCGGCCATCGGCAGCCAGGCCTCTACGACTTCTTGGCGCAGTTCGTCGCGCTCGGGCCCTTCGGGCATGTCGGACAGCTGCTCGAAGGCTTCGGCGGTGTCGGGGGCGTCGTCGTGCGGGTGGCGTCCACTGGGCTTCACCGGGTTCTGGGGTGCGCTGGTACGCGTGCGCATGGGTCGCAACTCCCTGATGTGCCTTGGGTTCGGTGGTTACCGTGGGAGTCGCGCCCGCAGGTCGAATCGGACACACCCGGGGCGATCCTGCGGACCTGGATGCACGACACCGTCGTACATCTCCCACGGACGTGCCTCCTGTCCGAAGCACTGTCATTCGCCTGCCCTGGGGGCATCGCCGCAAACACCGCGGCATCTCCAGCGTGCGCCCCGTGGCCGGGGCCCGCATGTTCGCGCCACCGTGCCCGCCGGGTCCCGAACCCTTGCAAAAGGCGGGGAATGGCTCCGGACCGGCCGGGTACCCGGGCCGAAATCCGGAGCACCCGAGCACGTGAAGGGGCCGAAATACGATGGCCGATGTGGTGAGTGACGTCATGACACCCGGTGTCGTCGCGGTACGCCCCGACGCCTCGCTGGTCGAGGCCGCCCAGCTGATGCGGGCGCAGGACATCGGGGATGTACTGGTGGCGGACGAGGCACGGATCGTGGGAGTGCTCACGGACCGTGACATCACGCTGCGGGCCGTGGCCGACGGGGCCGATCCGCTCACGGTGAGCGCCGAGGAGGTGTGCACTCCGCGCCCGGTGGCGATCGCCCCGGGCGACGAGGTGTCCACCGCGGTCACGCTGATGCGCGAGTACGCCGTGCGCCGCCTGCCGGTCGTGCAGGACGGGCATCCCGTCGGGATGGTCAGCCTGGGCGATCTGGCGCTGACGCAGGATCCGGCGTCCGCGCTGGCCGACATCAGCGGCGCGGCCGCGGACAGCTGGGCGGACGGCACACCCGGCTGAGCCCGCCCCGCCCGAGAACAGTGAACAGCCATACTCAGCAGAGGAGTTGACAACCATGCGGATCGCGTTCCTGGTGGCGCCGGAGGGGGCCGAGCAGGTTGAGCTGACGGACCCCTGGCAGGCGGTGCGGGACGCGGGCGGCGAACCCGTGCTCGTATCGACGAAGCAGGGTGAGATCCAGGCCTTCGATCACCTCGACAGGGCGGACAAGTTCCCGGTCGACGCCACGGTGACGGGCCTGGGGTCGTCGGCGGACGGCTTCGACGCGCTGGTGCTGCCCGGCGGCGTCGCCAACCCGGACCAGCTGCGCACGGATCCCGACGCGGTCGCGTTCGTACGGGACTTCTTCACGCGGGGCCTGCCGGTCGCGGCGATCTGCCACGCGGCGTGGACGCTGATCGAGGCGGACGTGGTGCGCGGCCGGACGCTGACCTCGTACCCGAGCCTGGCCACCGACATCCGCAACGCCGGCGGCACCTGGGTCGACGAGCAGGTGAAGGTCTGCACGGCCGGACCGAACGTGCTGGTCACGAGCCGCCGCCCGGACGACCTGAAGGCCTTCGACCTGGCGCTGCTGGGGCAGGTCAACGGCACCTGAGGCCGCCCCGGGCGGAGGCAGGGGCGCGGGCGCTAGCGGTCGCGCTCCACCCTCCGCTCGTCCCACACCGGCTCCGCCGTCTCGCGGACCCGGCCGTCCGAGCCGAACACCAGATAGCGGTCGAAGGACCGGGAGAACCAGCGGTCGTGGGTGACCGCGAGGACCGTACCATCGAAGGCCTCCAGGCCCTCCTGGAGGGCTTCGGCCGACTCCAGGTCGAGGTTGTCCGTCGGCTCGTCGAGGAGCAGCGCGGTCGCGCCCTCCAGTTCGAGCAGCAGGATCTGGAAGCGGGCCTGCTGGCCGCCCGAGAGCCGCTCGAACTTCTGCTCGGCCTGCGCGGTCAGCTCGTAGCGGCGCAGCAGTGACATCGCCGGGCCCTTGTCCTTGGCGTGGTCGCGCCACAGGATGTCGAGCAGCGGCCGGCCCTGGAGTTCCGGATGGGCGTGGGTCTGGGCGAAGTGGCCCGGCACGACGCGCGCGCCGAGCTTCCACGCACCGGTGTGCGCGACGGATTCGTCGCCCGCGAGCAGCCGCAGGAAGTGCGACTTGCCCGAGCCGTTCGAGCCGAGGACCGCGACCCGCTCGCCGTAGAAGACCTCCAGGGAGAACGGCTTCATCAGGCCGGTGAGCTCAAGGCCCTCGCAGGTCACCGCCCGCACTCCCGTGCGGCCGCCCTTCAGGCGCATCGTGATGTCCTGCTCGCGCGGCGGCTCCGGCGGCGGGCCCGCCTCCTCGAACTTGCGCAGCCTGGTCTGCGCCGCCGCGTACCGGGACGCCATCTCGTGGCTGACGGAGGCCGCCTGCCGCAGGTTGACCACGAGCTTCTTCAGCTGCGCGTGCTTCTCGTCCCAGCGGCGGCGCAGCTCCTCGAAACGCGCGAAACGCTCGCGGCGCGCCTCGTGGTACGTCGAGAACCCGCCGCCGTGCACCCAGGCGTCCGCCCCGCCGGGGCTCGGCTCGACGCTGACGATCTTCTCGGCGGAGCGGGCGAGCAGCTCCCGGTCGTGGGAGACGAACAGGACCGTCTTGCGGGTCTCGCGGAGCTTCTCCTCAAGCCAGCGCTTGCCGGGTACGTCGAGGTAGTTGTCCGGCTCGTCGAGGAGGAGGACCTCGTCCGTGCCACGCAGCAGCGCCTCCAGGACGAGCCGCTTCTGCTCACCGCCGGAGAGGGTGCCCACCTCGCGGAACTGCGCCTTGTCGTACGGCACGCCGAGCGCCGCCGTGGTGCACATGTCCCAGAGGGTCTCCGCCTCGTAGCCCTGCGCCTCGGCCCAGTCGGCGAGGGCCTGCGCGTACTTCATCTGCGCGGCCTCGTCGTCGACCGTCATGATCAGGTGCTCGGCCTCGTCGACCGCCTGCGCCGCCTCCCGGATACGCGGCGGGGACACCGAGACGAGGAGGTCCCGGACGGTCGTCCCGTCGCGGACCGAGCCCACGAACTGGCGCATCACGCCGAGCCCGCCGCCGACCGTCACCGAGCCGCCGTGCGGCTGGATCTCGCCCGAGATCAGGCGCAGGAGGGTGGTCTTGCCCGCCCCGTTCGGACCGACGAGCGCGACGACCGCGCCTTCGCCCACACGAAAGGAGACATCGCCGAGCAGCGCCCTCCCGTCGGGGAGGTAGTACTCGAGGTGTGCCGCTTCCAGATGTCCCATGATCCCGCATTCTGGACGCCCGTGCGGGTGACGGGCAAACGAATTGGCCGACCGGCACCGGGTGCGAGCCGCAGGTCGGGGTACCAGTTCTTCCATGTTTGCGCTGAAGAAGTTGAAGACGCCGAAGACACCGAAGGCTTTTCCCGCCCCACTGAGAACGATTCCTGCTCCCTTGAAGACGATCCCTGTTCCCGGCTTCGACACGACGCCGCCCGTGCCACCGACACTGCGGGACCGGCTCGCCGGAATGGATCTGCGGGTGTTCGAGTTCGCCGCGGGGGCGAACTGGCCGGGCGCCGAGCGGATCCTGCCGCGGCTGAGCCGGTCCGCGAACCACGGTGTGCTGTGGTTCGCGGTCGGCGGGGCGCTCGTCATGACCGGATCGCCGCGGGCCCGCCGGGCCGCCGTGCGCGGAGTGGCCTCCCTCGCGCTCGCCTCGGCCACCATCAACACCCTCGGGAAGCGCTCGGTGCGCCGGACGCGGCCCTCGCTCGACCCGGTGCCCCTGGCGCGCCGCCTGAAGCGGCAGCCGTTCACGACGTCGTTCCCCTCGGGGCACGCGGCCTCGGCGGCGGCGTTCGCCACGGGGGTGGCGCTGGAGTCGCGCGGCTGGGGCGCCGCGCTCGCGCCGGTCGCGTTCTCCGTCGCCGCGTCCCGCGTCTACACCGGCGCCCACTTCCCCGGCGACGTCATCGCGGGCGCGGCGCTCGGCGCGGGCGCCGCCTTCGCGGTGCGCGGGCTTGTGCCGACCCGCGACCAGATGCCGTCGCCGGGGCGGCCCCTGGTCGAGGACGTGCCGGCGCTGCCGGGCGGCGAGGGCCTGGTCCTTGTGGTGAACACCGGGGCCGGCACCCCGGAGAAGGTGAAGTCGCTGAAGAGCGCGCTGCCGCAGGCCGAGTTCGTGGAGTTCAGCGGCGGCGACCTGGAGACCGTGCTGGAGAAGGCGGCGCCGCGGGCCCGCGCCCTGGGCATCTCGGGCGGCGACGGATCGGTGAACACGGCGGCGCGGGTGGCCCTCAAGCACGGGCTGCCGCTGGCCGTGCTGCCCGGCGGGACCCTCAACCACTTCGCGTACGACCTCGGCATAGAGGATCCGGGTGACCTGGTGCGGGCGGTCGAGGGCGGCGACGCGGTCGCGGTCGACGTGGGCCGCTTCACCTCGGCCGAGACGTCCGGGATCTTCCTCAACACGTTCAGCCTCGGCGCCTACCCGGAGCTGGTGCGGGAGCGGGAGCGCTGGTCGGGGCGGATCGGCGGGCGGCTCGCGGACGTCGTGGGAGCGATCCACGTACTGCGCCGCGACCATCCGCTGGAGGTCGAGATGTCGGGCCGCAAGCGGCCGCTGTGGCTGCTGTTCGCCGGAAACTGCACCTACCGGCGGATGGGCCTGACGGCGGGCCGGCGCGCGGACCTGGCGGACGGGCTGCTCGACGTACGCACGGTCAGCGGCGGCCGGCTGCCCGGTGTCCGGCTGCTCGCGGCGGCGCTGTCCGGGCCGCTGTCCCGCTCCCCGTTCCACGCGGCGACCCGGCTCACCCGGCTGCGGGTGCGCGGGATCACACCGGGGACGCCACTCGCCTTCGACGGCGAAGTCGCCCCGTGCGGACCTGAGTTGACGATCGACAAGCAGCACGAGGCGTTGCGCGTGTACCGGCCGCTGGGACTGCTGTAGCACCGGCGACACCTCTGGTGCGTCCACGGTTCAAGACGGGTATCTCACGATGCGGCTGGCGGGCGTACGGTGATCGGACCGCCGGGGGCAGGCGCCCCCGGCGGTCCGCCGTACGCGAAGGGATCGAGTCATGCCGCAGGAGACCGCCGTATACACCCACGGCCACCACGAGTCCGTGCTCCGCTCGCACACCTGGCGCACCGCCGCCAACTCGGCGGCCTACCTGCTCGACTCGCTCAAGCCGCACATGAAGATCCTGGACATCGGCTGCGGCCCCGGCACGATCACCGCCGATCTGGCAGCGCTGGTCCCCGAGGGCCATGTGACCGGGGCCGACCACGCCGAGGGCATCCTGGACCAGGCGCGCGCCACGGCCGCCGAACGGGGCCTGACCAACGTCGACTTCACGACGGCGGACGTGCACGCGCTGGACTGGCCGGACGACACGTTCTGCGTCGTGCACGCGCACCAGGTGCTGCAGCACGTGGGCGATCCCGTGCAGGCGCTGCGCGAGATGCGCCGGGTGACGAAACCGGGCGGCATCATCGCGGTACGCGAATCCGACTACGCGGCGTTCTCCTGGTTCCCGCGGCTGCCCGCCCTGGACGACTGGCTGAACCTGTACGAGCGGGTGACCCGCGCCAACGGCGGCGAGCCGGACGCCGGGCGCTTCCTGAAGTCGTGGGCGCTGCGGGCCGGTTTCACGCAGGAGGACATCACGTGCTCCGCCGGTACGTGGTGCTACTCGACGCCCGAGGAGATCGCCTGGTGGAGCGGGCTGTGGGCGGACCGCACCCTCGCCTCCGCGTACGCCGACCGCGCGACCGGCGGCGGGCACGCGACACCCGAGCAGCTGACGGCCGTGTCGCAGGCGTGGCGGGAGTGGGGCACGCACGAGGACGCGTGGTTCGGGGTGCTGCACGGGGAGATCCTGTGCCGCAAGCCCGTAGCTGACTCCGCCGCGAACTAGACGGGTTCAGGAGCGCGGGAGCAACGGGCCGAGCGGTCCGAGGTCGATGTTCAGGTCCTCGGGCCGCAGCCCGTAGCGCTCACGCAACTGCTCCATCCGGTCCTCCAGGAGCATCAGCGTCAGCCCGACCCGCTCCTCCTGGTCCTCCGTCAGGTCGCCGACGTCGAAGCGGCGGATCGCCTGGCGCTCCATGAGCTGACGCAGCAGCTCGACGAGGGTGAGGACCAGTTTCATCAGGTCGCGCTCGACGGTGTCGGGTTCGAGTTCGATGCGGCGCCGTTCACTCACCGCTCATCACCTCCGGCCAGGGCGAGGGCACTTGCTCGTTCACCGAGCTGATCAGGGCGTTGAGGTCGATGCGCACCAGGTCGACATCGGCGATCCGCAGGGTGACGTCCCCGGCGAGGACGACGCCGCCCGCGAGCAGCCGGTCGAGGAGGTCGACCAGGGCGATCTCCCGCCGTTCGACGACCGTCATGCCTTCCCCTCTCCCCCGGTCTCCTCTTCGTCGGCCGTGAACGAGTAGCCCGCCCACGGACCGGTCAGCTCGACGCGCAGCCCCGGTTCGCGGTCCTTCGTGGCGTCGACGCGCTCCACGAACTCCTCCGCACGCGAACGCTCGACGAGATACGCCGCGTTGAGCACGTTCCTGCCACTGGCGCGGGAGAGCTCCGGGTTCTGCGGCGGATGGACGCGGGTGTACGCGGCGTACCGGCACAGCTCGTCGTGCAGCTCCTGCGCGAAGTGTTCGGCGCGCCGCCAGGTGTCGTCGCGCGCGGTGCGCTCGGCGCGGCGGCGGCGCAGGTACTCGCGGCCGGACGAGGCGGGCGCGGCGGTGCGGTCCGGCGGCGGGGAGGCCTCGGGCTCCTCCACGTACACCTTCACGCCCCACTCCACGCGTCCCGCGAGCCGGTCGAGGCCCGTGCGGAAGCGCTGCTCCTCCTGCTCCAGCATCAGCCGTACGCCGCTGTCGTCACGGAAGACCGTGGCGAGGCGCAGGGGGAGCGGGCTGGTGACCGTGGTGAGCGCGGCGATCACGTTCTGGTGGGCGCGGGCGGTCTCGGTGAGCCAGTCCAGGTCCTCCAGGTGGGCGTGCAGGGGCCCCTCGGCGAAGTCCGCCTCCGGCACGGAGCCGACCACCGCGACGAGGCCGCGGTGGTCCAGCTGCCGGGGCGGGGCGCCGGCCACGCCGGTGAGTTCGGCCTGGAGCGGGGCGCCGAGCGGGTGGCACACGGCGTACACGTAGCGCAGCTCGCGCGGATCGTCTGTGGTCACGCAGTGTCCTTCCGGCCTTCGGTGAGTTCGTCGAGTTCGGCGATGCGCTGCTTCAACTCGGCGTTCTCCTTCTGGAGTTCCTTGCGGCGGGCGCTCGAGGACAGGGCCGGATCCTCCTCCCACCAGTCGATGCCCATCTCCTTGGCCTTGTCGATCGACGCGACGATCAGGCGCAGTTTGATGGTCAGCAGTTCGATGTCGAGCAGGTTGATCCGGATGTCGCCCGCGATGACGATTCCCTTGTCGAGCACCCGCTCCAGGATGTCGGCGAGGTTGGCCCCGCCGTCACCCCGATACGGTTCCGGGAAGCGGCTCGCCGTCGTCATCGGCGGGCTCCGCTCCCGGCGTACTGCCGCTCCCGCGAGGGCTCGCCGCTCTCCTCCTCGGCCTCGTCCTCGTAGCCCTCACCTTCGTCCTCGGCCTCGTACTCCTCGCCTTCGTCCTCTCCCTCGGCCTCGTCGTAGCCCTCTTCTTCCTCTTCCTCGGGCTCTTCGGCCTCGTCCTCGTACTCGCCTTCGTCGCCTTCGTCCTCGGCCTCGTACTCCTCGTCGGGCGACTCCGACTCGTCGGTCGCGTCCTCGGCGTTCTCGGCGTTCTCAGCCTCCTCCGCTTCCACTGCCTCCTCGTGGCTGCGGACGACCTCGCCGTCGCGGATCTCGCCGCGCCAGCCGTCGCTCGCCTCGCCGCGCAGGGTGATGAAGCGGACGAAGTGCTTGAGGTCGAGACGGGCCCTGCGGCCCTGGGCGCGCCAGATGTTGCCGGTCCGCTCGAACAGGCCCTTGGGGTAGTACTCGATGATCAGCAGCACCCGGGTGAGCCGGTCGGCGAGCCGGTGGAAGGAGACGACACCCTTCGTGGTGCCCTTGCCTCCCTCGGACGTCCACATGATGCGGTCGTCGGGCACCTGCTCGGTCGTGGTGGCCTTCCAACTGCGGTTCGACCAGAAGACCTTGAGCTGCCAGTCCGACGTCGTGTCGTCGGCCCGGTCGGCGCTCTTGACGCCCTTGGCGAAGGTGCTGAACTCCTGGTACTGCGTCCACTGGTCGTAGGCCGTGCGCAGGTCGACGCCCACGTCGACGTACTCCATTATGACGGTCGGCTTCGCGCCCGCGCCCTTGCGCTTGCCCTTGCCGCCGCCGAGTCCCTTGAACGCGTTGACGACATTGTCCTTGAGCCGGCCCGCGCCGAGCTCCACCGCGCTGCGCACCGGGCCCTTGCCCTCGGCGAGCTTGCGTCCGCCGTCGAGCGCGAGGGAGGCGAAGCCGGGGCTCTTGCCGTCCGCGATGTCGTTCAGCTTCACGGTGGTCTCGCCGAGCTTGCGACCGGCGCCGACGAGCAGGCGCTGGGCCTGGGCGCCGAGGTAGTCGCGCAGTTCCGACTTGAGGTGGTCGGCGGCCTCGCTCTCGGCGATTGCGGCGAGCGGGTTCTTCGTCGCGGTCGAGTCAGCCACGGCCACCGCCTCCCTTCGCGGCGCGGGCGCCCGCGCCCGCGGTCTGCTGGGCCGGGGCCTTTCGCGCACCACCGCCCCGGCTCCGCTCCGGCTTCTTCGCCGGTGCCTTCTTGGCAGGCGGCGTCTTGCTCGCCGCCGACTTCTGGGCGGGCCGCTTCTTGGCGGGCGCCTTCTTCGCGGCCCGGCCGGAGGGCGCGGACCGCTCGGCGGTCTCGTCGTCGCGGTCGTCCGCGCGGTCGTCGTCGCGGTCATCTGCGCGGTCGTCCGCGCTCTCGTTCTCGTTGTCGACGTCCTGGTCGTCCCGGTCGCCCCGGTCCTCCCGGTCGTCCCGGTACTCCTCCTCGTCGGTCTCGTCGTACCCGTCCTCACCCTCGTCCTCGCGGCCACCACGGCCACGGACCAGACCGGTCGCCTTCTTGCCCGCTCCGCGCACGTCGTCCGTGTCCGGGGCGACACCCGCCAGCTGGTCGCGCACGCCCTGCGTGCGGTCGTGCAGCCGGCCCGCGAGGCCTTCGATCTGGCGGTCGACGAGCGCGCCCGTGGCCGCCTTGCCGACTCCGCTCAGATCCTGGCGGAGCTGGTCGCCGATCTCCTTGAACTGCGGGTTCTTCTCCAGCTGTTGGGTGACCAGTTCGGCCACCCCGCGCGGGGTGAGATTGAGCTTCTTGCCCGCGACCATCGTGCCGACGGCCAGCGCCAGCTTCATCTTCTTCGTACGTCCGAGGACGTAGCCGGCCCCTATCGCGAGGCCGAGCGCTGTCCTGTTCAAGGTCCCTCCAGACGATCGAGGAGCTCGTCCTCGACGCGGTCGAATGTGTCCTGGTCGATCTCGCCCGACACCAACCGCTCCTCCAGCCGGGCCAGTTCACGGCGGACGGTGGCCGGGTCGTAGTACTGCCGTTCTGCTTCGGCGAGCACCTGCTGCACCGCCCACAGGGATCCGCGCACCGGAGCGAGCGGTAGCAGCAGCACCTCCGAGATCAGTCCCATGGGGTCACTCCGTGGCCGCGGGCTCCGAAGGGCCCGGCTCGACGAAGCTGTAAGGGGGCAGCGGCCCGTTGACGGTGATGTCGAGGTGCGGGTGGTCGCGCCGGACCTCCTCGACCGCGGCGAGGAAGTGCTCGGCCTCCTGCCTGTCCACGAGGTACGAGACGTTGGCGAGCCAGCCCGTGCTCTCGGGCCCGGTCGACACCGCGGAGGCGGTGGGTTCGAGCAGGTGCTGCAGCTCGACCGCGTCCTCGGACTCGCGGGCCTGCACGGCGGCGACGACCAGTTCACCGAGCCGCAGCCGCTCCTCGTACGTACCGCCGCCCGCCTTCCGGTTGGCTTCGGTGAGCGTGCGGACCTCGGTGTTCTCGGCCATCACCTGATGCAGCACGGCTTCCTCGTCGTGCTGCGCCTTCACGTTGTACTCGACCTTGCCGTCGAGCGCGTGCAGCCGCTCCTGATAGTGGTCCGCGCGCTCGCCGAGCACCGTCGCCACCGACTCGTCGTCGGGTGCGAGGGAGCCGAACCGCATCGGCAGCACCGGTCCCCCGGCGCCCGCCTCGGAGAGCACGCTCTGGTGGGCGAGCAGGTCGCGGCGCTTGGGCCGCAGCCCTTCGGGGGCGTCGCTGACGAGCGCGGCGAGCGGCCCTTCCTTGACGACGCGCACCTCGCGCGCCGGTTCGCCGATGCCTCCCATGCCGGCGGGCAGGGAGGGGTGGTCGGAGCTCGCGATGGCGTAGATGTATGTGCTGCTCACTCCTGCTCCTCCTTCCGGCGGCTCGTGGAGGACCGGCGGGCACCGGACCCGGATCGCCGGGGCTCCGGCTGGCCCTCTTCGCGGGCCTGGTTGAAGGCGTCGGAAATGGTCTGCGCGGCGCCCGAGAGCGCGCCCTTGGACTTGCCGCGCGCGCCGGACTCGGTCATCTCGCCGACCAGGTCGGGCAGTCCGGGATCGCGGTGCGGGCCGGCTTCCAGGTCGAGCCTGTTGCAGGCCTCCGCGAAGCGGAGATAGGTGTCGACGCTGGCGACGACGACCCTGACGTCGATCTTCAGGATCTCGATGCCGACCAGCGAGACACGGACGAACGCGTCGATGACGAGGCCACGGTCCAGCACGAGTTCGAGTACGTCGTACAGGCCGCTGGTGCCGCCACCGCCGCCCGACTGCTGTGCGGGGACAACGGTCATAAGGGCCGTCCCTCCCTGTCCTGTGTAGTAAGCGGTCCGAGGCGGAGCGCGGCGGCCGGGGGCCGCCGGTCCGGTGGGGCGCCGGTCGTGTCCGGCGCCCGTGGCTACGGGGCGCCGGGGCTCACTGGCCGCCCGACCTGCGGGGCTCGGAGCGGCCCCGCTCGTAGCGGCGCAGCCGCCGGTAGCCGGTCAGGGCGCCTTGCGGGTCCAGGGTCACCTGGTAGCTCGCCAGCAGGCTCATGGTGTCGGGGACGCGGGCCAGTTCGAGGACCTCGATCTCCAAATCCCAGCCGTCCTCGGTACGTTCGAAGGACGACACGGTCTCGGCCGCCATACCGGTGAGCTCCGCCAGCTGTGTGCGTGCTTCGCGCAGCACCTCCATGGGGCTCGGCGCGCCGTCCGCCTCGGTGGTCTTGTCGTCGCCGCGCTCACGCTCCGACGACGCTTGCGTCTTCTTTGTGTTCGTCATGGCAGCCTCGGTCACCGAGTCTCCACGAACCGGGAACACAAACCTCAACTCGCCTGCCGGGAACGGAGCTTGCGCCAGGCCGGGCCGAGCGATCGGCCCCTGCCGAGCAGCCCCTCCCAGGGGTCGCTCCTGGCCTGTTCGAGCGCGTTCTCGATGGTCCAGTGCCGGGCGCCCACGGCGGGCGCGCCGAGCTGCCGCCACGTCAGGGGCGCTGCCACGGGGGCGCCCGGCTTGGCGCGCACCGTGTACGGAGCGACGGCGGTCTGGGCGTAGCCGTTGCGCATGACGTCGAGGTAGAGGCGGTCGCCGCGGTCCTTCTTGCGCGGCGCCGTGGTGAGCGCGTCGGGGTGTTCGGCGGCGAGGGCGTCGGCGACCTGGCGCGCGAAGTCCCGCGTCTCGTCGAAGTCGTGCTGTCCGTCGAGGGGGACGACGACGTGGACGCCGCGCGAGCCGGTGGTCATCGGGGCGGCGGGCAGGTCCAGTTCGTCCAGGATCCCGTGCAGCAGGCGGGCCGCCTCCCGCACCTCCTCGAAGTCGTCCCCTGCCGGGTCGAGGTCGAAGACCAGCCGGTCGGGCCGGTCGACGTTGTCGGCGCGCGACAACCAGCGGTGCAGGGTGAGGGCGGCCTGGTCGACGAGGAAGACGAGGGTGTCGGTGTCGTCGCACACGGTGTGGGTGACCGTGCCGCCCTCCTTCTTCTTCACCTCGACCCGGCGGATCCAGTCGGGGTAGTGCTCGGGGGTGTCCTTCTGCATGAAGCGCGGGCCGTCCAGGCCGTCGGGGTGCCGCTCCAGCATGAGCGGGCGTCCGCGCAGGTGCGGGAGCATGAACGGGGCGACGGAGCGGTGGTAGTCGGCGAGGTCGCCCTTGGTGATGCCGTCGGGCAGCAGCACCTTGTCCGGTCGCCGGACCTCTCCGATCCGGGTGTCGTCCGCCATCGGGGCCTCCCTACTGTTGCGCTGCACCGTCGTTACAGCCTCGGGGCTCCGCCCCGGACCCCGCGCCTCGATCGCCGGCGGGGCTGGGGTGGGTCACGGTGTCACCGCATGCTCGACCAACAGACCGACCGCCGCGACGATCCCCGCCGCATCGATACCGGCGGCGGCCAATTGCTCGGCGGGCGACGCAGACCCCGGCATCGTGCGGACACCCAACCGGGCAAGCCGCGGAGCGGGCTCCGCGTCGGAGAAGGCCTCGGCCACCGCGTCGCCGATGCCGCCCTGCTCCCGGTGGTCCTCCACGGTGAGCAGGCAGCCGGTGGCCCGCGCGGCGTCCCGCAGGGTGCGCCGGTCGACCGGTTTCACCGAGTACAGGTCGATCACGCGGACCGGGATGCCGGCCGCCGCCAGCTCGTCCGCCGCCTTCAGCGCCTCGTGCACGGTGACACCCGCCGCGACGACCGTGACCCGGTCGCCGTCCCCGGAGCGCAGCACCTTGCTGCCGCCGACGGGGAAGTCCTCGTGGGCCGGGTAGATCACCGGCGCCGCCCCGCGCGAGGTGCGCAGATAGCGGATGCCGGTCAACTCGGCCATGTGGCCCACGAGTTTGGCGGTCTGATTGGCGTCGCACGGGTAGAGGACCGTCGAGTCGTGGAGGGCGCGGAACATCGCCAGGTCCTCCAGGCCCATCTGGGACGGCCCGTCCTGGCCGATCGCGACGCCCGCGTGCGAGCCCACCAGGTTGATGTCGGCGCCGCTGATCGACGCCATGCGGATGAAGTCGTGGGCGCGGGTCAGGAACGCCGCGAAGGTCCCGGCGTACGGCAGCCAGCCGCGGGCGCTCAACCCTACGGCGGTGGCGACGAGTTGCTGTTCGGCGATGTAGCACTCGGCGTACCGCTCGGGGTGCTCCTTGGCGAACATCTCGGTGCGCGTGGAGTCGCCGACCTCTCCGTCGAGCGCGACGACGTCGCCGCGCGCGGAGCCGAGGGCGACGAGCGCCTGGCCGTAGGCGTCGCGGGTGGCGACCTCGTCGCCGACGTCGAAGCGGGGCAGGTCGAGGCGGCCGGTGCGCACCGCGTGCAGGATGCGTGCGGCGGGCGGTGCCTGGACCTGCACGCGCGCGCCCCGGTCGCCGCCGAGCTCCTCGATGGCCTCGGCCGCGTCGGGCAGCGGTTTGCCGTGCGCGCCCTCGCGGTCCTCCACGGCGGCCACGCCCTTGCCCTTGAGGGTGCGGGCGAGGATCACCGTGGGCCGGCCGACGGTCGAGGCGGCCTCCGCGTACGCGCGGTCGATCTCCGCGACGTCGTGCCCGTCGATGACGACGGTGTGCCAGTCGAAGGCCTTGAAGCGGCGGGCGTAGGCGTCGAGGTCGTGGCCGTGCCGGGTGGGTCCGCGCTGGCCGAGCCGGTTGACGTCGACGATCGCGGTGAGGTTGTCGAGCTGCTCGTACCCGGCGTACTCGGCGGCCTCCCACACGGAGCCCTCCGCCATCTCGCTGTCGCCGCACAGGGCGTACACCTGGTAGCCGACCCGGTCGAGCCGCTTGCCCGACCAGGCGATGCCGGCGGCGACCGGGAGGCCCTGGCCGAGCGATCCGGTGGCGGTCTCGACCCACGGCAGACGGCGCGGCGTGGGATGGCCCTCCAGCCGGCTGCCGGACTTGCGGAAGGTGAGCAGTTCGGCGTCGCTGAGGGCACCGGCCGCCTTGTACGCCGCGTAGAGGAGCGGCGAGGCGTGGCCCTTGGAGAGCACGAAGCGGTCGTTGCCGGGGTGGGCGGGGCGGTCGAAGTCGTAGCGGAAGTGGCGGCCGAGGAGGACGGCCATCAGGTCGGCCGCGGACATCGACGAGGTGGGGTGGCCGGATCCGGCGGCGTCCGCCGCGCGGACCGAGTCCACCCTCAACTGCTGCCCGAGTTCCTGGAGTTCGCTGTCACTGTATGTGGTGCTCATGAGGCACCTCCCTGGTCCGGCTGTTCCTTGTCTCGGCTGTCGTCGGGTACGCGGGCCAGCTCCGGCGAGGCCGTGTCGAGCGGCACCGACCAGGAGCGCACGAGGCCCAACTGGGTTGCCTGGCGCGGCAGTACGGCGTCCAGGAGCCAGTCGGCGGCGACCCGCACCCGGTTCCCCGGCATCGCGGCCAGGTGGTAGCCGCGGGTGACGGCGCCCGCGAGCGGACCGGACAGCGGGACGCCGAGCGGGTTCGCCGCGGCCTGCACGCCGCCGAGGTCGACGGTGAAGCCGAGGTCCTTGTGCCGGTAGTCGCGGCGCTCCCCCTTGCCGAGGGACGCGGCGACGTTGAGGCCCGCGACCCGCCCCTGCCGCCAGGCGTGCTGCGCGGTCATCGGCGTGTACTGGCCCGGTTTCTCCATGTCGGGCACCGCGGCCGCGTCGCCGCAGGCGAACACCTCGGGGTGTCCCGGCACGTTCAGATACGGGTCGACGACAAGCCGCCCGCGTTCCATCGGGCGGCCGAGGTCGGCGACGAGCGGATCCGGGCGGACGCCGACACACCACACGACCGTCCGGGTGTCGACGAACTCGCCGTCGTCCAGCAGGACTCCGTCCTTGGTGGCCTCCTTCACGGAGGTCTTCGTCCGGATCTCGACGCCGCGCCGGCGCAGCACGCTGTCGGCCGTGCGGGAGAGGTGCTGGTCGAGTTCGGGCAGGACGCGCGGCGCGATGTCGAGCAGCATCCAGCGGGGGCGGATGCCCCGGCGCAGCGGCTGCTTCTTCACGAGCGCGTCGGTCAACAGCTGCCCCTGCGCGGCGACCTCGGTGCCGGTGTAGCCGGCGCCGACGACGACGAAGGTGCAGCGGGCCCGGCAGTCCTCCGGGGTGTCGGCGGCCGCGGCGAGTTCGATCTGCCGGGTCACGTGGTCGCGCAGGTACAGCGCCTCGGGCATGCCGCGGAAGCCGTGCGCGTGCTCGGCGATGCCCGGCACCGGCAGCAGCTTGTTGACGCTGCCGACGGCGAGGACGAGACGGTCGTACGAGAGGGTGCCGCGCCCGCCCTCCGGGTCGGTGTACGAGACGGTCCGCTCGTCGAGGTCGACGCCGTCGGCCTCGCCGAGCACGAGCCGCGCGTGCGGCAGCGTCCCGGACAGCGACACGGTGACCCGGCGCGGCTCCAGTGCGCCCGCGGCCACCTGCGGCAACAGGGGCAGGTACAGAAAGTAGTCGGTGGGGTTGAGCAGGGTGACGTCGACGGTGTCGCGGGCCACCCGCGTCAGCATGCGGGCGGCCCGGTATCCGGCGAATCCGGCGCCGACGACGAGCACACGGGATCGGCTCACTGTGCTCACGCTCCCGGGGTCGGGGTCGGCGGCGGTCCGGCCGGCATCGGCGGCGCGGCGGGCGCGGCGGGCCGTCCGGGCCGCGCCGCGTTCCGCAGGAGGTATGCCGCGACGCCGAGGACGGCGGCGACGATCAGGGCCGCCGCCCAGTCGGGCAAGCCGAGGGCGAGGACGAGTCCGAGCGCGAGCGCCACCGCCGCCCCCGCGTACAGGGCGGCGGCTCCGGCTCCCGCATACAGGGCGGCGCGGCGGCGCTGCGCCCGCACGGCCCCGGTGAACTCCTCGCGCAGCGTCTCGCGCACGGCGTGCGTGACCCGTCCGGCCAGCTCGTCGGTCAGCTGCTCGTTGATGTGTTCGCCCATGCGTTCCATGCGCGCCGGGTACCCGTGCCCCGGACCACGTAACGAGAGCCACCCGGTCCGGTTCCTGGAAACGATCACGCGCCCCGGCCTGCTCCGACTAGGCTCCTCCCATGGAAATCCTGGGAACCACGCTGCGCATCTGCGTCGAGGACCTGGAGTCCTCGGTCACGTTCTACGAGAACCTCACGGGCAGCGGAGCGCTGCGGTTCGAGCGCGGCGGGGTCTCGGTGGCCGCGGTCGGCTGCTTTCTCCTGATGAGCGGCCCCAAGGCGGAGATCGACGTGCTGCGCAAGGTGACGGCGACGATCGCGGTCCCCGACGTCGACGAGGCGGGCACCCTGCTCACCGCTTCCGGCGCCAAGGTCATCGCGGGCCCCGTGCCGACTCCGGCGGGCCGCAATCTGATCGCGCTGCACCCCGACGGCTCGGTCTTCGAGTACGTGGACCGGCAGGCCATGACCGAGGAGCCGGTCGAGCAGGCCTGACCCACGGGGCGGCACGTATCCTCGCCCCGGGCACGACGGGCGAAGGACGGTGCACGTGACGGGCAGTACGGCGGGGTCGGACGAGGGGCGCACGTCCCTGAGCGCGCAGGCGCGGGAGGCGGTGCGCCGGCGCATCGTGGACCGCCGCTACCCCATGGGCGCGCGGCTCGTGGAGCGGGAGGTCGCCGAGGAACTGCGGATGTCGCGGGTGCCCGTGCGGGAGGCGCTGCGCGCGCTCGTCGCGGAGGGCCTGCTCGAACTGCTGCCGCGCAGCGGTGTGCGGGTGCGCCGCCTGGAGCGGGCCGACGTCCGGCATCTGTACGAGGTGTGGGAGCCGCTCGCCGTGCAGGCCTCGCGGCTCGCGGCGCGGGCGCTCGCGGCGCAGGACCCGCCCTCGCTGGACGCACTGCGCGCCTGCCTGGACCGGGCCGAGCGGGCCGCCGCGGCGGACGAGGGCACGCGGGAGGTGGCCGCGCACACGGCGTTCCACGAGGAGATCGTGGCGCTCGGCGGGAACCCGCTGCTCGCCCGCACCATGGAGCAGTTGAGCTGGCAGTTGCAGCTCCTGTTCGGGCTGCGCGAGGAGCCCGCGCACATGCGGGCCCAGCACGCGGACATCTTCCGGCACATCGCGGCGGGCGACGAGGAGCTGGCGGTGGCGAGCACGCTGCTGCACGTCAGGGACAGCCGCACGGTGGCGCTGCGGTCCCTGTTCGGCGACTCCACTTTGTATACCGAGGGCGAGTAACCCCTCGAACCACCCCGTGCGGGCCGGATCAGAAACGGGGCATTAAGGCACATAGGCTTGAGCTCCCTTGTCGCACGCTCCCCGTTGGTATACAAAAAGGCGGACCAGCTCATCCTCGTAGAACCCCGCCTGGAGCCCTCATGTGCGTCGAGCCCGCCGAGCCCCCGTCCAGCCGACTGACCCGCCGCGGTGTCCTCGCCGCGTCCGCCGTGCTCGCGGGCACCGCGACCGCCCTCGGCTCCGGCGCGCCCACGGCGTCCGCCGCACCCCGCCGCCCGGCCACCGCGCCCCGCGCCGGTGACCTCGTCGTCGACGGCGGCACCCTGCTCGACCCGGCCACCGGCGAGGTGACCGAGGACGCCGTCGTCGTGATCCGCGACGGCGTCGTGCGCGCGGCCGGTGCCCGCGGCCGCGTGGAGGTCCCCGGCGACGTGCGGCGCATCGACGCGCACGGCCGCTGGGTGCTGCCCGGACTCGTCGACGCGCACATCCACCTCAACACCGCGACCGAGGCCCTCGACGCGGTCCGCAAGGGCGCCACCAGCGCGCGCAGCGGCTCCACGAACTTCTACCAGGACATCGCCGTACGGGAGTTGGCCCGCCAGGCCCCCGAGCTCGCGCCCCGCCTGAAGGCCGCCGGCATCTTCGTCACGCCCGACCTCGGCGACACCGTACTCGGCGACCCGGACCTCACCCCGCTGGCCCGCCTCAAGGGCGGCGTGCAGTCCGCCGAGGCGCTGCGCCGCGTCGTCGAGGTGAACCTCAAGCGCGGCGCCGACGTCATCAAGACCCGCGTCAACCCGCGTGCGGGCCTTGCCGAGCAGGACCCGCTGGAGCAGGTCTACTCGCGCGAGCAACTGTCCGTGATCGTCGCGGCGGCCAGGCGCGGCGGCAAGGGCGTGCTCTGCCACAGCTACAGCGAGAAGGGCTGCGACGACGCGGTGCGGGCGGGCATCCGCTCCCTGGAGCACGGCGCGTACGTCAGCGAGCGCACGCTGGCCGAGATGCGCCGCCGCGGCACGTTCTTCACGCCGACCCTCGGCGCCATCGCCGGCATGATCGGCTCCGACGACCCGGTCCTCGACGAGCGCGGCCGCACCTATCTGCCGCTGCTGAAGAAGGCGGCGCTCGCCGCGCACGAGATGGGCGTCCCGCTGGCCGCAGGCACGGACTCCTCCGGCGGCACCGTCGACCCGATCGGCGGCGAGGTCGAGCTGATGCACTCGGCGGGCCTCAGCGCGCTCGACGCGATCCGTACGGCCACCACCGGCGCGGCGAAGCTGCTCGGCCTGGAGGGCACCGTCGGCCGCCTCGCCCGGGGCAGCGCGGGCGACGTACTGCTCGTCGACGGCGACCCGCTGGCCGATGTGTCGGTGCTCAAGAAGCCTGCGGGCGTGGTGCGTTCGGGCATCGCGATCTGACCGTCGCCCCCCCCTTCACCTTTCTCTCGGATTCCCCCTCGAACGCGAACGAAGGAGAACGGCATGACTCCTCCCCTGTCCCGGCGCGGTGTCCTCGCGGGTGCGGCCTCGATCGGCGGCGCGACCCTGGGCGCGACGGCGACGCAGGCACAGGCGCAGGCTCCGGCCGCGCAGGCCCGCCGCCCCGGCAAGGCCGTGGTGTTCCGCGACGTCCGCCCGTTCGGCACCCGCGAGTCCGTGGACCTGACCGTGGTCGACGGGAAGTTCAGCGACAAGCCCGCGCCCGCCAACGCGAAGATCGTCGACGGTGGCGGCCGGATCGCCCTCCCGTCGCTGGTGGACGCGCACATCCACCCCGACAAGACGACGTGGGGCAGCGACTGGATCTCGCGCAAGCCGGCGGACGGCATCGCCGACTACTGCGACCAGGACGTCGAGGTGTTCCGTACGCAGAAGCGCCCGGTCGGCGAGCGGGCGTACGGCCTGATGTCGCACGCCGTGACCCGCGGCACCCGGGCGATGCGCGCGCACGCCGACGTGGCGCCCGCCTACGGTCTCGCCGGGGTCGAGGGGATCGCGCAGGCGCGGGACCGGCTCGCGGACGCGCTCGACGTGCAGATCGTGGCGTTCCCGCAGCACGGTGTGGTGCGCAAGCCCGGCACCGCGGAGCTGCTGCGGGACGCGGCGCGCGGCGGCCTCGTCGACATGATCGGGGGCATCGACCCGATCAGCTTCGACCAGGGCATGGACGAACAGCTCGACCTCGTCTTCGACCTCGCGGACCGGTACGGCGTCGGTGTCGACATCCACCTCCACGACCGTGACGAGAAGGGCACGAAGGTGCTGCGCGGCATCATCGAGCGCACCAAGGCGCTGTCGCTGCGCGGCAAGGTGACGGTGAGCCACGTTTTCTGCATTCCGTACCTGAAGGATGCCGAACTCGACGCGATGGCAGCCGACTTGGCGGATCAGGACATCGCCCTGACGACCGTCGCGCCGAGCGCGGACCTGGTGCTGCCGATCGCCAAGCTGAAGGAGCGCGGGGTGCGGGTCGGGCTCGGCTCGGACGGGGTGCGCGACTCGTGGAGCCCGTTCGGCAACGCGGACATGCTGCACCGGGCGCACCTCCTCGGCTGGGTCACCGACATCCGCCTCGACGACGAGCTGACCGCGTGCTACACGGCGGGGGCACACGGTGGGGCGGACGTCATGGGTCTGCCGCGTGTGGACTTCAAGGCGGGCAGCCCGGCGGACTTCGTGCTGCTGCGGGGCGAGTGCGTGCCGCAGGTCGTGGTGGACATGCCGCAGCGGGACATGGTGGTGCACGGTGGCCACGTGGTGGCCCGCAACGGGGAACTGGTGTAACCCGTCCCGTGGCGTGGCGGCCCCCGCCCCCACGCCACGGGGCTCCGCCCCGGACCCCGCGCCTCAATCGCCGGCGGGGCTGGAAAAGATCGGGGCTCCGCCCCGGCCCCCGCTGCTCAATCGCCGCAGGGGCTTGATTTACCGGCACCGGCCGATGCCGTCTCGCCTTGGGCAATCTGCCGCCTTGGGCGGCAGGGTGGGCAAGGCGGCCCCCGGTGCCGCGCAAGTGTTACGACGGCTCCGGGCGCATCCGGAATTCGTAGCGGTCCGGCAGGGGGACCCCTTGGCCGGCTGCCTTCGTCCACACCTCGCCGATCGTTTCGGCGCCCTCGCGCAGGTCCGCCACCTCGAATCCGGCGTCGAAGATGGCGCGTGCCGCCGCCAACTCGCCCTCTGCGCAGAGCAGTTCCGCTTCTATCAGGCGGAACCGTCCGCGCTCGCGCGTTTCCGGATGCAGCCGGTTCCACACCGTGCGCGCCGCCGCCACGCGACCCGCCGCGAGAAGCGTCGCCATCGCCTCCCGCCCGAGCGCCGCGCTCGCCGCCCGCCACGCCTCGCCCTCGTCCCGCCGCTCCGCGCACAGGTCGTCGAAGGCGTCGACGCAGCGGTCCGCGGCCCGCTCCATGTTGCCGTCCGCCGCGTCGGCCACGGCGAGGCAGCGCAGGAACGGCCAGAGCGACGGCGCGAGTTCGAGGCCGCGCTCCCAGCTCCGTACGGCCTGTGCGCGGTCGCCCGCGTGCCACTGGGCGATGCCCAGGTGGTACTCGGACAAGGGCCGGGCCGGCGCCGTCTCCAGCATGTCCCGCCACGGCGGGGAGACCAGTGAGGGCCCGGGCGGGCCGACCCGGCGCTGCTCCGGGAAGGCCCCCGTCTCCAGGAGCGCGCGCCACGGCGCCTGCGCCTCACCGAGCGTCGACTCGTCGAACGGCGTGCCCGCCAACTTCCATCCCGTGCGCAGCACTTCGAGCGCACCCCAGCCGGACCCGGTCGCGAGCCGCTCCCCCGGCTCCACATCCGCGCAGGCCCGCCACGCCTCGTACGCCGCGTCGACGTCGGCGCGCGGCAGGGCGCTCTCAAGGCGCCGCTCCACCTCACCGACCGCACGCCCCCAACTCCCGCTCGCGTGCACGGTTTCGGCGTCCGCCGACAGCGGCCCGTACGCCTCCAGCCAGCTGAACTCGCCCTCCGGCTCCAGGCGTACGTGTTCCAGCTGGGTGCGCGCGAGCCCGGCCTGGATCTCGCAGTAGCCGCCGGTGCCGGGCTCGGTCAGCCACTCCTGCCAGCGCCGCCCGCCCGTCCCGCTGCCCCACACGAACAGCTTCCGGCCGCGCAGCAGATCGGTCGACGTCTGGACCAGCCCGTGCCCGGCGTCGTCGAGCGCGGCGATCCAGCGGCGCCGCCCGTCCTCGACCTCGTAGAAGTAGTCGGCGGGGAAGGTGCTGTTGAGCGGATACGTGCGGTCGATTCCCTCGTGCTCCGGCACGGGGACCCGGGTCAGCGTCCGCTCGTAGGCGAAGTACCAGGCCTCGTCGGCGGGCGCGAGCACGCGGCGCTCCTCGGGAACCGCGATGTTGGACCACCAGTAGGCGGGCGCCGGCTTCTCGTGCGGATTGCGGACGCGTACGCCGACGTACAGGAAGTCGGAGCCGTCCGGGAGCCACAGGTCGACCTGGAACGGCAGATCCCGCAGGCGTTCCCACTCCCACAGGCGCAGCATGTCGCCGCCGTCGGGGGCGGGCACGCGCGCGGCGTGCAGGGGTGCGCAGGACAGGGCGGTGTGGCCGGTGGCCCCGATGTTCCACTCGATGCCGCCGGAGAACCAGGCGCCGTTGAGCGCGAAATCGGCGGGCTGGAACACGGGATTGCGGTACAGGAGTTCGCGTCCGGTCGGCTTGTGGAAGAGGGATGCGACGCGACCGCCGAGGCCGGGGAGCACCGTCGCCCGCAGCCGGTCGTTCTCGATGACGATCGTGTCGAGGTCGACCGGGGCGCGCTCGCGCCCGTACCCGTCGCGGATCCGCTCGGGCAGCACACTGCGCAGCGGCCGGTAGCCGACCTGCCGCGCCATGTCGAGCGGCATGTCCTCCTTGGTCCGCTCGTCGACCACGTGCGCCTCGTCGAGGGGCCGCAGCGGCGGCAGCGGATTGTCCGGGCCCGGGGCCACGCCCGGCAGGGTCAGTACCGAACGGCGGATCTCGGTCACGTGCGCCTCCCGTCACCAGGGGACGCGACCCGCCCCCGACGCCCATGGAACATGGTCATCCGGAAGCTGAACAGGGTGGCCTCCGGTCAGAATTGCGCAAAGACGCCGCCGCCGACGACGTACGCTGGCGCTTTCAGCGCACCGCCGCGACCAACAGGCAGGCAGCACGTACGCCCGAGGGGAACGCACCACCATGGCCGAGAGCCACACCTACCGAGTCATCGTCCGCGCCACCTTCGAGGACCTCACCGACGCGGCGCGGGAGCGGCTGCTCGCCGAGGTCGCCGAGCACGAGGGCATCGCGGGCATGAAGTTCGGCCCGGAGGGCTCCCTCGCCTACGACCGCACGCTCAAGCACTTCTCCATGCGCTATGTCGTCGAGTCCGACCCGGACGACGGCGACGAGATGGCGGGGGCGCTCGCCGAGGAGAAGGCGCAGGCGTATCTGGCGGAGCGCGGGTACGGGCACGGTGAGCTGCGCTCGACCGTCACCGACATGGACACCATGAAGATCAACCGGAAGTCGCGCCGCTAGCCCGTGGCGTCATCTCGGCCGTGAGCGCCCAGCGCTCGTGGTCGCGCCAGGCGCCGTCGATGAAGAGGAAGTCCGGGGACAGTCCCTCCAGGCGGAATCCGGCCCGGCGGGCGAGCGCGATCGACGCCGTGTTGCCCGGCTGCACATTGATCTCCAGGCGGTGCAGTCCGAGCGGGCCGAACGCCTGTCGGACGACGAGGTCGAGCCCCTCGGACATCAGTCCGCGCCCTGCGGCATGCGCGAAAGCCCCGTACCCGAGGGCGCCGCAGCGGAAGGCGCCGAGCACCACGTTGTTGATGTTGATGAACCCGGCGAGGGAACCTTCCGAGGCGCCGCCCGCCGCGCCGTCCCGCTCGTGCACCAGGAACCCGTGCCGGGTCGGGTCCGCGATGAGCCGGCCCGCGTACTCGGCGTAGGCCGTCGCGCCGGTCGGCGGGAACAGCCAGGGCCGGTGCAGTGCGGCGCTCTCACGCGCGCGTGCCGTGAACTCGGCGACGTCGGCCTCGTCGAGGGAGTAGGGGCGGATGCCCACGCGGGCGCTCGTGGCGAGAAAGCCCGGGGCAAGGGAGTCGGCCATCGGGCCAGCTTAGGTCGGCCGTCGGGCCGGCTCAGGTCGGCCTTCGGGCCTTCATGGAAGGTGCCCGCGGCTCATCTGCGTCTGCGGTTCACGAAGTAGCCGCCGCAGACCGCGCCGATGACCGCCGTGATCAGCAGCGCCAGGTACAGCGGCACGGTGACCTCGGGGATCAGCAGCCGGATCTTCACGTGCCGGGTGTTCTCGAAGATGAAGACCAGGCCGAGCACGGCCAGGACCAGGACGCCGATCCTGGCCGGCGTGAACGTGCCGCCGCCGCTCTTCGAGCTCGCACTGTCCTTGGGGCTCATCGATGGACCCTTCCCGTCGATCCCCCGGAGGCCGTCGCCGCCTCCCCTGCCAAGGATGTCCGGGAAGGCGGCGCGAACGCACAGGTCAGGGGCCCGTCCGGGTGACGGCCACGGTGGCGCGGCTACGGCACGACGGGCAGCCGCACCGTTCCGGTGTCGTCGGGGGCGCTGGTGACGGTCACCGGCTTGACGCCCTTGTTGCCGCCGTACGCGTCGTCGCTCGCGGCGATCACGAAGCGGATCCGGTGCCCCTTCTCGTAGCGGTGCACGATGCCGGGCAGGGAGACGGTGAAGGGGCGGGTGACGTCGGGCACGCGGACGGGGGCGACGAGCCGGTGCACCAGCGTCTTCGAGCCGTCGGGCGCGACGTCGTACAGCTTCGCGAAGAGCACCAGCTTGTCGGCCGCGTTGCCGGAGTTCTGCGTGCGCTCCGCCTTCGGCGAGATCACCTTGAGCGTCGCCTGCGGGGCGCCCACGACATCGGTGGCGGAGGTCAGCGGATCGGTGGTCCAGTCGAGGTATGTGCCCTTGGTGTCGTACGGGGCGGGGTCGGACAGGCCGATGAGGCCCGCGAGCGAGGACTCGGAGTGGCTGGTGGGGACGAGCCAGTTGCGGTACTCGCGGCTGCCGCGCGCCACCTTCTTGCGGTTGTCGACGAGCTTTCCGTCGCCGGACAGGTACAGCGTGCGGTTCAGGGCGGGTACGCCCGGCCCGGTCGCGTACGTCCCGTTCGGGTCGGCGATCCAGTCGCGGTAGTAGGCGAACGCGGGCCCGGTGTCGACGCCGTCCTTCTTGTGCAGATACCGGTCGAACCAGGAGAGCACCCGGCGCCCGACGTAGCTCGTCTCCAGGTTCCCCTCGGAGAGGTTGAGTTCACCGGCGGCCGGGTCGGTGAGGCCGCCGCTGTGGCCCCAGGACTGCCAGATCATCTTGGCGGGCGTGCCCTGCGCCGTGAGGCTGTCGTACGTCGCCCTGGCCTCGTTCAGGTTGAACAGCGAGTCGGCCTGCCCCTGGATGAGCAGCGTCGGCGTCTTCACCTGCTTCACGTACGAGACCGGGGACACGCTGCGGGCGTAGGAGAGCAGCCGCTGGGTGTCGGCGGCCGGGTAGCTGCCGGAGTTGAGCGTACGGATGGTGTCGCAGGCGTCGTCGACGAAGTGCAGACAGCCGAGCTTGTTGATCCGTGACGGGTCGAGGGACGGGGAGAGCAGCGGCTGGCCCTCGCCCATGAGGTAGAACCCGTTCGTCCACTGCCATTTGAAGGCACCGGGGACGTCGGCTGCCTCGGGGCCCCGCGCGTTCTGCGGGTCGAGGGAGTACGCGAGGTCGTTCCAGGTGATCAGCGGGACGAGCGCGTCGACGCGGCGGTCGACGGCGGCCGTGGCCAGCTGGATGGCGCCGCCGTACGAGCCGCCGATCATGCCGACGCGCGGGTCGCCCTTCTTGTCGGCGGTGACGTAGTCGATCTTCGTGCCGTCGTCGGCGGCGCGGGTGCCGGCGAGGAAGTCGACGAGGGCGGAGGCGGCCTTGCCGTCGATGCGCGGGTCGTCGAGCGAGATCAGGCAGCCGGACTTGCCGAAGCCGAGGCCCGAGTAGGCGAGCGAGACATAGCCGCGCTGCGCGAAGGCCTTGGCGCTCGCGTCGGTGGAGCCGTCCGCCTTGCTGCCGCCGAAGCCGTTCGTGGTCAGGACGGCGGGGGCGGGGTGCGCGGCGTCCACGCCCGCGGGGTGGTAGAGGTCGGCGTCCACGGTGCAGGTGCGGCCGCCGGTGTCGACGGTGAACTTGAGGGGGGTGACCGTGACGGGGTCGGGGGCGGTGTCCGCCGCCCGGGCGGGGGCGGACAGGGTGGCCGCGGCGACGGCGGCCAGGGCGGCGACGAGCGGGATGCGGGATCTGAGCACGGCGACCTCCACGATGCGCGGGTGCTTACCGATGGGTAACGGTGAGCGCGGAGCCATCGTGTGGCACGTGTCATCAGGGAGCAATGACCCTGCCGGGTGAATCTCCCCGTTTGGGCGGAGGTTTCGTGAAGCGCATGATCATCGTGGACGCATCCCCCCTACGCCTCGGGGCTCCGCCCCGGACCCCGCTGCTCAATCGCCGCAGGGGCTTGAATCGCCCCGGCCACCGTTCAGGTCAGTGCCGGGACGGCCAGGGTCAACGTGCCCGCCTCCGCGTCGAGTTCGCCCGGTATCCCGAGGGGCACCGTCAAGGAGCCCTCGCAGTGGCCGAAGCCGAAGTCGTCCGTCACCGGGACGCCGAGACCGCCCAGGCGGTCCGTGAGCAGGTCGCGCAGCGGGTCGCAGTCCTTCCAGGAACCGAGGAGGATCCCGGAGACACCGTCGAGCCAGCCGCCGCGCAGGAGTTGCGTCAGGTAGCGGTCGACGCGGTACGCCTCCTCGCCCACGTCCTCCAGGCACAGCAACCCGCCCCGCGCCGACCCCCGCGCCCCCACCGTGCCCTGGTCCGCCGCGAGCAGCGACAGGCAGCCGCCGAGCGTGACACCGCGCGCGGTGCCGGGCACCAGGGCGCCACCGCCGCCTTCGACGGCGGAGATCACCCGGACCGTCCCGGGCTCGAAGAGCGTCGCCCGCAGGTGCTCCTGGGCCCGCGGATTCTTGCGGAAGTCGGCCGTGGCGACCATCGGCCCGTGCAGCGTGCTCACACCGAGCCGCACCGCGAACGCCTCGTGCAGCGCGGTGATGTCGCTGTAGCCGACGAAGACCTTGGGCCGGGCGGCCCGCATCTCCGCCCAGTCGAGCAGGTCGACCATGCGCTGCGCGCCGTAGCCGCCACGGGCGCAGAGGACGGCGTCCACGTCCGGATCGCACCAGGCCCGCTGGAGGTCGGCGGCCCGGTCGGCGTCCGCGCCCGCCAGGTAGTCGAACTCCCGGTGCACGTCGAGGACGTGGGGCGCGACGACCGGCTCCAGGTCCCAGCCGCGCAGGATGTCCAGACCGGTCTGGAGCGCGTCCTCCGGGACGGGCCCGCTGGGCGCCACGACGGCGACCCGCGCGCCCGGAGCCAGCCGCTCCGGGCGCAGCAGGGGCTTCACTTGGTCAGTTCCAGCGTGGGGATGCCGCTCGTCTGGAGGCCGAACACCTGGGCGTACAGGGAGAGCTCCGCCTCCAGGGCGCGGATCATCGTGTCCGCCCGGCGGAAGCCGTGCCCCTCCCCCTCGAAGGCGATGTACGCGTGCGGCACCCGCCGCCCCTCGCCCTCCACCCGCTCCAGGAACCGCTCGCACTGCACGGGCGGGCAGATCACGTCGTCGAGGCCCTGGAGCAGCAGGAACGGGGCCGTGAGTCCGTCGGCGTGCTCGGCCGGCGAGCGCTCCGCGTAGCGCGCGGGCACCTCGGCGAGCGGGCCGACGAGCGACTCCAGGTACTGGGACTCGAAGTCGTGGGTCTCGCCCTCCGCCCAGCCGGTGAGGTCGAGGATGGGATAGATGATCGTCCCGCAGGCGTAGACGTCCGTGCTGGTCAGGGAGGCCGCGCTGGTCCAGCCTCCGGCGCTGCCGCCGCGCACGGCGAGCCGCTCGCCGTCGGCGGTGCCCTCCTCGGCGAGGGCGAGCGCGACGGCGGCGCAGTCCTCGACGTCGACCACGCCCCACTGCTCGCGCAGCCGGTTGCGGTACTCGCGCCCGTATCCGGTGGAGCCGCCGTAGTTGACCTCCGCGACGCCGATGCCGCGCGAGGTGAAGTAGGCGATCTCCAGGTCGAGTACGAGGGGCGCGTGCCCGGTGGGGCCGCCGTGCGCCCAGACGACGTACGGCGGGAGTTCGCCGTCGACGGCCGTGTGGGTGGGGCTGTGCGGCGGGTAGATGTGGGCGTGGATGTCCCGGCCGTCGGGTCCTTCGAAGGTGCGGATCTGGGGTTCGGGGTAGTACGCGGCGTCCACCGGGTCGTCGTGCGCGGCGCCGATCACGCGCGTGTGCCCGGTGCAGGTGTCGAGCTCGACGACCTCGGGCGCGGTGCGCGGGCTCGCGGCGACGCCGACGACGCGGCTGCCGTGCACGGCGAGCGTCGAGGACCAGGCCGTCCAGGGCCCGGCCGTGTCGACGACCTCGCCGGTCTCCGGATCGAGGACGCCGAGGGCGGTGGCGCCGACGCCGTGCACGACGGCGATGAGACCGGCGTCCAGCGGCTTGAACCAGCTCAGGCCGAGCTTCCACATCGGACCGCCGAACTCCTCGTCGCGGGCGCACAGCGGCCGGGCGGCGGCGAGGGTCGGCCGGGCGAAAGCGCCCTGCGGGGTGGTGGGCACGGACAGCGCGGCGGCGCCGCGGACGTCGGCCCCTCTGGGGGGCTGGTCCTGCCGGGGCGGGACTTCCCAGCCGCCGCGCACGTCGAGCCGGTAGAGGTTCCACCAGCCGCTGCGGTCGCTGGAGAACAGCAGCCCGCCGTCGGGCGCCCACTCGACCTGGCAGACGGACTCCTCGGGGCCACCCGCCACCGGCTGCGCCGGTCCGAACGTTCCGTCGCCCGCGACCTCCGCGAGCAGCAGTTCCGTGCCGTCCCACGGCATGCGCGGGTGGTCCCAGGCGATCCACGCGGCGCGCCGCCCGTCGGGCGAGAGCCGGGCGGTCGTGACGAACCGGTGGGTGTCGTCGGTGAGTTCGCGCACCGCGGCCCGGTCCTCGGCCGCCGAACCGTCGAGCGGTACCGCCGCGACCAGTCGCCGCAGGTCACCGGGGCCTTCGCCGGTGAACTCCTCCAGGACGCACCACACTTCGCCGTGCTCGACGTGCAGCTGCGGGTCGGCCCAGCGCAGTCCGCCGCCGACGGCGGAGACGGGGGTGAGCGGGCGCGGCTCGGCGCCGGGCACGTCGGGCTCGTAGGCGTAGAGGCGCTGGTCGGCGAAGTTCACGAACACCACGAGGGGGCCTTCGGAGCGCTCGGCCCCGTCCCAGGGGCGGCCGCCGTACTCGATGACGCGGCTGCGGACGTTCCACGGCGCGGGCAGCACCGAGCGTTCCGTGCCGTCGGGCAGGCGGCGCACCAGCGCGCGGCGGCCCCCTTCGGTGGGTCGCGGCTCGGTCCACCAGGCCTCGGCGCCGACGAACCCGACGTACTCGGGCTGCCCGTCGCGCGCCGCGGCCAGCTCGGCGTCGATGGGCGACGGCCAGGATCCGTACTCTCGCGTGTGCATCTCGTCCCCGCCCCGCATGTGTCCTGTCTCCCCCATGTTCTTCGCGTCCGCCATCTTTTCCTAGTCCGTGTCCTGCGGGTGGTTCCTCGAATGCTCTTTCGCGGGGGTCGTGCGGCCGGCCCGGCGGGCAGTGCGCCGCCCGCTCAGACGGTGCGCAGGAATCTGTCGAGCACCCGCACCCCGAAGTGCAGTGCCTCGACGGGGACCCGCTCGTCGACGCCGTGGAACAGGGCCTGGTAGTCGAAGCCCTCGGGCAGCTTGAGCGGGGCGAAGCCGTAGCCGGTGATGCCGAGCCGGGAGAACTGCTTGGCGTCCGTGCCGCCCGACATGCAGTACGGGACGACGTGCCCCTCGGGCGCGAACTCCTCGACGGCCGCGCGCATGCTCCGGTACGTCGGCGAGTCGACCGGGGCCTGGAGGGCGACCTCGCGGTGGTGGTACTCCCAGTCGACGTCGGGCCCGGTGAGCCGGTCGAGGGTGGTCTTGAACTCGTCCTCGCCGCCCGGCAGATAGCGCCCGTCGACGAATGCGGTGGCCTCCCCCGGAATCACGTTGATCTTGTAGCCGGCGGACAGCATGGTCGGGTTGGCGCTGTTGCGGACCGTCGGTGCGACGAGGTCGGCGGCCGGGCCGAGCGCCGCGAGCAACTCGTCCACGTCGAAGTCCGGCGCGTCCACGTCGGCCCGGATGCCGTACAGCGCGGCCATCTCGGTCAGCGCGGAGCGCACCGTCGGTGTGAGCCGCACCGGCCACTCGTGCTCGTCGATACGGGCGACGGCGGCGGCGATCCGGCCCACCGCGTTGGCCTTGTTGACCTTGGAGCCGTGGCCCGCCCTTCCGCGCGCGGTGAGCTTCAGCCAGCCGGTGCCGCGCTCGCCCGCCGCGATCGGGTAGAGCTGCTTGCCGCTGCCGTCGTGGAAGGTGAAGGCGCCGGACTCGCTGATGCCCTCGGTGCAGCCCTCGAAGAGCTCGGGGTGCTGGTCGGCGAGGAAGCCCGAACCGTCCTCGGCGCTGGCCTCCTCGTCGGCGGTGAAGGCGATGACGATGTCGCGCCGCGGCCGGAACCCGACGCGCGCCCACTCGCGCACGGTCGCGAGGATCATCGCGTCCATGTTCTTCATGTCGACGGCGCCGCGGCCCCACACGACGCCGTCGCGCACCTCGCCGGAGAACGGGTCGACGCTCCAGTCGGCCGCCTCGGCGGGGACGACGTCCAGGTGGCCGTGGACGAGGAGGGCGTCGGCCGTGGGGTCGGTGCCCTCGATGCGGGCGACGACATTGCCGCGGCCCGCCGTGCGCTCCAGGATCGTCGGCTTCAGGCCCGCCTCGGACAGCTTCTCGGCCGCGTACTCGGCGGCGGGCCGCTCCTTGCAGTCGCCCCCGCCGCGGTTCGTGGTGTCGATGCGGATCAGCTCGGAGGTGAACGCGACGACCTCGTCGAGCGCCTGCTGGTCGACGGTCCCCGTGATCTGCTCAGCCATACTGTTCCTCCACCGCGGCCGAGGCGATCGTGGTGACCGCCTTGAAGGTGCGGATGCCCTCGTACATGGTCTCGTGGGTGTACGCGATCCTGCGCTCGCCGGTCCGCGCCACGCCCGGCACCACGGTCGAGGCCATGGCGAGGTGCTCGGCGTCGAACTCGACCTCGATCGTGAACGGTCCTGCCTGCGCCGGCGCGTGGCGCACCGCGATCGACGCGGCGTCCTTGGCGGCGGCCCGGATGTCGGCGGCGGTCCGCGCGGGGGTGCGGCAGACGGCCGCGTACCGGGAGACGTGGTCCTTGACGGCGACCTTGCGGGCCTCCGGCGCGTATCCGAGCGCGTCGTCGCACGCGTGGTCGTCGCCGGTCACGAGGACGACGGGCACCCCGTACTCGGCCACCACGTGCGCGTTCAGCAGGCCTTCGCTCGCCCGTACGTCGTTGACCCAGACGCCCGTGATCTGGTTCGCCAGGTAGGTGTGCGCGAGCACGCCCTCCATGCCGGCGCCCGCGTGGTAGCCGATGAACGCGATGCCGTCGACGTCGCCGTGCTGGACGCCCTCCACCATGGACAGCGACTTGTGGCGCCCGGTGAGCATCTCCACCCGCTCGTCGAGCTGTTCGAGCAGCAGATTGCGCATCGTCCAGTGCGCCTCGTTGATGAGCACCTCGTCGGCGCCGCCGTCGAAGAAACCGAGCGCCGCCGCGTTCACGTCCGAGGTGAACATGGAACGGCAGCGCTCCCACTGCGGTGTGCCGGGCAGGACGTCCGCGGGCCAGGTGACGCCCGTGGCCCCCTCCATGTCGGCGCTGATGAGGATCTTCATGGCCAGCACGGTACGCGGATCGGGGCAGGCCGCACCAGACCTGTGGATAACTCCCAGTGGCATAGACCAATTTCACACCCGTTGGGAGGAGTTCTCGCTCGTCAGCGCGTTGCGACGGCGACCGGACTCACACCGTCCGCCCCACTACGAGCCAGCTCGCCGGAAGCTCGATCCGACCGCCGTCGGCCGCGCATTCCGTCGTCACCAACGGCAGCTCCCCCGCGGCGAGCACCGAGAGCCCCGCCGCCGCCAGGTACACGTGCACCATGTCGTCCGAGACCTCGCCCGGCGCGATGTCGTGCGCGAACACCTCGCCCAGCTTGGGCGGCGGTCCGGCGGGCCCCGCCGCGAGCTCCTCCAGGACCGGCTTCGCCCGCTCCGACAGCTCGACGACGAAGCCCCGGCCGCGCTCGCCGACGAGCGCCGCGATCGCGTCGACGAGCAGTTGCCGGTCGTCGGGCTCGCACTGGTGCAGCACCCCGCGCATGTAGACGTTCACGTCGCCCAGCTCGGCGTGCAGGGAACCCATGTGGGCCTTGTCGGTGGCGTCCAGCTCCCGGTAGTCGGCCTGGCCCGCAGGGTCGGACTCGCGCGCCCGGCCGAGGGCGGCGGCCGACAGATCGGCGCCGACGACTCTCGGGTAGCGGTCGGCGAGGAAGCGGGTCTGCGTGCCGTTCCCGCAGCCGAGGTCCACCATGGGCAGATCCGGCGCCACCAACTCCGGCTCGAACAGGGCGAGGTGGAGCCCCGCCGTGAGGGCCGGATCGGAGTCCCAGAAGACACCTCCCGGCTCGGACGAGGCATCCTCCCAGAAGCTTTCCCACGCTTCCCTGTAGCGCTCGCTCACGCTCATGGAACCCTCCCCGGGGGTACGGCGGCCGCGGTGTCAGATCGGTCTACCGCTCCCGGGCGAGCCCCACAAGCGCGCCGGACGCACCTTCACCGGGACGACGCGGAGAGTTCGAACCACACCGTCTTGCCGGTCGCGGTGCGGCTCGTGCCCCACGCGCGCGAGAGCCGCGCCACCACCCGCAGGCCACGCCCGAACTCGTCCCCGGGCCCTGCGTTGAGCAGCGTCGGCAGCGCGTGCTCGGTGTCCTCGACCTCGCACAGCAGCGTCCCGGAGCGCACGAGGCGCAGCTGGAAGGGCCCGCCGCCCGCATGGCGCACGGCATTGGTGACGAGTTCGCTCACGATCGTCTCGGCGGAGTCCGAGATCCCCGCGAGGCCCCACCGCGCGAGCTGATCGCGCACGAGGGCACGCGCGCGTGGCACCTCGGCGCCCTCCGGCTCGAACCGCCAGTGGGCGACGTCGTCGTGTGCGAAGCCGTTGAGCCGCGCGAGCAGCAGCGCCACGTCGTCCTTGCGCCCGCCGCGCGTGGCCAGCGAGCGGATGATGGTGTCGCAGGCGTCGTCCATGGAGGCGGCCGGGTGGGCGGCGGACTCGCAGAGCGTCGCGAGCCCCACGCCGATGTCCTCGCCGCGCACCTCGACCAGTCCGTCCGTGCACATCACGAGGCGGTCGCCGGGCGCGACCGGGACGCGTACGGACTCGAAGGGCACGCCGCCGACGCCGATCGGGGCGCCCGTGGGCAGTTCGAGCAGTTCACTGCTGCCGTCGGCGGCGTGCACGACGACCGGCGGGATGTGCCCGGCGTTGGCGAGGTGCAGCTCCCCCTCGATGGGGTCGTACACGGCGTACAGGCAGGTGGCGAGGTAGTTGTCGCCGAGGCGCTGCGCCAGGTCGTCGAGATTGCGCAGGAGCTGGGCCGGGGGCAGGTCGAGCGCCGCCATGGTCTGCACGGCGGTCCGCAACTGGCCCATCATCGCCGCCGAGTTGAGCCCGTGTCCCATCACGTCCCCGACGACGAGCGCGGTGCGCGCGCCCGGCAGCTTGATGGAGTCGAACCAGTCGCCGCCGACCCGCCCGAGCAGCGTGCCCGGCAGATAGCGGGTGGCGATGTCGCAGCCCGGCATGTGCGGCTCGATCTGCGGCAGCATGCTGTCCTGCAGCGTCTCGGCGACGGCCTCCTGGTACGTGTACATGCGCGCGTTGTCGAGTACGAGGCCGGCGCGCGCGGCGAGTTCGGCGCCGGTCGCGCGGTCCATGTCGTTGAAGACGGGCCGCTCCTGGTGGCGCAGCAGGATCATGAAGCCGAGCACGACGTTGCGCGCCTTGAGCGGCACGACCAGCATCGACCGGTGGTTGATCAGCGGCCGGATGTCCCGCTTCTCGAACTGCGCCGCGATCGCGTTGCCCATCTCCTCCGAGATGTACGGCACGAGGACCGGTTCGCCGCTGGTCATGCACTGGAAGAACGGCGTGTGCACCGGGAACGGCATGGACTCGCCGACCGGTACGACATCGTCCCAGCGGCCCGGTTCGTCGGTGTGCTCCAGGGCGACGCGGTGCCACATCGTGGTGGCGTCGGGCGCCCCCTCGGGGAAGCCCTCCCCCGCGACGACCTGCTCGCGCAGATACGTGCCTGCCACATCGGTGAACCGCGGTACGACCGCGCGGCTGACCTCGACGATCGTGCGGGACAGGTCGAGGGACGAACCGATGCGGCCGCTCACCTCGTTGAGGAATTCGAGGCGGTCGCGCACGGCCGCGTACTCGAGGTCCTCCGCGGTGTCGGCGTCGTCGAGGGGCGCGCGCGGGGACGGCACCCCGGCCGCCGTGGCGCGCGCGGCCTCCGCGCGGCGTGCCTTGCGCTCGGTGCGCCGGGACACGCCCCAGTCCGCCGTGACGGGGACCCGGTCGTGCTGGCTGAACTCCAGGACCGGGTAGCCGAGTTCGAGCACCTGCGAGACGATCCGGGCGCTCTCGGCGACGCTCATGCTCGGCAGGATCTCCGGCAGTTTGCGGGCGAGTTCGTCGGCCGCCGGGAAGTCCGTGTGCAGCGCGAACCCGGGAGCTATCCGCTCGACCTCGGGTCCTCCTTCGGCGGCCAGCCTGCGGGCGTCCACGGCGAGCACCAGCAGCCGCTCGGGGCCAGGGCCCACCAGCGGGTACGCCCACCACAGGACGTCGATGCGGTCGTGGGGCTCGGCGCTGGTGTCGAGGCGGGCCCGGCCGGCGGCCGGGTAGGACAGCTGTCCGCCGAGCGAATCCTCCAAGTCGTGCGGTGCGGGGGCCTCTTGTGGGAGCGCGCCGGACACGGGCAGCAGGTCGGTGGCGGGGCGGCCCACCGCGTCGTCCCTGGACGGGCCGAAGAGGCGGCGGGCTCCGCTGCTCCAGTGGGAGACGCGGGACGCGTGGTCGACGATCACCACGGCAAGGGGGACGCGGCCCTGCGGGGCTTGATCGGTGCCGTGCATCGGCGCGTTCCTTCCCTCCGGCGCGCCGGGGGTGCGCGCCGCCTCTTTCCACGGTACGGCTCCGCCGGTTGACTGGGGGTTTCTTGCCGGGAATTGGGGTGCGGGTCTTGACGGTGCCGCGGTGGACCGCCCCACACCTCGGGGCTCCGCCCCGGCCCCCGCGCCTCAATCGCCGGCGGGGCTTGGTCTTGCCCCCGGTACGGGTATCAGTCCTCGTGGCCGAGTTGGAGGTCGCGGTCTGTGCGGCCGCCGCCGGCTACCTGGAGGACCGTGGCCACCGGTGGGTAGCCCGCCGCGATGACCGTGTACTCGCCCGACGCCAGGTCGATGAAGCGGAACGTGCCGTCCGCCCCGGTCGTCAGCGTGTCGACCACGTTCCCCGCCACGTCCAGCAGCGTCACCCGCGCGTCCTCGACCGGCCGCCCGCCCCCGGCCCGCACGGTCCCCCGCAGCATCGCCCCTCCGGCGAGCTCCACGTCCTGCCGGGTCTCGCGGGAGGCCATGACGGTCACGGGCAGCGCGGCGGGGCGGAACGCCGGGGCGCTGGCGGCGAGGGTGTACTCGCCGGCCACCAACTCCGTGATGACGTAGGAGCCTTCGCGACCGCTGCGGGTGGTGGCGACCACCTCGCCCTGCACGTTCGTCAGCGTGACGATCGCCTCGCGTACGGGGGTTCCGTCCGCGGTGACCACGGATCCCGCGAGGCGCCCGGCGCCGCCGAGGACCACGTCGAGGTCCACCGGCCGCTCGCCCACCGTGACCGTCACGGCCTGCGGCTGGTGGCCGCCCGCCGCCGCGATCAGGACGTACGAACCCGTGCCGGGCGTGGCGAGCGCGTAGCGGCCGTCGTCGCCGCTCGCCCCGCGGCCGATCTGGGAGCCGCCCACGTCGATGAGGGTGAGCGCGGCGCGCGGCACGGGCGTGCCGTCGGAGTGCCGTACGGTCCCGCAGACCGGGACCCCGGCGGCGTGTGCGGTGGTGCGCTCCTGCGAGGGGATGACGTGGGTCTCGGAGCCGACGGATCCGGCGGAACTGGACAAGAGGGGGGTCTCCTTGAGGAAGAAGGCGAGGAGCAGGCCCAGGACGAGGACCGGCACCAGGTAGAGGAAGATGCGCGGCATCGCGTCGGCGTACGCCTCGATGTACGGGGTGCGCAGCGCCGCGGGCAGCGCGTGCACGAGCTGCGGGGTGATGGACTCGGCGTCGGGCACGTCCCCGCCCGCGGGGACCCGCTCGGCGAGGCTGTCGGTGAGCCGGTCCGCGAAGAGCGTGCCGAAGATCGCGGCGCCGACGCTGCCGCCGATCTGCCGGAAGTAGTTGTTGGCGCTGGTGGCGGTGCCGAGGTCCGAGGCGCGTACGGAGTTCTGCACGGCCAGCACGAGGACCGGCATGATCAGGCCGATGCCCGCGCCCAACACGGCCATGTAGACGCTGTATTCGAGGCGTGGGGTGTCGACTTCGAGGCGGGAGAGCAGGTACATGCCCGCCGTCGAGAGCGCGCCCCCGAGGATCGGGTACAGCTTGTAGCGGCCCGTGTGACTGATGAGTTGTCCGGAGACGATGGAGGCGACGACCACTCCGCCCATCATGGGCAGCATCAGCAGGCCCGACTCCGTCGCCGACGCCCCGTCGACCATCTGGAGGAACGTCGGCAGATAGCTCGCCGCACCGAACAGCGCGACGCCGACGACCATGCCGACCAGCCCGCTGATGTTGAACACGGAGTCGCGGAAGAGCCGCAGTGGGATGAGGGGTTCGGCGGCGAACCGCTCGGCGACGAGGAAGAGGAGCGCCGAGACGAGGGCGCCCGCCCCGAGCCCGATGATGACGCGGTCGCCCCACTCGTACTCGGTGCCGCCCCAACTGGTCAGCAGGACCAGGCAGGTGGAGGCGGTGGCCAGCAGCAGGGCTCCGAGCACGTCGAGTCGGGGCTTCTTCGTGGGCTTGGGGAGCTTGAGGACGACGGCCGTCACGACGAGGGTGAGCAGGCCGAACGGGACGTTGATGTAGAAGCACCAGCGCCAGGAGAGGTGGTCGGTGAAGTAGCCGCCGAGCAGCGGGCCCGCGACCGAGGCGAGGCCGAACGCGGCGCCGATCAGGCCCATGTAGCGGCCGCGCTCGCGCGGCGGCACGATGTCGCCGATGATCGCCTGTACGCCGATCATGAGACCGCCCGCGCCGACGCCCTGGACGGCGCGGAACGCGATGAGCTGGTCCATCGTCTGCGCGCGGCCCGCGAGCGCGGAGCCGACGATGAAGACGACGATCGCGAACTGGAAGACGCCCTTGCGGCCGAAGAGATCGCCGAGCTTTCCGTAGATCGGCAGGCCGACGGTGGAGGTCAGCAGGTAGGCGGTGATCGCCCAGGACATCTTGTCCAGGCCGTGCAGTTCGCCGACGATCCTGGGCAGCGCCGTGGCGACGATCATCTGCTCCAGGGCGGCGAGCAGCAGCGCCAGCATGAGGCCGACGAAGACCATGCGCACGCGGCGCGGGCTGAGCCCGTGGGCGGGCAACGGGGCCGGTTCCGCGGCCGGTTGGGGATCCGGCGGGAGGTCCGGCGGGGCCACCGGCTCCCCGACCGGGTCGGTCACCAGCGTCGTCGTGCCCACCTGCAGCTCCCCTCGTCACCCTTGCCCGGCCCATTTCTCGCATTGCGCGACAACTGGGGGCAAGCGCGACGAGTCGCTGTTCAGGTGGGCCGGATCGACGTATCCGCCGGTAGGAGCCCTACGGCGTACAACGGCAGGGAAACGAGAACCACTCGAAACGGTGAGCGGCGGACCGGTGAGCGAGTGTCACAACTCGCCGCTCACGCAGGTCACTTCTCGACTTCGGCGGCGAGCTTGGCGAGCACGGCGTCGTAGATGCGGGCGAGGCCCTTGGGGGCGAAGGTCTTCTCGAAGAAGCCGCCGATGCCGCCCGCGCCGTTCCAGACGGACGTGACGCCGACGCGGGACTGTCCGTCGCCGGCCGGGGTGACGCGCCACGTCGTGACCATCGAAGAGTTGCGGTCCTTCTCGACGAGTTCGCCGTCGGTGGGCTCGGTCACGTCGAGCAGGCAGTCGCGCACGCGCTTGCTGGTGGCCTGGAGCTTCCAGTGCACGAGCGTGCCCTCGCCGTCGCCGCCCTCCCGCACCTCGTACTCGCTGAAGTGCTCGGACAGCACCTTCTCGCGGGTGCCGCTGTAGTCGGCGAGGGCGTCGAAGACATCGTCCGGCTTCGCGGCGACGACACGTTCCGTGGTGGCCTCGACCTGCGCCATGACACTTCCTCCAGCAGTTGGTTCTTCAAGGGACCGCCTGGGACGACCAGCCCTAGGGCGGTGTCAAGCCAACCACCCTCCGTACCGGCCGCCCAAATCGGGGTCGGGACCGCATCCGGGCGGGTTCGCACGGGGCTCGCACGATCAAGGGAACATGTGTTCTATTCTGTGGTCAGTGCTACCGAGGAGGCGTCATGCGCTGGGAGAACCTCACGGACGAGCCGGCCGACCACGGGCGGGCCCGCGATGCCGCGCTGTTCGGCGCGGACGCGGTGGTGAGTCGGACCTTCGACACCCCGGAGTTCGCGGGTGTGACCTTCCACGAGATCCGGGCGCGGTCGATCGTGAACCGGGTGCCGGGGGCGTCCCGGATGCCGTTCGAGTGGACCGTCAACCCGTATCGGGGCTGCACCCACGCGTGCGTGTACTGCTTCGCCCGCAACACCCACCGCTATCTGGACCTCGACACCGGGCTCGGCTTCGACAGCCAGATCGTGGTGAAGACGAACGCGCCGCAGCTGCTGCGCCACCACCTCGCCTCGCGCCGCTGGCACGGCGAGCACATCGCGATGGGCACGAACGTCGACTGCTATCAACGGGCCGAGGGCCGCTACCAGTTGATGCCGGGCATCATCGAGGCGCTGCGCGACTACGCGAACCCGTTCTCGATCCTGACCAAGGGCACGCTGATCCTGCGCGACCTGCCGCTGCTTCGCCAGGCGGCGGAGGTGACGGACGTCGGGATCTCGGTGTCCGTCGGCTTCGTCGACCCCGAGCTGTGGCGCACCGTCGAGCCGGGCACGCCCGCGCCCGAGCGCCGGCTCGACGTCGTACGCGCCCTCACCGACGCGGGCATCGGCTGCGGCGTCCTGATGGCCCCGGTGATCCCCTTCCTCGGCGACCACCCCGACCAGTTGCGGGCCACGGTCCGCGCCATCGCCCGGGCGGGCGCGACGTCCGTGACCCCGCTGGTCCTGCATCTGCGCCCCGGCGCCCGCGAGTGGTTCATGGGCTGGCTGGCCCAGCACCACCCGCACCTGGTGCGCCGCTACGAACGGCTCTACGCGGAGGGCGCGTACGCCCCGAAGTGGTACCAGCGCCGCGTGACCCGCCAGGTCCACGAACTGGCCGAGGAATACGGCATCGGCCCCTCACGGGCCTCCACCACCCGCCGCATCCCCACCCCCGAGGAACCGCCGACCCCCACTTCCCCGACCCAGCTCACCCTGCTGTGAGGACGGCCGCCCCGGCCGTCACGGCGGAGTGACGGGGGGCACCGGGTCACTGTTGTGGCAGGCGGGCCAGGGCGGCCTCCGCCGCCATTGCCAGGCGGGGGTGGGTGGCCGCCTCCTTGAGGACGTCGCGGGCGCGGGGGTCGGCGAGGCTGCCCAGACCCTCCACGCAGGCGAGCGCCACCTTCCGGTACGGGTCGTGCGGGACGAGACGGCGACGGAGCGTGGCGATGAGGGCCGGGGCCGACTCCGGGGCGCGCAACTGGGTGAGCAGGCGGACGGGGTGCAGGGCGTAGGCGACACGGAGTTCGTTCGTCGCCAGGGCCGCCGCCGCCCGCGCGGTGCGCGGGTCGCCGAGCGCGGCCAGCGCCTGCGCCGCCGCCGCGCAGCGCTGCGGGTCACGATGGTTGAGCAGCAGGACGAGGGACTCGAAGGCGCGGCCGTCGCCCGCCATGCCGAGCCGGTACGCCGCCAGTTCCCGCGCCCACAGCGGCTGCTGCGGCGCGGTGAGCACCGTCGCCAGCTCGTCCCTGTCGTGCGTGGCGGCCAACTGCTCGAACTCGGGCGTTCCGCCGGATTCCTTCCGGATGCGTTCCGTTACCGTTCGCGACTCTTCGTCCATGACGTCGAGGGTAGACGCGCACGGCCAGCGGCGACGTAGCTCACAACGACCTTTCAACGCCGGGGACTGGCGCGCTCGTTACTCGCCGGTTAAGCTCAGGTGAGCGGGGCATGGTTCCCGCAGCACCGCTCGCGGCGGCCTGGTGACGCAGCCGCCGTGAGTGTCAGTCGGTTCGGTACCCGTGTGTACCGCAGTACGGCTCGGCCCCGGGACAGGGCCGCCGGTTCGATTCACCTCCCGCACCGCTCATGCATGTTGGCGGCACGCGCAGCCCGCGTCCGCCGATTCGCGTACGTGCGCCGGAATCAGTCGCAGCAGTCGTCACCCCTCATTTTCTGGAGTTCCCAGATGGACGCTCCCCTGTCCCGTATCTCAACCGTGGCCGTCGTCGGCCTGGGCACCATGGGCACCGGCATCGCCGAGGTGCTCGCCCGTGCCGGGCGCGAGGTCATCGGTATCGACATCAGCGAGTCCGCGACCGCGCGCGCCGTGGCGGCCCTGGAGGCCTCGACGGAGCGCGCGGTGCGCCGCGAACACCTCACCGAGCAGCAGCGGGCGGACCTGCTGGCCCGCTTCCGCACCTTCACCGACCTTCAGGCCGCGGCCGACGCCGATCTGGTGATCGAGGTCGCCCCGGAGTCGTACGAGATCAAGCAGCAGATCTTCCGCGACCTCGACGGCATCGTGCGCCCCGAGACGGTCATCGCGACGGGCACCAACGCACTGTCCGTGACCCGGCTCGCCGCCGACTCCGCACGGCCCGAGCGCGTCCTCGGCCTGCACTTCTTCAACCCGGCCCCGGCGATGAAGCTGGTCGAGATCGTGTCCAGCGTGCTCACCGCGCCGGCCGCCGTCGCCACCGTCACCGATCTCGCCATCGAGCTGGGCAAGGACCCGGTGGCGGTCGGCGACCGGCCCGGCTTCGTCGCCGACGGGCTGCTCTTCGGCTACCTCAACCAGGCCGCCGCCATGTACGAGGCCAAGTACGCCTCGCGCGAGGACATCGACTCCGCGATGAAGCTGGGCTGCGGGCTGCCGATGGGCCCGCTGGCGCTGCTCGACCTGATCGGCGTCGACACCGCCCGTACCGTCCTCGACGCCATGTACGCCGAGTCGCACGACCGGCTGCACGCCCCGGCCCCGATCCTCAAGCAGCTCAGCGAGGCGGGTCTGACCGGCCGCAAGGCGGGCCGCGGCTTCTACACGTACGAGGCGCCGGGCAGCTCCGTCGTGGTGCGCGACGCCCTGACGCCGCTGAGCGACGCGATCGCGGGGCCCAGCCGCACCGTCCGCACCGTCGGCGTCGCCGGCTCGGGCACGATGGCCTCCGGTATCGCCGAGGTCTTCGCGAAGGCCGGGTACGACGTGGTGCTCGCGGCCCGCAGTGAGGAGAAGGCGGAGGCGGCCAAGTCCCGTATCGCCAAGTCGCTTCGTCGCTCCGTCGACAAGGGCCGGATGACCGCCGAGAACGCCGAGGAGACCCTCGCGCGCATCTCCCCCGCCGGTTCCTACGACGCGTTCGCCGACGTCGACCTGGCCCTGGAGGCCGTCGCCGAGGACCTGGACGTGAAGCGGCAGCTGTTCACGACGTTCGACAAGGTCTGCAAGCCCGGCGCGATCCTCGCGACGACGACATCCTCGCTCCCCGTCGTGGCCTGCGCCCGCGCCACCTCGCGCCCGCAGGACGTCATCGGGATGCACTTCTTCAACCCGGCCCCGGCCATGAAGCTCGTCGAGGTCGTGCGCACGGTGCTCACGTCCGACGAGGTGCACGCCACGGTCCGCGAGCTGACCCGCAAGGTCCGCAAGCACCCGGTGGACTGCGGGGACCGCGCCGGGTTCATCGTGAACGCGCTGCTCTTCCCGTACCTGAACAACGCGATCAAGATGGTCCAGGAGCACTACGCCTCGCTCGACGACATCGACGCCGCGATGAAGCTCGGCGGCGGCTACCCGATGGGCCCGTTCGAACTGCTCGACGTGGTGGGCCTGGACGTCTCCCTCGCCATTGAGCGCGTGCTGCACCGCGAGTTCCGCGATCCGGGTCTCGCGCCCGCGCCGCTCCTTGAGCACCTGGTAGCCGCGGGCTGCCTCGGCCGCAAGACGGGCCGTGGTTTCCGCGAATATGCCAAGCGCTGATTCGCCCGGGGAGGCCGAATCCGGTTGGGGCGGGCTGCTCGGAGAGTCGGGCGGCCCGCTGACCGGGACACCACCGGGAACGTACATGCAGTACGTTCGGGTCATGTCCAAGGCCGACCAGTCCTCCCGTACCTCCGCCACGCCCGACGCTCCGGAGAGCGCCGCGGGCAACCGGGCCGCCGCCCAGCGGCTCAAGATGCGCCGCGAGCTCGCGGCCGCGGCGATGGAGCTCTTCGCCACGAAGGGGTACGAGGCGACGACGGTCGACGAGATCGCCGCGACCGCCGGTGTCGCCCGGCGCACCTTCTTCCGTCACTTCCGCTCCAAGGAAGAGGCGATCTTCCCGGACCACGACGACACCCTGGTGCGCGCGGAGGCGGTGCTGAACGCCGCGCCGCCCATGGAGCACCCGCTCGACACGGTCTGCCGGGGCATCAAGGAAGTCATGAAGATGTACGCCGCGCAGCCCGCGGTGTCCGTGGCGCGCTACCAACTGACCCGCGAGGTCCCGACGCTGCGCGAGGCCGAGATCGCCTCGGTGGCCCGCTACGAGCGCCTCTTCACCCGCTATCTGCTCGGCCACTTCGACGAGCAGGCCCACCACGACGGCAACGACGACCCGCTGCTCGCCGAGGTCGCCGCCTCCGCCGTCGTCACCGCGCACAACCACGTGCTGCGGCGCTGGCTGCGGGCGGACGGCCAGGGCGACGTCGAGACCCAGCTCGACCACGCCTTCGCGATCGTCCGCCGCACGTTCGGCACCGGCATCGGCGCCGGCCGCACCCCGGCCGCACCCGAGGCCCCCGCGCAGGTCTCGCGGAACGGCGAGGTGCTCGTGACGGTGGCCCGCACGGACGCTCCGCTTCCGGAGGTCATGCGCACGATCGAAGAGGCGCTCAGGAACCGGTAGCGGGTCCGCCGCTTCGAAGGCGCCTCACCTGGCACTGCGTGCCAGGTGAGGCGCCTTTTGCGTTCCCCGGCCGCACCACCACCAGCCCCCGTGATCGATCATCGATCCTTTCCGGGCCCGGAAACCCGCCCCTGACCTCGCCTGATCGATCATCGCTCACTTGAACAGCAAAAAATTCACCTGAGCGAAATTGATGGCACGCAGTGCCTTGTGTGTTGTCACGCTGTGCCATACGTTGAAGGTGTCCGGGCGGCCGGCGCACAGAGAACTTCCGTGCGAGGGCTGTCCCCGCGAGGCACGTACGACCGTGATTCGCGCGCCCGGACGCCTGCGTCACAGGCAACCTTCCGCGCCACACCAAGCGCTGCCACAGCACCACCCCCGCCGAACCGACGGCACACCCTCAACCCTCAGCAGCCACACCCGACTCAGCGTTCCCCTCAAACTTCCCCAAGCTCTCGGCTTCGCTCGAGCAGGGGAGGCCCCATGACGCCGGAGGCACCACCGTGAAGGACATCCTGGACGCGATTCAGTCGCAGACCGCCACGTCTGCCGACTTCGCCGCCCTGCCGCTCCCCGACTCGTACCGCGCGATCACCGTGCACAAGGACGAGACGGAGATGTTCGCGGGGCTCGAAACCCGCGACAAGGACCCGCGCAAGTCCATCCACCTGGACGACGTTCCGGTTCCCGAGCTCGGCCCCGGCGAGGCGCTCGTCGCCGTCATGGCCTCCTCCGTGAACTACAACTCGGTCTGGACCTCGATCTTCGAGCCGATGGCGACCTTCGGATTCCTGGAGCGCTACGGCCGGTTGAGCGAGCTGACGAAGCGTCACGACCTGCCGTACCACATCATCGGCTCCGACCTCGCGGGCGTCGTGCTGCGCACCGGGCCCGGTGTCAACGCCTGGAACCCGGGCGACGAGGTCGTCGCGCACTGCCTCTCCGTCGAGCTGGAGTCGAGCGACGGCCACAACGACACGATGCTCGACCCCGAGCAGCGCATCTGGGGCTTCGAGACCAACTTCGGCGGACTCGCCGAGGTCGCGCTCGTGAAGTCCAACCAGCTGATGCCGAAGCCGGACCACCTGAGCTGGGAGGAGGCGGCGGCCCCCGGCCTGGTCAACTCCACCGCGTACCGCCAGCTGGTCTCCCGCAACGGTGCCGGCATGAAGCAGGGCGACAACGTCCTGATCTGGGGCGCCTCCGGCGGACTCGGCTCCTACGCCACCCAGTTCGCGCTGGCCGGCGGTGCCAACCCGATCTGCGTCGTCTCCAGCGAGGACAAGGCGGAGATCTGCCGGAAGATGGGCGCCGAGGCGATCATCGACCGCAAGGCCGAGGGCTACAAGTTCTGGAAGGACGAGCAGAACCAGGACCCGCGCGAGTGGAAGCGGTTCGGCAAGCGGATCCGTGAACTCACCGGCGGCGAGGACGTCGACATCGTCTTCGAGCACCCCGGCCGCGAGACCTTCGGCGCCTCCGTCTACGTGACGCGCAAGGGCGGCACCATCGTCACCTGCGCCTCCACCTCCGGCTACCACCACGAGTACGACAACCGCTACCTGTGGATGTCGCTGAAGCGGATCATCGGCTCGCACTTCGCCAACTACCGCGAGGCGTGGGAGGCCAACCGCCTGATCGCCAAGGGCAAGATCCACCCGACGCTGTCGAAGGTCTACTCGCTGGAGGACACCGGACAGGCCGCCCACGACGTGCACCGCAACGTCCACCAGGGCAAGGTCGGCGTCCTGTGCCTCTCCCCCGAGGAGGGCCTCGGTGTGCGCGACCACGAGAAGCGGGCGCAGCACATCGACGCCATCAACCGGTTCCGGAACGTCTGAACTTCCGTAGGAGAGCCAGCAGATGACTGAGCGCCAGAAGGACCGGCCATGGTTGATGCGCACGTACGCCGGGCACTCCACGGCCGAGGCGTCCAACGAGCTGTACCGCCGCAACCTCGCCAAGGGCCAGACGGGTCTGTCGGTCGCCTTCGACCTGCCGACCCAGACCGGGTACGACCCCGACCACATCCTCGCGCGGGGTGAGGTCGGCCGCGTCGGCGTCCCGGTGTCCCACCTCGGTGACATGCGACGGCTGTTCCAGGACATCCCCCTGGAGCAGATGAACACCTCGATGACGATCAACGCCACCGCCATGTGGACCCTGGCGCTCTACCAGGTCGTCGCGGAGGAGCAGGGCGCGGATCTCGCCGCGCTCCAGGGCACGACGCAGAACGACATCGTCAAGGAGTACCTGTCGCGGGGCACCCACGTGTTCCCGCCGGGGCCCTCGCTCCGCCTGACCACCGACATGATCGCGTACACGGTGGCGAACATGCCGAAGTGGAACCCGATCAACATCTGCAGCTACCACCTCCAGGAGGCGGGGGCCACCCCGGTCCAGGAGATCGCCTACGCGATGTCCACCGCCATCGCGGTTCTCGATGCCGTACGCGACTCAGGGCAGGTCCCCGAGGAGAAGTTCGGGGACGTCGTGGCCCGCATCTCCTTCTTCGTGAACGCGGGCGTCCGCTTCATCGAGGAGATGTGCAAGATGCGGGCGTTCGGGCGGATCTGGGACCAGATCACGCGCGAGCGGTACGGCATCGAGAACCCGAAGCAGCGCCGCTTCCGGTACGGGGTGCAGGTCAACTCCCTCGGTCTGACCGAGGCCCAGCCGGAGAACAACGTCCAGCGGATCGTCCTCGAAATGCTGGCCGTGACGCTCAGCAAGGACGCGCGCGCCCGCGCCGTCCAGCTCCCCGCCTGGAACGAGGCGCTGGGCCTGCCCCGCCCCTGGGACCAGCAGTGGTCCCTGCGCATCCAGCAGGTCCTCGCCCACGAGAGCGACCTGCTGGAGTACGAGGACATCTTCGCGGGCTCGCACGTCATCGAGAAGAAGGTCGACGAGCTGGTCGCCGACTCCTTCGCCGAGATCGAGCGGATCCAGGAGATGGGCGGCGCGATGGCCGCCGTCGAGTCGGGCTACCTCAAGTCGCAGCTCGTCGCCTCGCACGCGGAGCGCCGCGCCCGGATCGAGGCCGGCGAGGAGAAGATCGTCGGTGTGAACGCCTACGAGTCGACCGAGCCGAACCCGCTCACCGCCGACCTGGACACCGCGATCATGACGGTGGACCACGACGTCGAGGCCAGGGTCGTCCGGGCCATCGGCGACTGGCGCACGACCCGTGAGGAGTCGACCGACCGGCAGGGCATGGGCGATCCGTTCCTCTACCCGACCAGCCGGCAGGCGCTCGACCGCCTCAAGGAGGCCGCGGCGGGTACGGAGAACCTCATGGAGGCCACCCTCGAATGCGCCCGCGCCGGTGTCACCACCGGCGAGTGGGCCGCGGCCCTGCGCGAGGTGTTCGGCGAGTTCCGCGCCCCCACGGGCGTCTCGTCGGCGCCGGTCGCGGTCGCCGCCGAGGAGGGCACGCCGCTCGCCGAGGTCCGCGAGAAGGTCCGCCGCACCGGCGACGAACTGGGCGGAAAGCTCCGCCTGCTGGTCGGCAAGCCGGGCCTCGACGGACACTCCAACGGCGCCGAGCAGATCGCCGTACGGGCCCGCGACGCCGGGTTCGAGGTGGTCTACCAGGGCATCCGGCTCACCCCGGACCAGATCGTCTCCGCGGCTCTCGCCGAGGACGTGCACTGCGTCGGCCTGTCGATCCTGTCCGGATCGCACGCCGAGCTGGTGCCCGACGTACTCGCCAGGCTGCGCGAGGCGGGCGCCGCCGACATCCCCGTGATCGTCGGCGGCATCATCCCCAACGCCGACGCCGAGGAACTGAAGCGGGCGGGTGTGGCCGCCGTCTTCACCCCCAAGGACTTCGGCATCACGGAGATCATCGGCCGTATCGTCGACGAGATCCGCACAGCGAACCACCTCGACCCACTGGAGGTCCCCGCATGACCCAGGTCAACCGCCTTCACCCGCGCCGTTCGTGTCTGGCTGTGCCCGGCTCGAACCCGCGCTTCCTGGAGAAGGCCCAGGGCCTCGCCGCCGACCAGGTCTTCCTCGACCTGGAGGACGCCTGCGCCCCGCTCGCCAAGCCCGAGGCGCGGCACACCATCGTGAAGTTCCTCAACGAGGGCGACTGGACGGGCAAGACGCGTGTCGTGCGGGTCAACGACTGGACGACCGAGTGGACGTACCGGGACGTCGTGACGGTCGTCGAGGGCGCCGGCCAGAACCTCGACTGCATCATGCTGCCGAAGGTGCAGAACGCCGAGCAGGTCGTCGCGCTCGACCTGCTGCTCACCCAGATCGAGAAGACGATGGGCTTCGAGGTCGGCAAGATCGGCATCGAGGCGCAGATCGAGAACGCCGCGGGTCTCAACAACGTCAACGCGATCGCCGAGGCCTCGCCGCGCACCGAGACCATCATCTTCGGCCCGGCCGACTTCATGGCCTCCATCAACATGAAGTCCCTGGTCGTCGGCGAGCAGCCGCCCGGCTACGGCGCCGACGCGTACCACTACATCCTGATGAAGATCCTGATGGCGGCCCGCGCCAACGACCTCCAGGCGATCGACGGCCCGTACCTCCAGATCAAGAACGTCGACGGCTTCCGCGAGGTCGCGGGCCGCGCCGCCGCGCTCGGCTTCGACGGCAAGTGGGTGCTGCACCCCGGCCAGGTCGAGGCCGCCAACGAGGTCTTCTCGCCCTCCCAGGAGGACTACGACCACGCCGAGCTGATCCTGGACGCGTACGACTACTGCACGTCCGAGGCAGGTGGCAAGAAGGGCTCGGCGATGCTCGGCGACGAGATGATCGACGAGGCCAGCCGGAAGATGGCCCTCGTCATCTCCGGGAAGGGACGTGCGGCCGGGATGCAGCGCACGTCCAAGTTCGAGATCCCGGAGGCGTGACGCAACCATGCAGTTCGGCCGCACCTACGAAGAGTTCACCGTCGGGGACGTCTACAAGCACTGGCCGGGAAAGACGGTCACCGAGTACGACGACCACATGTTCTGTCTCCTGACGATGAACCATCACCCGCTCCACATGGACACGAACTATGCGGAGAAGACGACGGACTTCGGCAAGAACGTCGTCGTCGGGAACTACATCTACTCGCTCCTGCTCGGGATGTCCGTTCCGGACGTGTCGGGCAAGGCGATCGCCAACCTGGAGATCGAGTCGCTGCGCCACGTGGCCCCGACCTTCCACGGGGACACCATCTACGGAGAGACGACCGTCCTGGACAAGACTCCGTCCAGGTCCAAGTCCGACCGGGGCATCGTCCACGTGGAGACCAAGGGGTACAAGCAGGACGGCACGCTCGTCTGCGTCTTCCGCCGCAAGGTGATGGTGCCGACCGAGACGTACATCAAGGAGCGCGGCGGCGAACAGCCCGGCCGCCCGGAACTTCGGGAGAGCAAGTAACCATGAGCCGACTCGCCCAGACCCACGGCCTGACCGATGTGCAGCAGGAAATCCTCGCGACGGTCAGGGACTTCGTCGACAAAGAGATCCTTCCGGTCGCGACCGAACTCGAACACCGCGACGAGTACCCCCAGCAGATCGTCGACGGGCTCAAGGAGTTGGGCCTGTTCGGGCTGATGATTCCCGAGGAGTACGGGGGTCTGGGCGAATCGCTGCTCACCTACGCGCTGTGCGTGGAGGAGATAGCGCGCGGCTGGATGTCGGTCTCCGGCATCATCAACACCCACTTCATCGTCGCCTACATGCTCAAGCAGCACGGGACGCAGGAGCAGAAGGACCACTTCCTGCCCCGCATGGCACTCGGCGAGGTGCGCGGCGCATTCTCCATGTCGGAGCCGGGACTTGGCTCCGACGTGTCGGCCATCACGTCGAAGGCGGTGAAGGACGGCGACAGTTACGTCCTGAACGGCCAGAAGATGTGGCTGACGAACGGTGGTTCGTCAACGCTTGTGGCGGTTCTCACGCGAAGTGATGAAGGTCACCCGGAGGGTTCCGCGCCGCACAAATCGATGACGACGTTCCTCGTGGAGAAGGAACCCGGCTTCGGCGAGGTCCGTCCCGGCCTCACCATCCCCGGAAAGATCGACAAGATGGGTTACAAGGGCGTCGACACGACCGAACTCATCATGGATGACCTGCGTATTCCGGCCAATCGCGTACTGGGTGGAGAGACCGGTCGCGGTTTTTACCAAATGATGGACGGGGTGGAAGTCGGCCGGGTGAATGTCGCCGCGCGTGGCTGCGGCGTCGCACAGCGTGCTTTTGAGCTGGGCATCGATTACGCCCAGCAACGGCACACATTCGGAAAGCCCATCGCCAAGCACCAGGCAATCCAGTTCAAGTTGGCCGAGATGGCCACCAAGGTCGAGGCCGCTCATGCGATGATGGTCAATGCGGCACGCAAAAAGGACTCCGGGGAACGTAACGACCTCGAAGCAGGGATGGCCAAGTACCTGGCCTCCGAATACTGCAAGGAAGTCGTCGAGGACGCGTTCCGGATCCACGGCGGCTACGGCTTCTCCAAGGAGTACGAGATCGAGCGCCTCTACCGCGAGGCACCGATGCTGCTGATCGGCGAAGGTACCGCCGAGATCCAGAAAATGATCATTGGTCGTCGGCTCCTCGAGGAGTACCGATCCCAAGGCTGATCCTGGGCAAGATGTCCGTTTACGGGGTGTTTCTTCGCGAAGAAGATCACACCCCGTAGGCGCTCTCCGGGGGATGCCTACCGTCCGATGTGGCTTCCTGGCTTGCCCAGTTGTGGCTCGCAACCGATAGCATCCCCGGAAAAGCCGCCGTCCCCCCGTAAACTGCGCGGCCTCATCCGCTACGAAGGTCATCCATGCCCCACAGCCAAATCTCTGCACCACGCGACGGCGTCCTCAAGGGACGTCTTGCGCGCGGAGCCTCGCCGTGGCTTCTCCCGACCGTCGCCACGGCTGCCCTCAGCCTGGCGCGTTCGCGTCGCTCCAAGAAGGCAGCAGCACTCGCCGTACCGACCACCGCTCTGGCGGCCGGCATGCTGTGGTTCTTCCGCGACCCCGAGCGCGAGATCGCCCACGGTCGGGTCATCTCCCCGGCCGACGGTGTGGTGCAGAGCATCATGCCGTGGAAGGACGGTCGCACCCGTGTCGCGATCTTCATGAGCCCGCTGAACGTGCACGTGAACCGCGCTCCTCTCGCGGGCACGGTCACGTCGGTCGAGCACATCCCCGGTGGTTTCGTTCCCGCCTTCAACAAGGAGAGCGAGAACAACGAGCGGGTGGTGTGGCACTTCGACACCGAGCTCGGTGACATCGAGATGGTCCAGATCGCCGGCGCGGTCGCGCGTCGCATCGTGCCGTACGTCCCTGGGGGCACGAAGGTCGAGCAGGGCGAGCGGATCGGCCTGATCCGTTTCGGCTCGCGCGTCGACATCTACCTGCCCGAGGGCGTCGAGGTCGACGTCGAGGTCGGCCAGAAGACGGTGGCTGGGGTGACCCGAATTGACCGTGACTGAATCCGAGACTCCGGCCTGGGCCGACGATCCGGACATGGCGGACGACGCGGAGGAGATGCCGCTGTCGCTCCGGCTGTCGATAGCGGACACCCTCACGCTGGGCAACGCCACGTGCGGCTTCATGGCCGTCTACTTCACGACGACCGGGATCCTCATCCCGCACATCCAGGGCAGCGCGGACTCCGGCATGGCGCGGCACAGCGCCGCGACCGCCGTGATCCTGATGCTCGCCGCCGCGATCTTCGACCTGTTCGACGGTCTGGTGGCGCGCAAGCTGCGGTCCTCGCCGATGGGCGCGGAGCTCGACAACCTGTCCGACCTGATCAGCTTCGGCCTTGCCCCGGCGTACTTCGTACTCGTGTACGGAATGGTCGCCGACGACGCGCACCAGAGAGTGGCGGCGGTGGGCGCCATCGTGGTGCTGCTGGCGGTGGTGCTGCGGCTTGCGCGGTTCTCGTGCGTAACGGTGAAGGACGGCACCTTCCAGGGCATGCCGTCGCCGTTCGGCGCGCTGACGGTCGTCTCGATCGTGCTGCTGGAGCTGCCCTTCGTGGCGACGCTGCTCGCGATCATCGGCACGGCGTGGCTCATGGTCAGCCGGGTCGAGTACCCGAAGCCGCGGGGACGGCTCGCCGTGGCGATGCTGGCGTGGATCGTGGCGAGCATGGGCCTGCTGGCGGCATGGGCGTTCGACGCGCCCGGCGGTCAGCTGCTCCTCGCGACGGGGTGCACGCTGCAGGTGGTTCTCGGCGCCGTGATCCCGCTCTTCGCGACGGCCCGGCGGGTGAACAACTTCCGGGGCAATCGGCGTGAGGCGCGAGCGGCGCAGCTGCCGTAGCCCGGCGGAACGTGTGGGCGGTGGGCCCGAGCCTTTTGGCTCGGGCCCACCGCCTTTTGCGTGTCACCGGCACCGTGGCCGCGGGGCTCTGCCCCGGACCCCGCTGCTCAATCGCCGCAGGGGCTTTATTTGCTCACCCGGCCTCAGGGGCTTGATATACGCGATTGATCTACGCGGCCTCCTCCAGGAAGCCGCCTGATTGGTGTTGCCACAGGCGGGCGTATGTGCCGTGGGCGGCCAGGAGCTCTTCGTGGCTGCCCTGCTCCACGATGCGGCCGCGGTCCAGGACCACCAGGCGGTCCATGCCGGCCACCGTGCTCAGGCGGTGGGCCACGACCAGGGCCGTGCGGCCCTCCATGAGGCGCCACAGCGCCTCCTGCACCAGCACCTCGCTCTCGGAGTCGAGGGCGCTGGTCGCCTCGTCCAGGAGCAGGATCGGGGCGTCCCGCAGGATCGCCCGGGCGAGCGCGACCCGCTGGCGCTGGCCGCCGGAGAGCTTGATGCCGCGCTCTCCGACCATCGTGTCGAAGCCCTCCGGCAGCGTGTCGGCGAACTCGGTGACGTGCGCCGCCTCCGCCGCCCGCCGGACCTCGGCCTCGGTCGCACCCGGCCGGGCGAAGGCGATGTTCTCGCCCAGGCTGCGGTGGAACATGGCCGGCTCCTGAGGGACGTACGCGATCAGGGACCGCAGGTCGGCCTGGCGCAGCTTGGAGATGTCCTGGCCGTCGATGAGGATCCGGCCGCCGTCGATGTCCATCATCCGCAGCAGCAGCCTGGTCAGGGTCGTCTTGCCGCCGCCGGAGCGGCCGACGAGGCCGATCCTGGTGCCGCCGGGCACGTTCAGGTCGAGCCCGGTGAACAGCGGCTCCGCCCCTGCGTGCGCGTACGCGACGCCCTCGAAGCGGACGGCGGCGGTCGACGTGCCCACCAGCGGCTCGGGCTCGGCCGGGTCGAGCACCTTCGGCTTGTCGCTCAGCAGCTCGGTGAACTGCGCGGCCTCCGTCATGGCCCGTTCCAGACGGCGGTAGATCTGGTTGAACTCGAACATGATCCGCGTCGCGTTGCCGAAGTACGTGAACGCGACGACGATCGCCTCGACGTTGTGCCCGCTGCCCGCGAGGGTGACGGCGAGCAGCAGTCCGAGTGCGTTGGTCAGCACGGAGAGCGGGGCGACGAGGGTGTCGACGCGCAGGTTGCCGTAGTCCCAGGCGCGGAGGATGTGGCCGCGCGCGTCCGCGACCCGCTCCCGGTGCTCGGCGGCCTCCCGCTCCTCGGCGGCGAAGGCGCGGACCGTCTCCATGTTCATCAGGCTGTCGGCGACATGCCCCGACATCCGGGTGAACGCGGCCTCGCGCGCGTTGACGAGCTTCTGGCGGCGCCGGATCACGGGCCGTACACAGACCCCGGTGATCACGATCATGGTCAGGAGCACGACAACCAGGAGCGGCTCGTAGCGCCACAGCACCACCGAGCCGAACACGATCGGCACGAGGCTGGCCATCACGTTGAAGATCAGTACGTCGGCGAACTCCTCGAAGCGCGACGCGAAGCTCAGGACGCGCTTGGTGAGTGCTCCGGCGAAGTTGTCGTGGAAGAACGTGGCGTCCTTCGCGTACAGCTCGTCCATGCCGATCACGTACAGGCGCGAGATGGCACGGGCCTCAAGCCGGTTGATGCAGTGGAACCCGATGCGCCACAGCGCCTCGGCGGCCAGCAGCACGCCGCCGAAGGCGAGGACGTAGGGCAGCAGTGCGTCGACGGTGCGGGCCCCGCCGTCGGCGAGGTGACCGACGAGCTTGGCGACGACGAGCGGCGCGATGTAGTTGAGTCCGATGTTGCCGAGCGCGGGCAGCAGCATCGCGGGGATCGCGAACCGGCGCGCCCGGGCCAGCTCCCGTCCGTAGTAGCGGAGTGCGAGCAGCACCGAACCGCGGCTCGGTGGCACTTCGCGTAATGAGGTCAATCCGATCCCGTCCTTTGGATGTCGGCGGGTGTGGGTCACCGGCCCTGGTGCGGCCGGGCATCGGAGTGTCCCGTGACGGAGTGCGATCGGTCCACGTGTTTTCCGTGACGAAGGGCGGGTATCGGCCGGGCCGGGCGCGTACGGACGCCCGGGCCGGCCGACGTTCTGGGGTGTCAGCCCGCCTTGGGTGTGAAGCCCTTGGCCTCGGCGGCCTCGGCCGGCTGGCGGACGACCTTCGTGCCGCCGACCTCCGACTTGTCGGGCTGGAGGATCGCCGATCCGAACGAGGACGGCGCTGCGGGGTCGGAGAAGTCCTGGGTGACCCCGAAGCCGTTCTCGAAGTCGCTCAGGGACAGCAGCGCCTTGTCGACGCCCTCGCGCGTGAGGTCCTTGCTCTCGCACGCCTTCTTCAGAGCCTCGCCGAACACCGCCGCGGCGGTCCAGCCCGCGACGACGCCGTTGTCGAGCGAGTCCTTCGGGTACGCCTTCTTGTAGTCGTCGACCAGCTTCTTCGCCTCCGGGGTGTCCGCGCCGATCGGCAGCCCCGGCGAGGCGATCCAGTAGTTCTTCAGCAGCGCGGGGGCCGCCTGCGTGCCGAGGAGCTGGGGCGAGTACGCCGAGTTGTTGCCGATGATCGGCGCGTTCAGCTTCGCCGCCGCCGCGACGCCGACGAGGGAGGCCGCCTGGCGCGGGCCCGCGCTGATCACGACGCCCTTGACGCCTGCCTTCTTCAGGGCGGAGACCTGCGCGGTCATGTCGTTGTCGGTCGGCTTGATCTTCTGCTCGACGACGGTGAGCCCGGCCTCCTTCGCCATGTACTTCGAGCCCTGCAGCGCGTTCTCCCCGTAGTCGCCCTCGAAGTAGACGTGGCCGAGTTTGTCGCCCTTCTTCAGACCCTTCTCCTTCATCAGGAAGTCGATCGCGTTGATCGTCTCGATGTCGTACGTGGAGCCGATGACGCGCACGTACTTGCTGCCGAGCAGATGCGCCGACCACGCCTGCGGCAGCACGACGGCCTTGTCCTGGCCGTCGATGCGCTGCTTGACGGCGGACACGAACGGCGAGCCGAGGAACTGCGGGAAGCCGAGCACGTCGGGCGCCAGCTCGGTGTATCCGGCGACGGCCTTCTGCGGGTCGTAGCCGTGGTCGCGGACCGTCAGCTTCACCTTGTAGCCGCAGGCGCCGCCCGCGGCGTTGAACTGCTTCACGTACAACTGCTGGGCCTGGGTGACGCTCTTGCCGAGCGTCGCGTACACGCCGGTCAGGTCGGTGAGGACGCCGAGGTTGATGGTCTTGCCCGTGATGCCCTTGCCGGTCTTGACGCCGCCGGCGCCCTGCTGGTCGCCGTCCCCGTCGTCCTTGGCCTTGGAGCTGCACGCGGCGGTCAGCGCGAGCAGGGACGCCACGGCGGTCACCGTGAGCGTGCGGGTGCGGCGTTTTCTTGCGTTCATGCGTCCTCCTGAGGGTTTTTCCTGGCGCGCGGGGCGGTCAGCCGCACCATTCCGCCGGGTAGGAAAAGGACCACCGCCACGACGGCGGCGCCGTACAGATAGCGGGCCGCCTCGCCGGGTGCCACGCCGCCGGTGCCGGGCGCGGAGACCAGGGGCAGGGCGTCGCTGTACCGGGTGAGCAGCTGCGGCAGCAGCGAGACGAAGGCGGCGCCGACGACGGCGCCCGCCACGGATCCCAGGCCACCGATGACGATCATGGCGAGGTATTCGAGGGACAGGACCATCCCGAAGTAGTCGGGCACGGTGCGCTGGAAGACCAGGGCGAGCAGGACGCCCGCGAGTCCCGCGTACATCGACGAGAGCACGAACACGGCGCCCCGGTAGCGGGCCACGGGCACACCGAGCACCCCGGCCGCGATCCGGTGGTCGCGGATCGCGTTGAGGGCGCGGCCCGGCCGTCCGCGCAGACTTCCGCGGGCGAAGAGCGCGCAGCCGAGCGCGAGCAGCAGCCCGAGGTACCAGAGCTTCTCCGCGGCCCCGAACGGGACGCCCGCGACGACGAGTTCGCTCTCGTCGAAGGTGAGGCCGAACAGGCTCAGGGCGGGGACGTCGCGCCCGTTGGCGCCGCCGGTCAGCTCCTCCGCGTTGAACAGGACGTGCTGCCCGATGAAGATCAGCGCGAGGGTCGCGATGCCGAGGTACGCGCCCTTGAGGCGGCCCGCGATGGGGCTGAACAGGCCGCCCGCGACCCCCGCGAGGAGCACCGCGAGGACGGCGGCGAGCCACGGCGGCAGGCCGAGCCCGTCGAGCGTCTGCCCCCGCTCCCCCGCGAACACGCAGTACCCGTAGGCGCCGACGGCGAGGAAGAAGGCGTGCCCCATGGAGAGCTGTCCCGTGGCGCCGGTCAGCAGGTTGAGCCCGACGGCTCCGATGGCGGCGGCCATGGCGAACAGGCCGGCCTGAAGCCAGAACCGCTCCAGGTAGAACGGCAGGGCGAGCAGCACAAGGGCGCAGGCCGCGACCACGTACGTACGGCGCCGGGTCAGGAGCACACGGGGTGAACCGCCCTTCTTCGCGGACGACTTGGCGGCGCGCGCATCGGAGGTGTCGGAGGTGAGGAGGTCAGACACGGGCGAGCTCCTTCGTCCCGAAGAGCCCCGAGGGCCTCAGCAGCAGGATCACGGTCATGACGAGATAGGGCGCGAGGTCGCCGAGGCCGCGGCCCATGAAGGCGAGTTCGCTCTGGTAGCCGGCGGCGAGGGACTCGGTGACGCCGACGATCAGCCCTCCGACGAGCGCGCCGGTGGTGGAGTCGAGGCCGCCGAGGATCGCGGCGGGGAAGGCCTTCAGGGCGGCCAGCGACGTGGCCCGTTCCAGGCCCGGCGTCGGGAAGACGGTCAGGAACAGCGCGGCGACGGCGGCGAGCCCGCCCGCCACGGCCCACGCGCCGAGCGACACCCGCCCGAGCCGTACGCCCATCAGCGCGGCGGTCTCGCTGCTCTCGGCGGCGGCGCGCATCGCGACGCCCCACGAGGTGTAGCGGAACGTGAGCAGGAACGTGCCGATGAGCAGGGCCGCCGCGACGAACGCGGCGATCCGGGTGTGCGCGACGGAGATCCCGCCGACGGTGAGCACGGCGTCGCCCCACGGGTCCCCCATGGCGAGCACGTCCGTGCCGAGCCGCCGGGTGAGTTCGGTGGTCAGCAGGATGTCGACGCCGATGGTGACGATGGCGAGGACGCTGTGGTCGCGCCCCCGGTAGCGGCGCATCACGAGGAACTCGACGGCGGCGCCGACGACGGCCGCGGCCGCGATGCCGACGGCGACCGCGGGCCAGAACCCGATGTCGTCGTGGAGCGAGGCGATGACGTAGCCACCGGCGAGCAGCAGCGACGCGTGGGCGAAGTTGACGACCTCGGTGGCCCGGAAGATGACGACGAAGCCGAGCGCGATGAGGGCGTAGACGGAGCCCATCGAGACGCCGTTGATGAGGAGTTCGAGAAACGTCGAGAAATCGGTCATGCGGAGCCCTCTCCGGCGTGGTCCTGCGGTTCGTCGGGGGCGCCCAGGTACGCCTGGACCACCGCCGGGTCGTTCTGTACGCGCTCCGGGGCGCCGCCCGCGATGCGGCGGCCGAAGTCGAGGACGGTCACCTCGTCGGCGAGCCGCATGACGACGCCCATGTCGTGCTCCACGAGGACGATCGAGATGCCGAGGCTGTCGCGGACGCCCGCGATGACGGCGGCGGTGCGGCGGCGTTCGTCGGCGGTCATCCCGGCGACGGGTTCGTCGAGCAGCAGCACGCTGGGCTCCATGCACAGGGCGCGGGCGAGTTCGGCGAGTTTCTGCGCGCCGTACGGCAGCGAGCCGGTGGGTGTGTCGAGTTGCCCGGAGATACCGACGAACTCGGCGATCTCCCGGACCCGTTCGCGGTGGGCCCGCTCCTCCTTCAGCGCAGACGGCAGTCGCAGGCCCGCCGCGACGAAGCCCGCGCGGGTCAGCCGGTGCCGGCCGAGCAGCAGGCTGTCGGCAACCGTGGTGTGCGGCGGCAGGGCGAGGTTCTGGAAGGTGCGGGCGACGCCGAGTTCGGCGATCCGGTGCGGGGGAAGCCCGGTCAGTTCCCGCTCGCCGAGGTGGACGGTGCCCGAGGTGGCCCGGTAGACGCCGGAGAGGACGTTGAAGGTGGTGGACTTGCCCGCGCCGTTCGGGCCGATGACGGCGTGCACAGTGCCCGGTTCGACGGTGAGGCCGATGGCGTCGAGCGCGGTGAGCCCGGCGAAGCGCACGGTCAAGTCCTTGACCCGCAGGGGCGGTACGTCGTTCATCGCGTGCCTCCCCAGCGGCTCAGCGTCGGCGGGTGCGCGGCGCCACCGGTCGCGGCGGCGGCGTCCGAAGCGGCCGTCTCGTCGACCACGCCCAGGTAGCGGCGGCGCACCTCGTCGGAGCCCGCGAGTTCGGCGGCGGGGCCGTGCAGGGTGATCTCGCCGACCTCCAGGACGTACGCGTACGAGGCGAGCCGCAGGGCGAGCGCCGCGTTCTGCTCGACGAGGAGGACGGAGACGCCCTGGGCGTTGATCTCGCGGATCGTGTCGGCGATCCGGGCGGCCATCAACGGGGCGAGTCCCAGGGACGGTTCGTCCAGGAGCAGCAGTTTCGGCGCGGCCATCAGGGCGCGGCCCACGGCGAGCATCTGCTGCTCTCCGCCGGACAGCAGCCCGGCGCGCTGCTGGGCCCGGTCGGCCAGCACCGGGAACAACTCGTGCACCCGGCGCAGGGCTCTGCTCTTGTCGGCCCGCGAACCGGACGAGCCGAGCGCCCCGGCCCGCAGATTGTCCGCGACGGTCATCCGCGCGAACACCCGCCGCCCCTCCGGGACCTGGCAGATCCCGGCGGCCACCACACGGTCGGCGGACAGGCCGCCAACCTTTCCCCGAGCTCTCAACTCCGTTCGAGCAGGGGAGACCCCATTCCCGCCGAAGCTCACCGTGCCGGACGTCACCGCCCCGCCGTGGAAGCCGAGCGTGCGCGACACGGCGCGCAGCAGGGTCGTCTTGCCCGCCCCGTTGCCGCCGAGCACGGCGACGACGGAGCGGGCCGGCACCTCCAAGGTCACTGCGCGCAGGGCGCGTACGGGGCCGTAGCCGACGGACACGTCGTCGACGACGAGCCCCGGTTCTTCTGCATCGGTACTTGCGTTGATCACTGCGTACGTCCCTCCCTGGCCCGGTGTCCCTGGACCGGTGGCGCTCACGACAGCACCGCGCGGACGGCCCGTCCACGGGCGGCCCGCGAATCGCTGCGCGGGCCCAGCGCCCGCCCGCCCCGGTTGTGCCCGCGCACAAGACCGCGTGTCAGGGGCCTGCCGGGGACGCGGAGCGGATGGCATCCTCCGCACAAGCGGTCGCGTTCTTTGCCGTCGCTTTACGGCTCGTACTGCCGTCGCTTTACGGTTCGTCGGGAGGGGCGATGGGCACGCGCAAGCACCGCACGGGTGAGGACTGGAAGCTGGTGAAGGAGGCGTGCGGCGCGCTCCTCGAACGGGTGCCGGAGCTCGTCGACGAGCATCTGCGGCAGCTCTTCGCGCACTCGGACGTCTACGCGCGCGTGCTGCCGTACGACGCCCAATGGCGGGAGGCCGAGCAGGCGATGCGGATCGGCATCGAGACGATCTCGGCGCCGCCGGACTCGCCGCGCAGGGACCTGGAGTGCGCCGAGGACGCGGGGCGGCGCCGGGCGGGCCAGGGCCTGCCGCTCGACCTCCTGGTGCACGCCTACCGCAACGCGGGCTACCTCGTCTGGGACGCCCTGATGGAGAGCGCGGGCGGCGAGCCGGCCCGTCTGAAGGCGCTGATGCGCTCGGCGACGGTGGTGTGGGCGGCGGTCGACGCGCAGGCGGAGGCGGCCTCGGAGGCCTACCGGGCAACGGAGTTGGAGCTGCGCCGCCGCACCGACGAACAGACCCAGGCACTGCTCGACGCCCTCCTGGACGGCGGCCGGCCCGCCCCCGGTCTCGCGGCGCGCGCCGCGGCGGGACTCGACCTGCCCGAGCACGGCCCGTACGCGGTCGTCGTGCTCCGGGTGGAGCGGCTGGGCGGGCGCGAGGCGTTCCACCGGCGGATCCAGGATCCGCGGTTCCGGTTCGTGTGGCGGATGCGGGCGGACTGCGAGGTGGGGGTGGCGGCGCTGGGGGCGGACCGCACGCTGGACGACCTGGCGGCGCTGCTCGACGGCCGCTGCCCCGGTCCCGGCGGGGTCAGCCCCGTCGTGCAGGGCCTCGCCGAACTGGGCCGCGCCCGCCGCCTCGCCGAACTCGCCCTGCGCACCTGCCCACCGGAGACGACGGGCGTGGTCCGCCTCGACCAGCGGATGCCGACGGCCCTCGTGGTGAGCCAGCCGGACCTGGCTCAGCGCCTGGTGTCGGGCGTGTTCGGCGGCCTGCTGGAACTGGAACCGGCCGACCGGGCCGTCCTGCTGGAGACACTGGACGCGTGGCTCGCGTGCGAGGGCTCGGCGGGCCGGGCGGCGGGCCGCCTCTACTGCCACCGCAACACGGTCTTCAACCGCCTGCGCAGACTTGAGCAGTTGACGTCGCGCTCGCTGTCCCGGCCGCGGGACCTGATGGAGATGACCCTGGCCTTGGACGCGTACCGCTTGTCACCGGGGTGAAGGGCCCTCGCCTTGGACGGCAGAGTGGGCAAGGGCCCCCGGTGCGGCGCACGCAGGAGCCCCGGCCACGACGCGGCAGCGGCTCAGCGCAGGAAGTCCGTCGCGATGCGCTCCGCCACGTCCTCCAGGATCGGGCCCGCCTCAGCGATGCAGCGGGCCACGTCCGGCTCGACGTCGGTCAGCGCGTACGCCCGGCGGATCCCGGCCCGCCCCAGCACCTCCGGCGCAAGCGCCAGGCGGCCGCACACGGCGACGACCTCGATCCCCGCCGCCCGCGCCGCCGCGGCGACACCCGCCGGCGCCTTCCCGTGCAGCGTCTGCTCGTCCAGCGAGCCCTCGCCGGTGATCACGAGCCCGGCCCGCTCAAGCGCGGGCGCGAAGCCGAGAACGTCGAGCATGACCTCGATACCGGGCCGGAAGCTCGCACCGAGCCCGACCAGCGCCCCGTACCCGATGCCACCCGCGGCCCCGGCCCCCGGCGACTCGGCGTACTCCAGCGCCTTCGGCCCGACCGACTCGGAGAGGACCTTGGCGAAGTGGGCGAGCGCGGCGTCCAGCTCCGCGACGTTCTCCGGCGTGGCGCCCTTCTGCGGGCCGTAGATCGCGGGCGCGCCCTTCGGCCCGGTGAGCGGATTGTCGACGTCGCTGGCGAGGACGAACTCCACATCGGTGAGCCGCGCGTCGAGCCCGGACAGATCGGCCGAGGCCAGGCCCGCGAGCGCGCCGCCGCCCGGCCCGACTGGCGCCCCGTCCGCGTCGAGGAACCGCGCGCCGAGCGCGGCCAGCATGCCCGCGCCGCCGTCCGTGGTGGCGCTGCCGCCGACCCCGAACACGATCGAGCGCGCCCCCGCGTCCAGCGCGGCGGTGATCACCTCGCCGGACCCGTACGTCGTCGCCGTGAGCGGCGCGAACTCGCCCTCGGGCAGCAGCTGGAGCCCGGACGCCTCCGCCATCTCCACGACGGCCGTGCCCTCGCGCAGCGCGTACGCGGCGACGACCGGCTCGCCGAGCGGCCCCGTCACCGGCACCTCGCGGCGCTCGAACCCGGCCGCGACCGCCGCCGCCACCGTCCCGTCGCCGCCGTCCGCGACGGGCACGGACTCCACCGTGACCTCGGGCGCGACCCGGTGCAGACCCGCCGTCACACGCTGTGCGACCTGCACCGCGGTGAGCGAGCCCTTGAACTTGTCCGCCGCGATCAACACGTGCCGCGCGGCCTGTGCAGCGTCCGCCACCTTGCTCTCCCCTTGCTGTTCACGCCTTGCTCGAGGCAAGGCAGTCGCGCCGCTGCGACCTTAACCGCAGGAGGGGCCCGCTGCCCATGGTCGTCCGGTTCCCGATACGGCACGGGCACCGGTAAAATCCTGGTATCGCACCTCAAAACGGGGCGGCGCACGCGCGAAACGATCGATCAAGCGCGCCCTCCCGGCGGAGCGCCACCGTTGATGTAGGGAAGCGGGTACACCGGACTCATGACGCCAACGAGCCCCGGGCTCACCGACCCCACCGACAGCGCCCTCGCCGACCGCATGCTCGGCGGCTGGCTCGGCCGGATCGCCGGCAACATGCTCGGCAAACCGGTCGAGCGCGGCGACGTGTGGACGCGCGAGCGCATCGACCGCTATCTGCGGCAGGCCGAGGCCCTGCCCCTGACCGACTATCTGCCCGAACCCCCGTCGGAGGACGTGGCGTTGGCGCTGCGCCCCGAGTGGCGGCAGTGCGTGCGCGGCCGCATCCACGGCAGCTGCCGCGACGACGACGTGGACTATGCGGTGCTCGGCCTGCACCTCCTGGAGACCCACGGCTTCGCGTTCAGCACGGAGCAGGTCGGCGAGCTGTGGCTGCTGCGCCTGCCCTACCTCCAGACGTTCACGGCGGAGCGTGCCGCGTACCGCAACCTGGCGAACGGACTGAAGCCCCCGCTCACGGCGACGTACGACAATCCGCACCAGGAGTGGATCGGCGCCCTGATCCGCGCGGACGTCTTCGGCTGGACCAATCCCGGCGCCCCGCGCCGCGCCGCCTCGCTGGCCCGCCGCGACGCGGTGCTCTCGCACACCGGCAACGGCGTGTACGGCGCGATGTGGGCGGCGGCCCTGATCTCCGCCGCGTTCACCGCGCCGACGCCGCGCGCCGCCCTCGACGCCTCGCTCTCCGTGATCCCCGCGAGCAGCCGCCTGGCCCGCGTCGTACGGCGCACGGCCTCGCTGCACGAATCGCGGCTGACCTGGGAGGAGACGCTGTCGACCGTCACCGCGGAGACGGCGGGGCTCGGCTGGATCCACACGGTTCCGAACGCCGCCGTGATCACCGCCGGGCTGCTCTACGGCGACGGGGACTTCACCCGCACCGTGGCCCTGACGGTCCGCGGCGGCCTGGACACGGACTCCAACGGCGCGACGGCCGGTTCGTTCGCGGGCGTGCTGTGCGGCGCCGCGGCGATCCCACCGCAGTGGACCGAGCCCCTGGAGGACCGGGTCCGCAGTGCGGTCTTCGGCTTCGACGGCGTACGCATCAGCGAACTGGCCCAGCGGACGGCGGCGTTGGCGCAGGGCTGAGGCCGCCGCCCTCTCCGTGCCCCCTCCCCGGCGGAAACCCTCCGCCTTTCTCACATCTACGCGCGTTGACATCTCATGTGGCGGCGAGGGATGTTTCCGTGGACAGTTTCTGTAACCAGAGCAAAGGGGCTCGACCGTTGGCCAGGAAGATCATCCTCGACTGTGACCCGGGGCACGACGACGCGGTCGCGATGCTGCTCGCGCACGGCAACCCGGACATCGATCTGGTCGCCGTGACCACCGTCGTCGGCAACCAGACCCTGGAGAAGGTGACGCGCAACGCGCTGTCCGTCGCGGCCATCGCCGGGATCACCGGCGTGCCGTTCGCCGCGGGCTGCCCGCGCCCCCTGATCCGTACGATCGAGACCGCGCCCGAGATCCACGGCGACTCGGGCCTCGACGGACCCGATCTCCCGGACGCCGCCTTCGCACTCGACGAGCGGCACGCCGTGGACCTGATCATCGACACGGTCATGGCGCACGAGCCCGGCGAGATCACCATCGTGCCGACGGCGGGGCTCACCAACATCGCCCTGGCGGCGCGCAAGGAGCCGCGCATCGTCGAGCGGGTGCGCGAGGTCGTCCTCATGGGCGGCGGCTACCACGAGGGCAACTGGAGCCCGGTCGCCGAGTTCAACATCGTGATCGACCCCGAGGCCGCGCACATCGTCTTCAACGAGTCGTGGCCGGTCACCATGGTCGGGCTCGACCTCACCCACCAGGCGCTCGCCACCCCCGAGGTCGAGAAGAAGATCGCCGCCGTCGGGACGAAGCCCGCGCAGTTCGTCCTCGAACTGCTCGACTTCTTCCGCGAGGCCTACCGCGAGAACCAGGGCTTCGAGCACCCGCCGGTACACGACCCGTGCGCGGTCGCGTACGTCATCGACCCGAGCGTGATGACGGTGCGCAAGGCGCCCGTGGACATCGAGCTGCGCGGCTCCCTCACCCTCGGCATGACCGTCACCGATCTGCGCGCGCCCGCGCCCGACGACTGCCACACGCAGGTCGCCGTGGACCTGGACCACGAGAAGTTCTGGAACCTCGTGGTCGACGCCCTGGTCCGCATCGGGGAGCCCGCCGGGAACGGGGCACCCGCCGCATGAACGTCGCCGCCTCCCCCCACTCCCCGGCCGGCGGCCCGGGTGCGGGGCGCCCGGTCCGGATCGGCGCCCTCATGGTCGCGCTGCTCGCGGCCAGCTTCGCCTTCCAGCTCAACGCCTCGATGCTCAGCCCGGCGCTCGCGACGATGGCGGACGAGCTCGACACCAGCGCGTCCGCGATCGGCGTCACGCAGACCGCGTTCTTCACCGCCGCCGCGCTGTTCTCGCTGTTCCTGCCGCGCCTCGGCGATCTGATCGGCCGCCGCAAGGTGCTCACCGGGATGATGGTTCTGATGGCCGTCGGCTGTGTGATCTCCGCGCTCGCGACGTCCGTCGGGATGCTTGCCGTGGGGCGTGTCATCCAGGGCGCGTCGGGCCCCACGATCCCGCTCGCGCTGATCATGCTGCGCGTCGAGGTCCCCGAGCCGAAGCGGTACGGCACGCTGATGGGCATCGTCACCGCCGTCAACGGCGGCATCGCGGGCGTCGACTCGTTCGCGGGCGGCTCGCTCGCCGAGCACTACGGCTACGCCTCGATCTTCTGGGTCATGACCGCCTTCGCGGCCCTCTCGGCCGTGCTCGTCCGCCTCTTCGCCCCCGAGTCCCGCGCGGACGAGCGGCCCGCGATGGACTGGATCGGCGTGCTGCTCCTGGTGATCTCCGTCGGCGCGCTGCTGATCGCGTTCAACGAGGCGGGCAAGCTGGCCGCGGCGAACTGGCCGCTCGCCGTCGGCCTGCTTGTCGTGGCGGCGGTCGCGTTCTGGGCGTTCTGGCGGACGGAGAACCGCTCCTCGCACCCGCTGGTCACCACGCACCTGCTCAAGCGCCGCGCCACCTGGTCGCTGCTGCTGTCCACCATGCTCACCATGACCGGCGTCTTCGCGATCATGAACGGGCTGCTGCCCGGCTTCGCGCAGGACACCTCCGTGGGCCTCGGCCTCGGCGCCGAGGGCGCGACCTGGTGGACGCTCACCCCGTACGCGCTCGCGGGCCTCGCCATGGGGCCGATCTCGGGGCGGCTCGCGGCGACGTTCGGCTACGGCCGCGTCCTGCGCACCGGTCTGATCGCCACGGCGGTCTCCACGGTCCTGGCGCTGCTGACCCTCCAGACGGACTCGTCGGGGCTGCTCCTCGCGGTGTCGATCCTGCTGGGTGTCACCTACGCGGGCATGGCCAACATCATGCTGAACGGCCTCGGCATCGTGCTCTCCCCGCCCGAGAACCCCGGCTTCCTGCCGGGCCTCAACGCGGGCTGCTTCAACCTCGGCGCGGGCCTCAGCTTCGTGGTCCTGTACGCGGCGATGGACGCGGTCGCCCCCTCCGACGGCACCTCGGTCGGCGGCTACAGCGCCGGTGTCGTGGCGGGTCTGATCCTCATCGTGGCGGCCCTGTTCGCCTCGCTGCTGATCCCGAAGCCGGTGCACGCGGAGGCGACCGACTGACCTACGCTCGGTGACATGACCCTCGTCGCAATCCTCACCGGCGCCGGTATCAGCACGGACTCCGGGATCCCGGACTACCGGGGGCCGGACGGCGTGTGGACCAAGGATCCCGACGCCGAGAAGCTCGTCACGTACGAGTACTACATGAACGGCCCGGAGATCCGGCGCCGCGCCTGGCAGGTGCGGCGCCGGGCCGTCACCCTGACCGCCGAGCCGAACGCCGCGCACCGCGCGATCGCGGACCTCGACGCGTCGGGTGTCGCGGTCCGGGTCGTCACGCAGAACGTCGACGGGCTGCACCAGCTCGCCGGCACGCCCGCCCGCAAGGTGCTCGAACTGCACGGCTCGGCGCGGCAGTACCTGTGCACGCGGTGCGGGGCGCGCGGCCCCATGGCGGAGGCGCTCGCCCGCCTGGACGCGGGCGAGGACGACCCGCTGTGCCTCGTGTGCGGCGGCATCCTCAAGTCGACGACGGTGATGTTCGGCGAGCAGCTCGATCCGCTGGTGCTCGGCGAGGCCGTGGAGATCACCAAGGCGTGCGACGTCTTCTTCGCGATCGGTTCCTCCCTCCAGGTGCACCCGGCGGCCGGTCTCGCGGGCCTCGCCGCCGAACACGGCGCCCGCCTGGTAGTGGTGAACGCCGAACCGACTCCGTACGACGACGTCGCCGACGAGGTCGTACGGGAGCCGATCGGCGCGGCCGTGCCGCGACTGCTCGGGGAGCTACGAGGGAGCGAGGCCCGATGAAGCTGGTGGTGCAGGAATTCCTCACGCTCGACGGTGTGTCGCAGGGGCCCGGCTCCCCGGACGAGGACACCAGTGACGGGTTCACGCGCGGCGGCTGGTTCGTGCCGTACGTGGACGAGGAGTTCCTGGAGATCGCCGAGGAGTGGCTCGGCCGGGCGGACGAGCTGCTGTTCGGGCGCCGGACGTACGAGAACTTCGCGCGGGACTGGCCGACGATGACCGACCACCCCTTCGCGCCGGTCATGAACGGTCTGCCGAAGTACGTCGCCACGCAGAGCCTGACCGAGGCCGGCTGGAACCCGACCACGATCCTCACCGGCAACATCGCCGCGGAGGTCGACGCCCTGAAGCGGCAGCCGGGCCGTGAGCTGCAGATCCACGGCAGCGCACGGCTCGCCCAGTCGCTGCTCGCGGCCGGCCTCGTCGACGAGCTGCGCCTCGCGATCGCCCCGGTCGTGGTGGGCCGGGGCCGCCGCCTGTTCCCGGACGGCGGCACCCCGGCGGGCCTGCACCCGGTGAGTCAGCGCTCCACGGCGGGCGGGCTGTCCGTGCACGTCTTCGAGCCGGCGGGACTGCCGTCCTACGGGGTCTACGGGGGCTAGAACAGCGCGGCGGCCGGATCGGCGGAGCGCTCGAAGTCAAGGAGGCGGCGCTTGCGGTCGAGTCCGCCGCCGTATCCGGTGAGGTCGCCGTTCGCCCCGATGACGCGGTGGCAGGGGACGATGACGCCGACGGGGTTCTTGCCGTTGGCGAGGCCGACGGCGCGGGAGGCGTTCGGTTTGCCCAGTGCCTCGGCCAGCTCCCCGTAGGTGCGGGTCTCGCCGTACGGGATCCGCTGGAGCTGCGCCCACACGGAGCGCTGGAACGGCGTGCCGTGGAGGTCGAGCGGCAGGTCGAACTCCCGCAGCTCGCCCTCGAAGTAGGCGTTCAGCTGGTCGATCACCGGACCGAAGGGCCGCTCGTCGCGGCTGCCGAAGGTCTCCTGCGGCGGGCGGTGGCGCTGGTCCGTCATGTAGAGGCCGGACAGGGTGTGGTCGGTGGCCACGAGGGTGAGGGCGCCGTAGGGGCTGTCGATCACCGTGTGGTGGGTCTGCTGCATGGCTGGATTTCCTTACGCGGGAAGGAAGTTGATCGGGTGACTGTCGGTCGCCCACAGGTACTGGGTGGCGTACGCGCGCCAGGGGCGCCACGCCGCCGCGCGCGCGGTGAGCGCCGCCGGGGTGTGGGGCAGCCCCAACTCCTGCGCCGCACGCCGCATTCCGAGGTCCGTGGGGAGGAAGGCGTCCGGGTCGCCGAGGGCGCGCATGGCGATCGCCTCGATGGTCCAGGGACCGAATCCGGGCAGTTCGGCGAGCCGGGCGCGGGACTCCTCCCAGTCCGACTCGGGGCCCAGCGTCAGCTCTCCGTCGGCCAGTTGCCGTACGAGGGTGGTGAGTGTCGTGCGGCGGCTGCGGGGCAGCGCGAGCGCGTCCGGGTCGAGTGAGGCGAGGGCCGTCGGGGACGGGAAGAGGTGGGTGAGGCCGCCCTCGGGGTCGTCGACGGGGTCGCCGTGGGCGAGGACCAGACGGGCGGCGTGGGTGCGGGCGGCGGCCGTCGACACCTGCTGGCCGAGGACCGCGCGGACCGCGAACTCGGCCTCGTCGACCGTGCGCGGGACGCGGCGGCCGGGCGCCTTGTCGACCAGTGGCGCCAGGAGCGGATCGGTGCGGAGCTGGTCGTCGACCGCCACCGGGTCGGCGTCCAGGTCCAGCATGCGGCGGCAGCGGCTGATGGCCACGGTGAGGTCGCGCTGGTCGGTGAGGACGAGGCGGCAGTCGAGGTACGTGGATGTCGACGCGCCCGGCGGGGTGAGGCTCGCGATGCCGTGGCCGTGCGGGAGGCGCAGCGTGCGGCGGTAGGCGCCGTCGCGCCACTCCTCCACGCCCGGTACGGCGGTGGCGGCGAGGTGGCCGAAGAGGTTGTCGGGGTTGAGGGGCGCACGGAACGGCAGACGCAGGGTGAGCGCGCCGGGCACCGTGTCCGCCGTCCGCCGGGGCCTGCGGGTGCGCAGCTCGCTCGGCGAGAGGGCGTAGACCTCGCGCACCGTGTCGTTGAAGGTGCGGATGGAGGCGAAGCCGGCCGCGAACGCCACGTCGGACAGCGGGAGCCCGGTGGTCTCGATGAGCAGGCGGGCCGTCTGGGCGCGCTGGGCGCGGGCCAGGGCGAGCGGGCCCGCGCCCAGTTCGGCGAGGAGCTGCCGCTCGATCTGGCGGGCGCTGTAGCCGAGGCGGCGGGCCAGGCCGGGGACGCCCTCGCGGTCCACGACGCCGTCGCCGATGAGGCGCATGGCGCGGGCCGTGAGGTCGGCGCGGCGGTTCCACTCCGGGGAGCCGGGGCTGGTGTCGGGGCGGCACCGCTTGCAGGCCCGGAATCCGGCCTGCTGGCAGGCGGCGGCGCTGGGGTAGAAGCGCATGTTGCGCGGCTTGGGCGGCACGACCGGGCAGCCGGGGCGGCAGTAGATGCGGGTGGTGACCACGGCGGTGTAGAAGACCCCGTCGAACCGGGTGTCCTTGGCCTGCACGGCGCGTACGCAGCGGTCTGTGTCGGTGTGCATGTCTTCAGGATCGGGCAAGGTGAGCCGCCTGGCTGGCGGAAATTCGACATGTACGTCCGCCGTGGTTGCGGTCTCGGGGCGCTGCCCCGGGCCCCGCTGCTCAATCGCCGCAGGGGCTGGAAGTACTCAGGTACTCGAGAGGGCCCGCTCGAACGCCTCTCGCGCGCGGTCGTCGAAGACCACGAAGCGGATCTCCTGCACGGACGTGGCCGTCGTGCGGGCCGTCCGCACCGCGATGCGGGCGCCGTCCTCCAGGGGCCAGCCGTAGATGCCCGTCGAGATCGCCGGGAACGCCACCGTCCGCGCGCCCAGCTCGTCGGCCACGCGGAGCGATGCGCGGTAGCAGGAGGCGAGGAGGTCGGAGCGGTCCTCCGTCGTCGACCAGCGCGGGCCGACCGTGTGGATGACGTGGCGGGCCGGGAGGCGGCCCGCCGTCGTCGCGACCGCCCGGCCGGTGGGCAGGCCCTTGCCGTACTGGGAGGTCCGCAGGGCGCGGCATTCGGCGAGGATCTCGGGCCCGCCCTTGCGGTGGACGGCGCCGTCCACGCCGCCTCCGCCGAGCAGCGAGGAGTTCGCGGCGTTGACCACGGCGTCCACGTCCTGCTCGGTGATGTCGCCCTGGACCAGTACGAGTCGAGCGGTCATGACGCGCGCAGCCTCCTCCACACGGCCTTCGCCGCGTTGTGGCCCGACATGCCGTGCACGCCCGGCCCCGGCGGGGTCGCCGAGGAGCAGATGTACACGGCGGGGTGCGGGGTGGTGTACGGGGAGAGGGAGAGCTTCGGGCGCAGCAGGAGCTGGAGGCCGCTGGCCGCGCCGGAGGCGATGTCGCCGCCGACATAGTTCGCGTTGCGGACCGCGAGTTCGGGCGGGCCCGCCGTCGCGCGGGCGAGGACCCGGTCCCTGAACCCCGGTGCGAAGCGCTCCAGTTGACGCTCGATGGCGTCGGTGAGGTCGCCGTCCCAGCCGTTCGGCACGTGCCCGTACGCCCAGAACGTGTGCTTGCCCGCGGGGGCGCGCGTGGGGTCGGCGACGGTCGGCTGCACGGTGATGAGGAACGGCGCCTCGGGGCCGCGGCCCTCTCGGGAGGCGGCGCGCAGCGCCGTGCCGATGTCGCGGCGGTACGGGCCGACCTGCACCGTCCCGGCGGTGCGCGCCTCCGTCGCGGTCCAGGGCACCGGTCCGTCCAGCGCGTAGTCGACCTTGAAGACGCTCGCCCCGTACCGGAACCGGTCGTAATAGCGGCCGAGACCGGCGATCCGGGCGACGGCCGTCGGTGACGTGTCGAAGATGTAGGCGCGGGCGGGCGGCAGGTCGTCGAGCCGCTTCACCTCGTAGTCGGTGTGGACGGCGCCGCCGAGGTCCCTCAGGTACGCCGTGAGCGCGTCGGAGATCGCCTGGGAGCCGCCGCGGGCGACGGGCCAGCCGCGCGCGTGCGCGGCGAGCGCGAAGACCAGGCCGATCGCGGAGGTCGCGAAGCCGGACAGCGGCGCGATGACGTGGGCGACGAGGCCCGACAGCAGGGCGGGGGCCTTCTCGTCGCGGAAGCGGCGCATCAGCCAGGTCGACGGCGGCAGGCCGACGAGACCGAACCGGGCGAGGGTGACCGGGTCGCGGGGCAGTGCGCTCAGCGGCAGCGACATGAAGTCCCGCACGAGCGTGTCCCAGTGCGGCAGCAGCGGCTCGATCAGGCGCCGGTAGGTGCCCGCGTCGCGCGGGCCGAACGACGCGGCGGTCTCGGCGACGGACCGGGACAGGATCGCCGCCGAGCCGTCGGGGAACGGGTGTGCCATCGGCAGCTCGTGCTGCACCCAGTCGAGCCCGTAGCGCTCCAGCGGCAGGTCACGGAAGGCCGGGGAGTTGATCCCGAGCGGATGCGCGGCCGAGCACGGGTCGTGGCGGAAGCCGGGGAGCGTCAGCTCCTCGGTGCGCGCGCCGCCGCCCACCGTGCCCTTGGCCTCGAACACGGCAACGGAGAAGCCGCGCCTGGCCAGTTCAACGGCTGCGGTCAGCCCGTTCGGCCCCGCACCCACCACGACGGCATCGAGCATCGACGGCACCTTCGGACTCCTTTGTCAGCCGATGGCCACTGCCCGCACAGGATATGCCGGGCCACCGACAGCGCCGGTCCGCGGGTCAGCCTGCGAGCAGTCCCGCCACCCGGCGGGTGGTGTCCGCGTCCCGCGCCGCGGTGAACGGCAGCGCGTTCCCACCCCGGATGGAGAACGGGACGCCCGCCCGGCTGAGGTGTGCGCCGCCGGCCTCCTCGACCAGGAGCATCCCGGCCGCGTGGTCCCAGGCCAGCTCCCAGCCGAACGCGATCGCGTCCACCGTGCCGCGGGCGATGCCCAGGTACTCCAGGCCGGCCGAACCGCACGGGCGCGGCGCGACGCCTTCCGTGCGCAGGCCGAGCAGGGAGCGCTTCTGCTCGTCGGTCGTGAAGTCGGGGTGCGAGGTCGCGACCCGCAGGTCGGTGCCGGGGGCCGGGGCTCCGGCGTGCAGCACCTCGCCGTTGAGCCGCGCTCCCCTGCCGCGGACCGCGACGGCCATCTCGTCGAGCGCGGGCGCGTACGTCCAGGAGGCGAGCACCACGCCGTCGAGCGCGAGCGCGACGAGGGTGCAGAAGCCGGGGTCGCCGTGCACGAACTGGCGGGTGCCGTCGACCGGGTCGACGATCCAGACCGGGGCGGATCCCTGGATGGCCTCGTACGAGGCGGGGTCCGCCGCGACCGCTTCCTCGCCGACGACCACGGAGCCGGGCAGGAGGGCGGCGAGCTCGCGGGTGAGGTACTCCTCGGCGCGCTTGTCGGCGACCGTCACGAGGTCGTGCGGTGCGCTCTTCTCCTCGATCTCGTCGGCGTCGAGCCGCCGGAAGCGCGGGGTGATCTCGGCTGCCGCGGCGGCGCGGACGACGTCCTCGACGCCGGTCATGAGCTTGTGGTTGATGTTCTTGGTCAGAAAGTCTTCGATGCTTTCCGTCTTCGTTTCGATCATGGCTCCATGAGAACACACCCCACTGACAACGCCCCCACGGCAGGTGAATGGAGGACGGCCCCCGGATGATTTCCGGGGGCCGCACGCAGCGTGACCGGTCAGCGACCGACCGCGTATCCCTGCATGCCACGCGGGTTCGCCCCCGCCGACAGGACGCCGGTGCGCGGGTCGCGGGCCACGGCGCACAGGCGGCCCTCGGACCAGGCCTCGCCGACGGTCACGTCGTGGCCGCGGCGGCGCAGCTCGGCGACGACCTCCGCGTCCATGCGGGACTCGACGGTGACCGAACCGGGCCGCATCCCGCGCGGGAAGAAGGAGCCGGGGAACGAGTCGTTGTGCCAGTTCGGGGCGTCGATGGCGCCCTGGAGGTCGAGGCCGCCGCGCACCGCCCCGCGCAGCGCGACCGCCAGGAAGAAGTGCACCTGCCACTGGTCCTGCTGGTCGCCGCCGGGCGTGCCGAAGGCCATCACCGGGACGCCGTCCTTCAGGGCGAGCGACGGGGTCAGCGTGGTGCGGGGCCGCTTGCCCGGCGTCAGCGTGTTCGGCAGGCCCTCGTCGAGCCAGGTCATCTGGAGGCGGGTGCCGAGCGGGAAGCCCAGCTCGGGGACGACCGGATTGGCCTGCAGCCAGCCGCCGGAGGGCGTGGCCGCGACCATGTTGCCCCAGCGGTCGACGATGTCGATGTGGCAGGTGTCACCGCGGGTGGCGCCGTTCGCGGACACCTCCTCGACCGATCCGGACGTGTCGCTCTTCTGGACCGTCGGCTCGCCCGCGCCCGCGACGCCCATGGCGTCGAAGCCCTCCGCACCGGAGGCGACCGCGTGGGCGTGCGCGCTCAGGCGCGGCTCGACGCCGAGCGGGCTGCCCGGACGCAGCTCGTGGGACGCCTTCTCCGGGTCGATCAGGGCGCGCCGGGCGGCGTTGTACTCGTCCGACAGCAGCGCGTCCACGGGCACGTCCGCCGCGTCGCCGTACCAGGCCTCGCGGTCGGCCATCGCGAGCTTGCAGCCCTCGACGAGCAGGTGCACGTAGTCGGCGGAGCCGTAGGCGGGCAGCTCGGGCGGGAGCAGGGCGAGCTGCTGGAGGAAGGCGGGGCCCTGGCTCCAGCCGCCGACCTTGCACAGCGTCCAGCCGTTCCACTCGTACGTCGCCGGGGCCTCGTACGTCGCCGACCAGCCGGCGAGGTCCTCGGCGGTCAGCGTGCCCGCATGCCGCTCGCCGCTGGTGTCCTTCGTGGGCCGCTGGGCCTGGCGGACCAGGGCCTCGGCGATGAAGCCCTCGCGCCACACCTGGCGGGCGGCCTCGATCTGGGCGGCGCGATCGGCGCCGCCGGCCTCCTCGGACTCGGCTATGAGGCGCTTCCAGGTGGCGGCGAGCTGCGGGTTGCGCAGCAGTTCGCCGGGCTTGGGGGACGTGCCGTCGACGAGGTAGACCTCGGCGGACGAGGGCCACTCGGTCTCGAAGAGCTCGCGCACGGTCTCGACGGTCTCGCCGATGCGCTCCACGGGCGCGTGCCCGTCCTCGGCGTAGCCGATGGCGTACCTGAGGACCTCGGCGAGGGTCTTGGTGCCGTGGTCCTTCAGGAGCAGCATCCAGGCGTCGAACGCGCCGGGCACGGCGGACGCGAGCGGTCCGGTGCCGGGGACGAGGTCGAGGCCCAGCTCGTCGCGGTAGTGCGCGACCGTGGCCCCGGCGGGGGCGCCGCCCTGCCCGCACAGCACCCGCACGTCTCCCCCGGTCGGCGCCAGGATGATCGGGACCTCGCCCGCGGGCCCGTTCAGGTGCGGCTCCACGACGTGCAGCACGAATCCGGCGGCGACGGCGGCGTCGTAGGCGTTGCCGCCGTCCTCCAGGACCGCCATCGCGGACTGGGAGGCGAGGTAGTGCGTGGTGGACACCATGCCGAAGGTGCCCTGCAGGGTCGGGCGGGTGGTGAACAAAGGGGCTCCTAGCGGGTGGCGGTGCGGGTGGTGGGGATCGTACGAGAGGCTGCCGACGCCTCGGCCGGGGGTGCGGCCGCGTCCGGGGCCGTACCGTCCTCGGCTACGAGGTGGCAGGACACCTCCCGCCCGCCCTCCAGCGTGCGCAGCGCGGGGACTTCGGTACGGCAGCGGTCGACGGCGAGCGGACAGCGTGTGTGGAAGCGGCAGCCGGCCGGCGGCGCGAGCGGGCTGGGCAGCTCGCCGCTGAGGACGATGCGTTCGCGGCTGCGCTGTGTCGCCGGGTCCGGGACGGGCGCGGCCGAGAGCAGCGCCTGCGTGTAGGGGTGCTTCGGGTCCGCGAACAGCTCGCGCGTGGGCGCCTGTTCGACGATCTGGCCCAGGTACATGACCGCGATCCGGTCGGCGAGGTATTCGACGGCCGCGAGGTCGTGCGTGATGAACAGGCAGCCGAAGCCGCGGTCGCGCTGCAGGTCGGCGAGGAGGTTGAGGACCGAGGCCTGCACGGAGACGTCGAGCGCGGAGGTCGGCTCGTCGGCGATCAGCAGGTCCGGCTCGACGGACAGGGCGCGCGCGATGGAGATGCGCTGGCGCTGGCCGCCGGAGAGCTCGTGCGGGTGCCGGTCGGCGTGCTCGGGGCGCAGCCCCACCTGGTCGAGGAGTTCGGCCACACGCGCGCGTGCCGCCTCGCCCTTCGCGATGCGGTGCAGCTTGAGCGGCTCGGCGATGATCTGGCCGACCGTCATCCGCGGGTCGAGCGAGGACGAGGGGTCCTGGAAGACCAGGTGGAAGTCCTTGCGCAGGGGCCGCAGGGCGCGCCGCGACATGGTGGTGACGTCGGTGCCGTTGATGCGGACGGTGCCGCCGGTGGGCTCGTCGAGGCGGACGGCGCAGCGGCCGACGGTCGACTTGCCGCTGCCGGACTCGCCGACGAGGCCGACGACCTCGCCGCGCCCCACGGTCAGGGTGACGCCGTCGGCGGCGCGCACGGTGCCGCCGGAACCCGCGAAGTGCCGTTCCAGGTCGATGAGTTCAAGCACGGGCGCGGCGCTCATGAGGCGGTCTCCTGGAGGGTGTGCGGGTGCCAGCAGGCGGCGCGGTGCGGGGCGTCGGCCCCGGCGTCCGCGGCGACGGCCCTGAGGCCGGGGCGGCTCGACGTGCAGGTGTCGTCGGCGCGGGCGCAGCGCGGCGCGAAGGTGCAGGCGTCGGGCTGGGAGTCGAGGCTCGGCACGAGGCCGGGGATCTCGGGGAGCCGCCGCTTGCCCTCGCCGCCGGGGCGCAGCACGGCGGAGAGCAGTCCGCGCGTGTACGGGTGCTGGGGCTCGGCGAACAGCTCGTGCACCGGCGCCTGTTCGACGGGGCGGCCCGCGTACATGACGAGCACGCGGTCGGCGGTGTCGGCCACCACGCCGAGGTCGTGCGTGATGAGGACGATGGCGGTGCCGAGGCGTTCGCGCAGCGACTGGAGGACCTCCAGGATGCCCGCCTGCACGGTGACGTCGAGGGCGGTCGTCGGCTCGTCGGCGATGAGCACCGCCGGGTCGCAGGCCACCGCGATGGCGATCATGACGCGCTGGCGCATGCCGCCGGAGAGCTGGTGCGGATACTCGTCGACGCGCTCGGCGGGCGCGGGGATGCCCACGAGGTCGAGGAGTTCGACGGCACGCGCGCGTGCCTCCTTCTTGCCGATCCCCTGGTGGCGGCGGAGCACTTCGCCGATCTGCCGCCCGATGGTGAGCACCGGGTTCAGGGACGTCATGGGCTCCTGGAAGATCATCGCGATGTCGTTGCCGCGGATCTTCCCGTACGCCTTGTCGTCGGCGCCCGCGAGCTCCTTGTCGCCGATGCGGACGGAGCCGGTGATGTGCGCGGTGGGCGGGAGCAGCCCCATGACGGCCATGGAGGTGACGGACTTTCCGCAGCCGGACTCCCCCACCACGGCGAGCACTTCGCCGGCGCGCAGGTCGAACGAGACCTGGTCGACGGCGTGCACGGTGCGGGTGTCGGAGCGGAACGAGACCGACAGGTCGCGGACGCTGAGGACGGGATCGGAGGTCTCGGATGTCATCGGGTCGCTCCACGGGGGTCGAGGACGTCGCGCAGGCCGTCGCCCAGCAGGTTGAACGCCAGCGTCGCGGCGACGACCGCGAGGCCGGGGAACACCGCCATCCAGGGCGCGGGCGCGAGGAAGGACTGGGCGGAGGACAGCATCACGCCGAGGGACGGCTCGGGCGGCTGCACGCCGAGGCCGAGGAAGCTGAGCAGGGCCTCGCCGATGATGGCGGTGGGGATGCCGACGGTGGCCTGCACGATCAGCGCCGAGGTGGCGTTGGGCAGGATGTGCCGGAACAGGATGGTGCCGTCCGCCCCGCCGTTGGCGACCGCCGCGGCCACGTAGTCCACGTGCTTGAGGCGGAGCGTCTCCGCGCGGGAGATCCGGATGACGGCCGGGATCTGCGAGATGCCGATGGCGATGGTCGCGTTGGTGAGCGAGGGGCCGAGCACGGCGGCGAGGCCGACGGCCAGGACGAGGAACGGGAAGGCGAGCATCGTGTCGGTGACGCGGGACACGACGCTGTCGGCGACCTTGCCGTAGTACCCGGCGAGCAGCCCGAGCGGGACGCCGACGACGAAGGCGAGGACGACGGCGAGCACACCGACCTGCATCGAGGCGCGGGCCCCGAACACGACGCGGGACAGCTGGTCGCGGCCGAGGTCGTCGGTGCCCAGCCAGTGCGCCCAGCTGGGCGCGGCGAGCACGTTCTCGAAGTCCGCGCGGGCGGGGTCGTACGGGGCGACGAGCGGTGCGAACAGCGCGGCGAGCACGAAGATCGCGGCGATGACGGCGCCGGTCATGGCGAGCTTGTTCTTGCGCAGGGCGCGCAGTTTGGCGTTCCCGGCGGCCCGGGCGCGTATTCCTGTGAGAGCCAGCGTGGTCACCGGGCACCTCCGAGCCGGATGCGCGGGTCGATGACCGAGTACGCCACGTCGACCAGCAGGTTGATGAAGATGTACGCGAACGACGTGCACAGCACCACGCCTTGCAGCGTCGCGTAGTCGCGGGTGAAGACGGCGTCGATGGTGAGCTTGCCGAAGCCGGGGAGCACGAAGATCTGCTCGGTGACGACGGCGCCGGAGATCAGGTGGCCGAGTTGCAGACCGAGCACGGTGACGACGGTGACGAGCGAGTTGCGCAGCGCGTGTCCGCCGACCACCTCGCGGCGCGAGAGGCCCTTGGCGCGGGCCGTGCGCACATAGTCCGCGGAGAGCGAGTCGAGCATCGCGGCGCGGGTCTGCCGCATGACGACGGCGGCGAGCCCGGAGCCGAGGACGATCGCGGGCAGCACCATGCGGCGCAGGTTGTCGATCGGGTCGGTGCCGAAGGGGACGAAGCCGGAGGCCGCGAAGACCGGCACGGCGATCGCGAAGGCGAGGACCAGGACGATGCCGAGCCAGAAGGTGGGCACCGAAAGGCCGAGCAGGGCCAGCGCGTTGGCGATCCACTCTGCTGTCTTTCCGCGCCGAATCGCGGCGACGACACCGGCGCCGACCCCGAGGACGATCGCCAGCAGCAGCGACAGCGCGGCGAGTTCGAGGGTGACGGGCAGCGCCTGCGCGATGGCGTCGGAGACCGGGAGCCCGGTGCGCGAGGAGTTGCCCAGGTCGCCCTGGAGCGCGTGCCCGATGAACCGGCCGTACTGGACGACGATGTTGTCGTCGAGACCGTACGCGGCCCGGATCGCGGCAAGCGCCTTCGGGCTGCGCTCTTCGCCGGCGAGCGCGAGCGCCGGGTCGCCGGGCAGCGCGCGGATACCGGCGAACACGACGATCGACACGAGGAACATGGTGATGACGGACTGCCGGATGCGGGTCAGCACGTACGCGGCCATGGGGTGCCCGGCGAGCCAGCCGGACTTCTTCGACACGGGCTTCTTGACACCTGATTGAGTGGGCGTCACTTCTTGGGCGGTCGTCACTTGGCGTACCCCGCATCCTTGACCCGGACGAGGCCGTCGCCGTAGACGTGCAGGCCCGCGACGTCCTTCCCGGTGACGACGTAGTTCTTCTGGCGGTAGAGGTAGATCAGGGTGTGCTCGGCGTTCACCTTGCGGATCAATTCGGCGTAGATCTTGTCGCGTTCGGCGGGGTCGGACTCGGTGCGGCCGCGCTTGATCAGCTCGTCGATCCCGGGCTTGCCCAGGCCGTAGGCGTTCATCGCGCCCTTGGTCTGGAGGAAGCTCGCGATGTTGCCGTCCGGGTCGAGACGTCCGGACCAGCCGCTCTGGAAGGCCTGGTAGTGGCCGTCGTCGGTCTCCTCGAGCATGGTGGCGTACTCGGTCGGGCGCAGCGTGAGGGCGAATCCGGCGTCCTTCACCATGGCCTGGATGACCTGCCCGATGCGGCTCCACTCGGGCGTCGTGGGGATCTTCAGCTCGATGTGCACGGCGCCCTTGACCCCGGCCGCCTTCAGCAGCCGCTTGGCCTTGGGGACATCGCGCTTCGGGCACTGGGAGGGCTTGACGCCGGGCGCGATCGCGGACGCCGGGGACATCGGGCCGCAGGCGGGCTCGTACATGCCCTGGAAGGCGACCTTGTTGATGAGGTCGCGGTCGATGGCCAGCTCGAAGGCCTCGCGGACGCGGACGTCCTTCGCCATCGGCGTGTCGACCTTGCCCGGCGCCTGGCCGAGACCCTTGACGTTGCCGACGTTGATGCCGATGCCCTGGTAGCCGAGCGAGGGCGAGTTGAACAGCCGCAGCTTGTTGTCGGTGAGCGCGCTCTTCACGTCGACCGGAACCATCTGGTCGCCGATCTGGACGTCGCCGGAGCGCAGATTGGCGAGGCGGACGCTGCCGTCGGGGATCGGCTTGTAGATCACCCTGTCCAGGTGGACGTCCTTGGCGTCGTAGTAGTCCGGGTCCTTGGCGACCACGATGCGGTCGCCGCCGACGCGCTCGACGAACTTGAACGGGCCGACGCAGGACGGGTGGTTGGTGAAGCTCTTGCCGTACTTCTTCAGCGCGGTCGGCGACATCACCATGCCGGCCCGGTCGGCGAGCACCGCGGTCAGCGGCACGTACGGCTGCTTGAGGGTGAGCCGCACGCTGTACGGGCCCGTGGCCTTCGCCGACTTCAGCGGGGCGAGTTCGGTGGCGCGGGCCGAGCCGGGCAGGTCGCGGTGGCGCAGCAGCGAGGTGACGACGGCGTCCGCGTCCAGCTTGGTGCCGTCGCTGAACCGGGCGTCTTTACGTACGTCGAAGGTGACGGTCCGGCCGTCCTTGGAGACCTCGGGCTGCCGGGTCGCGAGCTGCGGCACGACCTTGCCCTTCTGGTCGACGTCGTAGAGCTTCTCGCACATGCCCGCGAAGACCGTGCGGCCCACGAGGGTCTGGGCCAGGGTCGGGTCGAGCTTGTCCGGGTCGGCGTTGAGGGCCACGGTCAGCGTTCCGCCGTCGCGGACGGGACGGTCGTCGGTCATCCGCTCGCCGCCCACCTCCGTGGCCGAGGACTGCAACGAGCCGCAGCCCGCCAAAGTGGACATCGCCAGGACAACTGCCGTCATGGCAACCGCTGTTCGGCGCACGAGGGCTTACCTCCGCCAAGGATGAGGGGTGGGCGATCGGTGAGCGATCAAGGAATACGGAAGAACGTATTTCGCATACAGTCCGCACACAAGAGGGTTGTCCGGGATCCGGACAACCCTTGATGAAGATTGGATAACCTCGACCGACAAAAGGCGCCTCTGCCCACAAATCGCCCACACACCGCGGGCCGCGGACCACAGCTCGGCCCGGCCCGGCCCGGCCCGGATCAGTTCAGCTCAACCCGGCTGAAGCTCAGCTGTCCACCCAGCCGTGCTTGCGCCCGCTCTGCACCAACTCCCGGCGAATCGCCAGGATCTGCTCACCCGTCAGGGAAGGCGCGGAGCGCAGCAGCAGCTCGGTGACCTCATTCGTGAACTCGTCGACGCGCAGCACATCGCACATCACGTCGTCGCCGTCGCCCGCGTGCCGTCCGGAGGACGGCGCGGAGGCCCCCTCGGCGAGCTGCACCGACGAGGCCTTGGGGCCGCGGTCGCCCTCCTCGATGTCGAAGGAGACCTTCAGCCCGGTGCGCAGATACGACTCGGGGATCAGCAGGTCGTTCACATGCAGGAAGACGTCCTCACCGCCGTCGTCCGGCGCGATGAATCCGTACCCACGCGCTCCGTCGAAGCGCACCACACGACCAGCTACCACGCCGACCCCCAACCACCTGGGCGGACCCTGTGCCCGCGGCCTCCAACAACGTTTGCGGATCCTACCGGTCCGCCCCGGCAAACCCACGGACCCGCCGGGCCGACGCCCCAGCGTGATGTCGCAGTGACGGAAGTGGCGGTATCCGCACACAGCAACTCATGTGAGACTGGCGTCCCCCACCCGCCCTGACGTAAGGGACGTACGCCGTGCGTTCTCTCCCGCTCCCGGTCGCCCTGACCGCACGCCTGCTGCCCGTCGCCGTGCTCGCCTGCGCGGGCTGGGCCTACGCCTCGGGCCCGAACACGGACTCCGCGAGCGACGGCGACCGCCCCGAGGCGGCCCCGCAGTCCTCGTCCGCGTCCGACGAGCCCGGTGCCGAGGTGGCCACGAAGACATTCGCCAAGCCGCCCGCGCCCTGCGAATCGCTGCCCGCCTCGACCGTCAAGTCCCTCGTGCCGGACGCCAAGACGGCGGGCAAGGAGCTGTCGGCCACCGACGAATCGGTCCGCCGCGGCTGCTCGTGGAGCGCCCTGAAGGGGTACGACTACCGCTGGCTCGACGTCTCCTTCGAGGTGAAGGACTCCGACGACCTGGCGAAGAAGGCGTTCGCCGCCGGGGACGGCGAGAAGCGGACCAGCCCGCTCAGGGGCCTCGGGGACGAGGCGCGCGTGACGAGTTCGCTCACGACGAAGGACAAGCAGGACACCCGCGAGTCCGTCGTGACGGTCCGCACGGGGAACATGCTGCTGACCGTCACCTACAACGGCAGCGACTTCGAGTCGAAGAGCGCGCCGTCGAACGACACCGTGATCAGAGGCGCCCGCAAGGCCGCCGGGGACGCGGCGGCCTCGCTCGACTCCGGGAAGACCGGCTAGGTCCCTTCCGGCGGAGGGGCGCCGGCCGGTCAGCCCCGCGGCGGCCAGTTCTTGAACCGCTTCGGGCGCGGCGGCGCGTACGTGCGCACCTTCGACGTGGTCAGGCCCATCCGGACCAGCGACTCGGCCACCGTCACGGCCGCGGCGACACCGTCGACGACGGGCACCCCGGTGCGCGCCTTGACCTCGTCGGCGAGGCCCGCCATGCCGCCGCAGCCCAAACAGATCACCTCGGCCCGGTCGTCCTCGACGGCTCGCGCGGACTGCTCCACGATGGCCTTGACGGCGGCGTCCGGGTCACGTTCGAGGTCGAGGACGGCGAGGCCGCTGGCGCGTACCGAGGCGAGCCGGTCGGTGAGCCCGGCCAGCTTGAGTCGGTCCTCGATGAGCGGCACGGCCCGGTCGAGCGTGGTGACCACGGAGTACTTGTGCCCGAGGTACTGGGCGGTGCTCGCGGCGGCCTCCGTGATGTCGACGACCGGTACGTCGAGGAGTTCCTGGAGCCCCTCGCGGCCGTGCTCGCCGTAGCCCGCCTGCACGACGGCGTCGAAGGGCTCCGGGTAGGCGCGGACCGTCTCCATGACGGCGATCGCGGCCAGGTAGCTCTCGTAGTTGCCCTCGCAGGAGTCGGGGCCGAACGCCGGGGTGAGCGGCACGATCTCGGTGCCCGGCGAGGCCACGGCCCTGGCCTGCGCACCGATGCTCTCGGTCATGTCCTCGGTGGTGTTGACGTTGCAGACGAGAATGCGCATGGCGGGCTACAGCTTTCTTCTTGTTGTGCGGGGGTCGGAGGGGTCGGATCAGGCGGCGGGGACCGCGATCTCCTCGCCGTCCACGTCGTTCGCGGTGCGGCTGCGGTCCGCGAGGACAACGTAGAGCAGCGCGGCGAGGCCGGCGCCGATGAACCAGGAGAACCCGGAGACCGACTTGAACGCGGGGACGAGGGCGATCACGACCGCGACGGCGGCGGCCGGACCGAAGGCGCCGACGGCCCGGAGGTGGAAGCCGGAGCGGTAGTGGTAGTCGCCGTCGGGGGCGTCCGTGTAGAGGTCGGGGACGTTGACCCGGGTCTTGCGGACGAGCCAGTAGTCGGCCATGACGACACCGAAGGCGGGGCCGAGCAGCGCGCCCAGTCCGCCGAGGAAGTAGTTCACGACGGTCGGGCTGTTGTAGAGGTTCCAGGGCAGGATGACGAGCCCGATGACGGCGCTGACGATGCCGGCCTTGCGGAAGTCGAGCTTGCGCGGGAACAGGTTGACCAGCGCGTAGACGGGCGCCACGAAGTTCGCCAGCAGGTTGACCGCGATGGTCAGGACGATGAAGGCGAGCGAGGCGAGGACCATCAGCGGGGTGCTCGGGATCGTCGCGACGATGTCCTCGGGGCCGGAGATCACCGCACCGTTGATCTTGAACTGGCCGCCGGAGAGCACGACGACGATGCCGGCGAAGAAGAGCATGTTGAGCGGGATGCCGACCAGGTTGCCCGCGACGATGGCGCGGCGGCTCTTCGCGGAGCGGGTGAAGTCGCAGAAGTTCAGGACGAACGTGCCGTAGATGACGACCCACAGCGCGGCGGACTCGAAGATCTGCCGCCAGGCGTCGAACCCGGTGGGCGCGGAGCCGGTGGAGACCGCGATGGACATGTCCGCCTTGATGAAGATCCAGGCGGCGAGCGCGCACATCGTGATGAGGATGGTAGGCGCGGCGAACGCCATGTACTTGCGGATCAGCTCCATGCCGTAGCTGACGATGACGACCTGGACGACCCAGAGGACCAGGAAGGTGATCCAGCCGAGGGTGGACAGGCCGAGGATCGAGTTGTGGTCGAGCGAGGCGGCGCCGGGCGCCAGCTTCTTGATCACGGCGCCGAGCACGACGGCGGCGAGATACGTCTGAATGCCGAACCAGGCGATGGCGACGGCCCCGCGTACCGCGGCGGGGATCTGCGCCCCGCGGATGCCGAAGGCGATCCGGCTCATCACCGGGAAGGGCACGCCCGTCTTCTGGCCCATGTAGCCGGAGAGCGTGAGGAGCCCGAAGAGCAGGAGCGAGGCGACGGCGAAGGCGATGAGGATCTGCCAGACGCTGAGCCCGAGGGCGAACAGGCCCACGGCAAAGGCGTAATTGCCCAGGCTGTGCACGTCGTTGCCCCACAACGTGAAGACGTTGTAGGCGCCCCAGCGGCGCCCCTCCTTCTTGGTGGGGGCCAGATCCGGACTGTAGAGACCGGGACTGGTGCGGGCGGGTCCATCGACACCGGCGGTGGGGGTCTGTTCGTGCACGGCAGCCATGACGCGCTCCTGGATGTCCACAATTTCCGCGATGAGGAATTTCATTTCCTCTTGGCGGGATGACGCTACTGGCGGGTTTTGCGGTAATCAAGAGGTGTACGCGAAGAAAACACCGATTCCTCACGCGTCAACTGGCCGCCCGATTCGGGCATTTGGGAACGGTGCGCACACAGCGCCCGCATCTCCAGTTTGGTATACCAAACCCGATGGAGGGTGGATCCGTCAATGAGCCAGGTCACAGAAGTTGAACTGGAGGACACCCCGGGGAAAGCCGCGCGATTCATTGACGCGCAACGCCTTCGACTCTACGTTCCCGTCCGAACACGCGACCAGCGTCCGAAATACCGGACACCGTCGCCCTCTTCCACGCGAAGGAGCCCCCATGCCGCGCGCCGCACGAAGAACCGCGTTGTTCGCTCTCCCCGCCGCCGCCCTGCTGGCGCTGATCCCCTCGACGGCGTCCGCCTACCCGAACCCGGGCACCGTCACCGGCGCCACCGTCGTCCACGACCCCACCATGATCCGCACCTCGGCGGGCAAGTACCTGCTCTACGCGACGGGCGGCGGACTCGCCGAGCGCTCCTCCACCGACCGGACCGCCTTCACCGCGGGCCGCGACGCCTTCACCACCAAGCCCTCCTGGTGGTCCTCGTACGCGACGGAGGCCTGGGCGCCCGACATCTCGTACCACAGCGGCAAGTACCTGATGTACTACGCGGTCTCGACCTTCGGCTCCAACAAGTCCGCGATCGGCCTGGCCGGTTCGACGACGGGCGAGCCGGGCTCCTGGTCGGACTACGGCGTCGTCTACACCTCCACCACGTCGAGCGACTACAACGCGATCGACCCGAACCTGTTCGTCGACGACGACGGCAAGTGGTGGCTTTCATTCGGCAGTTGGTGGACCGGGATCAAGATGATCCGGATCAACCCGTCGACCGGCAAGCAGCTCTCGACGAACACCACCCGCTACTCGCTGGCCGCCCGGCCCACCGGCACCAAGGCCGTCGAGGCCCCGTACATCGTCAAACGCGGCGGCTACTACTACCTGTTCGCGTCGTACGACACGTGCTGCGCCGGCACCAGCTCCACGTACAAGGTCAAGGTCGGCCGCGCCACCGCCGTCACCGGCCCGTACTACGACAAGAGCGGGGTCGCCATGACGAACAACGGCGGCACCCCGGTCCTCGAGTCGCACGGCCGCTACATCGGCCCCGGCGGTCAGTCGATCATGAACGACGTGGACGGCGACCTGATCGTCTACCACTACTACGACGGCAACGACAACGGCACCCCGAAGCTCGGCATCAACCTCCTGAACTGGAGCACAGGGTGGCCCGTCGCCTACTGACCCCGCCGGCAACCGTCAGCAAGGGAGGCTCACTCCGGGGTGATCCCCGACCGGGGCCGCAGAGACATGAGCGCCAGGTAGACGAGGAGTGAGGCCCCGAGGCCCACGGCCCACCCGTAGTCGGCGAGCGGTTTGAGGAGGGGGACGAGGCCGTCCACCGGGAACGGTCCGGCCTTGTTCCCCTTCGCGTCGACCGTCGAGTACGAGCCGCCCACGGCGAGCACCCCGCCCACCGTGAAGGCGGCGACGGCGCGCCAGTTCCAGCCGGCGCTGTACCAGTAGCGCCCGCCCTTCACATACAGGTCGGCGAGGTGCAGCACCGTGCGGCGGACGATCCAGTAGTCCGCGATCAGGATCCCGGCCACCGTGCCGAGCAGTCCGCCGACCACACCGAGCCACGTGAAGATGTACAGCTCGGGCGTCGAGGTCAGCTTCCACGGCATGACGAGGACGCCGACCACGCCCGTGACGACGGCGCCGGTGCGGAAGCTGATCAGCTTCGGCGCCAGGTTCGCCAGGTCGTACGCGGGCGAGACCACGTTGGCCGCGACGTTCACGGAGATCGTCGCCACGAACACCGTGATCAGGGCGAACAGCAGGCCGAACACATTGTCCGTCTTCCCGGCGAGCGCCACCGGATCCCAGATCGGCGCCCCGTACACCTTCTCCGAACCCGCCGTCACCAGGACCGACATCAGCGCGAACAGCGTCATCGTCGTCGGCAGTCCGAGCGTCTGCCCGAGGACCTGCGCCCGCTGGCCCCTGCCGAAGCGGGTGAAGTCCGGAATGTTCAGCGACAGCGTGGACCAGAAGCCGATCATGCCCATCAGGCCGGGGAAGAAGACCTTCCAGAAGTCCGCGCCCCAGCCGACCTTCGACGGCTCGTGCAGCAGCGGGCCGAAGCCGCCCGCCTTGTTCGCGATCCACACCAGCAGCACCACCGCGCCGACGAGCACGAACGGCGCCGCCCAGTTCTCGAAGCGGCGCAGCGTGTCCATGCCCCGGTAGATGATGGCGAGTTCGATGACCCAGAAGGCGACGAAGCAGAGCCACAGCGTCCACGGATAGCCGCCGACCTCGGCCGCTCCCGTCCAGCCCCCGAAGATCTTCCCGAGCAGTACGAAGATGCCCTGGCCGCCGATCCACGTCTGGATGCCGAACCAGCAGCAGGCCACCGCCGCCCGCACCATCGCGGGCAGATTGGCGCCGCGGACACCGAAGGAGGCGCGGGCAAGGACCGGGAACGGTATGCCGTACTTGGGCCCCGCGTGCCCGGTGAGCAGCATCGGGAGCAGCACGATGACGTTCGCGAGGGCGATGGTGAGGACGGCCTGCTTCCAGTCCATGCCGAGCGCCACGAGCCCCGAGGCGAGGGTCCAGGACGGGATGCAGTGGGCCATGCCGATCCACAGCGCCACGAAGTTGTACGTGGTCCAGCGGCGGTCGGCGAGCGGGACGGGACGCAGGTCCTCGTTGGCGTAGCGGCTGCCGGCGGGGTAGTCGGCGGCGGCGAGCTCGACCGCGGACACGGGTGGTCTCGGAGCGGTGTCGGTCATGGGCAGTCCGTTCTGCGGAGGGAGACGGGAACAGCGGCCGTGCGGGTGCGGGCGGTGCCGTCAACTGCCTTGCCTGGTACGGATGGTGGTTGTTGCCCCGGAACCGGTCGGGTCATGCGTCCAGCGCGGGGATCACCTGATCGCCGTACGTCTCGACCACCGACTCCTTCGCGTCGTGCATCGCGTACACCGCGAACTGGTCGACGCCCAACTCCTGGAGCTTCCGCAGCTTTTGGACGTGCGCGGCGGGCGGGCCGAGCAGACAGAAGCGGTCCACGATCTCGTCGGGCACGAACGCCGTGTCCGGGTTCCCGGAGCGGCCGTGGTGGGCGTAGTCGTAGCCCTCGCGCGCCTTGATGTACTCCGTCAGGGCGTCCGGGACCATGCCGGAGTGCGCTCCGTACCTGGCCACGAGGTCCGCCACGTGGTTGCCGACCATGCCGCCGAACCAGCGGCACTGCTCACGGGCGTGGGCCAGCGCCTCCGGCGAGTCGTCCGCCGTGACGTACGCGGGCGCGGCGACGCAGATCTTCACCTCGGCGGGGTCCCGGCCGGCCGCCCGCGCCGCGTCCCTGACCGCCTTCACCATCCACTCGGTGAGGAACGGGTCGGCGAGCTGGAGGATGAAACCGTCCGCCTCCTCGCCGGCCATCTTGAGCGCCTTGGGCCCGTACGCCGCCATCCACACCGGGAGTTCGGCGCCCTCGCGCACCCAGGGGAACCGGACGACGGCGCCGCCCCCGAGGTCCGCCTCGTCGCCGCGGCCGAGCGCCCGGATGACCTTCATCGCGTCGCTGATCCGGGCCAGCGTGTTCGGCTTGCGGCCCGCGACCCGCATGGCGGAGTCGCCACGCCCGATGCCGCACACCGTGCGGTTGCCGTACATGTCGTTGAGCGTCGCGAAGGTCGAGGCGGTGACCTCCCACGTGCGGGTGCCCGGGTTGGTGACCATCGGGCCGACGGTGAGCCGCTCCGTCTCCGCGAGGATCCGGCTGTAGAGCACGAACGGTTCCTGCCACAGCACGCACGAGTCGAAGGTCCACCCGTAGGTGAATCCGGAGCGCTCCGCGCGTTTCATCAGGTCAACGACCGCGGACGCGGGCGGGTCGGTCTGCAGAACGAGTCCGAAATCCATGGTGAGCCCCTCGTGTCGAGTGCCGAGCCGCCATTGAAGGGCACAATCCTGGACTTCTCACGGAGGCTTGGCAAGAGGTTCGCCCAGCCGGTTCTACGCGCGTCCAGCTTCGGTCGACCGAGCGGGTGAGCGCGGCGTGCCGGGCCCTCAGGGCCGGGCGCCCTCGCGGGCCGGGCCGCCGGGGAACGTGCCGAGGTCGGCGATCCGGTACCCGTTCGGATAGCCGCGCACGGTGCTGCTGTCCCGGCCGTGCTGCGGGGTGCTCCGCGCCGGGAGGAGCCGGACGAACCGGCCGCGCGCCCGCAGCCCGCGCCGGACCAGCCGCTCGACGGCCAGGTTCGGTTCCCGGTAGCCGAACGCGGCGCGCAGCGGCGGGTCCATCAGGCAGACGGAGGCCCGGCGCACCGCGGCGCCGAGCGGGCCCGGATACCAGGACGCCATCAGGTCGAGCGTCGCCTCGGAGACCGCGTGGCCGCCCGGGTCGTAGGCGAAATGGCGGCGCTCGTAGTCGTCCATGAGGCTTTCGAATTCCTCGAACGTCTCCGGGATGTCCTTGATGTTCATGCGCCGGCCGAGGTCCCGGTAGTAGTTGGTCGCCGCGCGCACCTCGCGGGGCGAGTACGGCCGCCAGGCGTAGGACTCCATCCATCGCTTGGGCACGACGACGAAGGTCGACAGGACGTAGCGGTAGTCGTCGTTGGAGATGTCGTAGGCGCGATGCATCCGGTTCATGCGGCGCACGGCCTCGCGCCCCTCCCCCGTGTCCGGGCCGTGCTCGCCGACGGCGTCGAGGATGAGCACGGTGTCGTCGTACCGCTTCTGCGCCCGCTCGGTGAACTCACCGGTACGGCCGAGGAGTTGGCCGATGCTCGGGACGGCGTACGTCCGGTAGAGGGCGAACCCCAGGGCCTGCATGGTGTCCCAGGGGAACTCGTAGGACGAGCTGATGCTGTAGATCTCGTGGTAGTCGGTGTCGGGATCGAGCCGGCGGATCTTCTGGATCCAGTGGTCGCGCCGCACGCTGGTCCTCCCTGGGCCGTGACGCACGACGGTGCCGTGTCCCCGACGTGCCTGCGGCCCCACCTTCGTACGGCCGCCTTCAAGGATCAAGAGCGACGGCGGGTCTCCCTGCGTGGCGGGGCGGTGTCGCGCGGTGACAGAGGTCACGGAGACGTACGGGGCATGTGCGGAATGCGAGGCGCCCGCGCGCTGCTGCACGGGTTGTGAGCCCTCCTCTGTCCCCGGGGCGGGCCCCTGCTTCCGTGAAAGGTTTCCTGCACTATGCCGCTGGCCCTGCTGGCCCTGGCTGTTGTCGCGTTCGGCATCGGCACGACCGAGTTCGCCACGATGGGGCTGCTGCCCCAGATCGCGGACGGCATCGACGTGTCCGTGCCGCACGCCGGCAATCTCGTCTCCGCGTACGCGCTCGGTGTCGTCGTCGGCGCCCCCGTCCTGACCGGCATCGGCGCGCGCATCCCGCACAAGCGGCTGCTCCTGCTCCTGTCCGGCCTGTTCGTGATCGGCAACGCGGCGTCCGCGATCGCCCCTAACTTCGGCCTGCTCTTCGGCGCGCGTTTCCTCGCCGGTCTGCCGCACGGCGCGCTGTTCGGCGTGGGCGCCGTCGTCGCGTCCCGGCTCGTCACACCCGACCGGGCCGCCCGCGCCGTCTCGAAGATGTTCCTCGGACTCACCGTCGCGAACATCATCGGTGTCCCGGCGAGCACGGCCCTCGGCCAGCACCTCGGCTGGCGCTCCGCCTACTGGGCGGTCGCCGTCATCGGCGGTGTCGCCCTCGCGGCGCTCGCCCTCTTCGTCCCGCACCAGCCGCGCGGCGGACAGACCGGGATCCGGCACGAGCTGCGGGCGATGGGCAACCGGCAGGTGGTGATCGGCCTGGCCACGGCCGTGGTCGGCTTCGGCGGATTCTTCGCCGTCTACAGCTACCTGGTGCCCATGCTGACCAACGTCACGGGCATCTCCGACTCCTCGACCACGCTGGTCCTCGCGCTGTACGGCGTCGGCATGACCCTCGGCACGCTGGTCGCGGGCCCGCTCACGGACCGCGCCCTGCGGCCCACGCTGTACGCGGGTCTGGCGCTGCTCGCGGCGGCCCTCGTGGCGTTCTACTTCGCGGTCCACAGCACGGTGCCCGCGCTCATCGTCATCACTCTGGTCGGCGCGCTGGGCTCCCTCATCACGACGCCCGTGCAGATGCTGCTGATGGCCAAGGCGGATTCGGCGCCGACCATGGCCGCCGCCTCCAACCACTCGGCCTTCAACCTCGCCAACGCGGGCGGCGCCTGGCTCGGCGGCCTGGCCATCTCGGCGGGCTGGGGCTGGACGTCCCCCAACCTGGTGGGCGCGGCCCTCGCGGTCGCCGGCCTGGCCCTGGCCTTCGCGGGCGGCTTCATGGACCGCGGCCACCGCCACTCGGACGTGGTGGCCTCGTCCGGCCCCGAGGCCACGGCACAGGCGGACGAGGTCACACTGACGAAGCCCTGATCACGACGGTGCGGACACCGGGCCCCAGTCGAAGGGCGGGTCGGGGACGGTCCGGCGCAGCACCGGGGCGACGTCGGACTGGAAGAGTTCCAGCGAGCTCCGGTGCAGGCTCTCGGTGCGTCCGGCGGCGTCCGCGTGCAGATGGAGCACGGTGTGCCCGAACTGCTCGTGGTAGCGGTGCACCTTGTCGATCACCTGCTCCGGGCTGCCGATCAGCGCCGAACTGCGCTCGACGAACTCTTCGAGCGTCGCGAAGACCGGCTCCAGACCCAGCCGCCGCTGGAACGCCAGACTGCCCTCGAACACGGGCCGGTACGCGGCGATCGCCTCCTGCGACGTACGCGCCACGTGGATGCCCGCCGTGCCCGCCCCGACGGCGATGTCCGCGGGGTCGTGGCCGTAAGTCTCCCAGCGCTCCCGGTAGTACCTGATCAACTCGGCGTACGGTTCCACGGTGTTGGTGACATTGGCGGAGAAGAGCGGGTCGCCGTAGCGGGCGGCCAGGTCGGCGGACTCCTTGCTGGTGGCGCTGCCGTGCCAGACGCGGACGGGGCGCTGCAGCGGCCGCGGCCACACCTCGGCGTCCGTGAGTCCGGGCCGGAAGCGAGTCCGCGCGGTCACCTTGTCCTGCCGCCAGAGCTGCCGGAACACCTCGTAGCTCTCGGCGTTGCGCTCCCACTGGTCCTCGGGGGTGACGTGGAACAGCTCGCGCTGTGCCGCGCCGTTGCCCTTCCCGATGATCAGCTCGAGGCGTCCGCCGGAGAGATGGTCGAGCGTCGCGTAGTCCTCGTAGGCGCGCACCGGGTCGAGGAGGCTGAGCGTGGTGACGGCCGTGAACAGGCGGATGCGGCGGGTGAGAGCCGCGATGTGACTGAGCACGACGGGCGGCGAGGAGGAGATGAAGGGCCGCTCGTGCCGCTCCCCGACGCCGAAGCCGTCGAAGCCCAGCTCCTCGGCGAGCACGGCGTTGTCGAGCACCTCGCGGAAGCGCTCGCTCGTCGACTTCAGCGTGCCGGTCACCGGGTCGGGGGCATGCACGATCAGGGTGATCGCAAGAAACCTCATCTGCCCAGGTATACCGCGCAGTTGACCGCAAGATCATTGCAGCGGCATGAACTCTGATCCCGGCTGGCCGAGGTACTGGCACGTCCCCCGAGGCAGGTACGTGCCGTGCCCGGACCGCCCCGTGAACTCGCGGTCCGAGATCACCGGTTCGCCGCGCGACAGGACCGTCTCCACCCGCCCCGTGATCCGCCTCCCCTCGTACGCCGAGTAGTCGACGTTCATGTGGTGGGTCTCGGCGGAGACGGTCTGCTCGGCGTGCGGGTCGTAGATGACGATGTCGGCGTCCGCGCCCGGCGCGATCGTGCCCTTCTTCGGGTACAGGCCGAACATGCGCGCCGGGGTGGCGCAGGCGATCTCGATCCAGCGGCGGCGGGTGATGCGGCCGTCGACCACGGCCTGGTGGAGGAGGTCCATCCGGTTCTCGACGCCCGGCATCCCGTTCGGGATCTTCGAAAAGTCGCCGCGGCCCAGCTCCTTCTGCCCGCTGAAACAGAACGGGCAGTGGTCGGTGGAGACGACCTGGAGGTCATTCGTGCGCAGGCCACGCCAGAGCGCCGCCTGGTGCTCCTTCGGCCGCAGCGGGGTGCTGCACACGTACTTGGCGCCCTCGAAGTCCGGCTCCGCGAGGTTGTCCGTCGACAGGAACAGATACTGCGGACACGTCTCGCCGAAGACCGGCAGCCCCTCGTCCCGCGCCCGCGCCAGCTCCGCGAGCGCCTCCTGAGCCGACACGTGGACGACGTACAGCGGCGCGCCCGCCACCTGCGCCAGCTTGATCGCGCGGTGGGTCGCCTCCGCCTCCAGGAGGGACTTGCGGACCTCGCCGTGGAAGCGCGGGTCGGTCTCGCCGCGGGCCAGGGCCTGTTCGACCAGGACGTCGATCGCGATGCCGTTCTCCGCGTGCATCATGATCAGGCCGCCGTTCTCACCGGCCCGCTGCATGGCCCGCAGGATCTGCCCGTCGTCGGAGTAGAAGACGCCCGGGTAGGCCATGAACTGCTTGAAGGAGGTCACCCCCTCCCCCACCAGCAGGTCCATCTCCTTGAGCGTCTCGTCGTGGACGTCGGAGACGATCATGTGGAAGCCGTAGTCGATCGCGCACTGGCCGTCCGCCTTGGCGTGCCAGGCGTCGAGCCCTTCGCGCAGGGAGTGGCCCACCGACTGGATGGCGAAGTCCACGATGGTGGTGGTGCCGCCCCAGGCCGCGGCCCGCGTGCCGGTCTCGAAGGTGTCGGCGGCGTAGGTGCCGCCGAAGGGCATCTCCATGTGGGTGTGGCCGTCGACGCCGCCGGGGATGACGTACTTCTGCGATGCGTCGACGGTGCGCGCGTCCGTCCAGGACGCGGCGGTGCTGCTGCCGGTGGCCGCGAGGGCCACGACCCGGCCGTCCTCGATGAGGACGTCGGCGTGCATCTCGTCGGCGGCGGTGACGACGAGTCCGCCGCGGATGACCGTACGGACGGCGCTCATGTGCTCCTCCAGAGGTACGGGGCGGGGGCTACGGGCGGGTCAGGGGCTCGTACGCCTGCGGGTTGCGGTCGCGGTAGAACTGCCAGCGGTCGCGGACCTCGCGCAGCTTGGCCATGTCGAGTTCGCGGACGACGAGTTCGGGCGCCTTGTCGTCGGCGACCTCGCCCACGAACTGGCCCTCGGGGTCGACGAAGTACGAGGTCCCGTAGAAGTCGTTGTCGCCGTAACTCTCGACGCCGACCCGGTTGATGGCGCCGACGAAGTACTCGTTGGCCACCGCCGCCGCCGGCTGCTCCAGCTGCCAGAGGTAGCGGGACAGGCCGCGCGAGGTGGCCGAGGGGTTGAAGACGATCTGGGCGCCCTCGAGGCCGAGCGCGCGCCAGCCCTCCGGGAAGTGCCGGTCGTAGCAGATGTAGACGCCGATCTTGCCGACCGCCGTGTCGAAGACCGGCCAGCCGCTGTTGCCGGGGCGGAAGTAGAACTTCTCCCAGAAGCCCTTGACCTGCGGGATGTGGGTCTTGCGGTACTTGCCGAGGTAGCTGCCGTCGGCGTCGATCACGGCGGCCGTGTTGTAGAGGACGCCGGGCTGCTCCTCCTCGTAGACGGGGAGGACGAGGACGATGTTGTGCTCGCGGGCGAGGGCCTGGAAGCGCTGGACGACCGGTCCTTCCGGCACGGACTCCGCGTACTCGTAGAACGTCGCGTCCTGCACCTGGCAGAAGTACGGGCCGTAGAACAGTTCCTGGAAGCAGAGGACCTGGGCGCCTTGGGCCGCGGCGTCGCGGACCGCCTGCTCATGCACCTTGATCATGGATTCTTTGTCGCCGGTCCATGCGGTCTGGAAGATCGCGGCGCGGATCACGGGGCTCATCGGGACCTCCAAGGTTCTTCGATGGCTCGAACGGTGCTGGCTCAGACGGTAGGGGCCGGGAGCCCGGCAGCCGAGTCGCAGCGTGTCACGTGCCGGGGCCGTGGGCGTTGCACGGTGTCACGGCCTCGACTGCGTGTCGTGCGCGAGCAGGGCCACATGGACGGACGCGGCCTGCTCGAAGTCGTCGAGGTCGACGCCGAGCAGGGTCTGGATGGACTGGAGGCGGCGGTAGAGGGCGGGGCGGCTCATGTGGTGGAGGAGGGCGGTGCGGGACTTGTTGCGGCCGGTGGTGAGGTACGTGCGCAGGACCGGGAGGAGTTCCGCGGCGTCCTCGGACATCAGGATGGCGTCCAACTCGCGCTCGGAGAAGGCCTGTACGCGGGGGTCGTCGCGCAACTGGCGTACGAGACCGCGCAGTCCCACGTCGCCGATCCGGACCACCTTCGGCAGGCCGGGCGGCGCCCCGGTGACGGCATCGGCGACGTGCAGCGCCTCGCGCAGCGCCTCCGGCACGTCGTCCCAGGCGGTGCGGGCGGGCCCCGCCGCGACCACGGCGGGGCCGCCGGTCTCGGCACGCAGGCGGTCCGCGAAGTGCGCGGCGAGGGCCTCGGGCGACTGGTCGCGGGCGAGGCTGAGGAGGACGGCCGTGGCATGCTCGGCCAGTTCCGCCACGAGGCCCGGAAGGCCCAACAGGCGTATCAGTCGGTCGAGTTCGGCCGGTGGCGTGCCGCGTACGACGAGGGGGACGAACGTGCGGCGGTCCACCGGGAGACCCGCCGCCCGTGCGCGGGGCAGCAGTCCGCGGGCCGGTGTCGCGCCGGAGAGCAGGTCGGCGAGGAGGCAGCGGGCCGACTGCTCCTCCCAGCTCGGTCCCGCACCGGCCAGCAGATGGTGCAGGACGAGGGCCTCCGCCGCCCGGTCCGCGAGCAGCCGCCCGGACGCGCCGTCGCCGCGGTGCCCGCACAGGACGACGGAGCCCCACCGCTCGCCGCGGCCGCCGAGGTCGGCGCGGATCCAGCCCTCACCGTCGACCCCGCCGGGCTGCCGGGCGATGCGGTCCCAGTCGCGCAGCACGTCGTCCACGGCGGGGCGTTCGCCGGCCGTGGCGAGGACGCGGTGGGCGAGGTTGGTGAGGACGACGGGGCAGCCGCTGTGCGCGGCGATCTCGTCGAGCAGCGCCTGAAGCGGAGCGCCCGCCGTGATGAGCCCGGTGAGCGCGGTGCGGATGCCTTCGGAGAGGCTGACGGCGGCGAACTTCCTTCGTACGAGCCGGGACTGCACCTCTTCGGTCAGCTCGGCGAAGGGGAACGGGCGGTGCAGCACCACCATGGGAAGGCCGTGCCGTTCGGCGGCGCGGCGCATCCCCTCCGGGGAGGACGGGAAGGCGCGGCCCAGGCCCAGGACGAGGGCGGCGGCCTCCGCGCGGTGCAGCGAGTTGACGTACTCGGCCTGCAGCCGCTCGTCGCCCGCGAGGAGGACCCCCGTGGTGAGGATCAGCTCGCCGCCGCTGAGCATCACGCCGACGTCCGCGGCCTCCGCCACGTGCACCCAGCGCACGGGCCGGTCGAGGTGGTCGGCCGCGGCGACCACCTCCGGCTGGCCGGCGGCGATGCGGTCGAGGGCGAGTATGTGGCGGACGGTGAGGGTGTGCGCGGACATGTGCGGAGGGTCTCCCTCGTGTCGAGCGGCTACCCGGCGAGCGGTCGCGGGGCTCCGCCCCGGACCCCGCTCCTCAAACGCCGGAGAGGCTGGATTTGAGCGCCCGCTCCAGGATCCCGGCCCCCTCCTCCGCCTCCGCCACGGTCAAGGTCATCGGCGGAGCGATCCGCAGGACGCTCGAATCGTGGCCGCCGCCCTTGCCGATCAACAGGCCCTGCGCGCGGCAGGATTCGAGGACCTCGGCGGCATCGGGCCCCGGCGCCTCCAGCTCGATGCCGATCATCAGTCCGCGTCCCCGCACCTCCCGTACGCCGGGCGCGGTCGCGGCGATGGCGCGCAGGCGCTCGATGAGCAGGCCGCCGACCCGGCGGGCGTTGCCCTGGAGGTCGTGTTCGAGGAGGTACGAGAGGTTGGCGAGGCCCGCGGCCATCGTGATCGGGGAGCCGCCGAACGTCGAGATGGAGTTGGCGTCGAGGCAGTTCATGACGTCGGCGCGGGCGACGACGCCGCCGATCGACATGCCGTTGCCGATCCCCTTGGCGAAGGTCAGGATGTCCGGCGGTCCCGACCGGCCGTGCGCCTGCCAGCCCCAGAAGTGCTCGCCGGTGCGGCCCCAGCCGGTCTGCACCTCGTCCGAGATCCACAGGATGCCGTGCTCGCGCAGGACGTCGCGGAACGCGGCGTACAGGCCGTCGGGCGGGGAGGTGAAGCCGCCGACGCCCTGGATGGGTTCGGCGATGAGCGCGGCCACGTCGCCGCGGGTCTGGCCGAGCATGTCGCGCAGGTCGGCGACGCAGGCGTCGACGAACTCGGCGTCGGACAGGTGCGCGTACGGCCCACGGCCGCGCACGCCCCCGTGCACGTAGAGCGTCTGGAGCGGCGACAGACTGGTCGGCGACCAGCCCTTGTTGCCGGTGATGCCGACGGTGGAGAACGAGCGGCCGTGGTAGCTGTTGCGCATCGCCAGGATCTGGTTCGAGCGGCGGTGCGCGGTGGCGAGGAGCAGCGCCGCGTCGTTGGCCTCGGTGCCGGACGTCGTGAAGAAGACGCGGGCGTCCGGGATGCCGGACAACTGGGCGACGCGCTCGGCGAGTTCGACCATCGGCCGGTTCAGGTAGAGCGTCGAGGAGTGGATGATGCGGCCCGCCTGCTCGCTCACCGCCTTGGCGACCTCGGGCAGCGCGTGCGCCGTCATCGTGGTGAGGATGCCGCCGAAGAAGTCCAGATACCTGTTGCCCTCGGCGTCCCAGACGTGCCGGCCCTCGCCGTGCGTGAGCTCGATCGGATCGTCGTAGTACAGGGCCAGCCAGTCCGGCAGGACGTCGCGGTGCCGGTCGTGCAGAGAGGATCGGGAGGGGGTGGTCATCGGCGGCACTCCTTTTCCTTGTGTCTCTACGCAGGCACGTCGGCCGTGTCCCTGCCGTACACCTCTACGCACGTAGAACGGCGGTAGAGGGACGAACGTAAGCCCCTGGAGAGGGCTTGCCAAGGCCATCGTCGACAACCCACTGGATCGGTGCGGGCCCGGCACCCGTGCGGGTGACGGTTCGGGCGCCGGTTCAGTGCGCGAGTCCGGCGACGCGCAGTGCGTGCACCACGTCCCAGTAGCGCTCGTCGGAGATCCGTCGGGCCGCGTCGAGGAGCAGCGGGACGAGCCGTTCGGGGGCGCCGCGCGCGGTGTCGGCGGCCTCTTCGGGCGTGCGGCCGCGGACGTACGCGTCGAGGAGCGTGCGGACCTCGCGGTGCCGACCCTGCGCGTCGAGCAGCCCCACGGCGTCGCCGAACTCGCCCGGTGGCCGGCCCATCCCCTGCCGCAGCACCTGCCGTCCGTCGTCGGCGCGGCCCGCCGCCGCCAGGGCGTCGGCGGCGGCCACCAGTTGCCCGGGCGGCAGCGACGCGGCCTCCCAGAGCAGGGTGGCCCAGTCGGCGCCGAGCCCGGCGCGCGCCAGCTCGTCGGCGAGCAGCGGGAGCCGGTCGGCGGGCCCGGCCGCCGCCGCCACGAGGACCATGTGCGCCTCGCCGCTGCGGCCCGCGGCGCGGTGCCCGGCGAGAAGGGCGACGGTGTCCGCGACGTGGGCGTACACGGCGGCGTCGGGCGGGGGCGGCGCGGGATCCGCCGCCTCGTCCTGGTCCGTCGCGGCTCCGGCGAACCGGGCGCCCGTGGGGGTGGGGGCCGCAGGCGTCGGGGCGGCGGCCTCCGGCTCCGGTTCGGCCGTGGGCATTCCGGCGAAGCGGGCGCTGCCGCGGGGGCGGCGTCTGCGTTCCTTGGAGGCCGGTGCGGCGGGTCGGGTCCGCGGCGGGGTGCGCCGCTCGGCCTCCGATCCCAACTCCGCGAGCCGGGCACCGAATTCGGCGATCCGGGCCGTCGCCCGCTCGTGGTCGTCGTGCGCCCACGCCAGATCGAGACGGACGGCATCGGCCTCCGCCTCGTCGACGGTGGAGTCGAGGCGGCCGCCGAGTTCCTGGAGGCGCCGCTCCGCGTTCCGCCGCTCGTGCGCCATGAGGTCCATCCGGTCGGCGAGCACCTCGCGCCTGCCGGGCCCGGAGTCGTGGGCGCGCGCGGCGGCCCGGTGCAGGGCGCGGGCGCGGGCCGCCTCGCGCTCCGCGTACTCGGCGCCGGATGTCGCCGCGAGGTCCTTCAGCAGGGCCTCCACCACGTCCCAGGGCGGCACCTCGACGCCGTCCAGGCAGGCCCGCATTCCCTCGGGGTCCCGCTGCCAGAAGACGCCGCACCAGCCGGCGCGCTGGTCGAGCCGGGCGTTGAGGCCGTGCAGATATGCCGCGAAGTCCCGCACCCGGTCCGGGAGTTGTCCCACTTCCGTCACGCGCCCCGCCGATCGTCGCGCCCTCGATTGCTTCCTGGAGCCTTACGCTCCGGAAGCCAACACCCCGCGTGTTACGGGCGTACTACGCGCGTTTTTCGGGGCGGACACCGACGGCGGAAACCGGCAGCGAAAACCGGCCTCGCTCAGACCGGTGTCAGCGCGCAGTGCGCCATCAGCTCGTCCATGGAAAGCCCCAGCTCGCGGGCGAGCGCAGCGACGGTGAAGAAGGCGGGGGTGGGCGCACGGCCCGTCTCGATCTTGCGCAGTGTCTCGACGGAGACGCCCGCGCCCGCGGCGACCTCCGTCATGCTGCGCCCGAGCCGCGCCTCGCGCAGCAACCGGCCCAGGCGCTCGCCGCGCTCGCGCTCTTCGGGGGTCAAGGGAGTTCGGACCATGCCCCCATGCTACCCGAGGCCCCAATTTTTGTACCGGATTTAAATACCGGTATAGTTATTGGCATGGTGGAACTGAAGACGGACACATCGATCGACGCGATGCGTGAGGCGGGCCGGGTCGTGGGCGACGCACTCACCGCGGTGCGGGAGCACGCGGCCGTGGGCGTGAGCCTGCTGGAGCTGGACGAGGTGGCGCGCGAGGTGCTGCGCAAGGCGGGCGCCACGTCCCCCTTCCTCGGCTACCGGCCGAGCTTCGCCCCGACGCCCTTCCCCGCGGTGATCTGCGCGTCCGTGAACGACGCGATCGTGCACGGGATCCCGACCGGGTACCGCTTGCGCGACGGGGACCTGGTGTCGATCGACTGCGGGGCGGAGCTGGACGGCTGGGCCGGGGACTCCGCGCTCAGCTTCACGGTCGGCGGGGCCCGGGAGGCGGACGTACGGCTCGTCGAGACGGCCGAGCGGGCGCTCGCGGCCGGGATCGCGGCGGCGGTCGTGGGGAACCGGATCGGGGACATCGCGCACGCGATCGGGACGGTGTGCCGGGAGGCCGGGTACGGGATTCCCGAAGGGTTCGGCGGGCACGGGATCGGGCGGCGGATGCACGAGGACCCGCCGGTGCCGAACGAGGGGCGTGCGGGGCGGGGGATGCGGTTGCGGCACGGGATGGCGCTGGCCATCGAGCCGATGGTGATCGGGGGTGGTGGGGACGGCTACCACGAGGCGCCGGACGGCTGGACGCTGCGCACGAACGACGGCAGCCGGGCCGCCCACGCGGAGCACTCCGTGGCCGTCACGGACTCCGGCCCCCGCATCCTGACGGCCCGCTAGGCGCTCCCGGAGACGGGGTTGCACCCTCGGGGCTCCGCCCCGGCCCCCGCGCCTCAATCGCCGGCGGGGCTTGATGGATCAAGCCCCGCCGGCGCCCCATCAAGCCCCTGCGGCGATTGAGCAGCAGGGCCCGGGCCGGAGCCCCGGACTTTCAAGCCCCTGCGGCGATTGAGCAGCGGGGGCCGGGGCGGAGCCCCGAGGCGTAGGAACGGACCACCGCAAGCTACTTACTGGGCGAAACGACCATCGCCGAGCCACCACCCCGCCGAACCTTCTCCGCCGCGGCCAACCACTTCCCGTTCGACAACCTCTGCACACCGGTCGCCGCCCCGATCTCCGGGTTCTCCTTGAACGAGTGCCCGATGGCCTCCAGCTTCCCGCGGAGCGCACCGTCGTACAGCCCCGGCTCAAGCTCCGTCTGCGCCGCATTGCGCTGACTGGCCCGCGGAGCCGCAATCGCGTCGACGAGCGGCAGATCCCGGTCCAGGAACCCCGTCAGCGTCTGCAGCACCGTGGTGATGATGGTGGCACCACCCGGCGAACCGACCGCGACCACGGGCCTGCCCGACTTGTCGAGCACGATCGTCGGCGAGATCGACGACCGCGGCCGCTTGCCGGGACCCGGCAGGTTCGGATCGTGCACGTCCGGGCCGGCCGGCGCGAAGGAGAAGTCGGTCAGCTCGTTGTTGAGCAGGAAGCCGCGCCCCGGCACGGTGATGCCGCTGCCGCCGGTCGACTCGATGGTGAGGGTGTAGGAGACGACGTTGCCCCACTTGTCGGCGGCGGTGAGGTGCGTGGTGTTCTCCCCCTCGTACGTCGTGGGCGCCGCCTTGTCCCCGGCCTCGCCGCACTTTCCGGGATGCCGCGGGTCACCGGGCGGGAGCGGGCTCTTGAGCACCGCGTCGTCCTTGATCAGGCATGCGCGCGAGTCCGCGAACTTCTGCGAGAGCAGCCCCTTCGTCGGCACGTCCTCGAACGCCGGGTCGCCCACCCAGCGCCCCCGGTCCGCGAAGGCCACCCGGCTCGCTTCGATGAACCGGTGCAGGTACTGGACGTCGGACGCCTTCGACAGGTCGGTGTTCTCAAGGATGTTGAGCGCTTCGCCGACACTCGTGCCGCCGGACGACGACGGCGCCATCGAATAGACACCGAGGCCCCGGTACGAGGTCCGGGTCGGCGCCTGGAACTTGGTGCCGTAGGCCGTCAGGTCCTTCGCCGACAGCTTGCCGGGGCGCGCGTTGTACCCGGACGCCGGGTCGACCGGCGGTTTGTTGACCGTCTTCACGACGTCCTTGCCGATGTCACCGCGGTACAGCGCCCCGGTTCCGTCCCGGCCCAACTGCTCGTACGTCCGCGCGAGGTCGGGGTTCTTGAACGTCGAGCCGACGGCCGGGAGCTTCCCGCCCGGCAGGAACAGCTTCGCCGTGTCGGGGAAGTTGCGGAACCGGGCCTCGTTGGACGCGGTCTGCGAGCGGAACGTGCCGTCGACGGTGAACCCGTCGCGCGCCAGCTTCGTCGCGGGCTTCAGAACCGAGCCGAGCCGCTCGCTCCCCCACGCGTCGAGCGCCGACTGCCACGTCGCCGGGGTGCCCGGCGTACCCACGCTCAGCCCGCTGGTGACCGCGTCGTTGAAGGCGATCGGCTTGCCGTTCTCCAGGAACAGGTCGGAGCCCGCCGTCTTCGGCGCCGTCTCGCGGCCGTCGATGGTGTGCACCTTGCGGGTCTTGGCGTCGTAATAGACGAAGTAGCCGCCTCCGCCGACCCCGGAGGAGTACGGCTCGGTCACGCCGAGGGCGGCCGCGGTGGCGACGGCGGCGTCCACCGCGTTGCCCCCGCGCTTGAGGACCTCGATGCCGGCCGCGGACGCGTCCGCGTCGACGCTCGCCACGGCGCCGCCGGAGCCGGTCGCCACCGGCTCCTTCACGGGAGTGCTCGAACCGGACGACGGCGGAGCAGCAGCCCCAACCGCCACCATGCTGCCCAGAGCAGCGAAGACCGATAGTTTCCGGGCAACTGAACGTCTCATCCGTACCTCCGGTCAACGGGCGTCAGCGCAGCGTAACTTGGCGGGCGGACTCCGTCAGGACCCCCTCGAAGCCCCGCGTCGCCGACCGCTAGAGTGCGCGCCCATGACTGAAGACGTGCGCAACATCGTCCTCGGCCTGATCACGGCGGGCATCGGCGCCGCGCTGGGCTGGCTCGTCCGTACCTACCTGTGGAAGCGCAAGCTCCGCCGCAAGCAGGCCTTCTTCGGGCTCCCCGACAACTCCGAGTCGCTGCTCGTCGTGAACCGGGACGCGGGCGGCCCCGAGCTGACGGTGAAGCGCCACGACGTCTTCGCCCTCCTCGAACTCTCCGCGCTCATCAAGGACTGCAACGCGCACGCCCAGGTCGTCGCCCACGACACCACGCAGCAGGGCTTCGGGGACCGCACGGAATTCTGTGTCGGGGGTCCGGCCTCGAATCGGCGTATGGCGGCCCATATGGTGAGCCTGCTGCCCGGCATACGGGTCAACACCGACCCCGAGCCGGGCCCGGACCGCGGCGCCTTCCAGATCGGCTCCGAGCGCTACCGCCTGGAGCCGAGCAGAACCGAGTACGTGCTCCTGGCCCGCCTCACCGCCGGTTCCGCGACCCCCGAGGCGAGACCGGTGTTCCTGTTCTGCGGCCAGCTGCCGATCACCAACCAGGCCGCCACCCGCTATCTCGCCCGGCACCACGAGCGGCTCGCCCGCAAGCACGGCAACAACTCCTTCGTCCTGCTCCTGAAGGTCGTGAACTCGGGGGCGTACGGTCCCGACGTCGTCGAGGTGGTCTCCGACGTCACGAAGGCGGCCCAGGCCCCGCTGCCCGCCGCACCGGCGAACGGCGGCCGGGCGGCGCACCGCGCCAAGTGAGCCCACGGGCCGCCCAAAACCAAGGAGAGCGGCACCCCCGCCGCGTACGAATGCGACAAGGGCCCGCTCATCCTCGGCAAGCAGGCGCGTCCCGACCGGCACGCGGCAGCTGACCTTCTCCTCACGACATCCGCGTATTTCGCGAACCTCGGACGCGAGCAGTGATCTCCGGCTGCCGCTGGGCGGAACGGCCCATGCTTTGGTACTTACGGACCTGGCAGCAGCGTCCCTGGCTCGGCCGGGGCGACATCCGCCGCCTCCGTCTTGGGGTTGCGCCGCTGGCGCTTGGCCACCCATTGGGCGAACCAGGACAGCACCATGCACATCCCGATGTAGATCGGCGAGATCACCATCACCACAGGGATGAAGGGCAAATCGTAGTCGAGGTTGGAAGCGATCAGTTTTCCGGCGTGGAGGAACTCCTCATAGGTGATGAGATACCCGAGCGATGTGTCCTTCAGGGCCACCACCAACTGGCTGATGATGGCGGGCAGCATGGCCCGCACCGCCTGAGGGACGAGCACATGCGTCATGACTTGCGTCTTGCGCATGCCCAGCGCGTAGGCCGCCTCGCGCTGTCCGCGCTCCACCGCGTTGATGCCCGATCGGAACACCTCGGCGAGCACGGAGCCGTTGTAGAGCGTCAGGCCGGCGACGAGCGCGGCCAGCGGCTCCATCTTGAGGGCCACGTAGATGAAGAAGATCATCACGAGGACCGGCATGGCGCGGAAGAACTCGACGAACAGCGTCGCGATCCAGCGCACCGGCTTGTGGTCGGAGAGCCGCCCCACGGCCAGGATCGTGCCGAGTACGAGCGACAGGACGGCCGCCATGGCGAAGGCCTTGAGCGTGTTGCCGAGCCCGCGCAGGAGCAGCTTCTGGATGCCGGTGTACTCGAAGGGCATCCACTTCGTGTACGTGAACTGGTCGGTGTCGAAGAGCAGGTACAGGATCCAGGCGATCACCGCGAGCACGAGGAGGGTCGAGATCACCCCGTACAGCTTGTGCCGGCGTTCGGTCCTGGGCCCCGGGATGTCGTAGAGGGCGGTGGCGTCGTGCCGCAGTGCCTTCATCGGGCGAACCCCCAGCGCTTCTCGAGGAAGTTGAACAGGGCGCTGATGGCGAGCGTGATGATCAGGTATCCGATCGCGATCCAGACGAAGGTCCAGATGATGTTGTAGCCGAGCTCGCTGAGCGTCTTGTACGTGCCGAGCAGCTCGACGACGCTGAACGCGCCCGCGATCGCCGAGTTCTTGGCGAGCGCGATGAGTGTGGAGCCGATGGGCGGGATCACGGACCGGAAGGCCTGCGGCAGGATCACATGGGTCAGGGTCTGCCCGAACGTCATGCCGAGACTGCGGGCCGCCTCGCCCTGCCCCTTGGGCACGGTGTTGATGCCGGAGCGCACCGCCTCGCAGATGAACGCGGAGGTGTAGCAGCCGAGCGCGAGGATCGCGAAGACGGTGAACGGCAGGACGAGCCCGAATCTGGGCAGGCCGAGCAGCACCGCGAAGAACAGCAGGGTCAGCGGGGTGTTGCGGAGCACCGTGACCCACGCGGTGCCGAAGGCCCGGAAGGAGCCGACGGGCGCGACCCGGAACGACGCCATGAGGAACCCGAGGACCAGCGCCAGGATCGAGGCGAAGACCGTGAGTTCGACGGTGCCGAGGAAGCCTTTCCAGTACAGCTCGATGTTGTCGGTCAGGACATTCATGGGACGCCTCCTCAGTTCGCCGGGTAGCGGTCGATGGCGGGCGGTTTCGGGGCGGGCACTCCGGAGAGGCCGAGCGTCGCGTCGTACGCCCTCTTCCAGTCGCCGTTCTTCTGCCGGGCTTCCAGCGCGTCGTTGATGGCGAACCGGAGCGCGTTGTCGGACTTGGGCACCCCGATGCCGTACGGCTCCTCGGAGAACGGCTCGCCGACCAGCTTCAGCTCGTCGGGCGCCTTGGCCGCGTAGCCGAGCAGGATCGCGTCGTCCGTGGTGACCGCGTCGACCTGGTAGGTCAGCAGGTTGTCGACGCAGATCGAGTACGTGTCGTAGGAGACGAGCTCGGCCTTCGGGTAGTCGGCCTTGATCCGCTGGTAGGGCGTGGATCCGGCGGCCGAGCAGACGCGCTTGCCCGCGAGGTCCTTCGGGCCGTTGATGTCGTCCTCGTCGGTGCGTACGAGCAGCGACTGCCCCGCCATGTAGTACGGGCCCGCGAAGCCGACGAGCTTCTTGCGCATGTCGTTGATGGTGTACGTGCCGACGTAAGTGTCGATCTGGCCGTTCTGCAGGGCCGTCTCGCGGTTCGCCGACGCGATCGTCTTGAAGCGGATCCGCTTCGGGTCGAGACCGAGGGAGGCCGAGACCATCTTGGCGATCTCGATGTCGAAGCCCGAGTACGTGCCGTCGGCCGGGTTCTTCTCGCCGAGGTAGGGCTGGTCCTCCTTGGCGCCCACGACGAAGTAGCCGCGCCGCTCCGCCTTCTTCCACGTCGGGGAGTCGGGCAGCGAAAAGCCCCGGGCGATCTTGTACTGCGGGAGCTCGGCGGCCGAGGGGCCCTTGACGGGCGGACTGCCCTCCTTGCCGCAGGCGGTGGCGGCGAGGGCCGTCACCACCAGGGCGGCGAGCAGCCGTAGCGACTTGGCGATCATGTGGTGGTGCGCTCCCCCGGTCAGTGCTTCAGGATCTTGGAGAGGAAGTCCCGGGCGCGCTCGCTCTCCGGGTGGTTGAAGAACTCCTCGGGGTTGCGGTCCTCGACGATCCTGCCGTCCGCCATGAACACGACGCGGTCGGCCGCCGTGCGGGCGAAGCCCATCTCGTGGGTGACCACGACCATCGTCATTCCGTCGCGCGCGAGCTGCTGCATGACCTCGAGGACCTCGTTGATCATCTCCGGGTCGAGGGCCGAGGTCGGCTCGTCGAAGAGGAGTGCCTTGGGGTCCATGGCGAGGGCGCGGGCGATGGCCACGCGCTGCTGCTGTCCGCCGGAGAGCTGGGCGGGGAACTTGTCGGCGTGCGCGGCGAGCCCGACCCGATCCAGGAGTTCCCGGGAGCGCTTCTCGGCCTCGTCCTTCTTGCGCTTTCTGACCTTCAGCTGGGCCAGCGCGACGTTCTGGAGCACCGTCTTGTGGGCGAAGAGGTTGAACGACTGGAAGACCATGCCCACTTCGGCGCGAAGTTGCGCGAGCGCCTTCCCCTCCTCGGGGAGCGGCTGTCCGTCGAGCCGGATCGTTCCCGACTCGATGGTCTCCAGACGGTTGATCGTCCGGCAGAGCGTCGATTTGCCCGACCCCGAAGGGCCGATGACCACCACCACCTCCCCCTTGCCGACGGTGAGGTCGATGTCCTGGAGGACATGCAGCTCCCCGTAGTACTTGTTCACGTCACGCAGCTCGATCAACGGATCGACGGCCATCGGCAGTCCCTGCCCACTTTCAGCTGTGCATCAGTCCGCGCAAACTATCCACGCTTACATGGGACTTAACAGACGACACGCACTTATGGGCATTAACCGTATTTGAGGCTCAACTACGTGGCACCTTCACGGCGGCCTAGGACTCGGCCGCCTCCGCGTAGAACTGGGAGAGTTCCGGGGCCCCGCTCGCCGCCCACGCGTGCCCCGCCTCCACGACGTCGATCTCCCGGCCGGACTCGAGCCGGACCACCGGCTGGCCGTTGTCCCAGATCACCCAGGCGGCCCCCGGCACGTGCCGCACCATGACCGAACCGAGGTAGAGGCCCGCGTCGTTGCCCAGCCAGTGCAGCGTGTCCTCGTCGTCGCGCCAGCGCGGCGTGAGTTGATCAAGGGCCTCCAACGACCGCACCGACTCGTCGAGTTCGACCCCCGCGTCGTCGGCCTGGGAGCGCAACAGCTCGCATTCGGAGAGGAGTTCGACGAGACCGCTCTCGTCACCGTCGTCAGCGGTCGGGAACACGGCGACACCGTGGGCCGGACCGTGCTTCTTGCGCCAATGAGCCGCGAAAGGGATCTTCATATCGCCCAGATTGGCATCCCCGCACCTGACCGCACCACAGGCGCGCGGAGGCTGCTACGTGCGGTGTTCAGGAACCGGACACCGGCCTTTCTCCCCCGTTTACCCCGCGACACATTGACGGGTCATCACCCCATCCTTAACTTCATGGCGCAACCATCACGGTGCACTCACAAGCGGAGGGAGCCGGTCTTGCGCCGACGCATTTGGGGAGCCGCGTTCATACTGGCCGCCTGCGCGGGGATCTCCCCCGTCACCGCGGCCCACGCCGCCCCCGCCAGACCCGGGCCGCTCCCCTTGGAGCGGCTCTTCGACAACCGGGCCGTCAGCGACGACACGACGCCCGGCGAAGCGGACTTCGACGGCGTGGGCGGCTCGCTGTCCGCGCAGGACCTCGCCGCGGCCGGCTGGACGCCCGGCCGCGCCATGGAGGTCGACCGGGCCCGGCTCACCTGGCCGAAAACGGCGGGGGCCGGGCCCGACAACGTCCGGGCCGACGGCCAGTCCGTGCGGCTGACCGGACGCGGGGACGCCCTCGCCTTCCTCGTCGCCGGGACCGGCGGCGACGCGAGCGGTTCCGGCACCGTCCGGTACGCGGACGGCTCCCGGTCGACGTACCGGCTGACCGCGCCCGACTGGCGCACCGGGCCGCTCGCCACGAAGTCGGTGGCGCTGCCGCACCGGAACACGCCGGACGGGCAGGTCACCGAGAAGACCCGGCTCTACACGGTGACCGTGCCGGTGCACAAGAACCGGCAGATCAAGTCCGTGGAGCTGCCGCGGACGAACGGCGGACCGGCGCTGCACGTCTTCGACCTGTCCGTGCGCGCGGCGACGTCCGGCTGGACCGGCACGTGGTCGGCCTCGCCCGCCGGGTACACGGCGGTGGGGCCGTGGGCCGACCGCACCATCCGGCTCGTGGTGCACACGAGCACCGGCGGGCCGAAGATCCGCATCCGCCTGGAGAACACCTTCGCCGCGACCCCGGTGCGCATCGGGTCCGCGTCGGTGGCCGTGCAGGGGACGGGGGCCGCGGCGCGCGGGAAGCCGGTGCCGCTGACCTTCCGGGGTGCGTCGGGCACGCAACTCCCGGCCGGTGGGCAGGCGTTCAGCGATCCGGTCGACTTCGACGTGCCGGAGAACTCCAACCTGCTCGTGAGCTTCCATCTGCCGGAGCCGGTCACCGCGGCGCCCGTGCACAGCCAGGCCATCCAGCGCAGTTACGTCAGCACCGCGGGCGATCACGCCACGGAGGCGGACGGCTCCTCCTACACCTCGGCTATCTCGTACTGGCCGCTGCTCACGGGCGTCGACGTCGGGGGCGGCCCCGGCTCCGTCGTGCTGCTCGGCGACTCCATCACGGACGGCGTGAAATCGACGCTGGACGCGAACCACCGCTGGCCCAACGTGCTCGCCACGCGACTCCTCGCGCAGTCGAAGGTGCCGCACTACGGAGTGCTCAACGAGGGCATCTCCGCGAACCGGGTCGTCGCCGACCGCTACGCCGGCGACGGGATCTCCACCGACACGGGCGGCGTCAGCGCGCTGCACCGGCTCGACCGCGATGTGTTCGCCCAGACCTCGGCGAAGACGGTCGTCGTCTTCCAGGGCGTCAACGACGTGCGCTGGGGCGCGAGCGCCGCGCAGGTCGAGGCGGGCCTGCGGGAGATCGTGGCGCGGGCGCACGCGCGCGGCCTGAAGGTGATCGGGGCGACCATCACGCCGTGCGAGGGCGAGGCGCTGTGCACGGCGGCGGCCGATGTGCAGCGGGAGGCGGTCAACGCCTTCGTGCGCAGCCCCGATTCGGGCTTCGACGGCTTCCTCGACTTCGACGCCGTCGTACGGGATCCGGCGCATCCGGCGCGGATGCTCCCCGCGTACGACAGCGGGGACCATCTGCACCCCGGCGATCCGGGTCTGAAGGCGCTGGCCGACTCGATCGACCTGGACGTGCTCAGGCCGTAGCGTCCACCGGCTTGCGGGCGATCAGGACGGCCTGCCGTCCCTGGGTCGCCCGCTCGTAGTCCTCGGGCTCGCGGACCAGCTCGGCCTCCACAGGGAGACCGGCCTGCTCCACGAGCCCGACGACGTGCTCCGGGTCCAGCCAGTAGACGTCCAGCGAGAGGTCGTGGCCGTAGGCGTGGTCCAGGTGCCGCAGCAGGTCGCCCACCTTGAAGCCGAGCAGCAGGTAGCCGCCGGGGGCGAGGACGCGGTGGAACTCGGCGAACACCGTGGGCAGCAGCTCCGGCGGCGTGTGCACCGTCGAGTACCAGGCGACGGCGCCGCCGAGGGAGCCGTCGGCCAGGTCGAGTCCGGTCATCGTGCCCTCCTCGAACCGCAGTCCGGGGTGGGCGCGACGGGCCTCGGCGACCGTCTTCGGCGAGAGGTCGATGCCGAACGCGTCCAGGCCGAGAGAGGCCAGATGGGCCGTCACGTGGCCGGGCCCGCAGCCGAGGTCGGCCACGGGCCCGGCGCCCGCGCGCTTCACACGCTCGGCAAAGGCGCCGAACATCGCGTGCGCGTACAGGTCCTGCGGGAAGAGCGGGGGCACGATCTCGGCGTAGGCGCCGGCCGCGGTGTCGTAGGCCAGTTGGGTCGAGGTCAGGTACGTCGTCAGATCCGTCACGGGCGTCGACGCTAGCCCCCGCCACTGACAACCGGGCCCCGTCCGGCCGGGGTCAGCCCGACGCCCGGTAGCGGTGGAAGCCGCGGCCCGACTTCCGTCCGGTCAGGCCCGCCTCGACCATCCGCAGCAGCAGCGGGGGCGGGGCGTACAGCGGTTCCTTGTACTCCGCGTACAGGGAGTCGGCGATCGACACGACCGTGTCCAGGCCGATGAGGTCCGCGAGGGCGAGCGGCCCCATCGGGTGCGCGCAGCCGTGCACCATCCCGTCGTCGATGTCGGCGGCGGAGGCGACGCCGGTCTCCAGCATCCGCACCGCCGACAGCAGATACGGCACCAGCAGGGCGTTCACCACGAACCCCGCCCGGTCCGTGGCCCTGACGACGCGCTTGCCGAGCACGCCCTCGGCGAAGGCGCGGGCCCGCTCCACCGTGGCGGCGTCGGTCAGCAGGGACGGCACCACCTCCACGAGCGGCAGCACCGGCACGGGGTTGAAGAAGTGGATGCCGACGACACGGGCGGCCCGCGACGTGGCGGTGCCCAGCTGCATGATCGGGATCGACGACGTGTTCGAGGCGAGGACGGCGTCCGCCCGCTCCACCACCTTGTCGAGCGCGGCGAACACCTCGGTCTTGGCCTCGGCGCGCTCGGCGACCGCCTCCACGACGAGGTCCCGGTCGGCGAACTCGCCCAGGTCCGTGGTGAGCCGGATCCGCGACAGCGCGCCGTCGGCCTCCTCCTGCGTCAGCTTGCCGCGCTCCGCGGCGCGCCGCAGCGACGCCTCGATGCGGTGGTACCCGGCGCGGGCCGCGTCCCGGCCGGCCTCGGCGACCAGCACGTCGAGTCCGGCCCGCGCGCAGACCTCGGCGATGCCGGAGCCCATCAGGCCCGCTCCGACGACTCCGACGCGTTCGATGTCGCTCACGTGTGGCTCCCTGCGGCGGGCTCGGACTCGGCTTCGAGCCCCGCGTCGGCCGCCTCCACCGCGGCGCGCTCCGCCTCGGTGTCGAGCGAGCGGCACAGGGCGAGGTACAGCACGGACGTCACCGCGAGACCGACCAGCATCGTCACGTCGGCGCCCCGCACCCAGTGGGCGAGCGGCCCGCGGACGTCGCCGATGACGGCGAAGGGCAGCATGGCGACGAACCCGACGGCGTACGCGGTCAGGCCCCGCCAGTTCCAGCGGCCGTACATGCCCTGCGGGTTGAATATCTCGCGGATCGAGTAGCGGCCGCGCCGCACGACGTAGAAGTCGACGAGGTTGACGGCGGTCCACGGCGTGAACAGCATCCCGAGCACGATCAGGAAGTGCCCGAAGGTGGTGAGGAAGTCGTCGCTCGCCCCGAACGCGAGGCCGGTGGAGACCACCCCGAGCACAAGGAGTGTCGCGATCCTGGAGCGCAGGGTCAGCGGGATGCGCTTGATGGAGTCGATGGAGGACAGCAGCGTGAGGCTGCCGCCGTAGAAGTTGAGCGTGCCGATGCTGATCAGCGGCGCCACGGAGACCAGCAGCAGCGCCACCCCGAAGCCGGGGAAGACCTGGTCGCCCGCCTCGATGATGGAGCGCACCAGGTCGAGCTTGGGGAACAGGCCCGCGGCGACGGCGCCCACGAGCATCATCCACGCCCCGCCGACGCCCGCGCCGAGGTACGTCCACCAGAACGAGGAGCGCACGCCGACGCTCGGCGGCAGGTAGCGGGAGTAGTCGGACACGTAGATCGACCACGACAGCTGGTAGACGGCGGCGTGGAAGAGCTGGATGAGGAACGGGGCGAGCGCGAAGGTGCCGAGGTCCACCTGCTCGGCGGAGAACGGCGAGACGAACAGGATGCCCACCGAGAAGACGATCAGCGCGGCCATCATCAGATACGTTAGCCAGCGCGAGGCCTTGTGGATGAAGTCGTAGCCGACGATCGCGAGGACGATGGCGATCGCCGCGTACGCGATGTAGCTGACCCCGGCGGGCGTGCCCGTCAGGTACTTCATGGTGGATCCGACGAGGATCTGGTTGAACGCCGTGTACCCGATGTACGTCACCAGGGCCACGACCCACACGAGCAGCGCCCCCACGAAGCCGAACTGCGGCCGGGACTGCACCATCTGGGGCAGTCCGAGCTGCGGCCCCTGCGTGGAGTGGAACGCCATGAAGAACGTGCCGAGCGCGTTGCCGAGGACGATGGCGATGGCGGTCCAGATCAGGTTGCCGCCGAGGGCGACGCCGATGGCGCCGGTGGCGACGGTGGCCAGATGGGCGTCGCCAGCGAACCAGACCGGGAAGAGGTGCCAGACCTTTCCACGGCGCTCGGCGAGCGGCACGTAGTCGATGGACCGGGTCTCGACCACGGGCCGCCGGCCCGCGGGCTCCGGTGGCTGCGGGACCTGGCCCGCTTCCGACGTCGTGACTGCCATGGGTGTGGCCTCCTGGGATGTGTGATGCGGTGCGGACGTGCGAATCCCCCCTGTCGTGCGGACGGGCGGCGGGTCAGCCGGTGCGGTTGAGGGCCGCGTAGGCGAGGTGTTCGAGCAGCAGTGCGGTCTCCTTGGAGGATTCGGCGGCGGCGTCGACGACCTGCTTGGCGTACGTGAGGGTGAGCGGGTCGTGGACGGTGAGTTCGGCGGCGAGGGCGAGCGCGCGGGCGCGCACGTCGTGCGGGTCCTCGGCGATCTCGGTGAGCAGCCCCCAGTCCAGGGCCTCGTCGGCGCCGCAGCGGCGGCCGCGCAGCACGAGGTCGCGGGTGCGGGCGGGGCCGACCTCGCGCACCAGGCGGGCCACTCCCCCGGAGCCCGGCAGGATGCCGAGGCGGACCTCGGGCAGCATGAACACGGCGCTGGGGTCGGCGATCCGGAAGTCGGCGGCGAGGGCGAGTTCGAGCCCGCCGCCCACGCAGTAGCCGCTGATCGCGGCGACGGTGGGCTGGGGCAGCGCGGCGAACTCCTCGTAGACGCCGCCGGATCCGCGGTAGTAGGCGGCGATCGCCTTCGGGGTCATCTCGCGCAGTTCGCCGGTGTCGGCGCCGGCCGAGAAGGCGCGCTCGGTGCCGGTGACGACGACGGCGCGGCTGCCGGTGACCTCCGGGGAGCGGACGGCGTCGAGGAGTGCGGCCTCCATGTGCGTGGAGAGCGCGTTGAGCTTGCGGGGGCGGTCGAGGGTGACGACGGCGATGTCGTGGGCCTCGCCGTGCAGGGCGACCGTCACGGTGCCGGCGTCGGTGGCGGGCTCGTCGACTGCGGGTGCGGTGGTCATACGGGGCCTCTCCGGGCGATCGGGGGCGGGGGCCGCCGCGGTGCGGTGCGGCGGCCCCCGGTGGCGGTGGACCGTCAGCTCTGCGCGGGCGCCTCGGTGGTGAAGGCCAGCAGGTCGTCGAGGCCGCGCTTGCTCACCTCGTTGGCGATGACCAGACGCTGGATCTCGGAGGTGCCCTCCCAGATGCGGTCGACGCGCAGCTCGCGCCAGAGCCGCTCGACGGCGTTGTCCCGCATGTAGCCGCGGCCGCCGAAGATCTGCAGGCAGCGGTCGACGATCCGGTTGGAGGCCTCGGACGCGGCGAGCTTGGCGGTGGCCGCCTTGGCGTGCAGCGTCTTGCGGTCGCCGCCCTGGTCGAACTCCCAGGCCACCTGGTGGGTGAAGGCGCGGTTGGTGGCGATCTCGGTGACCGAGTCCGCGATGTAGGCCTGGATCATCTGCCGGTTGATCAGCAGGTCGCCGCCCTGCTCGCGCTCCTTGGCCCAGTCGACGGCCAGGCGCAGGGCGCGCTCGGCGGCGCCGATGGTGCGGGCGCCGATCATCAGACGCTCCTCGGTGAACCAGTCGCGCGTCAGGTCGTAGCCCGCGCCGATGGCGCCGAGGACGGCGTCCTGGCCGACGCGCACGTTCTCGAAGAGGAACTCGGGGTGCTCGTAGACGAAGGTGTGGGTGTAGCGCGGGGTGCGCTTCACGGAGATGCCGGGGGTGTCCTTGTCGACGACGAACATCGTGGGCTCGTTGTCGGGCAGCACGTAGGCGAGGACGATCAGGAAGTCGGCGGTGTCGCCGACGGTCACGAACCACTTCTCGCCGTTGATGACGTAGCCGTCGCCGTCGCGGGTGGCCGTGGTGGTGATCCGGGACGGGTCGGATCCCGCGTGCTCCTCGGTGATGGCGACGGCGTCGCGGCGCTCGCCGTTGATGTCGGGGATCAGGTAGCGCTCGCGCTGCTCGGGGGTGCAGGCGCGCAGGCAGTTGGCGGGGCGCCACACCGCGTCCCACAGGGCGTTGGTGAGCTTGCCCAGCTCGTCCTGGACGACGACCTGCTCCAGGATGCTCAGTCCGGCGCCGCCCCACTCGGTGGGCATGTTGATCGCCTGGAGGCCGTGCTCCAGGACCGCCTCGCGGATCACGGAGTGCGCCTCGGGCGACAGACCGTTGTCTGCCTCGCAGTCCTCCTCGAACTGCATGATCTTGCCGGTGAGGCTCGCGGCGCGCTGCTTGAGGTCGGCGAGGCGGGGGGTGAGGGTGAACTCCACGGTGTTCCTCCAGAGTTGGTGACGCGGGGGGGGGCGGTACGGCGGGGTGGGTCAGGCGAGGACGATCCGGGCGTCGAGGCCCAGGGAGCCGTGCGGTGTCGCGAGCAGCGGGTTGACCTCCAGTTCGGCGATCTCGGGGTGGGCGGCGGCGGCCTCGGTGATGGCGGCCACGGTGCGGGCGAGCGCGTCCAGGTCGACGGCGGGGCGGCCGCGGACCCCGTGCAGCAGGGCCTTGGCGCGCAGTTCGCCGAGAAGGTCGCGGGCGGCGTCGGGGGTGAGCGGGGCGAGGCCGAAGGCGACGTCGCGCAGCACCTCGGTGGTGATGCCGCCGAGCCCGACCATGGCGACGGGGCCGAACCGCGGGTCCTGCCGTACGCCGACGATGAGTTCGTGGCCCGCACTCAGGTCGGCCATCGCCTCGACGCAGTAGCCGGGCGGGGCGAGCCGCGCGTCCATGTCGCCGACGGCGGCGTGCACCTCGTCCGGGGTCTTGAGGCCGAGCGCGACGCCGCCCGAGTCGGACTTGTGCAGCAGGCCGAGCGCCTTGACGACGACGGTGCCGCCGATCTCCAGGGCCGCGTCGACCGCCTCGTCGGGCGAGCTCGCGAGCCGGGCGTCGGGGAAGGCGACGCCCGCGGCGCGGATGAGTTCCCGGGCGGTCCAGTAGCCCTCGTCGGCGGCGGGCGCGGCCGGGGCGGGCAGCGGCGCTATCACCGGCGTGGTGGGGGCGTGCCGGGCGAGCATGCCGAGGCTGCGGGCGGCCTCCTCGACGGCGCGGAACACCGGGACGCCGAGCCGCTGCAACTCCAGTGCGGCGGGGCTCTGGTGGTACATGGTGTGCACGGCGACCGGCTTGGCGCGGTCGCGGACCAGGGCGCCCATGGCGGTGGCCGTCTCGATCTCGGCGGCGGCGAGTTCGGGTCCGTACTCGCCGTAGCCGCCGAAGTAGCCGGTGACGAGGACCGATTCGACCTCCGGTGCGTCGAGCAGCACGCGCAGGCTGCGCTCGAAGGACGTGATGTCCTGCTCGCCGGCGCCCGCGAGGTCGACGGGGTTGCCGACGCCCGCCGACGGGGTCAGCTCCGCGCGCAGCCGGGCCGCGAGGTCCGGCCCGAACTCCTCGACGGACAGCCGGTGCGCCTCGGCGATGTCGCTGGCGACGGACCCGTGGCCACCACCATCGGCGAGGACGGCGGTGCGCTTGGCGGGCGCGGCACCGAACAGATGCAGCGCTTCCAACAGCCCCGCCATCTCGCGGGGGCTGCTCACCCGGTCGATGCCGCCCGCCCGGCAGGCCGCGTCGATCACCGAACTGTCGCTGGCAAGGGCCCCGGTGTGGGACTGCGCGCCGCGTACGGACGCGGCGGACGCGCCGACGGTGAGCAGCACGACCGGCTTGCCGAGGGCGGAGGCCTCGGCCGCGGCGGCCACGAAGTCCCGGCCGTCGCCGAAGTCCTCGCTGTAGACGGCGATCAGCTCGGTCTCGGGGTGCGCGGTGTAGGCGCGGATCAGGTCGGCGACGGTGAGGTCGGCCTGGTTGCCGAGGGAGGCGAACCGGGAGAAGCCCAAGCCGCGTTCGGTGAGGATGTGGCTGAGTTCGAGCGCCATGTTGCCGCTCTGCGAGATCAGCCCGACCGGCCCCGGCGGCAACGGATTCGACGACAAGTACAACTCGCTGCTGCTGTCCAACACGCCCAGACAGTTGGGCCCGAGCAGCACGGCTCCGGCCGCGCGCACCCGCTCGGCGAGCCGCGCCTGCACCTCCCGGCCCTCGGCGCCGGTCTCGGCGAACCCGGCGGTGATCGCGACGATGGCGCGGGCGCCCGCCGCGAGCGCGTCGTCGACGGCCGCCTCGAACCCGGCCGCGGGTACGGCGATGACGGCGAGGTCGGCCTGCTGGGGCAGGGCGGCCATGGACGGGTACGTGGCCTCGCCGAGCACCGGCCCACCGCGCCGGTTGACGAGGAAGACGGGCCGGCGCTCCCGCATGCGCAGCGCCTGGACGCTGATCCAGTTGCCCCACTTGGAGGCGTCGTTGCTGGCACCGACGATCGCGACGGCATTGGGCGAGAACAGCGGATCGAGGTCGCGCTGGACGGTGGGGGCTGCGGGGTGCACGGGGGACGCGGGACTGACAGCGTCAATGGTCATGCGAAGGCCTCCGGGTGAGCGGGTGCGGTTACCGGTACGGGCATTTCAAGCCCCTGCGGCGATCGAGCAGCGGGGCCCGAGCCGATGCGGACAAATCAAGCCCCGCCGACCATCGAGCAGCAGGGCCCGAGCCGATGCGGACAAATCAAGCCCCGCCAGCGATCGAGCAGCAGGGCCCGGGCCGATGCGGGCATTTCAAGCCCCGCCGGCGATTGAGGCGCGGGGTCCGGGGCAGAGCCCCGAGGCGTAGGACCGGTGCGGGCCCAGATGTGCGGCGAGGCGAAACCCGCTCTCAGGCCACCGGAACGGCCTGCGCAGCGACCGGCACCGGGTGGCCCGCCCCCCACGCATCGGCCCCGCCATCCACGACGACGGTCGTCCCCGTGACGTACGCCCCACCCGGCGAGGCCAGGAAGGACAGCACACCGGCCACGTCCTCAGGCGTACCGAGCCTGCCCAACGGCACGGATGACGCCCACAGTTCGCGATCCGCATCCGTGTAGTTCTCGTCGAGCCCCGACGTGGTGATCGTGCCGGGCGCCACGCACACCGACCGGATCCCGTGCCGGCTCCACTCCAGGCTCAGCCCCGCGGCGAGGTTCTCCACGGCGGCCCGCGCGGCGCTGGCGTGCGCGAAGCCGGGGATGCCGCGGCGCGGCGAGAAGGCGATGAAGAACACCGCGCCGCCGCCCTGCGGGATCATCGCCCGCCGCGCCACCTCGCGGGTCACCGACCAGGTCGCGTCGACGGCGAGGCGGTGCACGGCCCGCCAGCCGTTCGGGGTGATGTCCTCGGCGGGGGCGGAGAACTGGCCGCCCGCGTTGTTGACCAGGATGTCGATCCGCCCGAAGGCGTCCAGGGCCCGGTCGACCACGGCGGTGACCTGGTCCGGCTCCCTGATGTCGGCGGTCACCGCGAGGGCGCTCCCGCCGAACCCCTCGATCTCCCGGACGACGTCCGCCAGCGGTTCGGGCCGCCGTCCGCAGACGAGGACCCTGGCTCCGGCCGCCGCCAGGGCCAGCGCGGTCGCCCGGCCGATGCCGGTGCCGCCTCCGGTCACCAGGGCGGTCCGGCCTGCGTGGACGTCCGGCCTGAGCACTCCGGACAAGGGCAGGGGGGAATGGCTGCGCACAGAGCCTCCTCGATCTGCGGGCTGCGTTGAGCTTCTAACTGATGCGTCAGTCAGCCAGCTCAACGGCTCACCGTCAAGGGCTCGAAAGGATTAATTTTCCTTGTTGCATAAGGAGTTGGAGGTGGGCCATCATGCGGCCCTAGACTTGACTCGTCAGTCAGACGGAGGTGGATGGAGCAGCCCATGACGACGCGGCCCACGACGATGCGGAGCAGCGACCGACCGACGGACGACGCGAGAGCGAGGAAGGATCCCGAGGACGACCGGCCGCGGCTGATCCTCGAGGCGACGTGGCAGCTCATGGCGGAGCGCGGCTTCCACGCGGTGCGGATCGCCGACATCGCGCGGGCCTGCGGCACGAGCACGGGCACCGTGCACTACCACTTCCCGGGCAAGGACGACGTCCTCGCGGAGGCGCTGAAGTACTGCGTGACCCGGGCGTTCGAGCGGCAGAGCGTCGAGCTGCGCGCCATCGACGACGCGCACGAGCGGCTGCTGAAGCTGATCGACATGCAGCTGCCGCGCGTGGGCCGGATCCGGGACGAGTGGGCGATCTGGCTGCAGTACTGGGCCGAGGCGGCGATCCGCCCGCAGCTGCGCCCGGCGCACAACGAGTACTACGCCCGCTGGCAGGAGACGGTCCGCCGGACCGTGCGGCGCGGGCAGCGCCAGGGCGTCTTCCGCGCGGACGCGGAGGCGGACCTGGTGGCGCTGCGACTGACCGCGCTGACGGACGGCGCGGCGATCCAGGTGCTCACGGGGGTGCCGGGGATGACCGTGAGCACGATGCGCGACCTTCTGGTGGACGCGGTGGCGCGGGACCTGCTGCCCTAGGGGCTACGGGGTCCCGCGCCCGGAGACTCAGACGTCGAGGTCCACCACGACCGGCGCGTGGTCCGAGGCGCCCTTGCCCTTGCGCTCCTCGCGGTCCACGTACGCGTCGGAGACGGACTTCGCGAACGGCTCGTTGCCGTAGACGAGGTCGATGCGCATGCCCTTGTTCTTCGGGAAGCCGAGCGCGCGGTAGTCCCAGTACGTGAAGGGGTGGTCGTACTTGAGGGGGCGCGGCACGACGTCCGACAGGCCCGTCTCGCGCAGTGCCGTGAGCGCCGCACGCTCGGCCGGGGTCACATGCGTCGCACCCTCGAAGAGGGAGATGTCCCAGACGTCGTCGTCGGTCGGCGCCACGTTGTAGTCGCCCATCACCGCGAAGGGGCGCGAGCCCGCCGCGTCACCCGCGACCGCCGCCTTCAGGGCCTCGAACCACTGGAGCTTGTACGCGTAGTGCGCGTGGTCGACCTCCCGGCCGTTCGGCACGTACACGGACCAGACGCGGACCGGGCCGCAGGTGGCGGAGACCGCGCGGGGCTCCTCCGCGCCGTCGTAGCCGGGGTCGCCGGGCAGACCCTTGACCACGTCCTCCAGGCCCACACGGGAGAGCAGCGCCACCCCGTTCCACCTGCCGTTCGCGTTCACCGCCGACTCGTAGCCCAGCTCCCGCAGCTCGTCCGCGGGGAACTGCTCCGCCGAGCACTTGGTCTCCTGGATGCACAGCACGTCCGTGCCGCTGCTCTCCAGCCAGGCAAGGAGGCGCGGCAGCCGCGCGGTGATCGAGTTCACGTTCCAGGTAGCAATGCGCATGTCCCACAACCTACCGGGCGGCACCGACAGCGGCGCCGCACCCACGATCGACAGGCAAACTTGCAAGTTTTTCTGTCAGAAAGTTAGCCTGCCGAACATGACCATCAACTCCCCCCTCGACGAGCGCCCCGCCCTCGTCCTCATCGACCTCCAGAACGGCATCCTCGGCCTGCCGACCGTGCACCCCTCCGCCGACGTCCTCAAGAACGGCGTCAAGCTCGCCGAGGCGTTCCGCGCCAAGGGCCTGCCGGTCGTGCGCGTGAAGGTCGCCTGGTCGCAGGACGGCGGCGACCTCCCGACGGGCCGCGCCGAAGCGGGCGCCATGACGCAGGCGCCGCCGCCCGCGTTCTCCGAGTTCCCCGACGAGCTGGGCCCGCTCGGCGACGACATCGTGATCACCAAGCGGCACTGGGGCGCCTTCACCGGCACCGAGCTGGACCTCCAGCTGCGCCGCCGCGGCGTCACGCAGATCGTGCTGTGCGGCATCTCGACGTCCATCGGCGTCGAGTCGTCCGCCCGCTCCGCGTGGGAGCTGAGCTACAACCTGGTGCTCGTCGACGACGCGACGACCGACACGGACGCCGCGTCCCACGAGCACAGCTTCGGCAAGATCTTCCCGCGCATCGCGGAGATCGGCTCCACCGACGAGGTCGTCGGACTCCTCACGAAGTAGCCGTCAGACCTGCGCCGAGTCCCCGGGGGTGAGGCGCAGGTGCTCCGTGCCGCCGAGCGAGCCGATCTGGTTGTCGTAGATCGGCCGGGCGAGGTCCGTGAGCAGCGCGTCGTGGATGTCGTAGGCGCGGCGCGGCTTGACCTCGCGTACGTAGTCGATCACTTCGGCGATCTTGTTCCAGGGCGCCATGACGGGGAGCATCAGCGTCTCGACCGGGCGGTCGGGGACGGTGAGGGCGTCGCCGGGGTGGAAGACCGTGCCGCCGTCGACGAGATAGCCGACGTTCGTGATGCGCGGGATGTCCGGGTGGATCACGGCGTGCAGCTCGCCGTGGACCTGGACGTCGAACCCGGCGGCCGTGAACGTGTCGCCGTGGCCCACCGTGTGGACGCGGCCGGGGAACGCCGCGGAGAGCCGCTCCGCGACCGACTTCAACGTCCAGATCTGTGCGCCGGGATTGGCCTCCAGCCCGGCGCGCAGTCGTTCCTCGTTGAAGTGGTCGGGGTGCTCGTGCGTCACGAGGATCGCGTCGGCGCCGACGGCCGCGTCCTCCTCGGAGAAGCCGCCCGGGTCGATGACGAGCGTCTGCCCGTCCTTCTGCAGCCGGACGCAGGCGTGGGTCTTCTTCGTCAGCTTCATACGTCCCATCCTGCTCCCGCTCCCGCTCGCTTTCACGCCCCGCGCCTCACTCCTGGGGTGTGGTCTCCTCGCGGATCACCTGCTGGGCCACCTTGAACGCCGAGTTCGCGGCCGGCACGCCGCAGTAGACGGCGGTCTGCAGCAGGATCTCCTTGATCTCGGCGGCCGTGAGGCCGTTGCGCAGCGCCGCGCGGGTGTGGAACGCCAGCTCTTCGAGGTGGCCGCCCGCGATCAGGGTCGCGAGCGTCACCGAGGAGCGCGTACGGCGGTCGAGCCCCGGGCGGGACCACACCTCGCCCCACGCGTAGCGGGTGAGGAACTCCTGGAAGTCGCCTGAGAAGTCGTCGGCCGTGGCCAGGGCCCGGTCCACGTGGGCGTCGCCGAGGACCTCGCGGCGCGTCTTGAGGCCCGTGTCGTGCGGGTCGGGCCGGGTCGCCGCCTCCGGCTGCTGCGCGGCCGCTATCTCCGCGCGCGGCGGGGCCGACGGGGGCGGAGGCGCGATGACCGGCTTGACCGGCGCGGCCTGGATGGCGGTCTGCCCGGTCTTCTCGTGAGCGGCGGGCCAGGCCGAGGTGAAGTGCCGTACGAGCAGGTCGGTGACGGCGGCCGGCTGTTCGACCGGGGCCAGGTGGGAGGCGCCCGGCACCACCGCGAGCCGGGCGTCCGGTATGCCGGCGACCAGGGTGCGGGCCTCGGCGGGGCCCGTGACCTGGTCCTCCGAGCCGACGAGGACGAGCGTCGGCACACCGATGTCGCCGAGCTCCTCGCGCACGTCGAAGGCGGCGAGCGCCTCGCACGAGGCGATGTAGCAGCCGGGGTCCGTCGTGCGGACCATCTGCACGGCCCAGTCCGTGATCGCGGGCTGCGCGGACGCGAAGCCCGGCGTGAACCAGCGCTCGGGGGACGTACGGGCGATGGGGTCCAGGCCGTTGCTGCGCACGATGACGCCGCGCTGGCGGAACTCGTCGGCCGTGCCGAACCGCGGCGAGGCGGCGATCAGCGCGAGCGACGCGACGCGCTCCGGGTGCCGCAGCGCCAGCTCCATGCCGACCGCGCCGCCCAGCGAGCAGCCCGCGTAGCCGAAGCGCTGGATGCCCAGCTCGTCGAGCGTGGCGAGCAGCCGGTCCGCGAGCTCCTCGGCGGAACCCGCCGGGTGGGCGGGGGAACCGCCGTGGCCGGGCAGGTCGAAGCGGAACACCCGCCAGTGCTTGGCCAGCTCGGGCACCTGCCGGTCCCACATGTGCCACGTCGTGCCGAGCGAAGGGCCGAGGATGAGCACCGGAGCGGAGTCGTCGTCACGGCCGTCGAATCGGTACTGCAGGCGCGGGGTCTTCGTGTCACTCACACCGCCACGCTAGCCAGTCCGCCTGAGCGATGTGGTGGCGGGTCCCCGAAGTGGACGTCACGTGTTCACTCCGGGTTCTCCGTGTGGGCCGGGCGTGGCGGCGGCGTGAAGGGCGGACCTTACGGGTGCCGGGTGCAGGGGCGCCGGTCAGGGGTGCGTCGCCGACACCACGTAGACCATGGGGTGGTCGGGGTTGGAGCGGTTCACCACCACGGTCTGGGTCGGCGACGGGTCGTCCTGGGTGTGGGTGAGGCCGTACCAGGGGCCGGGGCCCGTGAAGTCCCAGCCCGCGATCTTCCGGTCGCGGGCGCTGATCGCGAAGTCGTCCGTCGCCAGATCGCCGACCGAGTAGCCGGCGTCGACGTCCTCCAGGAACTGGTCGAGCCCGCTGTTGCTGGTGAGGAACTGCGCGTACAGGCGGCTCACCTTGTAGTTGTTCGTCTCGTAGTACGCGACGTTGCGCGAGTGCGGCGGGATCGGGATCTGGTAGAGGCGGCGCTGCACCTTGGACGGCCAGCCGACGGTGAGGCCGGTCGCCGAGTACTTCGCCTCCTTGTCCTTGCCGCTGTCCCGGCTCTGGTTCGCGGAGATCACCAGGTAGCCCGCGGGGATGCCGATGAGCAGCACGATGATCAGGAGCGTGAGGGTGCGGCGGCGGATCACATGGCCGCGGTCCTCCGCCGTTCGCGGCTCTTCCTCCGCGGGCGGGGGCTGTCGGGGCACGGTCATGGCTGGCTTTCCTGTCACTGTCTCGGGCGTCGGCTGGGGCGCTGGCACCGGCTACGCCTGGTCCGCGCCGTCCAGGGACGAGCCTGTCGTACCGCGCGTGCGGGCGTAGCGCTCGTACCGCTCGTGGCGCTCCACGCGGCGGCGCTTGGCGCGGCGGAAGCGGCGGGCGACGAGGCGGGCCAGGTCCGCGGCGCCGACCATGCCGGCCTCGGGGCCGAGCTGGGCGCGGGCGATACGGGCCTCGGGGCGGTAGCCGCGGCCGGTGAGCTGCCGCTTGAACGCGTCCCGTGCGGGGGCGATCAGCAGGTCGTCGGCGGCGCTCACTCCCCCGCCGATGACGAAGCACGACGGGTCGAGGGCGGCCGCGAGGTTCGCTATGCCGACACCCAGCCACTGGCCGATGTCCTGCAGCAGTTCGACGCACATGGCGTCGCCCTCGCGGGCCAGCTCGGTGATGAGCGGTCCGGTGATGTCGGGGATGCTCCCCTGGACCCGCTCGATGATGTTGTACGCGACCGGGGAGTCGGCCGCCGCCAGCTCGCGGGCCTCGCGCACCAGGGCGTTGCCGGAGCTGTACTGCTCCCAGCAGCCGCGGTTGCCGCACGGGCAGCGGTGCCCTCCGGGGACGACCTGCATGTGGCCGAACTCGCCGGCCACGCCGAACTTGCCGCGCTTGACCTGGCCGTCCTCCAGGATCGCGCCGCCGATCCCGGTGCCGAGCGTGATCATCACCAGGTGGTCCTCGCCGCGCCCTGCACCGAAGCGCCACTCCGCCCAGGCGGCGGTGTTGGCGTCGTTGTCGACGAGCACGGGGACCGCGAGGCGGCCCGCGAGGCGGTCTCTGAGGGGTTCGTTGCGCCAGGACAGGTGGGGCGCGAACAGGACGCGGTTGCGGTCCGCGTCCACCCAGCCGGCCGCGCCGATGCCCACCGCGTGCACGTCGTGCCGGTCGGAGAGGTCGAGCACCAGCTCCGTGATCGTGTCCTCGACCACCTTGGGGCTCTTGGACTTGTCCGGGGTCTCCGTGCGGAGCGTCTCCAGGATCGTGCCGTCCGCGTCGACCACGCCGGCCATCACCTTCGTGCCGCCGATGTCGATGCCGACGGTGGGGACACGCGGGGCCGTCGTGTGCGAGCGGCGCTCGCGGGTGCCGACCGTCCTCAGGACGGTGGCCCGTGCGCTGCCACGGTGGGCGAGGTCGCGGTAGGTGCTCATTGCGGCGATTCTGCCTCACGAGACGGCTCCGCCGCATACCGGGTTTTTACGCCGCGCCGGGGCGGGCGGAGAGCCCCTGTTCCGGCCGCCCGTGGTGAGCGTGCGCAGTTCCCCGCGCCCCTTTGGGGGCGCGGGGAACGTAACGCAGGCCGCTACTTCTCAGCGCCGTCGGGCGTATGGCCGCCCAGATGTGTGGGGACCGGCGCGCGCTCCAGTTCGTGGCGGAGGTCGTCCAGTTCCGTGCCGCCCGCCATCTGCCGGGTCAGCTCGTCGAGCGTGATCTCGTCCCGCGCGTGGCTGCCGAACATCGCACCGCGCTTGAGCAGCACGAACCGGTCGCCCACAAGGTACGCGTGGTGCGGGTTGTGGGTGATCAGGACCACGCTGAGACCCGCGTCACGAGCCGCCGCGACGTACTTGAGGACGACGCCGGACTGCTTGACGCCGAGCGCGGCCGTCGGCTCGTCGAGGACGAGGACCTTCGCGCCGAAGTAGACGGCGCGGGCGATGGCGACGCACTGGCGCTCACCGCCGGACAGCGTGCCGATCGGCTGGTCGACGTCGCGCAGGTCGATGCCCATGCGGGCCAGTTCCTCGTGCGTCGTGCGCCGCATGAACTCGACGTCCAGGCGCTTGAAAGGACCCGCGCCCTTCGTGGGCTCGGAGCCGAGGAAGAAGTTGCGCCACACCGGCATCAGCGGGACCACGGCGAGGTCCTGGTAGACCGTGGCGATGCCCCGGTTCAGGGCGTCGCGCGGGTTGGCCAGGCGCGCCTCCTCGCCCTCGATCGCGAACCGGCCGCCGTCGTGCTGGTGCAGACCCGCGATGATCTTGATGAGGGTCGACTTGCCCGCGCCGTTGTCGCCGAGGACGCAGGAGATCTCCCCCGCGTTCACGACGAGCGAGACGTCGTCGAGGGCGCGGATGTTGCCGTAGTACTTGCTGACGCCGTCCAGCTCCACCAGCGGCGTCCGCGCGGCCGTCGTCGTGTCCGTCGTCGTCATTTGCTCGCCTCCGCGCGCTTGCGGACCCATTCGTTGAGCAGGACCGCGAGGAGCAGCATCGCCCCCAGGAAGAACTTGAACCAGTCCGAGTTCCACTCGGCGAACACGATGCCCTTGCTGGTCATGCCGAAGATCAGCGCGCCGATGGCCGCACCGACCGCCGAACCGTAGCCGCCGGTGATCAGGCAGCCGCCGATGACGGCCGCGACGATGTAGATCAGCTCGTTGCCGACACCCTCGCCGGACTGCACGACGTCGTAGCTGAAGAGGAGGTGCTGGCCGGAGATCCAGCCGCCGAAGGCGACGCCCATGTAGAGGCCGATCTTCGTCTTGTTGACCGGGACGCCGACCGCGCGGGCCGCGCCCAGGTCGCCGCCGACCGCGAAGATCCAGTTGCCGACGCGGGTACGGAGCAGGATCCAGGTCGCCACCAGGACGAGGGCGAGCCACCAGACGATCGTGATCTTGAAGTCGACGCCGCCGATGCTGAACGTCGAGGCGAAGACCGACTTGGCCGAGTCGAAGCCCTCCATGTCGGCGATCGACTTCGTGGAGACGGTGCCGCTGATCAGCTTCGTGAAGCCCAGGTTCATGCCCGTCAGCATCAGGAACGTGCCGAGCGTGATGATGAAGCTGGGGAGTCTGGTGCGGGTCAGCATGACGCCGTTGAAGACGCCGATGGCGAGGGTGACGAGGAGCGAGACCCCGACGCCCACCCAGGCGTTCGCCGTCATCTGGTAGCTGAACATCGACGAGATCAGCGCCGAGGACGTGACCAGGACACCCGCCGACAGGTCGAACTCGCCGCCGATCATCAGCAGCGCCACCGGCACGGCCATGATGCCGAGGGTCGAGGACGCGTACAGGACGGTCGCGAGGCTGGTCGCCCGCAGGAAGCTGTCCGCGAAGATCACGAAGAAGACGAAGACGGCGACGGCGCCGATGACCGAGCCCAGCTCGGGGCGGCCGAGCAGCTTCTTCCAGGGCGAGGTCCTGACGAGCCGTTCGTCGACCTTTTCCGGGGTGGTCGTCGCGCTGCTCATCGGGTCCCCCGCTTCGCGTACTCCTGGAGCTTGGCGGCCTGGTCCTTGGTGACGATCTCGGGGCCGGTCAGGACGGGCTGTCCACCGCCGAGCACGTTGGCGTTGTACCGGTAGAGCCAGAGCAGGTCCACGGCCTCGTAGCCCTGGAGGTACGGCTGCTGGTCGACGGCGAAGCCGAGGTCGCCGTCCTTGAGCCCCTGGGCGACCTTGTCGTTGAGGTCGAAGGTGTCGATCTCCGCCTTGCTGCCCGCGTCCTCCTTGGCCTTCACGGCGGTGGCGGCGAACGGCGCGCCCAGCGTGACGACCGAGTCGATGGACTTGTCGGACTGCAGCTTGGCCTCCACGGAGGACTGCACGTCGGGCATGTTGGTGCCCTCCACGTACAGGTTCGTCATCTTGCCGTCGAAGGTCTTCTTGGCGCCCGCGCAGCGCTGCTCGTGGCCGACATTGCCCTGCTCGTGCAGGATGCACAGGGCCTTCTTCTTGCCGCGCTTGTTGAGTTCCCTGCCGACGGCCTCGCCGGCGATGGTCTCGTCCTGGCCGATGTGGCTGATCGCGCCGTACTTCTTGTAGATCTCGGAGCCCGAGTTCACCGTGATGACCGGGATGCCGGCCTTCTCGGCGCGTGCCAGGGCGGACTTCATCGCGTCCGGCTTGGCGAGCGTGACGACGATCCCGTCGACCTTCTTGTCGATCGCGGCGTCGACGAGCTGCGCCTGCTGGTTCGCCTCCTCGTTGTGCGAGTAGAGGAAGTTGATGTTGTCCTTGGTGGCCGCCTGCTTGGCACCGTTCTGCACGATGTCCCAGAAGGTGTCGCCATCGCCCGAATGGGTGATCATCGCGAAGGTCCAGCGAGGTGTGTCCACCGCCGCCCTGCCCTGTGCGGCCTGCGACTTCCTGGCGTCCTCCGCCCGCTTGCCGCCGGTGCTGCTGCATCCGGCGAGCGAGAGGCCCAGGGCTCCCGCGATCGCGATGCTCACCCAGGTCCGAAACCGTGCCACGAGGCCGTGCCCTTCTTGGTCTGCTGCGTCATCGACCGGGATCGGCGGACCGATCACGGTGGACCGTACACCGGTCCTAGAGGACCCCATTCCGGTCCCAAACGCACAAGTATGGGTCACGGGGATCATGCATCCATTCACCGGGTACCGCGCGCGGTGTACTTCTCCAGCCGCGGCACGTCCTTCTCGGTGACGATCGCCGGGCCCGTGAAGACCGGCCTTCCGCCGCCGAGCACGTTCGCGTTCGTCTGGTGGAGCCACAGTTCGTCCACCGCCAGATAGCCCTGGAGGTAGGGCTGCTGATCGACGGCGAACGTGACCTCCTTCGCCTTCAGCCTGCGTACGACCTCGGCGTTCAGGTCGAACGTGGCGATCGCCGCCTTGCTGCCCGCGTCGTCCTTGGCCTTCACGACGAGCGCCGCGATGGGGGCGCCGAGCGCGACGACCGCGTCGATCTTCTTGTCCGCCTGGAGCTTCGCCTCGATGGAGGACTGGGCGGAGGGGGCGTTCGTGCCCTCCACGTTCAGGTTCTCGACCTTGCCCTTGAAGGTCTCGCGGACGCCGTCGCAGCGCTCCTCCAGGGAGACGTTGCCCTGCTCGTGGATGACGCACAGGACGTCCTTGCGGCTCTCCTCGGTGAGCTCGGTGCCGACGGCCTCGCCCGCCACGGCCTCCTCCTGGCCGATGTGACTGAGCGCACCGAACTTCCGCGAGAACTCCGAGCCCGAGTTGATCGAGACGAACGGGATGCCCGCGGCCTTCGCCTTCGCGAGCACGGGCTGCATGGCCTGCGGTTTCGCGAGCGTGACGACGATCCCGTCGACCTTCTTGTCGATCGCGGCCTGCACCAGCTCGGCCTGCCCCTTGGCCTCCTTGTCGTTGGAGTAGAGGAACTGCACGTTGTCCTTGTCGGCGGCCTGCTGGGCACCCTTGCGGACGATGTCCCAGAAGGTGTCTCCCTCGCCGGAGTGCGAGATCAGCGCGATCTTCATGCGGGGCGTGTTGACGGCCTTGCCGCCGCCTCGCCCGCCGTCGGACGTCTCCTCGGACTCCTTGCCGCCCGAGTCGCTGCATCCGGCGGCGAGCGCGATCACTGCGACCAGTGCCGCGGCCGTGCGGGCTGTGCGCGTCGTGAGCATGGTGGAGCCACCTCTCCTCGGGCCGCCCGGTGCGGCTGGAGGTGTTTGTAGCGGGGTCCCCGTCGCAGCGTCAATGAGAATGTCAGAACATTCGGACCGCGCACCATGCCCTTTGGGACACGCGACTCTCAGGAACGTACGAGGAGTTGGAACTCGAAGGAGTAGCGCGAGGCCCGGTAGGTGTGCGAGCCGAACTCGACCGGGCGGCCCGTGTCGTCGTACGTCGTTCGCGCCATCGTGAGCAGCGGCGCACCCTCCCGCTCGCCGAGCCGCTCGGCCTCGACGGCAGTGGCGGCGCGGGCGCCGACGGACTGGCGGGCGCTGTGCAGCGTGATGCCCGCGGCCCGCATCAGCCGGTAGAGGCCGGTCGCGGCGAGTCGCTCGTCCGCCAGGGCGAGCAGCCCGGTGGGCAGGTGGTTGCAGAGGTGTGCGACGGGTTCGCCGTGCGCGAGCCGCAGCCGCTCGACGCGGTGCACCTCCTCGCCCTCCGCGACGCCGAGCGCGGCGGCCACCTCGGCGGAGGCCGGCACGAGCGTGTTGGCGAGGACGCGGGTCTCGGGGCGCTGGCCCGCCGCCTCCAGGTCGTCGTACAGGCTGGACAGTTCGAGGGGGCGCTTGACCTGACTGTGCACGACCTGGGTGCCGACGCCGCGGCGGCGCACGAGCAGCCCCTTGTCGACGAGGGACTGGATCGCCTGGCGGACGGTGGGCCGGGACAGGCCGAGGCGGCCCGCCAGCTCGATCTCGTTGCCGAGCAGGCTGCCGGGGGTCAGGGCGCCGCGCTCGATCGCCGCCTCCAGCTGCTGGGACAGCTGGAAGTAGAGCGGGACCGGGCTGCTGCGGTCGACGCTGAGGCCGAGGTCGACGGTGGGGTCAGCTGGGGGTTTGGCCACGGGGCGAGGGTATCGGGGTGAGATGTTGACGGGAAGTCCGGAGGTCCGGTTGTCCGGACATGGACCGCAGCCACACCGCAGCCACATTGAAGCCAGATTGAAGCCCCTGTCCGGGGCAGAGCCCCACAACGTGACACCCACGGGCTTTGTCAGGACAAATGATTGACACCCACCCCGTGGCCCGGCACCGTGGGGCACCATGCGCATCGGACTCATCGGAACGGGCCGCATCGGCACCTTTCACGCGGGCGTACTGGAGCGGTACCGGGAGGTCGGCTCGCTGGTCGTCACCGACGCCGACCCCGCGCGGGCGGCCGCGCTCGCGGACCGGATCGGGGCGACGGCGGCGCCCAGCGTCGACGAGATCTTCACGTGGGGCGTGGACGCGCTCGTCATCACGGCGGCGACCGCGGCGCACGCCGAGCTGATCGGGCGGGCGGCGCGGGCCGGGCTCCCGGTGTTCTGCGAGAAGCCGATCGCGCTCGACCTGCCGGGCACGCTGGCCGCGCTCGCGGAGGTCGACGCGGCGGGCACGGTGCTGCAGCTCGGCTTCCAGCGCCGCTTCGACACCGGGTACACGGCCGCGCGGACCGCCGTACGGGAAGGGGCGCTCGGCCGGCTGCACACGGTGCGGGCGACGACCTCCGACCCGGCGCCGCCACCGGCCGCGTACCTTCCGCTCTCCGGCGGCCTCTACCGGGACTGCCTCATCCACGACTTCGACATGCTGCGCTGGGTGACCGGGCGCGAGGTCGTCGAGGTGTACGCGGCCGGGTCCGACGCCGGGCCCGCCATGTTCCGGGAGGCGGGCGACGTGGACACCGCGGCGGCGCTCCTCACCCTGGACGACGGCACGCTGGCCACCGCCACCTCCACGCGGTGCAACGGCGCGGGCTACGACGTGCGCATGGAGCTGTCCGGCGAGCGGGACACCGTCGTCGTGGGCCTGGACGACCGCACCCCGGTCACCTCCACGGAACCCGAGGGCCCGCCCGCCGCCACCAAGCCCTGGCCCGGGTTCCTCGAACGCTTCGCCCCCGCGTACGAGGCCGAACTGAAGGCCTTCGTGGACGTGGTGCGGGGCGAACGCCCCAACCCGTGCGACGGCTGGGAGGCTCTGCGGGCCCTGCGCATCGCGGAGGCGTGCGAACTGTCGCGGGCGGAGCGGCGGATGGTGCGCCTGGCCGAGATCGACGGGGGCTGAGGGGGCTGAGCCGCCGGAGCCGGCCGGGGCGGAACCGGCGGGCCGCTACGACGACGACGTGAGGAGTCGGTCCAGGACCGCGGGGTCCGCCTTGACGCCGTCGTGCAGGTGCTGGTCGGAGACCCAGGGGCGCAGGCCGCGCACGAGCGACGCCGTCTCCAGCGACTGCTCACGGTCGACGAACATGTCGTCGTGGTAGACGGCCGCGGCCACCGGGACCTCGTTGGCCGCGAGCCGGTCGAGGTCGTACAGCGCGGGCCAGTCCGTGCGGCGGGCGAGCGCCTCGGCCGTGGCCTTGAGCGGGACAAGCGCCGGGTCCTCGTCGAACAGCCACGGGTACATCATCTCGCCGGTGAGGCGCAGCGGGCCCCGGCCCTCCGCGTCGAACTCCGGGAACTCCTCCCGGATCCGGTGGGCCGACCAGTCGGTGGCGCGGCCGCCCTGGGCGTAGATCGGTTCGTGCAGGACCGCGTAGAGCGGCCGCGGGGCGAGCGAGACGACGGCGTCGACCCCGCGCAGGAACGGGTCCGACAGGGCGGGGCCGTTCGCACCGGCCACGAACGCGCATTCCAGGAGGTAGTGCAGCGAGTCGAAGGCGGAGGACGTGCCGAAGGTGATGCCCAGGGTCTGGAAGCGCCGCACCGAAAGACGCTCCCCCGACGGCATGCGTACGTCGTGCTTCGTCAGGTGGTCCGCCACCCGCTCGGCGAGCGCCTGGTCCTGCGGATAGCGCGCGAAGTAGCGGGAGTTGGCGTCGAGCGTGCGGCGGTAGGCGGCCCGGTAGACGTCGTCCGCGTGGCCGGTGAGCGTGGGGAGGCCGCCGGTGATCAGGGCCCGGTCGAGGCCTTCGGGGGCGAGGCTCAGATACGTCAGCGTGCTGAAGCCGCCGAAACTCTGGCCGAGCACCGTCCAGGGGCGGTCGCCCTGGAGGTGGCGGCGCAGCGACTCGGCGTCGCGCACGATGGAGTCGGCGCGGAAGTGGGTGAGGTACGCGGCCGGGTCCGGGTGTCCGGCGAGCGTGGTGCGGTCGGCGGGGGTGGAGCGGCCGGTGCCGCGCTGGTCGAGGAGGACGACGCGGTACTCCTTCAGGGCGCGCCGCAGCCAGGCGCCGGACGCGTTGGGCCGCTCGGCGCGGCCGCCGGGTCCGCCCTGGAGCCAGAGCAGCCGGGGCAGTTCACGCTTCTCCATGCCCTCGGCGACGACTTCGCGGGCGAACAGGGAGATCCGGGCGCCGTCCGGGCGGGCGTGGTCCAGGGGAACGTCGAGGGTGTGGTCCGTGAGGACGAGTCCGCTGTGGCGGTAGGTGGTCATGCTGGTCGGCTCCTGGGGCTCCGGTGCGGGTGGCGGCGGGTCCGCGGGGCGGCCGGCGAGTGGGACCCGCCGACCGCCCCGCGGAGTCGATCAGTACCCGGCCACACCCAACTCACGGCAGATCTCGACCAGTTCAGGATGTACGTACACCCCGTCCTTCTCGACGCACTCGCCGTCGAGGTAGATCGACGGGCCGAGGATCGAGCCGTCGGTGTGGGCGGCGGAGACCCACGGCTCTCCCCCGATCCACGCCCCCTTCGTGCCGATGCCGAGCTCCACGCAGCCGAAGACCCGCTCGTCCTCGACGATGCGGCCGGTCGGCGCGGGCACGCCCGGGTTGAAGCCGAGCGACCAGTGGGCGACACGGAACATGTTCGGGTCGTCCCAGGACTCCATCCAGCGGCGGAAGATCTCGGCGTCCTGGCCCTCGCCGTCGATCTTCGTGACGGCCCCCTTCTCGACGGTGCAGCGCACCGGGTTGCGGAGCAGGCCCAGCTGGTCCGGCGGCCACAGGGCGCCGTCGAAGACGAGGACGCCGTCCTGGGTCTCTTCGAGGGGGTTCCAGGAGATCTGGCCGGAGAGCATGACGGTCTCGCCGGGCTTCTCGGCGGGCTTGCCGCGCAGGTTGATCGGGCGGTCGCCGTTGCGGCCCGTGATGTCGGTGCCGTTGGCGGAGGTGATGCGCACCTCGTCGGCCTGCTCCAGGAGGCGGACCAGCGCCTTGCCGAGCTTGATGACGCCCTCGAAGTCGGGGCGGCCGACCGTCGCGACGAGCATGTGCACGTCCATGGCGGTCAGGTTGGTGTACCGGCAGCCGTTGGCCATGGCGCGGCGGAAGGCGTCGGAGTGCATGACGTAGGAGACGGCGAACTCGATCCATACGTCGGCGTCCGCGATGGCGCCCGCGACGGGGCGCGGCGGCTCCATGGACGAGCTGGGCATGGTCTCGGACCAGACGACGACGGGGTGCGCGCCCGCGGCGGCGACGGCCTGCGCGGTGGCGTCGACGACGCGCCGGTCGCTGCTGGTGTCGCCGGTGAGCACGACGTGCTCGCCGGGCTTGACGAGCATGACCTGCTCGACCAGCTTGCGGGCGGCGAGGGCGAGTTCGTAGCTCAGGTACTCGGACCGGGGTTCGAGGCGGCTGAACATCTCCATGGTGAATCCTTCTCCTTGCGGGTGGTGCTTGTACGAGAGGTGGCTTGAGGGGGCGGTCGGTACGGGTGGTCAGCCCGCCTTGACGATCTGGGCGGAGTCGCCCAGGGAGCTGCCCGCGATGAGTCCGGCGCCGACCAGGTTCAGCTCCTCGTCGGCGCGCGGGCCGCGCCACTTGCGGTAGCCGACGCGGACCGCGAGGGCGGCGAGGACCATCCAGCAGGCGTGCGGGGTGAGGATCAGCAGACCGGTCGCGAGCATCACGCCCATCTGCCGCTTGGTGCCGCCGATCAGCTGGATGAGGGCGCCGGGGACCGCCCAGATCAGCAGCGTGCGCAGCACACCGGGCTCGCCCAGGCCGTTCTTGACGGTGTCGGCGTAGACCTTGGCGACGGGCGGGATCAGTCCCTGCTTGAAGTACGACTGCCAGAGCACGGCCACGACGACGAGGGCGGCGGCGAAGCCGATGAGCGCGGCGCGGAACTGCTCGCGGCGGCCCTCGCGCTCGAACGGGTCCCACGGCTGGTGGTCGCGGCGCAGCAGCCAGCCCGCCTTGAGGTCGTAGCCCATGTCGGCGAAGGCGGGTCCGGTGGCGGAGACGTAGCCGACGAGGAGGGCGAGCGGGACGGACGGGATGCCGATGAGCAGCCCGAAGACCAGGAAGATCAGGGTGACGGCGAAGGACGGGAACCAGCCGGACTGCATGGCGGCGAGACCGACGATCAGCTCGTGCACGAGGGCGGCGAACGCGGCGAAGAGGACCCAGCCGACCAGGCCGAGCGGACTCATGTCGCCGATCAGTCCGCCGAGGACGGCGAGGAGCACGGCGCCCGCCACGAAGAGGGCGTAGCCACGGATCAGGGAGCGGCGCAGCTGCGTCTCGTCGACGGTGTACGCGGTGGTGGGGTCGGCGGGCGCTTCGGTGGCGGCGGCCGTGGCCGCGGCCTCGGCCTTGGTGGCCGAGCGGCGGCGCATCAGCATGAACACCGCCTGACCGAGCGCGACGACGCCCGCGCCGACCATCACGCCGTGCGGCACATAGCCCACGCCGAGGTCGGTGTGGAACAGGTCGGGGCTGAACTCCCGCAGGCCGAGGCCGACTCCGAACATCCCCAGGGCCCATACGTTGCCGAGGAAGGCGACGCCCGCAGCGGACAGCGGAAGGCTGAACAGGGTGCCGACGACGCCGACGACGGTGCCCGCGCCGAGCACGAGGGCGCGCTTGCCGCCCTTGTCACCGGCCTTGATGGTCTCCGCGGCGGCGGTGCCGGGCGGCCAGGCGCCGTCGGCGGGCAGCAGCCGCGAGCCGAAGGACCGGTACAGGACCCAGGTGTCGATGAGCAGCCCCACGAAGGAACCGGCGAGCATCGGCCAGACCAGGTCCTTGCGCCCGAAGACGTACGGGATGGCGATCGAGGTGAGCAGGGCGTTGGCGGAGGCGAAGGTGGCGGCGGAGATCGCGCTCTGGGCCAGGTTCTGCCGGTGCACGGAGCGCATCGAGCGCAGTCCAGCGAGGGGGATGCGGCCGATCAGCATGGCGATCAGGGCGCCGACGACCGAGGTGTTCGCGGAGATGCCCAGCTTGGCCACGAGGTCCGCGCCGATGACGGCGCCGACGACGGAGAGCACGGCGAGGACGACGAACACGACGGGTTCGCGGACGCGCGGGTGGCCTGCGCCGGACGGCGGTGTGCCCGGTCCCGGCCCGCCGGCTGGTGGCGGGGCGGTGGAGGAGGGCGAGCTGTGGTGCGACACGGGGTCACCTCTTGGCGGGTGGGCCCGTCCCTGGAAGGGGCGGCAGGACGGTTGTGGGCAGGCAGCGGCGAGCCGCGTACGGCGGGTGCGGGCACGTCGTACGAGCTGTCGTGGTCCGGCGGGCGGGCCGCCGGTGGGGTCAGGAGCCGAAGGCGGCCGTGGCCTCCTCGGCTCCGGACCTGACGAGTTCGGTGATGCGGTCGGCGGCACGCGTGATGCGGTGCGCGGGGCCGATCACGGTGAGCGAGGCGGCGACGGTGCCGGCCTGGAACACCGGGGCGGCCACGGCGGCGACGGCCTCGTCGTACTCGCCGTGGCTGACGCTGTGGCCCTGGGCGCGGACGTCCGCGTACAGGCCGAGCAGCGTGTCGAGATCGGTGACGGTGTGGTCGTTGAAGCGCTGGAGCGGGGTGGCTCCGAACAGTCGGCGCAGCTCCGCCTCGGGGTAGTGGGCGAAGATCGCGTGGCCCGAGGCGCCCGCGTGACCGGGCATGACGGCGCCGATGATCGCGGTGTAGCGGACGGGTCCCGTGCCGTCGACGGCCGCGGCGCAGCGGTAGCCGGCGCCCTGCGGCACGTTCAGGACGACGCTCTCGCCGGTCTCGCGCAGCAGCTCGGCGAGGATCGGGCGGACCAGCGAGGGCAGCACCCCGCTGTGCTCGCCGGCCCGTGCGAGCCGGGAGACGGCCGGGCCGAGCCGGTAGCGGCGGGTGGTGGTGTCGCAGGTGAGGAAGGAGCGGGAGGCGAGCGTGGTGAGGATGCGCTGGGCGACGGCCTTGTCCCAGCCGTGCCGGCGCGCCATCTCGCTCACGCCCCACTCCGGGCGCCGCTCCGTGAAGGAGAGCAGGGCCAGCAGGGCCCGGTCGGCGCCCTGGAGGACGCCGGGCGCGGCTGGGACGGGGGCGTCCGCATCGTCGGGCCGGTCCATCGCCTCGCTCCTCTCCGTACCCCTGCTCGGTGCGCTGAGCGCAACGCCGTTGCGCTCAGCGGCGAGAACTATGGGATCGGAGAGGCGAGGGTGTCAAGGGTTTTCTTCGGCGCGCCCACTCAAGCCCCTCCGACGCTCGAAGAGCGGGCCACTCAAGCCCCTGCGGCGCTTGAGCAGCGGGGTCCGGGGCAGAGCCCCGAGGCCGCAACACCGACGCCGCGCAATCACCAACGCACCGGCAGCCCCCGCGTCCCGCGGATGAGCATGCCCGGCATCCAGGCATCCGGCTCCTCGGCAAGCGCCAGCCCCGGACAGCGCTCCAACAGGGACCGAACGGCGATCCGCCCCTCCAGCCGGGCAAGCGGAGCGCCCAGGCAGAAGTGGATGCCGTGGCCGAACGCGACATGCCCGCGCGCGTCACGGCGGATGTCGAAGCGGTCGGGCTCCTGGAAACGGTGCGGGTCGCGGCTCGCCGTGGCGATGCCGATGAGGACCGGGTCACCCGCCGGGATCACCGTGCCGTCGATCTCCACCGGTTCCGCCGCGAAGCGGTGCGTGGCGGTCTCGACCGGGCCGTCGTAGCGCAGCATCTCCTCCACGGCGCCGTCCAGGAGCGTCATGTCGGCCCGCAGTGCTTCGAGTTGGTCCGGGTGCTGGAGGAGGGCGCGGACGCCGTTGCCGATCAGATTCACGGTCGTCTCGTGGCCGGCGATCAACAAGAGGAAGGCCATGCCGCGCAGTTCGCTGGGCGAGAGGCGGTCGCCGTCCTCCGCCGTGGTCCGGATCAGCGCGCTCAGCAGGTCGTCCGCGGGAGCCGTACGGCTCTTGTCCGAGATCAACTCGTCCAGGAATCCTGCCAGTTCGGTGTGGGCCGCGTACGCCTCCTCCTCGCTCGTCGGCGCCACGACCTGCGTCGACATGCGGCGGAACCGCTCGCGGTCGATGTCGGGCACGCCGAGCAGTTCGCAGATCACCGCGAAGGGGAGCGGGAAGGCGAGGGAGCCGATCAGGTCGGCGCCGCCGCGGGGCACCATGTCGTCGAGCAGCTCGTCCGTGAGCTTCTGGATGCGCGGGGCGAGCGCCGCGACCCGGCGCGGGGTGAACTCTCTTGTGACCAGGGAGCGCAGGCGGCCGTGCTCCGGAGGGTCGGCGAACAGGAGATGCCGGCCGATCAGGTCGTCCTCCAGGCCCCACGGTGGGCTCTTGACCAGGCGCGGGTCGGTGAACGCGGCGCGGGCCGCCTCGTGTCCGACGATGAGCCACACGTCCTCGGACGGGCCGGGGCCCGGCGTTCGGACGTGGTGCACGGGGCCCCGGGTGCGCAGAAGCTCGTAGACCGGATAAGGGTCCGCGTGGAAGTGGTGTGCGCCGCCCGCGAGTTCCGCGAGGTCGACGATCTCGTCTGTGCCGGTCATGGGGTGGCCCTCCCGTCCCGGGGGCATCGGATGCCCTCGCTTCCAGCGTGTTCAACTCGTGGGGGTCGTCGTGCGTTCCCGGTGCCCGGGGGCGTTCGGTCGTCCGTGCCTACGTCTCGGGGCGCTGCCCCGGACCCCGCGCCTCAATCGCCGGCGGGGCTTGATTGGGGCAACCAATCGCTCATGCCCGCGAGTTCTCCGGGGGATCCAGTAGACCCGCATCGTGGGCCAGCAGGGCGATTTGGACGCGGTTGTTGAGGTCGAGGCGGGACATGATGCGTGAGACGTGGGCCTTGACCGTGGGGACGCTCATGTAGAGCGCCGCGGCGATCTCGGCGTTCGAGCTGCCGCGGCCCACCTCGACGGCCACCTCCCGTTCGCGCTCGGCCAGTTCGGCCATGCGCGTGCGTGCGCGGGCCCGCCGGTCCAGGGCGGGGTCGTGGTCGGTGACCTTGGTGATGAGCTGGCGGGTCACGGTCGGCGAGAGGACCGGGGTACCGGCCGCGACCCGGCGTACCGATTCGACGATCTCGCCGGGCGCGGTGTCCTTGAGGACGAATCCGGCGGCTCCCGCGCGCAGCGCCCGCAGCACCTGCTCGTCCGCGTGGAACGTGGTCAGGACGATCACCTCGGGCGCGCCCCGGCGGGACCGCAGCGCCTCGGTGGCGGACAGTCCGTCGAGGGTCGGCATGCGCAGGTCCATGAGCACGACGTCCGGGTGCAGCCGGGCCACCCGGTCGGCCACCTCGCTGCCGTCGGTGGCCTCGCCGACGATCTCGATGTCCTCGGCGGCGCCGAACATGAAGGTGAGCCCGGCGCGCACGAGGGGGTCGTCGTCGACGATGAGCAGGCGGATCGCGGTCATGGGGCCACCGTAGCGAGCTGTGATCACCGCTGTGGCCGCAACGGCCCGTGTGCGGTGGCCCTCACCGGGGCCACGGGAGCCAGGCGCTGACCGTGAAACCGCCGTCGGGTTCCGCGCCGTGGGCGAGCCGGCCGCCCGCCAGCGTGGCGCGTTCGGTGAGGCCGATCAGGCCCTGGCCGGAGCCGGGGACGTGCGGCACCTCGCCGGGCGGCTTCGGATTGCGCACGGTGATCGTGAGACCGTCCCCCGCGCCGCCCTCGACGGTGACCGCGACCTCGGCGCCGGGGGCGTGCTTGCGGGCGTTGGTGAGCCCTTCCTGGGCGATGCGGTAGGCGGTGCGTCCGGTCGCGGCGGGCACGGACCGCGGGTCGGGGACCCGGTCGTCGAGGTCGACCTTCATGCCGGCCTCGCGGGACTCGGCGACCAGGGTGCCGAGCGCGGCGAGGGTGGGCTGGGGCCGCCCCGACTCCTCGCCGTGGTCCCCCGCGCGCAGCACGCCGATGATCTCGCGCAGATCCTGCAACGCCTCGTGCGCGCTCTCCCGGATCACTCCGGCGGCGCGGGCGATCTCGCCCTGCGGGGCGTCGGGGCGGAACTCAAGGGCGCCCGCGTGCACGCTCAGCAGCGTCAGCCGGTGGGCGAGCACGTCGTGCATCTCGCGCGCGATGTCCTCGCGGGCGAGCCGCTGCGCCTGCTCGGCGCGGAGGACGGCCTCGGTCTCGGCGCGCCGCGCCCGGTCCCGCAGCGACATCAGGAGCTGGCGCCGGGAGCGGACGAACATGCCCCAGCCGACGACCGTGATCGTGATGATGACGGTGAACGAGACCGACAGCAGGTACGAGGACTCGGGGTCGGGCCGCAGCCAGAAGAACAGCGGGATCAGCGCGATGGAGACGCCCGCCACCCAGCCGATGTAGCGGAACGGGCGGTGCACGGCGAGCGTGAACACCGCGATCATGGACGCGCCGCCCGCGGTGTTGGAGAGGAAGCCGACCGGGAGCATGGCGATGGCGAAGCCGAGCGGCCAGCGTCTGCGCAGCCAGACCCCGGCGCAGGCGGCGGCGCCGAGCACCTGGTCGAGCACGGCGAGGGCGGGCGGTGTGTTCGGGTCGTCCCAGACCTGCTCGGCGAAGATCAGGCCGAGGAAGACCGCGATGCCGAAGCAGCTGAAGTCGACGATCCAGTCACGGGCGGTGCGCCGTCTGCGGCCCGGCTGCCCCTCGGGGTCCAGGTCGAGCTCCTCGGCGACGGCCGAGGGCAGCAGTCGGCGGCGCCACCGCTCGGCGGGCGTCTGTGCCGACTGCGGGATCCCGGACTGCCGCACTGCTTCCATGGTCGACAAATCTACGCACCCCGGGCGGCGGACACCGCGCCGAGCGCCGCTTCCGCGACCAAAGTCGCACCCCCGTCGACTTTGGTCGCGGCCGGCGCCCGCGCTCCGCTACCGGAGTCGGACCGGGCTCGCCCCGCGGCCGATGTGGGTGGGGGGTCGGCGGGGCGAGAGTCCAGGGCATGAACAAGAATCAGTGGTTGCGGATCATCGAGGTCGTCGGCGGCATCGCACTGCTCCAGGGTGCGATCGGCATCCTGAACGCGTTCACCGGCCTGCCCGGCTGGGGCCTGATCGGGCACCTCGGGTTCCTCGACGGCCACGAGGTGTACGGCAGCATCGCGCTGATCGTGCTCGCGATCGCCGTGTTCGCGGCCGTCGAGGCCCAGCGGAAGAGCTGACTCCTACCGAGCCGGGGAGGGCTCAGCAGCCGTAGTCGACCAGGTCGAACGACGCGTAGTGGTCGGCCGTGTAGTAGTCCTCCTTGTCCGACTCACCGGTGACGATGCGGCGGGCACCGCGGTCGTCCGAGCCCGGCGTGATCACCGTGTACTCGTGGTAGTAGCCGGACGACTGGTCGGGCAGGATGCCCTCCCGGTTCGAGAAGACCGTCCCGTCCTGCTCGTACGGGTACGGTCCGCCCTGCTCGATGAGGTCCAGGGTGTCGTGCGCCTCGGCGGGCAGCGCGGAGGAGCAGATGTCGCCGACGTCGGCGGCCGAGACGGACTGGGAGGCGGCGGCCGGGGCGGCCGGCGCGGCGATCGCGGTGGAACCGCCCACGCCGCCCACGAAGAGGGCGGCTGCGACGGCTACGGCACTGATGAAGCGTGGGGGAATCTTCATACCCCCCAGTGTGACGCGCGTAGAGGTGTCGCTGTCAACACCAACTCCTCCCTGTTTTCCGTCAGTTCACTCCCGTCGCGAGCGCCCCGTGTTTCAGAAGGTGCCGTAGTCGGGGCGTCCCACCAGGTCGTACGTGGAAACGAGCACGCCCTTGGCGAAGGTGCGGGATTCGACATGGCGGAAGGCGGTCGGCGGCACGCCGTCCGCGAAGAGGCGCTTGCCGGTGCCGAGCACGACGGGGCAGACGAGCAGGCGGACGGTGTCGATCAGGTCGTGCCCGAGCAGGAACGCGGCGAGCGCCCCGCTGCCGTGCAGCTGCAATTCGCCGCCGGGCCGCTCCTTGAGCGCGGTGATGTCCTTGACGAGGTCCGAGGCGCCGACGATCTGCGTGCCGGACCATTCGGCGCTCTTGAGGGTCCGGCTGGCGACGTACTTGGGGCGGGCGTTCAGGGGCCCGGCGATCGGGTCGTCCGGGTCGGTCCTGAGCGGCCAGTAGGCGGCCCAGATGTCGTAGGTGCGGCGGCCGAGCAGATACGCGTCGGCGCGGCCGAGGAGTTCGGCGTTGTACGCGCCGATCTCCTCGTCGAAGAACGGGAACGACCAGCCGCCGTGCGGGAAGCCGCCGGAGGTGTCCTCCTGCGGGCCGCCCGGCGCCTGGACGACGCCGTCGAGGGTGATCTGTTCGGTGAGGGTGAGTTTCATGGCGGGCTCCGTCGATGGATGCGGATGCTTCACCCATGACGACCCCGCCCGGGCGGGGAACTCATCGCCGCACGGCAGGGGCTACCCCTGGCGCGTCGAGAACAGGCCGCCCGTCATGCCCTCCTTGTCGCCGCCCTGCGCCTTCTTCAGCGCGTTGGCCAGGCCCTCGATGGTCATGGACTGGAGGATCACCCGGCCGTTGCCCTCCAGGGTCGCGAGGCTCAGGCCCTCACCGCCGAACACCGCGTTCATCATCCCCTGGCGGTTGAGGCCGCCGATGCGCTGGACGCCGTACTGGATGCCCTCCTCGAAGGCGACGATGCAGCCCGTGTCGACCTCGATGCGGCCGCCGAAGTCCGCCGGGTTCAGGTCGATGAAGTTGCCGGAACCGGCGATGATCACCGTGCCGCGACCGGTGAACTTCTCCAGGACGAAGCCCTCGCCGCCGCTGCGCCCGGTCCTGCCGCCCTGCCAGGCGATGCCGAAGTCGACGCTGGACTCGGCCGCCACGAAGGCGTCCTTCTCGGCGAACCACGCGCGCGTGCCGTCGAGTTCGAGCGCGCGCATCTCGCCGGGCAGCACTCCGGCGAAGCCCACCGTGCCCTCGCCGCCCTGCGACGTGAAGTACTGGAAGGCGAGCGACTCGCCCGCGAGGGCGCGCTGGCCGACCTGCATGGCGGTGCCCATGGCCTGGCGCAGCATGCCGCCCATGCCGCCGGCCTGGCCGCCCGCGCCGCCCTGGTCCTGCTGCTGGGAGGGGCCCGACAGCCGGGTCTCCATCGTCACGTTCGCCGTCTTGAACAGGAACTTTCCCGCCTCGCAGTAGACGGTCTGGCCGGGCTGGAGGTTCACCACGGCCATCTGCATGGCATTGCCGACGATCTCTTGCTGAAGTGTCACGTCCCGTTCAACGCAACAGGTGGAGGGAAAGGTTCCGCCCTTGCCGACATGTCCCGAAGTCCACGTCCATTTGCCGCCAGCCCCCGCCTGCGCGGATCGCTGTACTTGAGGCCACAGCATCCGCTCCCTATAGGAGGCGACATGAACGGCAAGGTGGCCCTGGTGACCGGCGGCTCCCGCGGCATCGGCGCGGCGACGGCGCTGCGGCTCGCCCGCGACGGCTTCGACGTGGCACTCACCTACGTACAGGGCAAGGAGGCCGCGGAGGAGGTGGTGCGGCGGATCGAGGGTCTTGGGCGGCGCGGGCTCGCGGTGCGGGCGGACTCGGCGGACGCGGTCGAGGCGGCGGAGGCGGTCGGGCGGACGGTCGCGGGGCTCGGCCGGATCGACGTGCTGGTCAACAACGTGGGGGTGGGCGCGCTCGGCCCGCTGGACGGCTTCTCCCCCGCGGACGTCGACCGGGCGCTCGACGTGAACGTGCGCGGCGTCTTCCTCACCACGCAGGCCGCGGCGGCGAGACTGCCCGAGGGCGGCCGGATCGTCACCGTCGGCTCCTGCATGGCCCAGCACGTACCGGGGCCCGGCGGGACGCTGTACGCGACGACCAAGTCGGCCCTGATCGGCCTGACGAAGGCGCTCGCCCGCGAGCTCGGCCCGCGCGGCATCACGGCGAACATCGTGCACCCCGGCCCGACGGACACCGACATGAACCCGGCCGACGGCCCGTACGCGTCGGGCCAGGCCGCCGACACGGCGCTCGGCCGCTACGGCACGGCGGACGAGGTGGCGTCGACGGTTGCCTACCTGGCAGGTGAGGGCGCCTCGTACGTGACGGGCGCCGAGTTCGCGGTGGACGGCGGGCACGCGGCCTGAGACAGAGAAATGCGGGGCACACCGGTGCTGTCAGGCCGGTGTGCCCCGCAAGTCGAGCAGAGTACGCCCTAGGCGTCCAACTCCGCATGGCGGGCCACCAGTTGGGCCTCACCCTGGTCCGTCGGCGAACCGAACAGGCGCAGTCGCGAGATGCCGCCGTCCGGGTAGATGTCGATGCGCGCGTGCGTACCGACCGCCGGGGTGTCGAGCACGAAGCGGTGGTTCGTGTCGGGCTGGAGACGGGTGCGCGGCAGGATTTCCGTCCACGCGCCGTCCGCGCCGTCCCGCACGGACACGGACGCCCAGCCGGCGCTGTTGCCCTTCAGGTACGCCGTGTCGATCTCGATGGCGCGGATCTGCGACTGGGCGACGAGCCGGTAGCTGATCCAGTCGTTGCCGGTGTCGCGGCGGCGCCGGGTCTCCCAGCCGTCGTCCATCTTGCGGGAGCGGCCCGGCTGGATGGTGTTGGAGGCCGGCGAGTAGAAGAGGTTCGAGGCGTCCTCGGCGCGGCCGCCGTTCTCCAGGGCGACGACGTCGAAGGTGCCGAGCGTGGCGAGCCACTTCGGGTCCGGGAGGACCTCGCCGTACACACGGAGGCGGGCGATGCCGCCGTCGGGGTGCTGGTTGACGCGCAGGTGCGTGAAGCGCTGCGGGGAGTCGACGGCGAAGCCGTTCGCGGCGTGGCCGCCGACGGCCGTGCGCGGCACGAGCGTCGTCCACTTCACGTCGTCGGAGAGCAGCTCCTCCGGCGTGGGCGCGCCCTCGACGGACGCGGCCTCGACGGAGACGGCCTGCGGGTAGTTGCCGCGGAAGTGGGCGGTGTCGACGACGATGCCGGTGATCACGCCGGGCGCGCCGAGGCGGACGAGGGCCCAGTCGTGGTCCTCCTGCGTCGGCCACGGGTGCTCGGCCGACGCGCCGCGGCGACGGCGGGTCTCCCAGCCGTCCATGATCTTGCCCTTGTGGCCGAAGTGCTCCGGGTCGAACTCGGCGCGCTCGGACACGAGCAGGTTCTCGCGCTGGGCGAAGAACTCGTCGTTCGCGGCGATCACACCGGCGCCGAGCTGGCGCGCGGCGAGGTTCGCGTCCTTGGTGAACGGGAAGTCCGCGGTGCGGTAGTCGGCGTACGGGTCGCCGCCGCCGTAGGGGCTCGCGTCACCGGTGAAGCGGGGTATGCCGGAGGACCCGGAGTTCGCGGACATGTTCTTACTTGTTCCTTTCGAGCAGCTGCCCCTGCGGAGCGGTGAACTCGCCGTCGGCGACGATGCGTTCGCCGCGCAGCCAGGTCGACTTCACGACACCGTGCAGCGTCTTGCCCGCGTAGGCGGTGACGCGGTTGCGGTGCTGGAGGGCGGCCGGGTCGACCTGGAAGGTGTCCTCGGGGGCGAGGACGGCGAAGTCGGCGTCGTGGCCGGCCGCGATGGCGCCCTTGCGGTCGTCGAGGCCGACCAGCTTCGACGTGCGCTCGGACATCCAGCGGACCACGTCCTCGAGGGAGTAGCCGCGCTGACGGGCCGCGGTCCAGATGGCGGAGAGGCTGAGCTGGAGGCCGGAGATGCCGCCCCAGGCGGTGGCGAAGTCGTCGGTCTTCAGGTCGGCGGTCGACGGCGAGTGGTCGGTGACGATGCAGTCGATCGTGCCGTCGGCGAGCGCCTGCCACAGCAGGTCCTGGTTGGCGGCCTCGCGGATCGGCGGGCAGCACTTGAACTCACTGGCCCCGTCCGGGACTTCCTCGGCGGTGAGCGTGAGGTAGTGCGGGCACGTCTCGACGGTCAGCTCGACGCCCTCGGCCTTGGCGGTGGCGATCAGCGGCAGCGCGTCGGAGGACGACAGGTGCAGGATGTGGATGCGGGCGCCGATCCGCTTGGCGGTGTCGATCAGGCCCTTGATGGCGACGTCCTCGGAGACGCGCGGCCGGGTCGCCAGGTAGTCGTCGTACTTGGGGCCGCTGTTGTGGGGCGCCACGTCCAGCTCGTGCGGGTCCTCGGCGTGCACGATGAGCAGTCCGCCGAAGCCGGCGATCTCCGCCATGGAGGCGGTGAGCTGGTCGGCGTTCAGGTGCGGGAACTCGTCGACGCCGGAGGGCGACAGGAAGCACTTGAAGCCGAAGACACCGGCGTCGTGCAGCGGGCGCAGGTCCTTGACGTTGTCCGGCAGCGCGCCGCCCCAGAAACCGACGTCGATGTGCGCCTTGGAGGCGGCGACGTCCTTCTTCGTACGAAGGTTGTCGACGGTCGTGGTCGGCGGCAGGGAGTTGAGCGGCATGTCGACGAGGGTCGTGATGCCGCCGGCCGCCGCGGCGCGGGTGGCGGTCCAGAAGCCCTCCCACTCGGTGCGGCCCGGGTCGTTCACGTGGACGTGCGTGTCGACGATGCCGGGCAGCAGCGCGTCGTCGCCGAAGTCCTCGAGGCGGGCGCCGGCCGGGATCTCCGCGTCGTGCGCGAGCACGGCGACGATCTTCCCCTGGGCGACGGCGACCGAGGCGGGGCGCGTACCTTCGGGAGTGATGACGCGCGTCGAGCGCAGGACGAGTTCGATCTGGACTTCGGCGTCCGACACCTGGGCCTCCTCTGACTTCAACGTTCTGTTGAAGGACTTTCACTCAGACTTCGGGAACCGTCAAGACCCGCACGGCAGACCCGCGACCCTGGACGTTTCCACAAAGTGGAATTAAGATTCCGGCAAGCAGAACGTAGCTACCGACGAACTTGTTGGTCAAGGGATCTCCGCCCGGCAGCCCGCCGGTAGGGTGCAGTTCTGCCTGCCACCCCGAAAGGAACGCGCTGTGCCGACGTCCGACGCCAGCACCACTGATACCGCCAAGTCCGCACCCACCGGCGGTGTCCAGTCCCTCGAGCGCGCCTTCGACCTGCTGGAACGCATGGCCGACGCGGGTGGTGAGGTCGGCCTGAGCGAGCTCTCCGCCAGCAGCGGACTGCCCCTGCCGACCATCCACCGCCTGATGCGCACGCTCGTCGCCTGCGGATACGTACGCCAGCAGCCCAACCGGCGCTACGCGCTCGGGCCGCGGCTCATCCGGCTCGGCGAATCCGCGTCCCGGCTGCTCGGCACGTGGGCGCGCCCGTACCTGGCGCGGCTCGTCGAGGAGACCGGCGAGACCGCGAACATGGCGCTGCTCGACGGCGACGAGGTCGTGTACGTCGCCCAGGTGCCGTCCAAGCACTCCATGCGGATGTTCACCGAGGTGGGGCGCCGGGTGCTGCCGCACTCGACCGGTGTGGGCAAGGCGCTGCTCGCGCACACGCCCGCCGACGAGGTGCGAGCGCTGCTCGGGCGGACCGGGATGCCCGCCGCCACCGAGAAGACGCTCACCACGCCCGAGGGTTTCCTCGACGCGCTCGAGGACGTGCGGCAGGCGGGGTACGCCGTGGACGACAACGAGCAGGAGATCGGGGTGCGGTGCCTCGCGGTGTCCGTGCCGGACTCGCCCACCGCCGCGGCCATCTCCATCTCCGGGCCGGCGGGGCGGGTGACCGAGGCGGCGACGGAGAAGATTGTGCCGGTGTTGCAGCAGGTGGCCCGTGAGCTGTCCGAGGCGCTTGCTTCCACCGGGCAGAGTGGTTGACGTCTCGGGGCTCCGCCCCGGACCCCGCTGCTCAATCGCCGCAGGGGCTTGATTTGCCCGGGCTGCGCTGTTCAGTCGCCGCAAGGGCTTGATTTGCCCAGACCCCGCTGCTCAATCGCCGCAAGGGCTTGATTTGCCCAGACCCCGCTGGTCAATCGCCGCAGGGGCTTGAAATGACCGGCGCTTGTTGGATGGCGCCGTCCCGCATCTCCAGGACCTCGTCCGCCACCGTCAGGTGCGCCTTGTCGTGTGTGACCAGCACGGTCGCCGTGGACCGCTCTCGCGTCAGGTTGCGGAGCAAGTCCAGTACCGCCGCGCCGCGTTCGTGGTCCAACGCGCTGGTCGGTTCGTCCACCAAGAGGACGCGCGGCTCGTTGATCAGCGCCCGCGCGATGTTCACGCGCTGACGCTGGCCGCCCGAGAGCTGGTGCGGGCGGCGGTGGGACTGGTCCGACAGGCCCACCGCCGCCAGCAGCTCGCGTGCCCTGTCGCGTACTTCTCGGGGCTTGCGGCCCTCCAGGTGGGCCATGACCTGGAGTTGTTCCAGGGCTGTCAGGGACGGCAGCAGGTTGGGCTGCTGGAAGACGATGCCGATGGCGCGGCGGCGCAGTTCGGCCGATTCCGCGCGGCTCAGGGTCGTGGCCTCCGTGCCGTCGATGATCACTCGGCCGGTGTCCGGGGTGACCAGGGTCGCCGCCACCGCCAGGAGGCTCGACTTGCCCGAGCCCGAAGGGCCCACCACTGCCGTCAGGCCGCCGGGCGGGACCTCCAGGGTGACCCGGTCCAGGGCCGTCAGGCGGCCGTCGCCGTCCGCGTAGGTCAGGGTGATGTCGTCGAGCAGCAGGGTCATCGGGCGCTCCCGAGGGCGGTGAGGGGGTCGACGGCGGTGATCCGCCGGATGGAGAGGGCGGCGCCCGCGAGGCCGAGGACCGTCATGACGGCGGCCGGGCCGAGCGCGGTCAGCGGGTCGAGGACGAAGGGCACCGTGTCCGGGACGAAGGCGCCGAAGAGGGAGGCGAGGCCCGTGCCGATCGCCGTGCCGGCCACCAGCATCAGGACCGCCTGGCCGAGCGCGTCCCGCAGGAGGTAGCGGGTCGAGGAGCCGAGGGCCTTCAGGACGGCGATGTCGGCGCTGCGCTGGATCGTCCACACCGTGAAGAACGCGCCCACGACGAGCGCCGAGATGACGAAGAGGAATCCGCGCATCAGTTGCAGCGAGCCGTTCTCGGCCTGGTAGGAACCTATGGCCGAGAGCGCACCGTCGATGGTCCTGGTTTCCGTGCCCGCCGCCTTGTCGGCCGCCGGCAGGTTCGCGCCCGCCGCGGTGCGCAGTGCGATCACCGTGGCGCGTTCGCCGCCGCCTCCCGTGGGCGTGATGCGCTGCCAGTCGTCGAGATGCGTCCAGACGACCGGGGTGTGGCTGTACGAGGCGTCGCCGGAGACCGCCGCGACCTTGAGGTGCGCGCCGCCGAGGGTGAGCCTGTCGCCCGTGGCGGCGCCCAGTTCCTGCGCCGCCTTGGTGGAGAGGATCGCCGTGCCGGGCTCCGTCGCGTCGGGCGCAAGCCCCGAGTCCTCGCGGACACCGAACGCGGAGACCGCCGCGGTCTGCCGCCCCGCCTCGGCGTTCACCGTGCCGATGCCGAGCGGCTCCGCGCTCTCGACGCCGTCCCGCGCCGCGAGGTCGCGCCACTGTTCGGGGCGGACCGTGGACGCCGTGAACGACACCGACTGCCCGTCGGCGGGCCGGGCGAAGGCGAGGTGGTCGGCGGGCAGCCCGGTGAGCGCCGACGTATTGTCCCGTGCGAGCCCCGCCGTCAGTCCCGACAGCAGTCCCACAAGCAGCGTGATCAGTACGATCACGGATCCCATCAGGGCGAACCTGCCCCTGGCGAACCGTAGATCTCTCCATGCGACGAACATGCGGTCCAGACTGCTGCTCCGGGGCCCGCGCGGGCATCGCGCCACAGCACGCTTCACCCGAATCGAAGGGGGGACGTGTCTTTCAACCTTTCGGTTGACCGGTTCCCTCTCCCGGCTTCGTACGCTGGAGAGCGGTATGGATCCACGTTCGCTCACCCCCGCCCTGCGCGCGCTGCGCCTCTGCCTGCATCTGCTGCTGGCGGGCCTGCTCGCGCTCGTCGTCGTACGGGCCCTGACCGGGCGCTCCGCCGAGCCGGTCGCGGCCGTCGTGACGGTGGCCGGGCTGATGGGCGTCGTCTACGGGGTGGGCGCCGCGCTGCCCGTCGTGCGGTCCACGCGCGCGGGCGCCGCGTGGTGGCTCGCCGCGCTGGGTGTCGTATGGGCCGTACTGCTCGTGCTCTCGCCGGACGCGCTGTGGCTGGCGTTCCCGCTGTACTTCCTGCTGCTGCATCTGCTGCCCGCGCGCTGGGGCGTCCCGGCCGTGGGCATCGCTGCGGGCGCGGCCATCTGTTCGTACGTCGGTCATGACGGGGCGGTGAATCCGGGGGCGTTCATAGGACCGCTGCTCGGCGCGGCCGTCGCCGTGGCGACCGTGCTCGGCTACCAGGCGCTGTACCGGGAGAGCGAGCGCAGGCAGCGGCTGATCGAGGAGCTGGTCGCGACCCGCGCCGAGCTCGCGGCGGCGGAGCGCGCGGGCGGCACCCTCGCCGAGCGCGAGCGGCTGGCCCGGGAGATCCACGACACGCTGGCGCAGGGGCTCTCCTCGATCCAGTTGCTGCTGGTCGCGGCGGGGCGCGAACTGCCCGCCGGCTCCCCCGCCGCCGGACACGTCGAGCAGGCGCGGGCCACGGCGCAGGACAACCTCGCGGAGGCCCGCCGCTTCGTGCGCGCACTCGCCCCGCCCGGCCTCGAGGGCGGCTCCCTGGCCGGGGCCCTCGACCGGCTGTGCGCCACGGAACCGGCTCTCACCGCCCGCTTCTCGGCGAGCGGCACCCCGTTCGAACTTCCCACTCCGTACGAGGTGGCGTTGTTGCGCATCGCCCAGTCGGCGCTCGCCAACACGGTGCGGCACGCGCACGCGCGCCGTGCGGAGATCACCCTCAGCTTCATGGAGACCTCGGTGGCCCTCGACGTGGTGGACGACGGCGACGGCTTCGACCCCGAGCGGGCGCCGGACGGCGGCGACGGAGGGTTCGGACTCGTCGCGATGCGCTCGCGGGTGAGTGAGCTGGGCGGCACGTTCACCGTGGAGTCGGCGCCGGGCCGGGGGACGGCCGTCGCGGTGACGCTGCCGGTGCCGATGCCCGTCGGAGGTGCCGCGTGATCCGGCTGCTGCTCGCCGACGACCACCCCGTCGTACGGGCCGGGCTGCGCGCCGTGCTCGACGCGGAGCCGGACTTCGCGATCGTCGCGGAGGCCGCGACGGCCGAGCGCGCGGTCGAGCTGGCCGGGGACGTGGACGTCGTCCTCATGGACCTGCAGTTCGGCGCGGGGACGATGCACGGCGCCGAGGCCACCGCGCGGATCGCCGCCCTGGACGACGGTCCGCGCGTTCTCGTCCTGACCACGTACGACACCGAGGCGGACATCCTCGCCGCGGTGGAGGCGGGGGCCTCTGGCTATCTGCTGAAGGACGCGCCGCCGCAGGAGCTGGCCGCCGCGGTGCGCACGGCGGCGTCGGGGCGTTCCGCGCTCGCGCCCGCCGTCGCGGACCGGCTGATGGGACGGATGCGGGCGCCCGCGGACGCGCTGAGCCGGCGCGAGCTGGAGGTGCTGCGGCACGTCCGCGACGGGCTGTCCAACGCGGAGATCGCCCGCGAGCTGTTCCTGAGCCAGGCCACGGTCAAGTCCCACCTCGTGCACATCTACGCGAAGCTGGGCGTGGACTCGCGGACGGCTGCCGTGGCGCGGGCCACGCGCGACGGGCTGCTGCGCCGCCGCTGAGCCGCTCAGCGCGTCACGTCGAAGTCCGTCGCCCGGACCCGCCGCAGCGCCCGCAGCTCCGCCCGTTGCAGCGGCCGCACCGGCACCGTCAGCACCGGGCACACCGCGTGCCGCCGCACGTGGCGGTGGGCGGCCCGGCGCAGGCTCCGCGGACGTACGCCGATGACCAGCAGGTCGTCGGGGCGCGCCGCGCGTTCGACGAGGGCCGGGCCGGGGCGCCGGCGCACCACGCGCGGCGTCACGTCGAGGTCGGGCGGCAGGCCACCGAGCGCCTCGTCGAACGCCGCCGCCAGCCGGGCGCGGGCCTGCTCGTACCAGTGCCGGGCCCACGTGGCGTCCGGCCACCGCCGGTACATGGCCTCGCCCTCCGGCGGCTCCCACGCGAGCACGGCCACCAGGGGCCGGTCCGATCTGCGGGCCTCGGCGACCGCCGAGCGCACCGCGGCCAGGCTCGCCGGGGAGCCGCTGACCCCGACCACCACACGCCCACCGACCCGCTCGCCCTCCATGACACCCCTCCTCGTACGCGCCCAGTGGCCTCCTCCAGGCCACTCTTCGCCGATCGAGTCCCACTCTGTACGCTGATTGGCCTGGACAGCAGGGCCAATTACGGAGATGTGGCATGGGCGACGAGTCGGTGGTCCGCAGCGTGGACGGCGGTGGGCGCGCGCTCGGCGGCAAGCGGCTCGGCGCGCTTCTGACCGGTGTGGCCGGGGAGCGCCCCGGCTACCGCGCGCTCGCGCAGGGCGTGCGGACACTGCTGCTCGACGGGCGGATCCCGCTGCACACGCGGCTGCCCGCGGAGCGCGGTTTCGCGGCCTCCCTCGGCGTCAGCCGGGCCACCGTGACGGCCGCGTACGACCTGCTCCGCGAGAGCGGGTACGCGCGCAGCAGGCGCGGCTCCGGGACGTGGACCGAGCTGCCGGAGGGCGCGCGCCCGACCGTCGTGGCCACGCCCGCCGCGGGCGACGACGTGATCGATCTGGCGGTCGCCGCACCCGGCTTCCTGGAGGACGAGCTGTCGGCCGCGTACGCCGCCGCGGGCCCCGACGTGGCCCGGCACGCGGTGACCAACGGCTACCACCCGTACGGTCTGCCCGAGCTGCGCGCGCGGATCGCCGAGCGGTACACGCGGCGCGGGCTGCCCACGCTGCCCGAGCAGATCCTGGTCACGACGGGCGCCCAGCAAGCCGTGGCGCTGACCCTGACGCTGCTCGGCAGGCCCGGCGACCGGATCCTGGTGGAGAACCCGTCGTACGCCAACGCGCTGTCGGTGATCCGGCAGTTGGGGATGCGCACGGCGCCGGTGCCGGTCACCGAGGACGGCTGGGACGTGGAGCTGATCGGTGCGACGCTGCGGCAGGCGGCGCCCCGGCTCGCGTACCTCATCCCGGACTTCCAGAACCCGACGGGCCGGCTGATGCCGCGCGAGCAGCGGCAGCGGATCATCGCGGCGGCGCGGGCCACCGGCACCTGGCTGGTCATCGACGAGACGATCGCGGACATCGCGCTCGACGGGGTGACGGAGCCGCCGTTCGCCTCGCTCGCGCCGTCCGGCGGGGGCGAGCAGATCGTCACGGTCGGCTCGTTGAGCAAGGGGCACTGGAGCGGCCTCAGGGTCGGCTGGGTGCGCGCGGGCACCCGTCTGATCACCGAGCTGACGACGCTGCGGGTCACCGCGGACATGTCGGGCTCGGTCCTGGACCAGCTGGTGGCGGGCCGGCTGCTCGACCGCGAGGAGACGATCCTGAGCGGGCGGATCCCGGTGCTGCGCGAGCGGCGGGACCGGCTCGCCGACGCGCTCGGCCGCGAGTTCCCGGACTGGCGCTGGGAGCTGCCGCCCGGCGGGCTCTCGCTCTGGGTGGACCTGGGACGCCCGATCGCCTCGGCGCTCGGGCGGGCCGCGCTGCGGCACGGGGTGCGGATCGAGGGCGGTTCGCGGTTCGGCGCGGACCCCGGCACGTTCGAGCACCGGCTGCGGGTGCCGTACGTCCAGCCGCTCGACGTCGCGGAGGAGGCGGTGCGGCGGATCGCGGCGGCCCTCGACGGCGGGCTCGGCGGGGCGGGCGAGGAGCCGGGCCGCCCGCACTGGGTGGCGTAGGGCCCCTCCCCCGCCGGGAGGTCGTCAGCGCTGTGCGGGCGGGCCTCCGAACAGTTCCACGGCGCCCCTGACCTGGGACAGCGCCCCGGACAGTGCGCTCACCGAGCCGATCGCCCCCGCCACGAGCAGCAGGGAACGCCGCAGCCTCGGTACTTCGGGCCTGCCCCCGCCGGCCATCGCGTCCAGCGCCGCCAGCTCGTCCTCCGCGATCCCCCGGTCGGGGAACTCCACCGGGTGCGCGGCGAGCTCGCGGCGCAATCGGGACACGGCAGTGCGCAATTCGGCGATCCGCGGGTCCTCGTCGCTCCCGGTCACAAGCCTCTGCTCCACGCTCCGCAACACAGCTCTCCCCCTTGCACGTCATTGTGCGTGTGTTGTCCTGCTCAGGTACCGCTCAAGCCCTACTACCGCGTAACCCGACCGGAGCGACGGCCGAGCGCTCAACTCAGTTTTGTGGGCGCCCAGTTAACGCCACACGCAGGCGTTACGCCAGTCCGTTGCGCAAGGCAACTGTGAAAATCCGAACGGCTTCGATCACGATCCCGACGCCCCCTCCGTGCGATATGCAAGGAGCATGACGACGAAGAGCACAGGCGGGGTGGCGGGGCTGCTGCTCGCCGCGGGTGGCGGGCGGCGGCTCGGCGGACGACCGAAGGCGCTGCTCGAACACCGGGGACGGCCGCTCGTGGAGCACGCGGTGCGCACCTTGCGGGAAGGGGGATGCGATCCGGTGCACGTGGTACTCGGGGCGGCGGCCTGCGACGTACGGGAGCGGGCCGTACTGGACGGATGCCGGGTGGCCGAGAACCCGGAGTGGGAGGACGGCATGGGTTCCTCGCTGCGGGCGGGTCTCGCATCGCTCGCGGACACGACGGCGTCCGCCGCGCTCGTGCTCCTGGTGGACCAGCCGGGGATCGGTGCGGCGGCGGTGGCGCGCGTGCTCGCGGCACATGACTCCCCCGTCCCTCCCGCCTCGCTCGCGGCGGCCTCGTACGGCGGGGAGCGCGGGCATCCGGTGCTGTTCGGCCGGGACCACTGGGCGGGGATCGCGGCGAGTGCGAGCGGGGACCGCGGGGCCCGCGCGTACCTCAAGGAGCACGCGGGGGCGCTGCGGCTCGTGGAGTGCGGGGACGTCGCCGAGGCGTACGACATCGACACGGCGGCCGATCTCCAGCACCTTGAGTAACAGTGCGTGGCACGCAGAGCCACGTTCTGTCGACTCTGAGAATCTCGACGTCAACAAACCATTGAACTTCCACGATAAGGAAACTAATATCCACTGTTGAGAAGGGCCGGTCCCCCGAAGCGGGGCCAGCAGCCATACCCAGGCGGCCCGGCACCCAGTGCCTTACGGGCCGTTCGCTCGCTGAAGGAAGTGACAGCCACATGTCCGCACCAGCGCCGTCCCCGCTGGCCATCGTCGACGCCGAGACCCTGCCCGGACAGGGCGAGGTGCTCACCGAGGCGGCCCTCGCCTTCGTGGCCGAGCTGCACCGCCTTTTCACGCCCCGGCGTGACGAGCTGCTCGCCCGTCGCACCGAGCGCCGCGCCGAGATCGCCCGCACCTCCACGCTCGACTTCCTCCCGGAGACCGCCGCCATCCGCGCGGACGACACCTGGAAGGTCGCCGAGGCCCCGGCCGCCCTGAACGACCGCCGTGTCGAGATCACCGGCCCGACCGACCGCAAGATGACGATCAACGCGCTGAACTCCGGCGCGAAGATCTGGCTCGCCGACTTCGAGGACGCCTCCGCCCCGACGTGGGAGAACGTCATCGGCGGCCAGCTCAACCTCACCAACGCCTACAACCGCGCCATCGACTTCACGGACGAGCGCTCCGGCAAGTCGTACGCGCTGAAGCCCGCCGATGAGCTGGCCACGGTCGTCATGCGGCCGCGCGGCTGGCACCTCAACGAGCGCCACCTCGTGGACGGCAGCGGCAAGGCCGTCCCCGGCGCGCTCGTCGACTTCGGCCTCTACTTCTTCCACAACGCGAAGAAGCTGATCGAGCTCGGCAAGGGCCCGTACTTCTACCTCCCGAAGACGGAGTCGCACCTGGAGGCCCGCCTCTGGAACGAGATCTTCGTCTTCGCGCAGGACTACGTCGGCATCCCGCAGGGCACCGTGCGCGCCACCGTCCTGATCGAGACGATCACGGCCGCGTACGAGATGGAGGAGATCCTCTACGAGCTGCGCGACCACGCCTCCGGCCTGAACGCGGGCCGCTGGGACTACCTCTTCTCCATCGTCAAGAACTTCCGTGACGGCGGCCAGAAGTTCGTCCTGCCGGACCGCAACGCGGTGACGATGACGGCCCCGTTCATGCGGGCGTACACCGAACTCCTCGTCCGCACCTGCCACAAGCGCGGCGCGCACGCCATCGGCGGCATGGCGGCCTTCATCCCGTCGCGGCGCGACGCCGAGGTCAACAAGGTGGCGTTCGCGAAGGTCCGCGACGACAAGGACCGCGAGGCCGGCGACGGCTTCGACGGCTCCTGGGTCGCGCACCCGGACCTCGTCCCGATCGCCATGGAGTCCTTCGACAAGGTCCTCGGCGAGAAGCCGAACCAGAAGGACCGCCTGCGCGAGGACGTCTCGGTGGCCGCCGGCGACCTGATCGCCATCGACTCCCTCGACGCGAAGCCCACCTACGACGGTCTGGTCAACGCCGTCCAGGTCGGCATCCGCTACATCGAGGCGTGGCTGCGCGGCCTCGGCGCCGTCGCGATCTTCAACCTCATGGAGGACGCGGCGACCGCGGAGATCTCCCGCTCCCAGATCTGGCAGTGGATCAACGCGGGCGTCGTCCTCGACAACGGCGAGCCCGTCACCGCCGAGCTGGCCCGCAAGGTCGCCGCCGAGGAGCTGGCGAACATCAAGGCCGAGGTCGGCGAGGAGGCCTTCGCGGCCGGCAAGTGGCAGCAGGCCCACGACCTCCTCCTCCAGGTCTCCCTGGACGCGGACTACGCGGACTTTCTGACGCTGCCTGCGTACGAGCAGCTCGGCTGACGTTTCGCGGTGTGTGGGGCCCGGCGCCGGGGTGGCGCCGGGCCCTTACGCGTGGGCGCAGAGGTCGGCCGTCAGGGCCGCGCGGGCCCATTCCTCCCAGGCCTCGGGCGACCAGCCGCGGTCGCGGACGAAGACCAGGTACAGCTCGGGGCTGAGCAGCCCGTACAGCAGATCGGCGGCGCGGGTGACGTCGACGTCGGGGCGGGCGTCGGGCTTGGTGATCAGTGCTTCGGCCGCGGCGTACTGGACCGTGTAGCGCGGGTCCGGGCTCGCGGGCCACTGTGCGGCGATCTCCGGATCCGTGGCCGCGGCAGCGGCGATCAGCGGCATGATCGGGGCGACCCGGCCGAGGATTTCGCGCACCCCCCGTACATGGGCGCGCAGCTGCCCGGCCGCGGTGGGCTCGGCGCACGCGTCGCGAAACCAGTCCCGCTCCATCGTGGCGACCGGTTCGGCGTCACCGGCGATGGACGTGTCGACGACGTCCTTGAACAGCGCGCGCTTGTTGCCGAACACGAAGTACACCGTCTGGACGGCCACGCCCGCGCGGTCCGCGACCTCCTGAAGGCTCGTCGCCCCGTACCCCTGCGCGACGAACAGGTCCCGCGCGGCCGTGACGACCTTCTCGCGGGTGCGCCGCGAGCGCTCGGCCCGCTTGTCGGGGCGCTTGCCCGTGCCCTTGCCGGTGACTTTGCCCGTGCGTTCGTCGGATCCCTTGACCGCGGCCATGCCGGGAGTCTATCTCTGGAGTCAGACACTAGAGTTCGACTCTAAGTTCTTGGGGGCCATGATGCGCGAGACCAGGACGTGGACGACTGAGGAGCTCGACCAAGAGGCGGCGGTGCGCCGCGCGCTGGAGGACTACTACCGGGACGGCAGGCCGCCGTGGGACTCCGGCGTCACACCGCCCGAGCTGGTGGACGTGGTGGAGGGGCCCGGCGCGCTGCCGCCCGGCCGCGCCCTCGAACTCGGCTGCGGCACCGGGACCAACTCCGTGTACCTGGCCCGGCACGGCTGGCGGGTGGCGGCCGTGGACCTGGTCGACCGCGCGGTCATGCGGGCCCGGGAGAAGGCCGAGGCGGCGGGGGTGGACGTCACGGTCCTGTGCGGGGACGCCACGCGGCTGGACGAGGTGGGCGTGCGCGGCCCGTACGACCTGTTCTTCGACCTGAGCTGCTACTGCGGCATCCCGCCGCACCGCCGCGACGCGTACGCCGCCGGCCTCACGGCGCGGGCCGCGCCGGGAGCGCGGTGGCTGATGTTCGGCTACGGCCCCGGGGTCCTCGACGACCTGATCTCCGGGGTCACCGAGGAGGAACTGCGCACCAGGTTCACCGGGTGGCACCTGACCGACATCACCCCCGGCACGAACCCCTTCCCGACCTTCTGGTTCACCCTGCACCGCACGGCGACGGAGTGAGCGTGCCGTCAGCCCACGTGACGTGACCAGTCCTGTTCCGCCGGGGGCTTTCCGTGGAGGTCCGGGACGCGCTTCAGCCACGCGGGGCGGCCCCGCTCCGTCGCCGCCGCGCGCCGCGCGTCGGCCGCCGCCAGTTCGTCGCGGGACGGGAAGTCCGTGGGGAGCCAGGAGGCGGAGGCGCGGGCGCGGGCCAAGAGGTGGGTGACGTAGGCGTCCCGGGCCTCGTCCGGTGTGGGGAAGTCCGTGAGCCAGGCGTCCGGCACTAGGGCGAGGATCCCGCGCAGCAGCTCCTCGGTGACCTTGGGCGCGAGTTCCGCGTCGGCCGCGCGCGTGTCCGGGCCGTAGCCGCCGAGCGCGTGGTGCCGGAAGTCGTACGGCTTCGCCGGGTCCGCGCCGTCCCAGCGGTGGTGGAAGACGAGCGCGGCGCCGTGGTCGATGAGCCAGAGCTTCGGCGGGGCCACGCCGAGCGTGGGCCAGACCATCAGGTTCGAACTGTGCACCGTGCGGTCGACGTTGACCGTCAGCGCGTCGAGCCAGACGATGCGGCCGGCCTCCAGCGGGTCGACGGGGAAGGACTCCGCGAGCTCCGGCGTGAAGTCCACCGCGCCCGGCAGGAAGTCCATGCCGAGGTTGAGGCCCCCGCTCGCCTCCAGGAGTTCCTTGACCTCCTGGTGCGGCTCGTCCGCGCCGAGCGCCGGGTCGAAGTGCGCGAGCACCAGCTCGGGAAAGCGCAGGCCGAACGCGCGCGCCAGCTCGCCCACGACGATCTCCGCGACGAGCGCCTTCACGCCCTGCGCGGACCCGGTGAACTTGAGCACGTACGTACCGAGGTCGTCCGCCTCGACCACGCCGGGCACGGAGCCGCCGGTGCGCAGCGGGTTCACATAGCGGGTCGCGGTGATCTCTCTGAGCGTGGGCACCAGGTCAGGCTAATACGGGCACTCACGCGTCCTGGCGCAGCACCTGTTCCAGGAGCGAGATGAGCGTCTCCTTGCCGGACTCCCGGTCGCGCGCGTCGCACAGCAGCACCGTGGTGTCGGGCCCGAGGTCGAGCGCGCGGGAGACCGCTTCCGAGGAGTGCGACCGTACGCCGTCGAAGCAGTTCACCGCGACGATGAACGGGATGCCGCGGCTCTCGAAGTAGTCGACCGCGGGGAAGCAGTCGGCGAGGCGGCGGGTGTCCGCGAGGACGACCGCGCCCAGGCAGCCCGTGGCCAGCTCGTCCCACAGGAACCAGAACCGGTCCTGGCCGGGCGTGCCGAACAGGTACAGCGCGAGGTTCTCGCGCAGCGTGATGCGGCCGAAGTCCATGGCCACGGTCGTCGTCGTCTTCGTGGTGACGCCGTCGAGGTGGTCCACGCCGCGCGAGGCGACCGTGAGGTCCTCCTCGGTGCGCAGCGGACGGATCTCGCTGACCGACTCCACGAGGGTGGTCTTGCCGACCCCGAAGCCGCCCGCGATCAGCACCTTCAGGGCCGTGAAGTCGGCGCGGGCGGACGGGTCAGAGTGCGCGAAGGCCATTGATCACTTCTCGGAGGAGACGGGCGTCGGGGCGGGCGTAGCCGGTGGACTCGCCCGTGGCGGGGTCGGGGGCCGAGGAGTTCGGCGCGGCGACGGTCACGAGGGACTTCGCCGCCAGGTCGCCGAGCAGGACGCGTACGACGCCGAGCGGGAGGCCGGAGTCGGAGGCGAGGTCGGCGACGGGGCGCGGTCCGCGCAGGCACAGGGCGAGCAGTTCGCGCTGTTCCGGCGGCAGCGGGCCCCGGGGGCGGGTGTGGGTGGGGCGGACGATGGCCATGAGGTCCATGCGTTCCGCCCCGTTGCCGGTCCTGGCGCGGCCCGAGGTCATGGCGTAGAGCCGGACCAGGGGCCCCGCGTCCTCGTCGTACCGGTCGGACCAGGCGTCCATGCGGTCGGGGGGTTGCGGCGTCACGCGGTATCGCCGTCCGAGCGGGTGGGTACGCCGAGGTGTTCGCGCACGCGGTCCACGAGCAGCGCCATCTCGTACGCGACGAGGCCGATGTCGGCGTGTCCGTCGGTGAACACGGCGAGGCAGGAGCCCTCGCCGGCGGCGACCACGAACAGGAAGCCGCCCTCGAGTTCGACCATGGTCTGGACGACGCCGCCCGCGGAGAAGTGGCGGCCCGCGCCCTTGGCGAGAGAGTGGAAGCCGGAGGCGATCGCGCAGAAGCGTTCGGACTCGTCGCGGCCGAGGCCGGTGGAGGCGCCGACGCACAGTCCGTCGCCGGACAGCATGACCACGTACCGGACCTCGGCGACGCGGGCGGCCAGCTCGTCGAGGAGCCAGTCGATGCCCATGCGGTGTTCGTCGTCGCCGCCCAGGCCGGTGACGTTGTACGTCGGGGTCATCGGTGTCCTCCGTCGTTCGGGGCGGCCGGGCCGCTTTCTTCGCGGACGGCGCGGGCGCGCCTGCGGCCCGAGCTCAGCGAGGTCATGGTGGCGCGGGCGGCCTCCGGCGACCGTCCCCCGGCGCCCGCCCCGTCCTCCTGCGCGGGCACGGCGTCCCGCAGCTCGGGACTGATATTTGCCTGCCGCACGCGCTGCGGGAGGTCGGGCTCTTCAAGCCCCGCCGGCGATTGAGGCGCGGGGTCCGGGGCGGAGCTCCGGGGCGTGGGGCGGTCGGCCTTGGCCGTCGGGGTGGCGGTCCGCTGCGGGAGGGGCGCCGCGGGCTCGACCGGTTCCGGCGCCGGAACCCCGCGCAGGCCGGGGTGCGGGGACTCCAGGAGGTTCTGGGGGATGAAGACGACGGCGGTGATGCCTCCGTAGATCGAGCGCCGCAGGGTGACGTCGAGCCGCTGCCGCTCGGCGAGCCGGTTGACCACGAACAGACCGAGCTTGCGGGAGTCGAGCAGGTCGATGTCGGCGGCGTTGATGCGCGCGTTGGCATCGGCGAGCGCCTCGTCGCTCATGCCGAGGCCCCGGTCCTCGATCTCCAGGCAGGCCCCCGCCCCGACGGGCTCGCCGCGGACCACCACGGGCGTGTGCGGCGGCGAGAACGCCGAGGCGTTCTCGGCGAGTTCGGCGACGAGGTGGACGACGTCGGCGACGGCGGAACCGGCGAGCGACAGCTCGGGGATGTCCTGGAGCTGGACCCGGTCGAAGTCGGGCGTCTCGGCGAGCCCCGCACGCACGGCGTCGATCAGCGGCACCGGATTGCGCCAGGCACGGCCCGGCGCCGAACCGGAGAGGATCAGCAGCGACTCGGCGTGCCGGCGCATGCGCGTCGTCAAGTGGTCGATGCGGAAGAGGTCTTCGAGGTCGGTGGGGTCCTCCGTGCGGCGCTCCATCGCGTCGAGGAGGTCGAGCTGGCGGTGCAGCAGCACCTGGCTGCGCCGGGCGAGCGACACGTACACACCGGAGACTCCCGTGAGGACCGCGGCCCGGTCGGCGACCGCGCGCAGCGCCGCGCGCTGCACGGTGGTGAGGGCGGCGCCGACCTGACCGACCTCGTCGCTGTGCGGGGTCTCGTCGAGCGGCGCCTCCTTGTCGAGGTCGACGTCCTCGCCGTTGTGGATGCGCCGCATGGAGGCGGGCAGCCGGTTCGCGGCCATGTCGAGCGCGGCGTTGCGCAGCCCCGTCAGGTCGGCGACGAGTCCGCGGCCGATCCGTACGGAGAGCAGCAGCGACACGATCACACCGAGCAGGCCGAGGACGACGGCGATGCCGGAACTGCCCAGGGCGGACAGGGAGTACGGTTCGGCGCCCGCGGCCGCGTCGATCGAGCGCGACTCGGCCTTGTCGAGGGCGGTGAGGGTGTCGCGGGTGTCCGACTGCCAGCGCCGCTCGGGCACCGCGTCGGCGGCGCGCGTGGGCCCTGCGGCGAGGACCATGTCCTGTACGCGGCCGAGGTCTTCGGCGCCCGCCGTGCCGAGCGCGGCACGGAAGGCGGTGGCGTCCTGGCCCTTCAGGTCGGGCAGCGCGGCCTCGGTGAGGCTGCGCTGCACCGCCACGTCGCCCACGAATGCGCGGTACTGGTCGGGCGTCATGGACCCGCTCGTCTGCGCGGCGCCGAACAGCGCGTCCTGGCGGCTCAACGCCTCACGGGCGCGGGCGAGTTGCAGCAGCGTACGGGCCGAGTCGCTGTCGGCGGCGGCGAGTCCGGCGCGGACGGACAGGGCCCGCTGGACGGCGGTGTCGTAGCCGTCGATGGCGCCGGTGCCGCCTTGGGCCTTGGCCTTCTGGCGCGGTCCGGACATCGAGTCGGCGCTGAACTTCAGCTTCTGGATACGGTCCGGCAGCGCGGCGTCGAGGTCGGCGAGGTCGGTGCTGATGGAGCGCAGGCCCGCGCCGAGCGCGTCGGCGGCCTTGTCGGTGCGGGCCGTCGCCTCGGTGAAGCCCTGCCGGTTGGTGGCGTCGTGGGCGGCCCGGTACTTCATGGCGGCCGCGCGCTCGTCCTGCACGGCGATGGTGAACCGGGAGATCGGCGTGACGAGCGCCGAGTTCACCTCTTTCAGCTGCTCCCTGTCGGATATCTGGGACGCCGTGGTCACCGCGGCGTGGCCCCACAGGGCCATCACGGAGACGACGGGGACCGTGAGCAGGGTGACGACCTTGGCTCTGATCGATTTGGAGCGCAGCCGTTCGGGCAGCGCGAAGCGCGCGGGCATGGGGACAGCTCCTCGGCGGGGCCTGGTGGTGTGGGGGTGGGTGGCGTCCGCCCAAGGGGCGGGCGGCCGCGCCTAGGTGGCGGGCAGCTCGACCTCGTGCAGCGGGCGGGCCGCGGCCTCGCTCTGCGCGCGCTCGTCGGCGGTCGGCGACAGCGCGACGAAGGCGCAGGTCAGGAAGAGGAACGAGCCGAGCACGACGGCCAGCGGCAGGATGAACGCGGTGGCGGTGGCGCCGGTCAGCGGGGCGGTGCCCGCGTGCACGCTGACCTTCACGGCGGCCATGCCGGTGTAGTGCATGCTGCTCACCGCGAGCCCCATGACGAGGGCTGCGACGGCCGCGACCACGGGTCCGCGCACGGACAGCGCGGCCCACAGCGCGGCGGACGCGGCGACCACGGCGATCACCACGGAGGCGACCACGAGCACGGGGTCGTAGGCGAGCGATCCGTTGAGCCGCACGGCCGACATGCCGATGTAGTGCATCGCGGCGACGCCGAGTCCCGTACCGAGTCCGCCGAGGACGACGGAGAGGGCGCGGGACTTTCCGTACCCGGCGATGAACATGCCCGCGCCGACCACCAGGATGGCCACGACGAGGCTCAGCAGGGTGAGGGGGATGTCGTAGCGGATGGCCGTGCCGTCGACCGCGTAGCCGAGCATCGCGACGAAGTGCATCGTCCAGATCCCGGCGCCGATCGCGACGGACGCGGTCAGCAGCCAGTTGCGCCGCGAGCGCCGGCCGGCGGCCTGGGCACGCGCGGTGCAGCGCAGGCCGAGAGCGGATCCCACGACCGCCATCACATAGGACAGGACTGGAGTGATCCAGCCTCCTGTCATGTGGTGCATGTGCCCCACGTTTTCCTCTCACTCTTCACAAGGACTCGCATCGGCCCCCCGATCGACCGGGACGCTAACACGCATATGACGGCTTGATCAGAGCGCTGTTTGGCCTGAACCAGGGGGGTTACTGATCGGTACGGCCCGAGTTCATGGGGTCTTCACAAAGTCGTGTGTCCTGTGACCGTCGGCGCGGTTGCGACTCTTGTCACGCCGCGCCTCGGGACGGTCCGGACATTGCCGTCGTTCCTCGCGGGACGCCTATGGGGAGAGGTTTCAGGAGGTGACGCTCCGGGTGGAGGCAGGTCCGCTCAAGAGGTCCCGGCGCGCAGCGTCTTCGCCAGCGCACCCTCGCCGGTCACGATGACGCGACCGGCGCGCACCGCCTCGACCAGACCGACCGCGCCGCGGGCGACCTCGGCGCACACCTCGGCGTCCAGGGTGAGCCGCACATCCGGCTCGCCGTCGGGGTGGACCCCGTCCCCGTACACCGGCTCAGCGCCCACCCGGACGTGGAACACGCCCTCGTCGACCCGGACCTCCACCGTGCCCGGCTCCCCCAGCTCAGCCAACTGCCCGGACAGCGGCAGCGCCAGCCAGTGCGCCCGCACCGCGTCGGTGGGCCGCCGCTCGGCGAGGCCCGGCGCGCCCCACTCCCCGAGGGCCCGGAGGACGGGCAGCAAGCCCCGGCCCCGCTCGGTGAGTTCATACACGTACACCGACGCGGGCGCGCCGAGCCTGCGGCGCTCGGCGAGACCGTCCCGCTCCATGTCCTTGAGCCGGGTGGCCAGCATGTCCGTGCTGACGCCCGGCAGGTCGGCGTGGAGATCGGTGTAGCGGCGCGGTCCGGCGAGGAGTTCGCGCGCGATCAGGAGCGTCCAGCGGTCCCCGACGACGTCGAGAGCGCGGGCGACGGCGCAGTACTGGTCGTAGCTTCGGCGTGGCATGGCGCGCAGTCTATGCAACTTGTTGGACTTTCCAAGCAGCCACTTGGTAAAACCAAGCAAGACGAAACACGAGGTACGTCTGCGACATCCGTACGTCCGGGAGGCACACGCGCATGGAGTTCCGGCAGTCGAGCAAGCTGAGCGAGGTCTGTTACGAGATCCGCGGCCCGGTGATCGAGCACGCCAACGCGCTGGAGGAGGCGGGCCACAGCGTGCTGCGGCTGAACACGGGCAACCCGGCCCTGTTCGGCTTCGAGGCGCCGGAGGAGATCGTCCAGGACATGATCCGGATGCTCCCGCAGGCGCACGGCTACACGGACTCCCGCGGCATCCTCTCCGCGCGCCGCGCCGTCGCCCAGCGCTACCAGGCACTCGGCCTGGACGTGGGCGTCGACGACGTCTTCCTCGGCAACGGCGTCTCCGAGCTGGTCTCGATGGCGGTCCAGGCGCTCCTGGAGGACGGCGACGAAGTCCTCATCCCGGCCCCGGACTTCCCGCTGTGGACGGCGGTCACCACGCTCTCCGGCGGCAAGGCCGTCCACTACCTCTGCGACGAGCAGTCGGACTGGTACCCGGACCTCGCCGACATGGAGTCGAAGATCACCGACCGCACGAAGGCGGTCGTCCTCATCAACCCGAACAACCCGACCGGCGCCGTCTACCCGAAGGAGATCGTCGAGGGCATCCTCGACCTCGCCCGGCGGCACGGCCTGATGGTGTTCGCCGACGAGATCTACGACCAGATCCTCTACGACGACGCGGTGCACCACACCGCCGCGGCCCTCGCCCCCGACCTCGTCGTCCTCACCTTCTCCGGCCTGTCGAAGACCTACCGCGTGGCCGGGTTCCGCTCCGGCTGGATGGTGGTCACGGGACCGCAGCAGCACGCGAAGAGCTATCTGGAGGGCCTGACGATGCTGGCCTCCATGCGGCTGTGCCCGAACGCGCCCGCCCAGTACGCCATCCAGGCCGCGCTCGGCGGCCGTCAGTCGATCCGCGAACTCACCGCGCCCGGCGGCCGGCTCCTCGAACAGCGCGACAAGGCGTGGGAGAAGCTGAACGAGATCCCCGGCGTCAGCTGCGTCAAGCCCAAGGGCGCCCTCTACGCCTTCCCGCGCATCGACCCGAAGGTGCACAACATCGTCGACGACGAGAAGTTCGTCCTCGACCTGCTGCTCCGCGAGAAGATCCAGGTCGTCCAGGGCACCGGCTTCAACTGGCCGACCCCGGACCACTTCCGGATCCTCACGCTCCCCTACGCCGACGACCTCGATGCCGCGATCAGCCGGATCGGTCGCTTCCTGAGCGGGTACCGGCAGTGATCTCCCGCCGCATGTGATCCCGCGTCGGTCCGGCTCGCCAGGCACGGTGCGACGTCTCGCGGAGACGGGCTACGCAGCCCGATGGGTGGGAGCGTAGGCCGAACAGCCTTTCGCCGGTGGCCTCTTCGGACTCCCCGCGGCTGCGTAGTGCGGCCCGCCCGCCATGTTCGGGTCCACGGGCCCTCCCGCTCCGAACAGCGAAGACCCCGGCCCGGCCGGACCGCCGACGCGCCCGGGCGGGCGGCGCGCCCGACGAAGCGGCATCGGACGCGGCGCCGCGAGCGGGTACGAGCCGCCCCGCAGGGGGTACCGGGAGGGGCACCTCAGCCTCTTCAACAGGGAGCGTCAGAATGACAACACCTGCTCCGGACTGTGTCGTGCTCGACATTCCGCAGGGACTGCGGCTTGATCTGCTGGGCCTCGTCGTCGAAGTCGGCCAGGTCAGGATCGTCGCGGACCGGGACGGCCTGCTCGGCAATCTCATCGCCTCGTTGACGTGCGGTGGCGGCACGTCCGCGGCGCAGAGCCTGGAGGCCATGGCGCAGATGCTGCGCTCCCAGGAGGAAGCCGCCGCGTCCACCGCCTGACCGCCGCCGGTTCCGAACGTCGCCTCCGTGGGAGTGCGCCTACGGGCCGAGCAGAGCGTCGAGCGTCGCCACCGGGTCCGGGCCCGGCTCGCCTCTGGGCCACCAGTCCTCGCCGCCGGGCTCCGACTCGTACCCGTACCACAGGCCGTCGCGGCCGAGGCGGAGTTGGACGGAGGCCGTCGACAGGCTGTTGCGCCGGGGGCGGAACTCCGGGTGGCCGGTGGCGAGCAGGGCGGGGCGGGCGCGGTCGAAGGGGCCCGCCGGCGGGTCCCACTCCTCTTCGAGGACCGAGAGCCCTTCGAGGCCGCCCTGCCGCCAGGCCGCGACGGCGCGCGCGAGGTCCGTGGGGGTGCGCCCGGTGCCGCGCGACAGCGAGGCGTACAGCGCGCGGGTCGCCGCCGTGAGCCCCGAGCCGGGGTGGGCGGCGGCCAGCCGGACCGCGTCCTGCCACGGGGACAGCACGGCGATCGGGTCCGTGCCCGTGGTGAGCAGCGCGTGGGCGCGGACGCCCGCCTCCGTGGCGAGGAGGTCGAGCGCGAGGGGGTCGGGGGCGTCCGGCGCCTGGGGGTAGGAGGGCGGGCGCTCCGGGTGGACCGGGGCCGGGAACTCCGGCGGCGGCGCGGGCAGTTGATCCGCTGCCGCGAACGCCTCCCGGGCCGGGACGGAGGCCGGCTCCGGGCCTTTCGCCTCGGACTGCTCCGCCGCCGCGTACACCGCCCCCCGCCGGGTGAGATCGCGCAGCAGCTCCTGCTCGCCGCGGCCGCGCAGCAGGAAGAGGACGAACGGGTCCTCGTCGACGAGCCGCGCCGTCTGGTAGCAGAGCGCCGCCGCGTGCTTGCAGGGCTCGCCGCGGTCCGGACAGGTGCACTCGGGCACGAGGTCGTCCGCCACGGGCAGCAGGTCCACGACGGCCGCGAGCGCGTGCGGCACGTCCTTGTCGAGGAGCGACGCCATGTGCTCGGGACGGGACGCCGCCGTCTCCAGGAAACGGTCCCAGGCGTCGTCCGTCAGCGTGCGCAGCCGCAGTTCGGCCCGGTAGGGGCGGGAGCGCGAGCCGTGTACGTAGGCGACGACGCGGCCAGGGGTGACCGTGATCGCGTCGACGTGGCCGCGGTCCGCGTAGGCACGTCCGCGCGTGAGGCGGCCCTGGTCGAGGGCGGTGTCCTCGAGTGCCTCGACCCAGGCGTTCCCCCACCATGTCAGGGCGAAGCCGCCGCCCGGCTCGGCGCGCGGCGGCAGCGGCGGGAACGTCCGGCGGGTGTCCAGGTGCCGGGCCCGCGCCTGCTCGTCGGCGTCCGCGCGGCCCGGCACGTGCGGCCGGTGTGTCCTGTGGGGCTTTCGCGTCGGACTCATCGCGTCGCCTCCCTGCGCAGCGTCACGAGGTCCGTGAGCTCCCGGTCGGTCAGCTCGGTGAGCGCCGCCTCGCCCGTGCCGAGCACTGCGTCCGCCAACGCCCGCTTCGTCGCGAGCAGTTCGGCGATCCGGTCCTCCACCGTGCCCTCCGTGATGAGCCGGTGGACCTGCACGGGCTGGGTCTGCCCGATGCGGTAGGCACGGTCGGTGGCCTGCTCCTCGACGGCCGGGTTCCACCAGCGGTCGAAGTGGATCACGTGTCCCGCGCGCGTGAGGTTGAGTCCGGTGCCGGCCGCCTTCAGGGAGAGCAGGAAGACGGGCACTTCGCCGGACTGGAAGCGGTCGACCATGCGCTCGCGCTCGACGATCGTGCTGCCGCCGTGCAGGAGCTGGCTGGGGATGCCGCGGGTGGTCAGATGCGTGGAGAGCAGCTTGGCCATCGCCACGTACTGGGTGAAGACGAGCACCGAGCCGCCCTCCCCTCTCCCACCACCGCCCTTCGAAGGAAGTCGCTCCGCTCCCTCATTGAATTCGGCGACGATCGTGTCCAACAGCTCGTCCAGCAGGGCGAGTTTGCCGGAGCGGCCCGCCAGGCGCGGGCGGGAGCCGTCGCCCTGTCCCTCCTTGAGGTACTGCGCCGGGTGGTTGCAGATCTGCTTCAGCGACGTGAGCAGCTTCATGATGAGGCCGCGTCTGCCGATGCCCTCGGCCTCCTCGATCTGCGCCATCGACTCGCGCACCACGGCCTCGTAGAGCGACATCTGCTCGCGGGTGAGCGGCGCGGGGTGGTCGGACTCGGTCTTCGGGGGCAGTTCGGGCACGATGCCGGGGTCGGACTTCCTGCGGCGCAGGATGAACGGGCGGATCAGGCGGGCGAGCCGCTCGATCGCCTCCGGGTTCGTCCCGCCGTGTCCCTGCAGGGGGACCTCGCCCTCGACCACGCGCGCGTGCCGGGCGCGGAACGCCTTGAGGGGGCCCAGCAGTCCGGGCGTCGTCCAGTCGAGCAGCGCCCACAGCTCGGACAGGTCGTTCTCCACGGGTGTGCCGGTGAGCGCCACGCGCGCGGGGGCCTCGATCGTGCGCAGCGCCTTCGCCGTCGCCGAGTTGGGGTTCTTCACGTGCTGCGCCTCGTCGGCCACGACCATGCCCCAGGTGTGTCCCGCGAGTTCGCCGGCGCGGGTGCGCAGGGTGCCGTACGTGGTGAGGACGAAGCCGCCCTCGACGCCGGCCAGGGCGCGGTCCACGCCGTGGAAGCGGCGCACCGGGACGCCGGGGGCGAACCGCTCGATCTCCCGCTGCCAGTTGCCGAGCAGCGACGCCGGGCAGACGACGAGCGTGGGCGCGGAGCGGGCGCGGCGCAGGTGCAGCGCGATGAGCGTGACGGTCTTGCCGAGGCCCATGTCGTCGGCGAGGCAGCCGCCGAGACCGAGCGAGGTCATGAGGTCGAGCCAGGCGAGGCCCCGCAGTTGGTAGTCGCGCAGCGTCGCGTGCAGTCCCTCGGGCGGCTCCACGGTGTCGATGCCGCGCGTGAGCCGGTCGCGCAGCTCGGCGAGGCGGCCCGTGGGCACGGCCGCGACCCGCTCCCCGTCGACCTCGGCCTCGCCGGTGAGCGCGACCGCCAGCGCGTCGACGGGCTGCAGCAGGCCCAACTCCCGCTTGCGCGCCTTGCGTACGAGATCGGGGTCGACGACCACCCACTGGTCGCGCAGGCGCACCACCGCGCGGTGCGACTCGGCGAGCAGATCCATCTCGCGCTCTGTCAGCGGGTCCCCGTCGAGCGCCACCTGCCAGTTGAACTTCAGCAGTTCCTCGCTGTCGAAGAACGCCGTGCCGTCGGTGGCCGAGCCGGGCGCGGCCTGCGCGCGCACCACGGCCGTCGCGGTGAGCGAGCGGGCGATGTCGCGCGGCCAGTGCAGCGTGACCCCGGCCTTGGCGAGGCGCGCCGCGCCGGGCCCGAGCAGATCCGTCAGCTCGCTCTCGGACAGCGCGAGGACGTCCGGCACGTCCTGCTCCAGGAGGCGGCCGAGCGGCGGCCAGGCGAGTGCGGCCCTGCGCACCGCGAGGACCGCGTCGATCCGGGTGCGCGGGCCGAAGTGGTCCCCGGCCTCTCCCGCCCACAGTCCGGCGGCGTCGACCACGCGCGTGGGATCGGCGAGGCTGTGCACCTGGACGACGGCGGCGCCCGCGCGGCGCGCGCCCGAGCCTTCGGAGGACTCCGCCTGCGCCCCCGGCTCCGGCTCCTCGTCCCTGTCGAACAGGGCGTACTGCGACAGGTCGAGCCGCAGCGACACCTTCACGCCCGCGTCGAGCCCGGCCGCCGCCTCGACCGCCCAGGGCCGGGCCCGCGGAATGTGCTGGGCCGCCGCGGCGGCGAACGGGGCGCCCGCCGCGTGCGCCGCGGCCGGGGTGCGGGGCAGGGCGTCGGCCACCGCGTCGAGCAGCGCCCGCACCAGCGCCTCGGGCTGCGGCACCCGCAGCGGCTTGCTCCCCGGCACCGGCGTCGCGTACCCCTCGGGCGGCAGTGCGGCGGCGATGGCCCGCAGCTGCGCCACGTCGTCCTCGTCGAGCGGGCCCGCGCGCCACGCGTCGTGGTCGGACGCGGTGAGCCCCGGAAGGAGGCGGCCCCGCGCCACCAGGTGCAGGGCGTGCGCAGCGGCCGCTCCCCAGGCGGCGGCCGCGGGGTGGGCGCCCCGGGTGCGGCGGGCCCGCAGGAGCGGCGGTAGGGCGTCGAGGACCGGGAGCACGAGCGCGGGCACCTTGTGGCTGCGCACGGCCGAGCCGTGCGGGCGCACGACGGTGAGCTGCGTGTCGGCCCCCGGAAGACGCGGCCCGTCCGGTCCCTCCGCCCCGTCCGGGCACCAGAAGGCGATCCGCCCCGCACGCGGCAGCGGATCGGGCAGAAAGACGGCGGCAGCGCCCAGCGGGACACCCGAAAGCTCCAGCACCCTCGCGCCACCTCCCTCTCTCTCGACTCGGCCGGCTCAGGACCGCTCTCTCGACTCGGCGGACTCAGGCCCGACGACCCCTACGACCTTACGGGCCGGGTCTGACAATCCTTGATCCGTGGCCCGCCTCCAGCGCCCCGCGCCCCGCCCGGCGACAATGAGCGGGTATCCATGCACAACCCCGTATCTGTCCACCTTCAAGCGAACAGGCGCGAACCTTGGGTGATCTGCTTCTCGTCCGGCACGGCGAGACCGAATGGGCCCTGACCGGACAGCACACCGGCCTGACCGACATCCCGCTGACCGAGAACGGCCGTGAGGAGGCGCGCCGGGTCGCGCCGCTCGTGAACAGCTACCACGTGGGAGCGGTGTTCGTGAGCCCGCTCCAGCGCACCCGCGAGACGGCCGAGCTCGCCGGCCTCAAGCGCTACACCGTCGACTCCGACCTGCACGAATGGGACTACGGAGCGTACGAGGGGATCACCACGCGGGAGATCCAGCGCACCCGGCCCGACTGGTACCTGTTCGACGACGGGGTGCCTCCTGGGCCGCCCGAGCATCCCGGCGAGACACCGGAGCAGGTGGGTGAGCGGGCCGACCGGATGCTCTCCAAGGTGGACGCGGCGCTCTCCAACAACGAGGGCAGCGTCGTCCTCGTCTCGCACAGCCACTTCCTGCGCGTCCTGACCGCGCGGCGCCTGGGCCTGCCCGCATCGGGCGGCTCGCACTTCCTGCTGGCGACGGGCACGGTCAGCCGTCTCACCTTCGAGCACGGCAGACCGGTGATCTCCGGCTGGAACCTGCGCCCCTGAGCCGCGGGGCCTGCTCCCCCGGCCCGTTGTCAGTCCCGTCGTGCACCATCGTCAAAGGACGGGAGGCACGAGACGGGAGGCACGCCATGACCAGACCGCCGACTGCCACACAGCGCCGCATCATCGAGGCCGCCGATCCGGAGACCGGCCGGATCTCGGGCAGCCCTGCCCAGCTCGCGCGGCTCGTCGTGCTGAAGCTGGCGTTCCGGCACCCGCGTCCTCCGCACGACCACTTCCTGACGCCCGCGGGGCACCGGCTGCGCGAGGCCGGTGCCGAGCCGCCGGCCGCCGAGCCCGAACCGGCCGCGCCCAGTGGCCTGTTCGCGGCGCGGCTCGGTGGGGAGGAGTCGGCCGGATCGGGGCCCGCGCGGGCGCGCGAGGTGCGGACGGCCTGGCAGGGCCTGCTGGAGATACGCCGGATGACCAGCCCCGACGGGGCGACGGACCGGCCCTGCGCCTGGGAGCGGGGGCGGCTCGCGCAGTCGGCCGCGCTCGCCCTGGAGGCGGCCGGCTGCGCGCCCGCCGGAGAGGACACGCCCGGCTACCGGGTGCGCGACACCCCGCAGCCGGAGGCCGTCGCCGTACGGCATCCGGAGCGGGCGGGGCTCGCGGAGTGCGCGGCGGCGCTGGGCGCGGCGGGCTGGCAGGTCAGCGAGCACGCGGAGCCGCGCGGCGGGGCCCGTTACCTGCTGGCGTCACCGAGACGCACGTAACAGTGCACGCGATGCCGTACCCGGCCCGCGGGTTGGCATGATCGACACAACGCCCCGCGCAACGCCCACTGTCGAGAGGAACGTCGTGACAGAGCAGTTTTCCGTACCGGTCGAGGTCCGCGGGTACGAGATCGACGTCAATGGACACCTCAACCAGGCCGTCTATCTGCAGTACGCGGAGCACGCGCGCTGGTCGTTCCTGCGCCACGGCGGCCTCGACGAGGGCGCGCTGCTCGGTCACGGGGTGGGCCCCGTCGTCCTGGAGACGAACATCCGCTATCGGCGGGAGTTGCGCGCAGGCGATGTCGTCGACGTGAGCTGCGCCTTCGAGTTCGGCGACGGCAAGGTGTTCCGCGTCCACCAGACGATCACCAAGGCGGACGGCACGGTGGCGGCCGAGGTGTCCGCGGTGAGCGGCATCATGGACCTCACCGAGCGCAAGCTGGTGAAGGAGCCGGGCAAGATCTTCAAGGAACTGGCCGCGTCCCCGGCGGTCTTCGGCCTGTGAGCGACGCGGTGCGGGTGCCGGCCTGACGGGTCGGCACCCGCACCGGGTTGAGGCAGCAGTACACCGCGAGCGCTCCGTGCGGGGCAGTCGTCGAGACACCCTTGCCACCTCCCGAGAAGATCGCTACGGTCCGATACGACCCCACTTTCTACGCGCGTCAACCTCGTGCACGGCACACCCGCACGCTCCCCCACGCGAGAGGCATCCGCCCATGCAGTTGCGCCACAAGTCCCTGCTCTCCGCCGCGTTCGTCACGCTGGCCCTTGCCGCGCCGGCCAGTGCGGGCGAACCGGCCGACGGCTGGCAGCAGGTGGGCGACGACGCGAAGTCGGGGGTCAGCGGGCTCGCGCTCACCGGCGGGGCCGCGGCCGACGGCTCGGCGCAGGCCCTGATCGTCCACGACAACAAGAAGCCCGGCGAGCGGCGGGTCAGCCGTGTGTCCTTCCACCCGTCCGCGCCGAAGGACACGAAGGTCACCCCGGTCGCGTGGGAGGGCCCGGAGCCCAAGGACCTGGAGGCGATCGAGGCGGTGCCCGGCTCGCCCGGCGAGTTCGTGGCGCTGGCCAGCAGGGGCCTCGTGTACCGGCTGCAACTGGCGGGCGACACCGTACGGGTGCTCGACGTGGGGCCGCTGCCCGCGATACCCGAGGACGCGAACTTCGAGGGCTTCGCACTCGGCACGTCGGCGCAGGGGAAGACCGTCGCGGTGTGGGCGGAGCGAGGGGCCGGCGCGGACCGTCCGGCGGCGGTGTTCGCGGCGCCGTTCGCCGTCGACGAGTACGGGGAGGCGGAGTTCGGGGCCGTACGCGAGGCGGAGTTCCGGGCGTCCTACCCGAAGGGGGACGTGCGCCACGTCTCCGACATCTCGATCACCACATCGGGCCGGATCATGGTGAGTTCGGCCTCGGACGCCGGGGACGACGGGCCGTTCGCCTCGGCGGTGAGCGAGGCGGGGCAGGTGTCGCTGAACGCGTCGGGCAGCAGGGCGACGCTGCGGATCGCGAAGCCGCGGACCTCGCCGGAAAGGTTCGACGGGCGCAAGATCGAGGCGGTGGAGTGCCTGCCGGGCGCGGACGCGAAGGGCGCGGCGCTGCTCGGCACGGACGACGAGAATCTGGGCGGGTACGTGAAGTCGGCGCGCGTGTGCGGACGTTGACGCGGCTTGGGGTGGCGCCACGCGCCTCGCGCCACCCCACCCTCCGTCAGTGCGCGGCCCCGGCGGTTCCGGCGGTTTCGGCCGCCGCGGGCTTGGTGCGCGGTCCCGCGATGTCGCTGCCCCCCTCCATCGGATGCGTGACGTCGTCGGCGTCGCGCCCCTTGCCGATGTGGTTGAAGAGGAGGTTCAGTACGACCGCCGCGACGCAGCCCGTCGAGATGCCCGAGTCCAGGATGATCTTCGCGTTCTCCGGGAACGCGTGGTAGAACTCCGGCACCGCGATCGGGATGAGGCCGACCGCGAGCGAGACGGCGACGATGAGGACGTTGTTGTCCTTGTCCAGGTTGGCCTTGACCAGGGTCTGGATACCGCTGGCCGCGACCGAGCCGAACAGCACGACACCGGCGCCGCCGAGCACCGGGCGCGGCACGACCGCGATCAGCGAGGCCGCCACCGGGCACAGGCCCATCAGGACGAGGAAACCGCCGCCCGCCGCGACCACGAACCGGCTGCGGATCTTCGTCATCGCGACGAGACCGATGTTCTGCGCGAACGCGCTGCACATGAAGCCGTTGAACAGCGGGCTGATGGCGGTGCCGAGGGTGTCGGCGCGCAGTCCCGCCGCGATGGTCTTCTCGTCGGCCGGGCGGTCGACGATCTCACCGAGGGCGAGCATGTCGGCGGTCGACTCGGTCATCGAGACGACCATGACGACGCACAGCGAGACGATGGCCGCGCCCGCGAACTGCGGGGCGCCGAAGTGGAACGGGGTCGGGAAGCCGATGAGGTCCGCCTCGCCGACCGGCGAGAAGTCCGTGGCGCCGAACGGGATCGCGACCACCGTGCCGATCACCAGACCGAGCAGCACCGCGATCTGCTTGACGAAGCCGCTCGTGAAGCGGCGGATGACCAGCACGATCACGAGCGTGATGCCGGCGAGCGCGAGGTTCTTCATCGAACCGTAGTCCGCCGCCTTCGCGTCGGGCCCCTGGGCCCAGCCGAAGGCGACCGGCATCAGCGAGACACCGATGAGCGTGATGACCGTGCCGGTGACGACCGGTGGGAAGAACCGGACCAGTTTGGAGAAGAACGGCGCGGCTATGAAGCCGAGCACACCCGCGACGATCACCGCGCCGAAGATGATCGGCAGCGCGTCGTCCTTGTCCTTCGTGGAGCCGACGACGGCGAGCATCGGGGCGACGCCCGCGAAGGTCACGCCGTTCACGAACGGCAGCCGGGCGCCGATCTTCCAGATGCCGAGCGTCTGGAGGAAGGTCGCGAGGCCCGCCGTGAACAGGCAGGCGCCCGTCAGGAACGTCAGGTCCTTCGGGCTGAGCCCGATCGCGGCGCCGACGATGAGCGGGGGCGCGACCACGCCCGCGTACATCGCGGCGACGTGCTGAAGACCCGTCGTCGCCATCTTCAGCGGCGGCAGCTTCTCGTCTACCGGATGTTTGGTATGCCCCGCCCGCGCCTCTTCGGCCTCGTCGGGGGTGGTGCCTTGCTTGGTGAACCCGGGCTTCGTCGCCACTGCGGCTCCTCCGGTTGTTTTCCAGCCCCGGCAGGCCGCCGGCGCTTTTCGCTTCTGGGAGGTGGTGCAAGGTGCAAGGTGATGCTGGTGGTGCGGCTCTGTTCGGTTGTTGTGCGCCCAGGTATTACTGGCCGCCCCGGGGACGTGAGGCTTTGGGCCACATCCCGGGGGCGGCACTCGAGCAGCCCGCTCGGCAGCTCGAGTCCCCGGCCAGGGGCCGTCCCCCCTGACCGGAGTCTCAAAAGGTCAGCTCTCGGCGGTGATCCGCGCGAGGCGCTGCGCCTCCGTCCGCGTGGAGCGGGCGATGGCGTCCTCGTCGACGTGCAGCAGGCGGCTGTCCTCGACCACCGGCTTGCCGTTCACGAGGGAGAGGGTGACCGGTGCGGCCGCGCCGAAGACGAGCGCGGTCACCGGATCGGCGATCGATGCGTGGGCGAGGGTGTCCATCTTCCACAGCACCAGGTCGGCCAGCTTGCCGGCTTCGAGCGACCCGATCTGGGTGGCCCGGCCGAGCACTTGAGCGCCTCCGTACGTCCCCAGGCGCAGCGCCTGACGGGCGTTCAGGGCCGCCTCGCGGTGCGCGCCGAGGCGGTTGATCAGGAGGGCGTTGCGCAGTTCGGTGTGGAGTTCGCCCGACTCGTTGGAGGCGGTGCCGTCGACGCCGAGGCCGACCGGTACGCCGGCCGCGAGCATGTCGGGGACGCGGGCGATGCCCGCCGCGAGCCGGGCGTTGGAGGACGGGCAGTGCGCGACACCCGTCTTCGTACGCCCGAACGCGGCGATGTCGGAGTCGTTCATGTGGACGCTGTGCGCCATCCACACGTCCTCGCCGAGCCAGCCCGTCGACTCGAAGTAGTCGGTCGGGCCCATGCCGAACAGCTCGTGGCAGAACTTCTCCTCCTCCACGGTCTCGCTGCCGTGGGTGTGCAGCCGGACCCCGAGGCGGCGCGCCAACTCGGCGCCCTGCTTGAGGAGTTCCGTGGAGACGGAGAAGGGCGAACAGGGGGCGACCGCGACCTGCGTCATCGCGTCGAAGGAGGCGTCGTGGTGCTTGTTCACCGTCTCCTCGGTCGCGGCGAGCGCGCCGTCGAGGGTCTCGACGGCGAAGTCGGGCGGCAGTCCGCCGTCCTTCTCGCTGCGGTCCATGGAGCCGCGCGCCAGGGTGAAGCGCACGCCCATCTCGGAGGCGGCCCGGATGATCGATCCGGAGAGGTCGCCCGAGCCCTGCGGGAACACGTAGTGGTGGTCCATGGCGGTGGTGACACCGCCGCGGGCCATCATCGCGAGGGAGCCCTGCGCCGCCGCGTACGTCATCTGCTCGTCGATGCGCGCCCACGTCGGGTACAGCGCCACCAGCCAGTTGAACAGGTTGTGGTCCGTCGCCAGGCCACGGGTGATCCACTGGTAGAAGTGGTGGTGCGTGTTGACGAGGCCGGGTGTGGCCAGGTGGCCGGTGCCGTCGATCCGGCGGACGACGTTTTCGAGGCCCTCGGGCGCGCTGCCCGCGCCGATGGACTCGATCCTGTTGTCCGCCACGACGATGTGGCCCGAGGCGTACTCGGTGTCGTGCGCGTCGACCGTCGCGATGGCGACGTTCTCGATGACGATGCGGTTTGCCGTGGCAGGAGCCATGGTGCTTCCTTCAGTCGGTGTGACGTGTGGGCACGGCAGGACCCTAGGAAGATTTGAGTGCCGTGGCTGCGCGCGCGCCGCCACGGGTGCCGAGATGGTGGAAGAAAAGGTTCAGCGAGACGGCGACGAGCGCGCCTGCGCTGATGCCCGAGCCGAGCACGGTCTGCGCCCAGGCCGGGAAGTCGGCGTAGAAGGTGGGCGCGGCGAGCGGGATGATGCCCGCACCGAGCGAGACAGCCACCAGGATGATGTTGGAGCTGTCGTCGAGGCCCGCCTCGGAGAGCGTACGGATCCCGCTGACGGCGATCGAGCCGAACAGCACGATGCCCGCGCCGCCCAGGACCGGCATGGGGACCAGCGAGACGACCGCGCCGAGCATCGGGAAGATGCCGAGAATCAGCAGGGTGCCGCCCGCGACGGCGACGACGTAGCGGCTGCGTACCTTCGTCAGGGACACCACGCCGACGTTCTGGGCGAAGGCGGAGGTAGGGAAGCCGCCGAAGATCGGTCCGACGAAGGTGGCGATGCCGTCGGTGCGCAGTCCGCGGGTGATGGTCCTCCCGTCGCAGTCGCGCTCGCAGATCTCGCCGATGGCGAGCATGCCGGCGCTGGACTCGGTCATCAGGACGAGCATGACGAGGCAGAGCGAGATGATCGCGGCGGGCTGGAACTCGGGCGCGCCGAAGGCGAACGGCGTGGGGAGCGCGGCCACGGGAGCCGACCCGATGGCGCTGAAGTCCGCCATGCCGAACGGGATCGCGGCGAGCGTGCCGATCAACAGGCCCGCGAGCAGGGCGACTTGCTTGACGAAGCCCTTGCCGAAGCGCTGGATCAGCAGGATGACGACGAGCGTGAACGCGGCGAGGGCGAGGTAGCGCATGTCGCCGTAGTCGGCGGCGGTCTTGTCGCCGCCCTGGGCCCAGCCGACGGGCACCGGCATGAGCGTCACACCGATGAGGGTGATGACGACGCCGGTGACGAGCGGCGGGAAGAACCTCAGCAGCCGGCCGAAGAACGGGCCGATGGCCAGGCAGAAGACACCGGCGACCATGACCGCCCCGTAGATCGCGGGGAGTTGATCGCCTTTGGCGTTGTTCTCGGCGATGGCGAGCATCGGCGCGATGCCCGCGGAGGACGCGGCGTTGACGAAGGGCAGCCGGTTGCCGACGAAGCCCTTGACGCCGAGCGTCTGGAGCAGGGTGGCCACGCCCGCGATGAGCAGCGAGGCGGCGATCAGCCGGGTCTGGCCCGCGGTGTCGAGGCCGACGGCCTGGCCGATGATGAGCGGCGGGGTGACGACGCCGGCGTACATGGCGGCGATGTGCTGGAGTGCGGCGGGGACGAGCCGCGACGGGTGGAGCTTTTCATCCACGGGATGCACCTGCGAGGCGGCGCTCTCCGATGGGGTGGAACACGGGCCCTCGGCTTCAGCCGGCCCCTTTGCTGGCACTGCCATTGCTTTATGTTCCCTCCGGGTGCAGGCGCGCCCCCGCCAACTGCGGGTGGGAAGGGGCGCGCTGCCGCGTCAACTACGCCTGGAGCGTCAGAGGTTGGTCATGTCGACCGGGATGCGCTGGTCGGCGCCGTCCCGCAGGATGGTGGCCTCGATCAGGCCGTAGGGGCGGTCGGCGGCCCAGTACACGGCACCGTCCTTCGCCTCGTTCTCCAGGCCGAAGGCCGACAGGTCCTGCCGGAAGTGGTGCTTGTTCGGCGCGGAGAAGCGGATCTCGTCGATCTCGCTGCGGTTGTTGATGACGCGCGAACCCATCTGGAAGAGGGTCTGCTGCAGCGACAGCGAGTACGTCTCGACGAAGGCCTGGAGGATGTGCTTCTTCGACTGCTCGTACGACTTGTTCCAGTTGGGCGTGCGCTCGTCGTTCTCGCCCGTCCAGCTGTGCCGCCACCAGGTGGAGAGCGACGTCGCGAGGATGCGGTCGTAGTCCTCCTTGAGCGTCGTGTACTTGTCCTTGATGTAGCCCCAGAACTCGGAGTTCGTGGTGTTCATCACGGTCAAGTCCTTGAGCCCGCTGAGGACTTCGAACTTCTCGCCGTCATAGGTGACCTGCACCAGGCGCGTCTCCTGGCCCTTGCGGACGAAGGAGTGCTTGACCTCGTCGGCACCGATGAACTTGGAGCCCGCGTCGGAGCCGGCGATGCGCTCCCACGAGTACTCCTCGATGCGGATGCGCGCCCGGTGGATCGACGGCTGGCTCTCGACGAAGTGCCGGGCCAGCTCGATGCCGTAACTCTCCGCGGACTCGATGCCGTGTTCCTTGGCGAACGCGAAGCAGGTGTTCTTCGTCGTGTCCGTCGGCAGGCAGTTGGCGTTCGAGCCGGTGAGGTGGACGTCGTCGAGGTCACCGCTGAGGGCGACCGAGACGTTCAGATCCTTGATGTGGTGGGTGTCGCCGTCCCGCGTGATCTTTACGACTCGGTTCTCGGCCTTGCCGTACTGGTTGTGTCCCAGGATCGTGGGCATGTCTGCTAGCTCCCTCGGTAAACGGAGTAGCCGAACGGGTTGAGCAGCAGCGGCACGTGGTAGTGCTCACCCGGCGTGACGGCGAACGTGATCGCCACCTCCGGGAAGAACGCTCCGGTCGTGTCGCTGTCCCGATTCGCGGGGGCGTCCTGCTGCGCATCGGCTTGATTCTTGTGCGACTCCGAGAAATAGGACTCGGTCTCGAAGTCGAGACGTACGTGGGTGGTGCCTTCCGGCAGCGCCGGCAGGTCCTTGCAGCGCCCGTCCGCGTCGGTGGCCGAACCGCCGAGCGCCTGCCACTGCGCGCCCGAACCGGCGCGCGCCGCAAGGGAGATGGCGACGCCCTCGGCGGGGCGTCCGATGCTGGTGTCCAAGATGTGCGTGGACACCGATGCCGTGGTCTCGGTGCTCATCAGGCGTCTTTCCTGTTCTTAAGGTGCTTCGACGATGCGGGTCAGGCGGATCCGGTTGATCTTGCCGAGTTCGGTGCGGACGATCTCCCGCTCCTGCTCGGCCGTGTGACCGATCCGCGTCCTGAGCGCATCGAGCATCTGCTCCCCGGTGGCGCCGGTGGCGCAGATGAGGAAGACATGGCCGAACTTGTCCTGGTAGGCCAGGTTGAGCTCGAGCATCTCCTTCTTGAGTTCCTCGGAGGCGCCCGCCATGCCGCGCTGCTCACGCGAGGACGTCGGGTCGCCGGGCTTCGGGCGGCCGATCGGCGGGTGCCCCGCCATCGCCTCGGCGAGGTCGTCCGCGGTCAGCTCGGCCATCGCGGCGTCACTGGCGGTGAAGAGAGTCTCTGCGGAAGCGAAGGGGCGCTGGGCGAGAATCTTGCTCCCCCACGCCGATGAAGCACACACCTCGTGGAGCTCGGCCTGCGCCGTGCTCTCGTCCGAGGCGTTGAACCGGGAAAGACCCGGCGTCGAACCTGAAGTCACGGGGTGCCTCCGTGGCCTTGTGCTGGACGGGCTGCAGATAGCTAACGCCCCCGGAAACACCACGTCAACACTTTGTTGAAAACTCGGAGTGACAAAAAACCGCCGTCCGAATATCGGACGGCGGTGCGGAGGCGTGCGTCTGGCTCGGTATCGTCCCAGGTCAGGAGGTCTTGTCCCGGTTGAGATAGTTGTAGACGGTGAAGCGCGAAACACCCAGCGCGCCGGCCACGGTCTCCACACCGTGGCGCACGGAGAACGCTCCGCGCGCCTCCAGGAGCCGTACGACCTCCTGCTTCTGCCGGCGGTCGAGAGCGGACAGCGGCATCCCCTTGGTGCGCTCCAGGGCCGCCAGAATGTGGTCGAGCGAGTCCGCCAGCTGGGGCAGGCGCACGGCCACGACATCGGCCCCCTGCCACGCCAGCACGACGTCGTCGGGGCCCGCGCCGTCCGGCGGCATCAGCTCCCCACCCATCGCGTCCACCAGCGGCTTGACCGCCGTGATGAAGGCGTCCCCGGTGTCGTTCACGCGTCGTCACCCTTCCCCTTGGGGTCCCCCACCACGTTGACCTGCAGCGAGATGCGCGTCGCCCCGCTTTCGAGGCTGCTGCGCAGCAGGGCGTCGACCGCCGTCAGCACCTCGTCGGCGCCACCCTCCGCCGTGTTGCCGAACGGCCCCACGTCCACCTCGTCGAGATCGGCCGCCTCGATGACCCGGCGGGCGGCGAGCGCGTGCTCGGGCGCTTCCTCCAGGTCGAAGGGCTCCGTCGTGAACTCCACTCTCAATCGCACGCGTTCAACCTAACGTGCGCCGGGCGGTTACCGGGAGCCACCGTCGGGATCAGGGTGCGGGGCACTTGCTGTGCGGGTTCTCGTAGGTCCGGTAGAGCGGCACTCTGCTCCCGTCGCCCTCGGGGAACGTCACGATGGGTACCGGTTTGCACACGGGCCACTGACCGACCCCGGTCCCGGCGTCGCCCTCGTCGGCGTCGACGAACGTGAAGTCCCCGCTCGCCGCCTGCACGCATTGTGCGCAGTCGTTCTGCGGGCTGCCCTTGCGCAGCTGGTCCTGGACGTCGTCGTTGGTCACCTCTTGGTCGCCGCTCGCGCCGGCCTGCTTGACGGCGTTGCTCACCGCCGCGAGGGCGTCGTGGTACATCACGGCGTACCCGTCGTTGAGGGCTCGTTTCCCTTGGCCTGCGAAGGAGCGCTCGTACGCGCTCGCGAACCGTCCGAAGTGCCGGGGCGTCTGCCCCTCGCCACGCTCCCAGCGGGGCGCGTCCACGGCGGCCGCCGTCACGATCCGGATGTGCAGCCGACGGGTCGTCTCGCGGATGGTGCGGGTCTCGGTGACCGGGTCACGGGCCGTGCTGACGCGCAGGATGCGCAGCGGGTCGTCGGGCCGGTACCGGCAGGAGCCCGTCTCGTCGACGGCCTCCACGAAGGGCTGCAGGTCGGCGTCGCGGCCGGCCAGGAACACCGTCCTGGTGCCGGCCCCGCACATCGCCTCCACCGACTTCTTGAAGTCCTGTGTGTCGCCCCGCGCCGGCCCCTTTCTGCCCTGGTACATCTCGACCGTCCGCCGCACCGGGTCGTCGGTGATGCCGTACTCGGCGCCGAACTTCTTCCGGAGGACTTCGCGCAGGTCGGAGACGTACTTGTCGTCCCGGTCGTCCGCGATCATGAACGTCTTCCTGCGGTTGACGTCACTGCTTTTCGCGTACTCCTTCAGGGCGTCGACCAGTTGGGCGTTGGAGGGCGACACCTTGAACAGGTACGGGTTCTCCATGTCGGTGGCGCTCAGCGCGGCGCTGACGGCCGGAACCCTGGCCTTCTCCAGGCTCCGCACAGAGGCCAGGGTCCTGCTGTCGCTGTTGGGGAAGCCGATGGTGGCGACGAGGGGAGCGTCCCTGTCGTCGGTCCGGGCGCTCAGTTCCCTGGTCACGTCCGGCCAGTGGCCGAGGTACTCGCCCACGTTGGCGAAGAGGAGCTGGACCGCGCTGCCTCTGGTCGTCGAACCGTGGTTGTGCTCGTACTGCGCGACGTACGCGCCCTGCAGCGCGTGCAGGATCAGCTCCTTGGACATCGCCGCGCCCCGCGTCTTCTCGGTGTACGGCATGACGACGCCCACGCTCACCACCTGCCGTTGCGGCGCGCCCGCCCGCGCCCGCCCGTTCTCGCGCGCGATGCGGTCCAGGACGCCCTTCAGCTCCGGCTCGAACTCGTACGGCCGCGCGGTGACGCCGACGCACTCCCCGGCGTCCCCCGCCCGCCGCAGGTCGTGGTCCGCGGAGCAGTAGTTCCGGTTGTCCAGATACGTCCCGACGCCCCACCACGCCCCGCCCCCGACCAGCGCCGCGACGACCACCCACAGGGCGATCACGTCGATCAGGCCGAAGACGCGGAACCGGAGCCTTCGCGGCAGCCAGGACCAGTTCCTGCGGTCCGTCCGCCGGCCCCTCATGCCACCCCTCCCCAGCTGCGCTCCAGCGGCCAGTCCTCGCCGTCCCGCACGGCCCGCGGCCAGCGCACCGCGGCCTGCGCGAGGACGGCGCGCCCGGTCAGGTGCTGGGCGGACAGGAACGACAGGTCCTGACCGATCCGCGCGGTGAGCACCCGGTCCGCCTCCGCGAGCTCGTCGGCCGCGTACCAGAGGGCGTGCAGCAGCCGGTGGATCGCCTGTTTCTCCAGTCCCACCTCGGGGTCCGCCCGGAGCTGCACGTGGTCCCTGCGCCCCTTGCCGATCTCCTGGCACTGCTCGAACCAGAGGTCGCCGGGGGGCCGCGGCGCGTGCGCCACGGTCCGCAGCGTGCGCAGCCACTCCAGCGCGTCGCCGTCGGACCGTACGAACTCCGCGTGCAGCCGGTCGACGACCTCCCGGGCCCCTCCCCCGGCGAGCCGGTGCCACAGGAAGCGGGCCCACTCGTCGCGCCCGGCCCGCCCCGTGCGGCCCTCGGCCCGGCGCCCGTGGTGCTGCGCGAGCAGCCCGTGCGCGTCGCCCCAGCCGACGCCGCCCGCGCCACGTCCGCTGCGCATCTGGTGGACGAGCAGGGCGCGCAGGAAACGGTCCGTGATGAACGGCCGGCTGCCGGGGCCGCGCGACCAGCGCTCCCGCTCCAGCTGGGCGGCGACGCCGTCGGCCGCGGCCAGGTCGTCGATCCGCCGCGGCACCCACCGGTCGGCCAGCTGTTCGGCCGCCTCCCGGTCCCGGGCCAGCGAGAACAGGCACAGCTCGTCGTGGTTCTCGCTGCCGACGAGGGTGTCGAGCAGCCCCCAGACGACCGACTCACCGGCGCCGCCGGGCCGGTCCAGGTCGAGCAGTTCCTCGGCGGCCACCCACTCCTCGCCGCGCGCCTTGTGCACGACCGCGTCGCACAGTCTACGGGCCCCCATGGGGTGGCCGCGGGTGAGGTCGTGCAGCGCCGCCGCGATGTACGGGTCGAAGGTGACCCGCTCGTCGCTGCGCAGCATGCGTTCCAGGTGCTCCGTGTCGAGCGGCGGCAGCGGCAGGAGCAGCACCCCTTCGGACGGCTCCTCGCTGTCGCGGCTCCACCGGGTGCGCGCGCCGACCTCCTGCAGGGGCTGGCGGGTGGCCCGCGGGTACGGGGCGGTCTCCTGCTCCTCCTCCGGTGTCGCGTCGTTGTCGATGGCGGCGCCGGCGTCGCCGCGCAGTTCGGTGGCGAGGACGACGAGCGGGTCGCGGGCGCCGCGCTCCTGAAGTGCGCGCTGTTCCAGGAGGAGTTCGAGGAAGTCGCGGCCGGTGTCGGTGTGGACGTTGTCGAGCAGGATCAGGGGCCTGGGGGCCCGGTTCCCGCGCCGCAGCCTTCCGTAGCGCACGTCCCTGAGGAAGGCGGCCATCAGCATGCGTTCGACGCCGCGCCGAAAGCCCCGGCCCTGGTGGAACTCCTGGCAGAGCCGGGCCACGGCCTTCGCGCGCTGGGCGGCGGGTACGCGGGGCGGCTCGGTGGCGGCGTCGGGCGGCATTCCGCGCAGCCGGTTGTCGCTCTCGCTGCGGTGGTTCTCGTACCAGCTGACGAGGCCGCGGGGGCCGAGCCTGCGGGTGCGGCGGCGGTACTGCCTGGCGAGGTACGTGCGCACGGCCGCCTCGGGGAACTCGGCCGGATCGGGCGAGCCGCCGCCCTGCGGCACGGACAGCGCGGGGCGGAACAGCGCGTCCCAGGTGGGCGGGGGATCGCCGGTCGGCCAGGGGCCCATCAGGGCGGCGGCGTGCCGGTCGGCGACGTCGAGTTCGTCGTCGATGCCGGGGCGCCGGGCCGAGATCACGGCGAGCAGTCCCGCGGTGGTCCTGGGGAAGCGCAGGCGTCCGAACCCGGCGACGGGGAGCGAGAGCTGGCGGACCAGTTCGACCAGCATCTCGACCACGTACGAGTTGTTGGCGATCTCGGGGCCGACCCTGGCCCGTTCCTCCAGCTCCGTGCAGTTGATGCGGGCGAAGGGCACGCGCGGTCCCGGCCAGGGGCCGGTGTCCGGGGCGTAGGCGCGCTGGAGGTCGTTGAGCATGGCGCTCTTGCCGGTGCCGTGCCGGCCGCTGAGCAGGACGACGGGCAGGTCCTCGGTGAACTCCCGGTGGCGGCACCTGCGATGGCTGTCGCGTTCCAGACCGATGAGGCGCGGCACCAGCCGGCTCAGGAGCGGCTGGCGCGCGTACACCTCCGGTATCTGGTCCTCGGCCCCGGTCGTCACGCCCCCGTGATCGGTCATGGCAGCCTCAGGGTCTGTCGCACGAAGTCGGCCAGGAATCCGACCACCACCTCCTTGCCCACCGATGCGCTCTCGCTCTGCAGCACGCCGGGGACCCGTTCCATGAAGCGCCGCACCAGGCCCTCGTCGGGGCGGCCGCCGCGGTCGATGGTGTCGGTCAGCTCGTCCGCGAGCGCGCGCACCTGCCGCAGCTCACTGTCGGTCTCGGACGGTTCGGGCAGGGAGCTCTGGACGAGCTGGGCCAGCTGCTCGTACGAGATCACCACGCCCTCGCCCTGCTCCGCCGGGCCGACGTGGACGGGCGCGGGCAGTTCCAGGTGGTTCCTGGCGTACTCCAGGTCCTCCAGGAGGAGTTGGCGGCCGCAGTAGAAGGCCTCGCTGGCCCACAGGAACTCCTCGGGGTTGGACTCCTCGCCGCTGCGGTGCTGCCCGGCCCGGTCCCAGTACGCGAACAGGGCCGCCTTCGCGTAGCGGCGCCTGGCCTCCCGGTCGGCGTAGGCCTCGTCCCAGACGGCGGCCTCGGCGAGTCCCGCGGCGGTGGGGCTGACGAGCGGCGGGTCGGCGCCCGAGTCGTTGTGCTCGGCGAGCCAGCCGAGCGCACCCAGGCGCTCCACGACATCGGCGACCAGATCCACGCTGCACCGCTCGTGCACGGCGAAATCGGCGCTGGCCACCCGGCTCGCCCCGCCCGCACCGGTCTGTTCGACGAGCCAGCGCAAGAACCGCGCCGACGCGGCCCCCGTCTCGTCGTAGACCGGCGAGAGTCCGTTCGTCGGCACTGACCGGGATCCGCCCATCTCCCCCAACTCCCGTGACCGGCAACGGGCGTTCACCTTCCCCGAAGACCAAGGTCACACACGCGCCGTCCAGCGGTTTCTCGAGACCCGAACAGAAACCTGGGCGCGGCGAATTTCGACGTCCCCTCTTGACAGCCACGAGCCCCTCCAGGCAACCTTCCATCAAGCAGAAACGAACTTCCGCAATACGGAATCACCGGAAACACGCCACCGGATGCGGAACATCGACCAGAAGGGAGCGCCGACCCCCATGGGATTCGCGGACCAGCGCTTCAACGTCAACCTGTCGATCCTCTTCACGGAGCTCCCGCTCCTGGAGCGCCCCGCGGCCGCCGCCGCGGCGGGCTTCACCGCGGTCGAGCTGTGGTGGCCCTGGGTCGACGCCCCCACCCCCGAGCAGTCCGAGCTCGACGCGCTGCGCGCCGCGATCAAGGACGCGGGGGTCCAGCTCACCGGCCTGAACTTCTACGCGGGCCAGCTGCCGGGCCCGGACCGGGGCGCCCTGTCGATCCCCGGCGAGGAGAGCGAGAAGTTCCGCGCGAACATCGACGTCGCGGCCGACTTCGCCCAGTCCCTCGGCTGCACGGCGCTCAACGCGCTGTACGGCAACCGCGTCGACGGCGCCTCCGAGCAGGAGCAGGACGAGCTCGCCCTGGAGAACCTGAAGCTGGCGGCCCGCGCGGCCGACCGCGTCGGCGCCGTGCTGCTGATCGAGGCGCTGAACGCGCCGGAGTCGCCGAAGTGCCCGATCGTGAGCGCCCCCAAGGCGATCGAGATCGTGGACAAGGTGAACGCGGCGACCGGCCTCGGCAACGCCAAGTTCCTGATGGACCTGTACCACCTGTCCATGAACGGCGAGGACCTGACGGCGATCATCAGCGCCTACACCGACAAGACGGCGCACGTGCAGATCGCCGACAACCCGGGCCGCGGCGCCCCCGGCACCGGTTCGCTGCCGCTGGAGGAGCTGCTCGACCAGCTGAAGAAGGCCGGTTACGAGGGCTACGTGGGCCTGGAGTACAAGCCGGGCGACGCCCCGAGCGCCGAGGCCTTCGAGTGGCTGCCGCGCGAGCACCGCGCCGCCTGATTCTTCGGCTGACGCCAACTCATCTACGTATCAAGGCATTTGGAGCAACCCTCATGAGCAACAACCTCCCCAAGGTCGCGTGGATCGGTCTCGGCATCATGGGCTCCCCCATGTCGGAGAACCTGATCAAGGCCGGCTACGACGTCACGGGCTTCACCCTGGAGCAGGACAAGCTGGACCGCCTCACGGCCGCCGGCGGCACCGCCGTGAAGTCGATCGCCGAGGCCGTCAAGGACGCCGACGTCGTCGTGACGATGGTGCCGGCCTCCCCGCAGGTCGAGGCCATCGCCTACGGCCCCGACGGCATCCTCGAGAACGCGAAGTCGGGCGCCCTGCTCGTCGACATGTCGTCGATCACCCCGCAGACCTCCGTGGACCTCGCGAAGGCCGCCAAGGACAAGGGCATCCGCGTCCTCGACGCCCCCGTCTCCGGTGGCGAGGCCGGTGCGATCGAGGCCGTTCTGTCCATCATGGTCGGCGGTGAGCAGGCCGAGTTCGACGAGGCCAAGCCGCTGCTCGACGCGCTCGGCAAGACCATCGTGCTGTGCGGTCCGCACGGCTCGGGCCAGACCGTGAAGGCCGCCAACCAGCTGATCGTCGCCGTGAACATCCAGGCGTGCGCCGAGGCCGTGGTCTTCCTGGAGAAGTCCGGCGTGGACCTGAAGGCCGCGCTCGACGTCCTCAACGGCGGTCTGGCCGGCTCGACCGTCCTGACCCGCAAGAAGGACAACTTCCTCAACCGCGACTTCAAGCCGGGCTTCCGCATCGACCTGCACCACAAGGACATGGGCATCGTCACCGACGCCGCCCGCAATGTCGGTGCCGCGCTGCCCGTCGGCGCCACGGTCGCCCAGCTGGTCGCCTCGCTGCGCGCCCAGGGCGACGGCGGCCTCGACCACTCGGCGCTGCTGCGCGCGGTCGAGCGTCTCTCCGGCGACCAGCCCAAGTAAGGCACCGACCCCCAGTCTTCCGGGCCGTGGCGGCGCTGACACCTGTCCTGTCGCGCCCAGGCGTCGCCGCGGCCCGGAACCCTTGATTCGCACACCCATAACTTCAACAAACTGTTGACGTAGCTGTTCAGGGGTCCTTACGCTCCACACCATCGCCCCCGTTAACCGCTCTCATCGTCAGCAGCAATTGCACGGAAGGTCGCCCGAACAAATGCCGAAGCGTGTGCTCACCACCGAGTCCGGCGCCCCTGTCGCCGACAACCAGAACTCCGCCACCGCAGGCGTCGGCGGCCCGATCCTCCTCCAGGACCAGCACCTCCTGGAGAAGCTCGCCCGCTTCAACCGCGAGCGCATCCCTGAGCGCGTGGTGCACGCCCGTGGCTCCGGCGCGTACGGCTACTTCGAGGTGACGGACGACGTCACCGACTACACGTACGCCGACTTCCTGAACACCGTCGGCAAGCGCACCGAGGTCTTCCTGCGCTTCTCGACCGTCGCCGACAACCTCGGTGGCGCGGACGCCGTCCGCGACCCGCGCGGCTTCGCGCTGAAGTTCTACACCGAAGAGGGCAATTACGACCTCGTCGGCAACAACACCCCGGTCTTCTTCATCAAGGACCCGCTGAAGTTCCCCGACTTCATCCACTCCCAAAAGCGCGACCCGTTCACGGGCAAGCAGGAGCCGGAGAACGTCTGGGACTTCTGGGCGCACGCCCCCGAGGCCACGCACCAGGTGACCTGGCTGATGGGCGACCGCGGCATCCCCGCGTCGTACCGCCACATGAACGGCTACGGTTCGCACACCTACCAGTGGACGAACGACAAGGGCGAGGCCTTCTTCGTCAAGTACCACTTCAAGACGAACCAGGGCATCCGCTCGCTCTCGTCCGACCAGGCCGCTGAGATCGCGGGCAAGGACCCGAACTCCCACCAGACGGACCTGCTCCAGGCCATCGAGCGCGGCGTCAACCCGTCCTGGACCGTGTACGTCCAGCTGATGCCGGCGGCCGAGGCGGCGGACTACCGCTTCAACCCGTTCGACCTCACCAAGGTGTGGCCGCACAAGGACTACCCGCTGCAGCGCGTCGGCCGTCTGGTCCTCGACCGCAACCCCGACAACGTCTTCGCCGAGGTCGAGCAGGCCGCCTTCTCCCCGAACAACTTCGTTCCGGGCATCGGCCCCTCCCCCGACAAGATGCTGCAGGGCCGCCTGTTCGCCTACGCGGACGCGCACCGCTACCGCCTGGGCGTCAACCACACGCAGCTCGCGGTGAACGCCCCCAAGGCGACGGACGCGAACAACTACGGCCGCGACGGCGCCATGGCCAGCAACGCCTACGACCGCGCCCGCAAGAACTACGAGCCGAACTCCTTCGACGGCCCCGTCGAGACCGGCCGCCCGCTGGCCGCGCCGCTCGCCATCCACGGCCACACGGGTACGCACGAGGCCCCGGCCCACACGAAGGACGACGACTTCTTCCAGGCGGGCGAGCTGTACCGCCTGATGTCGGAGGACGAGAAGGGACGCCTGGTCGCGAACATCGCGGGCGGTCTCTCCCAGGTCTCGCGCGACGACATCGTCGAGAAGAACCTGGCCCACTTCCACGCCGCCGACGCCGACTACGGCAAGCGCGTGGAGGAGGCGGTCCGCGCCCTGCGCGAGGACTGAGCCACCAGACTGCGTACGGGATGCCGGGAGGTCAATCCGTACGCAAGGCCCCGCGCCGTTCGCACGACCCGGATGAGGGGTGGTCACGCGAAACGGCTGCGGGCGGACGAGGACCGCGGCGGCTTGTGCAGCGTACGAGCCAGTGCGGTGGTGAAGGTTTGCCGCTCCTCTCTCGACCTGAGGGAGAGCGGGCGGGAAACCGTCGTACGACAGCCGCCGCGGTCCCAGCCAATCCCCTGACGGGGTCTCCCCGTTGGGGGTTTCTTCGGTCCCCGTCCAGATCGCCCCTCCATGGGGCGTCCCCAGTCTCCGTCCGGTGGCGCGCATGCATGTTCCGCCAGTCGCGCGCCGTCGGACGGCAACAACTTCACGGTCCGGCAGGCCCGGCGCGCACCGCGCCGGGCCTGCCGCCGTTCACAACTTCGCCAGTGTCGCGTCGAGTTGACCGGGTGTCGGAGCTGGGGACGGAAGCGTCGCCTCCGGCGACGCGGGGCGCAGGCCGTCGAGAAGCAGGGCGAGCGGTCGGCGCCAGGCGTCGGGGGCGACCGCGTCGGCCAGCGCGGGGACGGCGCGGCCGAGCGCGGCGAGCGCGAACAGGACGTCCTGCACGGTGACATCGGGCCGCACGGACCCCTGCGTCTGCCCGCGCCTCAGCAGTTCCTCCAGGGTCCGACGGTTGTGCGCATGAACGGCTTCCAGGGCCGCCACACCTTCCAGGCTCGTCGTCATCAGGTCGTTCGTACCGCGGTCCGTGGCCAGCACCGTGAAGACGACCTCCAGATATCCGGTCAGCCCCGCCCACGCGTCCGCGACCGTGCGGGCCCGCTCACCGGCGGCCATCGTGTCGCTCAACTGGTCCCGGAAGACCGCGTCGACGAGATCGGCGCGGCGCGGGAAGTGCCGGTACAGCGTCGCGTTGCCCACACCCGCGCGACGGGCGACGGCGTCGAGCGGCGCCATGAGGCCCTGCTCCCTGAACACCTCGCGCGCGGCCTCGACGAGCAGCTCGCGGTTGCGTCGCGCGTCACGCCGCCGGCGCGTCGCCGTGCCGGATGCACCGTCGGTCATCCCGTACTCCCCATGCCGTACTCCCCTCGCCGCCCTCGATATCCGGGGAGTGGTCCCCAGTAATGATGCTATCGTCCCGTCGAAACGGGGAGCACTCCCCATTTCGACGAGGTGAGCGAGGAGTGAGCATGGGAGAGCGGGCACTGGTGCTTGGCGGCGGCGGTCCCGTGGGCGGCGCCTGGCTGGTCGGCGTCCTGGCCGGTCTGACCGAGGCCGGCTTCGACCCCGCCGGAGTCGACCTGACGGCGGGCGCGTCCGCGGGAGCCGTCTTCGGCGCGCGCATGATGTCGGGCGAGTCGCCGCAGGAGCTGTACGAGCGCCAGCTCGCAGGCGCCGACCGCGTCGAACTGGCGGTCACGACCGGCCAAACGCTCCGCTTCCTGCGGGCCGCACTGGGGTCGAGAGATCCGGACCGCTCCGTGCGGCGCCTCGGCCGGGCCGCGCTCGCGTCGCGCACCGTCCCGCAGTCGACGGCCCTCGACACGGTGCACACGCTGCTGAACGGCGTACGGGACTGGCCCGAGCGCCTCCTGCGCGTCGCGGTCGTGGACGCCGCCACGGGAGAGCCGGACGCCTTCGGCCGGGAGTCGGGCGTCCCCCTGATCGAGGCGGTCGCCGCCAGTTGCGCCGTCCCCGTGGTGTGGCCGCCGATCACGGTGGCCGGCCGGCGGTGGATGGACGGGGGCAGCCGCTCGACCGCTCCGCTGGAACTGGCCCGCGGCCACCGGCGCGTCCTCGCCGTGGTGCCCCTCCCGTCCGCCGTCGGACCGCACCCGCACGCCCGCGGCCAGGCGGCCGCGCTGACGGCGGCCGGAAGCGACGTCACCCTCATCACCCCCGACGCGGCGGCGCGGCGCGCCATGGGCCGGAACATGACCGCGGACCACCGCAGGGCGGGCGCCGCGCGTGCCGGTCACGCCCAGGCCGGGGCCCTCGCCGCGAGCGGCGCGATCGACGACCTCCTGCACGGATGACCGCCACGCCACCGAACCGAGGGAGCCAACTCATGTCAGCAGCACCCACGTTGGAAGAATTGGCGCCCGCCGGTCTCGATCCGGCCCGCGATCCGCATCCCGTCTACGCGGCGCTGCGTGCACGCGGCCCGGTCCATCGTGTGCTCGTCCCCGGAAGCGGCGAGAGCTGGCTCGTCGTGACGCGGGACGCCGCGCGCGAGGCCATGACCGATCCCCGGTTGCGCAACGACATCCGCCACTCGGCGACCTGGCGGACCGACGGCGGCCACGCCATCGGCCGCAACATGCTGCAGAGCGACCCGCCGCACCACACACGGCTGCGCAGACTGGTCGCCGGGCACTTCACGCCCGGGCGGATCACCGCGCTGCGCCCGCGCGTCGAAGCCCTCGCCGATGCCCTCCTGGACGACCTGCCCGAGCGGGGCACCGTGGATGCGGTCGCCGCGTTCGCGCTGCCCCTGCCGATCGCCGTGATCTGCGAACTTCTCGGCATACACGAGGACGGGCGCGAACTCTTCCAGGCGTGGTCGCGGGAGCTGGTGATGCCCACCTCCGAGGAGGCGGCCGCCAAGGCTTCCGCACAACTGGCCGGGCTGCTCACCGACTTGACCGCCCAGAAGGCCACCGATCCCGACGACACGCTGCTCGGCGAACTGGCGGCTGCCGGGCAAAGCGGCGACCTCGTGGGCGACGAACTCCTCGGCATGGTCTTCCTGCTGCTCGTCGCCGGGCACGAGACGACCGTCAGCCTGATCTCGGCCACGCTGTACAGCCTCCTCGCGCACCCCGACCAACTGGCCCTGGTGCGCGCGAATCCCCGGCTCGCGGCCGCGGCCGTCGAGGAGACCCTGCGCTTTCACACGCCGGTCCACTCGACCGCGTTCCGCTTCGCCGCGGAGCCGTTGGACCTCGCGGGGACACCGGTCGCCGCGGGCGACGCCGTCCTGGTCAGCCTCGCCGCGGCCTCCCGCGATCCCGCGCACTATGACGACCCCGACCGCTTCGACCTGCGCCGCACCGGCCCCACCCACCTCGCGTTCGGGCACGGCCCGCACCACTGTCTGGGCGGACCTTTGGCCCGCGCCGAGGGCGAGATCGCCCTGCGGCGCCTGCTGGCACGCCGTCCCTCGCTGGCGTTCGCCACGGACCCGGCGTCGCTGACCTGGCGCTCCGGCACACTGCTGCGCGGGCTGCGGGATCTGCCGCTTCAACTGGGGTGAGGCAGCGGACGGCAGCCGGATCCCGCGCTTGAGGATCTTGCCGGTCGGCCCCTTGGGCAGCGCGTCCGGGTGCTCGTGGAGGACTTCCTGTTCCGGTCCGGCCGGAACCGACCGCACGCACGCGAAGGGGTGGGGCCACACCGGGCCCCACCCCTTCCTACGTCGTCCGCGTATCAGACCTTCAGCGGGCGGATGGCCGTCGGCGCGTGGCCCGGCTCCGTCGCGAGTTCCTCGAACTCCTTGACCGCGCTGATGTCGGCCGTCGGGCTCATGGAGATGTTCGTGATGCGCTCCAGGATCGCCTCGACGACGACCGGCACCCGGTACTCCTGCGCGAGCTTCTTGGCCTGCTCGAAGGCGGTGCCCAGCTCGTTCGGGTCCGTCACGCGGATCGCCTTGCAGCCGAGCCCCTCGGCGACCTTGACGTGGTCCACGCCGTAGACGCCCAGCTCGGGGCTGTTCTGGTTCTCGAACTCCAGGTTGACCTGGAAGTTGATGTCGAGACCGATCTGCGCCTGCCGGATGAGGCCCAGGTAGGCGTTGTTCACCAGAACGTGGACGTAGGGGATCCGGTGCTGGGCGCCGACCGCCAGTTCCTCGATCATGAACTGGAAGTCGTAGTCGCCGGAGAGGGCGACGACCTGCGTGTCCGGGTCCGCCTTGGAGACACCGAGCGCCGCCGGGATCGTCCAGCCGAGCGGGCCCGCCTGGCCGCAGTTGATCCAGTGCCGCGGCTTGTAGACGTGCAGCATCTGGGCGCCCGCGATCTGCGACAGACCGATGGTCGTGACGTAGCGGGTGTCCTTGCCGAACGCCTTGTTCATCTCCTCGTAGACGCGCTGCGGCTTCATGGGGATGTCGTCGAAGTGCGTCCGGCGCTGGAGGGTCTCCTTGCGCTCCAGGTGCGAGGCGACCCACGCGGAGCGGTCCGGCAGCTTGCCCGCGGCCTTCAGCTCCTTGGCGACCTCGACGAAGAGCTCGAGCGCCGACTTGGCGTCGGAGGTGATCCCGTAGTCCGGCGCGAAGATCTTGCCGATCTGGGTCGGCTCGATGTCGACGTGCACGAACTTGCGCTCGCCCTGGTAGACGTCGAGCTTGTACCCGGTGTGGCGGTTGGCCCAGCGGTTGCCGATGCCGAGGACGAAGTCCGACTCCAGGAACGTGGCGTTGCCGTACCGGTGGCCGGTCTGCTGGCCCACCATGCCGGCGTTCAGGTCGTGGTCGTCGGGGATCGTGCCCCAGCCCATCAGCGTAGGAACGACCGGCGTGTTGGTGACCTCGGCGAACTCGACGAGCAGGTCGCTCGCGTCGGCGTTGATGATGCCGCCGCCCGCGATGATCAGCGGCCGCTCGGACTCGACGAGGAGCTTGATCGCCTTCTCGATCTGCGCGCGGGTCGCGGCCGGCTTGTAGACCGGCAGCGGCTCGTACGTCTCGGGGTCGAACTCGATCTCCGTCTGCTGGACGTCGATCGGCAGGTCGATGAGGACGGGTCCGGGACGGCCCGAGCGCATCAGGTGGAAGGCCTGCTGGAAGACGCCCGGGACCTGCGCGGCCTCCAGGACGGTGACGGCCATCTTCGTGACCGGCTTGGCGATCGCGGCGATCTCGACGGCCTGGAAGTCCTCCTTGTGCAGGAGGTGCGTGGGCGCCTGGCCCGTGATGCACAGGATCGGGATCGAGTCGCCGGTCGCCGAGTACAGACCGGTGATCATGTCGGTTCCGGCGGGGCCCGACGTGCCGATGCAGACACCGATGTTGCCCGGATTGGCACGGGTGTAGCCCTCGGCCATGTGCGAGGCGCCCTCGACGTGGCGGGCGAGCGTGTGGTCGATGCCACCGCTCTCCTTGAGGTCCTTGTAGAAGGGGTTGATGGCGGCACCGGGCACGCCGAACGCGTTCGTGACGCCCTCGCGCTTGAGGATCTCAACGGCCGCGCGGGCGGCGGTCATTCGAGCCATGAGTGCTCCCGACTCCTGCTGTGTCTGTGTACGGCTACGGCTGTCGGATTCGCGCTCCCGTCGCGCCCCGCGGCGAGCTCTGAATTCCGTGTACTTCCATAATGCGGAAACTAGGTTCTGCTATATGGAAGCAATGTAGAGGGGGGCTTCGGAGGCCGTCAAGGTGGATGATGAGACAGACGTCGATCCGTTCCCGGTCAGGAGCGAGGGGGAGTTGCCGTGACCGAGCCCGCCCGCCTGCGCTGCCCCACCTGCCGGCGCGAGCATCTGTACGCACCCAGGGCCCTGCCCTGCGCCTGCGGCGCACCCGTCGCGCCGCCGATGGTCCGCGGCGCGGCCCCCGTCCCCGTCTCCGAGCGCACCTGGGACGACGACTGGGTGACGCTGCGCTGCCCGATGTGCGGCCGGCACGACCGCTGGCCCCGGCCGGAGCTGGGCTGCGACTGCGGCTCCGTGCTGCGCGTCCCCGTCCACGACGACCAGGCGCCCCCGCCCGCCCACATCCCGCTGCCGCGCACGGCGGCGCCCCCGCGCCCCGCGTTCCAGCCCGTGGCCATCCGCACCGCACGCGACGCCGTGACGGCCGTGGCCCTGTATCTGCACTGGCTCGGCTACGACGACGTGCGCCGGGCCGACCAGCGCCCGCCCTCCGGCATCGGGCTCGCGGCGAGCGGCGTCGTCGCGCAGGTCGAGCCGTCGGTGCGGCCCGCGACACTGCGGGACGTGGAGTGCCTGTGGCTGAAGTCGATGGCGGAGTCCGCGGTCTGCGCCTATTTCTCGCTGGCCGGTTACGCGGACGCGGCCCGCAGCCGGGCCGACACACTCGGCGTCCCGCTGTTCGTCCTCGACCTGGCCGGGGTGCCGCAGCCGGTGAACAGCCCGGCGGACGAGCTGATCGCGGGCGGCGCACCATCCGGATGAGCGGGCGGCGCGCAATCCGGGTGAGCAGGCGCCGCCGCCCCGACATACTTTCCCGGTGATCATTCGTAGCGCCGAGCCCGCCGACCTGCCCCGCCTCCAGGCGATCGAGACGGCCGGAGGCGAGATCTTCCGTACGGTCGGCATGGCCGCCGTGGCCGACGACGCGCCGCCCACGCTCGCCGAGCTGGAGCGGTTCCGGCGGGCGGGGCACGCCTGGGTCGCCACCGAGGACGCCGGGGAGGTGGTCGCGTATCTGGTCGCCGAGGTCGTCGACGGCGCGTTCCACATCGAGCAGGTCACCGTGCACCCGGACGCCGCGCGGCGCGGCGTGGGTCAGGCCCTGCTCGCGTGCGCCGCCGACTGCGCGCGCGACCAGGGCCTGACCGGTCTCACCCTGACCACGTTCACCGACGTCCCGTGGAACGCCCCGTACTACGAGCGTCTCGGCTTCCGCCGGCTCTCCGAAGCCGAACTCACGCCGGGCCTGCGCGCGATCCGCGCGGCCGAGGCGGAGCACGGCCTGGACCGGTGGCCCAGGGTGTGCATGCGAAGGGAGCTGTGAGCCCCCCATCTGCAGTTGTACGTTCTACAACTCCCCGTACCCTTCACGAAGTTCCACCTTCCGGACCTTCCCGCTCACGGTCATCGGGAACCGTTCGAGAAGGCGCAGCCGGCTGGGAATTTTGTAGTGCGCGAGCCGGTCGTGGCAGAAGGCGCGCACCTCGTCGAGCGTGAGCGTGTCCGCGGGGTCGCGCAGGATCACACAGGCCAGGACCTCCTCGCCGTACTTCTCGTGCGGCACGCCCACGACCTGTACGTCGGCGATCTTCGGGTGGCCGTAGAGGAACTCCTCGATCTCGCGCGGGGAGATGTTCTCGCCGCCACGGATGATCATGTCCTTGATCCGCCCGACGATCTGCGCGTAGCCGTCCTCGCGGATCACCGCGAGGTCGCCCGTGTGCATCCACCGGCCGGCGTCGATGACCTCGGCGGTCTTCTCCGGTTCGTCCCAGTAGCCGAGCATCACGCTGTATCCGCGCGTGCACAGCTCGCCGGGTTCGCCGCGCGGCAGGGTGACGCCGGTGACCGGGTCGATCACCTTGACCTCGATGTGCGGCAGGACGCGGCCGACGGTGCCGGTGCGCCGCTCCAGGTCGTCGTCACGGCGGGTCTGGAGCGATACGGGCGACGTCTCGGTCATGCCGTAGCAGATGGAGACCTCGGCCATGTGCATCTCGGCGACGACCCGCTTCATCACCTCGACCGGGCACGGCGAGCCCGCCATGATCCCCGTACGCAGGGTGCTCAGGTCGTACGAGGCGAAGTCCGGCAGGTTCAGCTCGGCGATGAACATCGTCGGTACGCCGTACAGGGACGTGCAGCGCTCCTGCTGCACCGCTCGCAGGGTGGCGACCGGTTCGAAGGACGGGCCCGGAATGACCATGCAGGCGCCGTGCGAGGTGCACGCCAGGTTCCCCATCACCATGCCGAAGCAGTGGTAGAAGGGCACGGGCAGACACACCCGGTCCTGCTCGGTGTAGCCGACCGTCTCCCCCACCCAGTACCCGTTGTTGAGGATGTTGTGGTGGGAGAGCGTGGCGCCCTTCGGGAAGCCGGTGGTGCCGGAGGTGTACTGGAGGTTGACCGGGTCGTCGCAGGACAACTCGGCCGCACGGTCGGCCAGTTGCTCCTCGGTGACGGCGCTCGCGGCCGCCACCAGGGCGTGCCAACTGTCCGTACCGATGAAGACCTGTTCGCGCAGCTTCGGACATTCGGGGGCCACTTGCCGGACGAGCTCGCGGTAGTCGGTGCCCTTGTGCTCGGTCGACGAGACGAGGAGCGAGACTCCGGACTGCTTGAGCACGAACGCCAGCTCGTGCGCCCGGTAGGCCGGGTTGATGTTCACCAGGATCGCGCCGATCCGCGCGGTCGCGTACTGCACGAGCACCCACTCGGCGCAGTTGACCGCCCAGATGCCGACGCGGTCGCCCTTGGCGATCCCGCGCGCGAGGAGCCCGCGCGCCAACTCGTCTACGTCGGAGCCGAATTGGGCGTACGTCCAGCGGCGCCCGCTCGGCACGTCGACGAGCGCATCGCGCTCGGGCCAGGCGGCGACGGTCTTGCGCAGATTGCCGCCGATGGTGTCGCCGAGGAGCGGCACCTCGCTGGTTCCGTGCGTGTACGACAACTGACCGGAGAAGGGGCTCACTTGAAGTCCTCCTCGCGGTACTCGGCGGCCGAGCCCTTGGCGGTGGCCTCGCGCAGTTCGATGCGGCGGATCTTCCCTGAGACCGTCTTGGGCAGCTCGGCGAACTCGACGCGGCGCACGCGCTTGTACGGGGCGAGGACCGCGCGGGAGTGCTCGAAGAGCAGCTTGGCGGCGTCCGGACCCGGTTCGTACCCCTCCGCGAGCACGACGTACGCCTTCGGCACGGCGAGCCGCAGCTCGTCGGGGGCGGGCACGACGGCCGCCTCGGCGACCGCCTCGTGTTCGAGCAGGGCGCTCTCCAGCTCGAAGGGGCTGATCTTGTAGTCGCTGGCCTTGAAGACGTCGTCGGCGCGGCCCACGTACGTGAGGTAGCCGTCGGCGTCGCGCGAGCCGATGTCACCCGTGCGGTAGTAGCCGCCCGCCATCGCCTCGGCGGTGCGCTCCGGGTCGCCGTGGTAGCCGACCATCAGGCCGACCGGGCGGGCGGAGAGGTCGAGGCTGATCTCGCCCTCGTCGGCGCCCGGCGCACCGGTCACCGGGTCGAGCAGCTCGACCTTGAAGCCGGGGCTCGGCCGCCCCATGGAGCCGGACTTGAGGCGCTGGCCGGGGCTGTTGGAGACCTGCACGGACGTCTCGGTCTGCCCGAAGCCGTCGCGGATGGTGATGCCCCAGGCGCGCTCGACCTGCTCGATGACCTCCGGGTTGAGCGGTTCGCCCGCGGCCACGACCTCCCGGGGCGGGGTGCGGAGCTGAGTGAGGTCGGCCTGGATGAGCATGCGCCACACGGTGGGCGGCGCGCAGAAGGACGTGACGCCCGCGCGGTCCATCGTGGCCATCAGGCGCCCCGCGTCGAAGCGCGTGTAGTTGTAGAGGAAGACGGTGGCCTCGGCGTTCCACGGCGCGAAGAAGTTCGACCAGGCGTGCTTGGCCCAGCCGGGCGACGAGATGTTGAGGTGCACGTCGCCGGGGCGAAGACCGACCCAGTACATCGTCGCCAGATGCCCGACGGGGTACGAGACGTGGGTGTGCTCGACGAGCTTGGGGCGGGCCGTCGTACCGGAGGTGAAGTACAGGAGCAGCGGGTCCTCGGCGCGGGTCTCCCCGTCGGGCTCGAAGGTGTCGGCGGCGCCCGCGGCGTCCTCGTAGCGGAGCCAGCCCTCGTCGGCGCGGTCCGCGCCGACCACGATCCGGGTGTACTCCCCCGGCACCTCGGCGAACTTGGCGACGTCCTCGGGTCGCGCCACGACGTGCCGGGCCTGGCCGCGCTCGACGCGGTCGGTCAGATCGGCGGGGCCGAGCAGCGGCGTGGCGGGGATGACGACGGCCCGCAGCTTCATCGCGGCGAGCATGACCTCCCACAGCTCGACCTGGTTGCCCAGCATGAGCAGCACCCGGTCGCCCGCGCCCACGCCGTGCCCGCGCAGCCAGTTGGCGACCTGGTTGGAGCGGCGCCGCAGCGCGTCGAAGGAGAACAGCGCCTCGCTGTCGTCCTCCTCGACGATGTGCAGGGCGGTCTTGTCGTTGCCGTCGGCGACGACGTCGAACCAGTCGAGGGCCCAGTTGAACCGCTCGGGACGGGGCCAGGAGAAGCCCTCGTACGCCGACTCGTAGTCCCGCGCGTGCCGCAACAGGAAGTCACGGGCTGTGCGGAACTGTTCCGTGGGTCCGTTCGCCGTCGTCATGTGTGCTCCGTATGTCCTTGGGTGGCCCGGGATCCACCGCATGTCCCGCACCGTCGCGGGCCGTGTCTGCCATCGTGTAGGGAGTGACGCAGGTCTCACCACCCCCATACGGGGGTGAACAGTGCGCGGCGAGGTGATGGACGGTGAGCTCGGGAACCGCAGCGGCGGTCGAGATGCGCGCGGCGCTGGTGCGGCTGCGCCGGGGCACGGGGCTTCCGGTGGCGTTCGGCGGTCTTACCGCGGGCGCGGGCCGGGCGCCGGGACAGGTACGGATCGCCGAGCTCAGCGGCGCGGCGACCGGCGCGCTGCACGGCCTCGGCATCACGGCGGGCAACGGCCTGGGCGGCAAGGCCCTCACCCTCGCCCGCGCGTGCGCCGTCACCGACTACCACGGTTCGCGGCACATCAGCCACGAGTACGACGCCGCGGTCGCGGCGGAGGGCCTTCAGGCGGTCCTCGCGGTGCCCGTCGTCGTACGGCGCCGGGTGCGGGGTGTCCTCTACGGGGCGCTGCGCACGGCCCGGCCGCTCGGCGACCGGGCGCTGGACGCGGCGATGGCGGCGGCGCGGGACGTGGAGCAGGCGCTCGTGGTCCGCGACGAGGTGCAGTCCCTGCTGGCCGTGACGCGGGCCCCGGCCCCCGACGACCCGGCGGACACCGGGGCGTGGGAGGAGGTCAGGGAAGCGCACGGGGCGCTGCGGGCCCTGGCGCCGAAGCTCGTCGATCCGGTGCTGCGGGGCGAGCTGCTGGCGGTGTGCGGCAAGTTGGCGGCCGCTTCGGATCCGGTGCGGCCCGCGGAGGCGCCGGTGACGCTGGCGCCGCGCGAGGTCGACGTGCTCGCGTGCGTGGCGGCGGGCGCGACGAACGCGGCGGCGGCCGTACGCCTGGGGCTCCGCCCGGAGACCGTGAAGGGGTATCTGCGCTCGGCGATGCGGAAGTTGGGGACGCATACGCGGGGCGAGGCGGTGGTGGCGGCCCGGCGGGCCGGGATATTGCCGTAGCGGCGACCGAGCCCGGTGATTGTCGGTGGGGTGGGCTTCAATGGTCGTCGTGAGGTTCCGCGTGGGGTGAGGGACGCGACGAGGGGCGGGGAGTGTGGCGCACATGGTGTCGATGGACCGGTACATGGCCTTCGCGGTGATGTCGCTGCTGGTGATCGTGATTCCGGGGCCGAGCGTGCTGTTCGTGATCGGGCGGGCGCTCGCGCACGGGCGGCGTACGGCGGTGGCGACGGCGCTCGGCAACGTGCTCGGCTCGTACCTGCTGGTGGTGGCGGTGGCCTTGGGGATCGGCGCGCTCGTGGAGCGGTCGGCGACACTGCTCCTCGCGGTGAAGCTGGCGGGCGCCGCGTATCTCGTGTACCTGGGCGTGCAGGCGTTCCGGCACCGGGGCGACATGAAGGTTTCGGACATACGGGGCCCGGCGGGCCCCCGGCGCGGCGATCTGCGCACGGTGGCCGACGGCGCGCTCGTGGGGATCACGAACCCGAAGGGCATCGTGTTCTTCGCGGCGGTGCTCCCGCAGTTCGTGAACCACGACGCGGGCCATGCGACCGCGCAGATGCTGCTGCTGGGCCTGGTCCCGATCTCCATAGGCCTGGTCACCGACACGCTGTGGGGGCTCACGGCGTCGGCGGCGCGCTCCTGGTTCGCGCGCTCCGACCGGCGGCTCTCGATGATCGGCGGGACGGGCGGCTTCGCGCTGATAGGTCTCGGCGTGACGGTGGCGGCGACGGGCCGCGCGGACTGAGCGGACTGAGCGGCCTGAGCGGGGCCGTCAGCGGCGGACGGTCCCGAAGTCCACGGTGACCGGGCCCGGCGCCTCCAGGACGGCGGCGGTGCGCTCGGCTTCGGCGACGAGTTCGTCGCGCTGGGCGCGGGTGAGGGTCCTGAAGGGGTCGAGGGTGACGACGGTGCCCGCCTCCCCGTTCTCCTTCAAGGTCCACAGCCCGGCGAGGAACCCGTCGACGAGGAACGTCAAGTAGAAAGTGTTGACCTGCCAGTTGCTGCCGCGGTCGACCTCGTGGACGACGCGGGTGCGGTCGGCGTGCGAGAGGAGGAGGTTGTCGAACTCGGCCAGCAGGCGCGGCGGTGCGGGCGTGTCCTCGTCGGGCCGGGGCGCGTCGGGCAGGTCGAACAGCTCGACGCCGTGCTCGTCGCGGAAGGTCACCAGCTCGGGCCGCAGCCGCTCGAAGGCCTCCTTGGTGCGGGTGATACCGGCCCACTGCTGGAAGTCCTTCCCGGAGGCGGGCCCGAAGGCGCCGAGGTAGCGCCGGATCGTGTCGTCGGGGTCGGGCGCCGGCTCGGTGGGCCGGCCGAACCACTGCTCGGCGGTGGTCAGCCGCACCCCGCCGCTGCGCCGCCACAGTCCGCGCGGGGTGACCTGGACGAGCGGGAGGCAGCCGCGGGCCGCGATGGTGAGGGCCTGCGGGTCGGCGTCCGGCCACTGCTCCAGGAGCAGCTCCCGGATCTCCTTCGGGGTGCGCGGCTCCTCCTCAACGTACGCGCGCGTCAGCTCGCGCAGCCGGTCGAGATCGACGCCGACGAGCCCCTTGCGGAACATCCGCAACTCCCGGTCACGGGCGGACTGCACGAGGGGCCGAATGGTCATGCAGTCGTCGGCGATGTGCAGGTGGATGGTGGAGCGCATGGTGACGAGCCGGGCCAGGCGGCGCTGCTCCAGAGCGGCGGAGAGCGCGGCGGGCGTGAAATCGGCGAGGCGCGCGGCGAGCGCGAGATATGGCGGCCTGACCTCCTGCGCCTGCAGTCCGAGCAGCCGGTCCACGGCGTCCTCGACGCCCAGCGGGGCCCGGTCGAGCAGAAGTTGGCGCTCCAGCGTGGCGCGCCCCAGGGCGCGGGCGGTCATCGGCTTCGTCGTCATATGGGAAAGGTAGTGGCGATATAGGTCACATGCTGTCCGCGATGCGCTGCGCGGCGCCGTCATCTTCGCTGGTTACCCTTCCGGGGACCCGTCAGTACGACCTCGGAGGGAGGCGGCGATGCCACGACGGCAGGGACGAGCCGGCAGGAACGAGAACGGTGGCCCGCGCCGCTACTCCTGGCGCCGGTCGACCGCCTCGACTCCCCCGCCCTCGACACCGTCCGCCACGCCCGCCGACGAGCCGGCGCCGCAGGAGCAGGGCAGCGTGGTGCACACGGCGCTGTACCGGGACGGGGTGCGGGTCGCGACCCCGGAAACCCTCACGGACACCTACCGGCAGCTGCGCGAGAAGCCGGACACGATGGCGTGGATCGGCCTCGCCCGCCCCTCCGACGCCGAACTCAAGTCGCTGGCGGCCGAGTTCGACCTGCACGGCCTCGCGGTGGAGGACGCGCTGGAGGCGCATCAGCGCCCGAAGCTGGAGCGCTACGGCGAGACCCTCTTCGTCGTCCTGCGCGCGGCCCGTTACCTGGACGCGCCGGAGGAGGTCGACTTCGGCGAGCTGCACGTGTTCGTGGGCGCCGACTTCGTCATCACCGTCCGCCACGGCGCGGCCCCCGACCTGTCGGCGGTCCGCCGCCGCATGGAGTCGGCCCCGGACCTGCTGCGCCTCGGCCCGGAGGCGGTCCTGTACGCGATCCTGGACGCGGTGGTCGACGGCTACGCGCCGGTGGTGGAGGGCGTCCAGAACGATGTCGACGAGATCGAGACGGAGGTCTTCTCCGGCGCCCCCGAGGTCTCCCGCCGCATCTACGAACTCTCCCGCGAAATGGTCGAGTTCCAGCGCGCGACCCGCCCCCTCGTCGGCATGCTGCACGGCCTGATGGCGGGCTTCGCCAAGTACGGCACGGACGAGGAACTCCAGCGCTACCTCCGCGACGTGGCCGACCACGTCACGCACACCAGCGAGCGGGTCGACTCCTTCCGCCAGGCCCTCACCGACATCCTCACGGTGAACGCGACGCTGGTGACGCAGCAGCAGAACGCGGAGATGCGGGCGCTGGCGGAGGCCGGCTTCGAACAGAACGAGGAAATCAAGAAGATCTCCTCATGGGCGGCGATCCTCTTCGCGCCGACCCTGGTCGGCACGATCTACGGCATGAACTTCGACCACATGCCGGAGTTGCACTGGGTGTTCGGATACCCCTTCGCCATGCTCCTGATGGCGGGCGTATGCACCAGTTTGTACCTCATCTTCAAGCGGCGGGACTGGCTCTGAGTAATCGAGTTCCAGACGCAAGCGCAGCGACCCTGACCGGTCCGGCCGGGCCCCGAGACGCGCGGAACTCTGACCGACCGCCCCCCAGCGCGAGCCCTCCATCCGGATCACTTCTTCCTCGCCGTAGCCCGCTGGAGACACTGGCCAACACGGACAGTGAACAACGCATCGCTGCACCCCTCTCGCCTTCCTCAGCCCTTCCTCAGCATGGGTGCCAGTTCCTCTTCCTGCCCGGCGGCCGACGCGAGGCCGGTGAGAGTGCAGCCGCCTGCTACGCCGACATCTCCTGGCGCCTCCGGCCCAGAGCGGGCCTCCGCGCGTTCCCGGATGCCGGGGAGTTGGACCCCCACTCGCGCGAATGATGCGCTGCAACTGGTGAGGAAGCCGTTGGGAGACGGACACCGCACCACCTTCGACAAGCCGCTGCCCGACAGCGAACCCTCGCTGCGCGACCTGTTCGCCCACCTTCAGCGCAAAGGAACGGTCCTGGTTGTGATCGACCGACCGGCCTCCATCGGCACCCTGACGGTCATCGTTGCCCGCGCGAGCTGCCGCGAAGTGGCCTGTCTGCCGGACCGGTCGGCACGCGCACGTGTGCCGACCGCATGATCACAGGCTCCACGCCGGTGGACGTCACCCCGCGCCGGCTCCTCGCACTGTCAGGCCGAGGCGAAGACAAGGGAGACGCCGAGAGCGACAAGCACGGTCCCGATGCCGCGGTTCAGGGCGACCTGGCGGCGGAGCATCCTGGTGCGCAGGGCGGCGGAGGAGAAGAGGGCGGCGGCGAGGCTGAACCAGACGAGGTGGGCCAAGGCCATAAAGAGGCCGTAGCCGGTCTGTTGGAGCAGCGGGGTGTCGTGGTGGACGACCTGGGTGTAGGTGCTGACGACGAACAGCATCGTCTTCGGGTTGAGCGCGTTGGTGAGGAAGCCGGTGCGCAGCGCCTGCACGGACGTGAGGGCGGGCGCGTCGGGGCTCGCCGAGGTCTCGATCTCGGCTCGGGCGGAGAAGGTCTTGTAGCCGATCCAGACCAGATAGCAGGCGCCCACGATCTTGACGACGGTGAACAGCGCGGGCGTGCGGGACAGCAGGAGCCCGATCCCGAGCATGGTGTACGCGACGTGGACCAGGACGCCGAGGCTGATGCCCGCCGCGGACAGCAGCCCGGCGGTGCGGCCGTGGAGGTAGCTGTTGCGGACGATCATGGCGAAGTCGGCGCCGGGGCTGATGACCGCGAGGACGGTGATGACGGCGACGGCGATGACTTCGGCCATGACAAGGTCCTTCTGCCGGGATGGATGTGGTCAGTTGGCGTGGCGGTAGGTGATGACGAGTACGTCGCGGTGGCCGGGGCGGGATGTGTCGGCCGGCGCGACGGGGCTCACCCCGTGGAAGACCCGCTCGTCGTTGACGAGGAGCAGCTCGCCCGGCTCGCCGAGGGTGAACGAGGTGAGGGGCTGCTTCTCCAGGTTGTACACGGTGCTGGCGCCGCCGGTGACATTGTCCCGGTCGACGAGGGTAATGAGCACGAAGGTGACCCCGTCACGATGGATGCCCTCCGGAGTGGGCAGGCCGCTCTCGGCGGCGTGGGCGGTGATCCGGAACTGGTGGGCCTCGATGTGCCACTTCGACAGCGGAGCCAGGGCCCCGGCGGTCTCCGCGCCGAGCCGGAGGAGGCTCTGGAATGTGCTGCCCTGACGGATGCGGTCCTCGATCGGTTCGTAGTGGCGGGCGACGCCACCGTTGAGCTCGTTGTAGTCGAGGGTCTGGTAGTGCGGCTGATGCGGCATGACGACCACGTCTTCGCCGCCCTCGCTGGCGGCGAAGGTGGCGTGGCGGCGGGTGCGGTAGCGGCCCTGGTCGGCCATGTACGTGTCGCGCGGCATCTCCGCCCAACTGGCCCGGAACTTCTCCCAGTCGTCCAAGGCGGAGTGCGGACGGTCAACGGAATCTTCCCCCTGAAAGACACGAAGTCGTGCGCTGTGATCGCACAGAAGCTCTCCCGGCTTTGTAATCAATTCAAGGAGAAGTTGTGAACGTGTCCTGAACACGGCTGTCGCATGGCGCGATCGGGACGCCTGGTGTCCGCGGGGCGAGACTGGGTGGATGAGGCGCCCCTCGCTGGTCCCGTACCTCGGAGCCCCGCTCGAGATGCGCGAACACACCGCGTTGGGACGTGATTTGGCGGGCGAGTTTGGAGGTGCGTCTGGAGTCGGGACCGTGGCGGGCCACTGCCTCTTCATCGGCGGCGCCGGACGACGAGCGGTGCATACGCTCCGGCCCCGCCCCAGCCACGGACACCGAACGCGAACGACTTCCTCAACTCGCACGGAGCGTGGGAGAAATGGCGGACCCGGGGCACTGCAGGCGCACGAGGTCGAGCAGGCGCAGTGGCACCGCACGGGAACAGGAACGCAGTCTGCCGCCCTTCGGCGCGTGGCGTGCGGTTGCAGAGAAAGTGCCCGGTAGCGCCGGAACGCGACCGCGGCAGTGCGCAGACTGAACGGACCTCGCCGCGTCATGCAGCACGAGCGACGCCCATGCCGCTACAGGAAGGACGATGACGATCTCCGACGGTGCCGGCGACAATTGCGGGACAAGCCTGTAGATGCTGGTCAGCGTGCCACTGCGCTGCACGTACGCGGCCACTGGATCCGCCGTGGGGCCAGTAGTACCATCGGTACCATGACGAATGGCGGAAGCTCCCCGAAGGCCCTGAACCTGCGATTCCCCGACCCGGCGCAGCGCGAGGCCATCGAGACCGCGGCGCGGCAGCAGAACATGTCGCTGCAGGAGTACATCCTGTCGGCCGCCTACGACAGGGCGACCGCGGTCGAGCGGTCCTTCCTGAGCAACTTCCGGGCGTCCATGGCGCACAGCGGAGCCGCGTTCAGCGACGCCGACGACCTGGATCCGAGCCCCGAGCAGCGCGCCGCCGAGCAGCGCGCGCGCCGCGAACTCGAGGCGCAGCGGCCGGGGCAGGGGCACGCCGCGTGACCCAGCCCGGCCCCCGGCACCCGCTCGACGTCCAGTTCCTCCTCCACGCCGCCGAGCTCCTCGACGGCGATCCGCAGGCCGACGACTACGGGCCGCTGTACGCGGCGGTGGCGCGCGTGAACGCGCGCGCCCTGGAGCACGACATCTACGGGTCACTGCACCTGAAAGCTGCGGCGCTCCTGCAGACACTGACGAAGCTGCCCTGCCTGGAACACTCCAACGCCGCGTTCGCCTGGCACTCCACCGAGGCCTACCTGCTGCTCCACGGCCAGCACCTCGACTACCCGCCCAAGGCCGCGGTCGAGCTCGTGCGCGACGCCGCCTCGGACCGCCTCGGCGTCGCCGGAACCGCGCGTCAGCTCCGCGACTGGACCGTCACCTGATCCTCGGCAAGCGCCGTTCGACGCCGCCCGTCAGCCAATTGATCGTCACTGATCACCATTCCGAGGGTGGGCATCCCGCTGGTGCAGGGCGTAGGCCAGGCCTTCGTCGAGGCTGTCCGCCAGCCCCTTGCGGAAGGCCGTCTCGTACACGGGGTCCCCGGCAATCTCTCGGGCCTGGCGTTCGCAGGCTCGGCGGGCGGCGAGGAGGCCGGGCAGGCCGATCTGGGCCCGGCCGATGGTGTCCCAGGTCTGCTGGCCGATGCCCTTGCCCACCCCGCCGACCCCCGTAAGGGTCACCAGCCGCGCCGGCCCGGCGAACGGCCGCAGGACCTCCACGATCTCGGTACGGCGGCGCACCGTCCTCGACTTCACTGTCGGCAGGTTGCCTCGTCCCGGCTCATCGCTCACGCTCGCCCTTCGTCCGCATCCCTGCACACCGCCGCTCGGGGATGGGCGCAGTCTGCCGCCCCCTTGGCCCGCGGCGTGCCGCCGGAGAGAAAGTGCCGCGCAGCGCCGGAATCGGACTGTTGCAGTGCGCGGAATGAACGGATCCAGCTGGGTCGTGCGACTCGATCGACCGGGCCCGAGCGCGTCCGCCGCGACACATTCCGCGGCCCCGCGAGCACGGTGCCTGCCGTGCGGGAATGCCCGGTCGGAATGCCCCGTCGGAACGCCCCTGACCTGCCGTCCTCGGGCGGTCGGAGCCGCGCGTCGCCGCGTGCGCGACGGCCGCCACCGGCGAGAGCGGAGCGGCAGCGGCCGTCGCGTGCGCGGGACGGGCACTCCCCAGTCCCGGGTCCCGCGCGGATGTCTGCCCACGGCCCGGTGACTCCCCGGACGGCAGCAGACGGGAGCCGGAGCCACATCTGTCGGCGATCAGCGGCCCCAGCAGGCATGCGAACCACACGCGATCAGACGCCTCGTGGACTGGGAGGCACGGCAGGGCGCGGACAGCAGCCGGTCTTGACGCGGCGCTTGGTCCCAACGCCTCCACCAAGAGGCTAGAGCGCCAAGTCCTCAGGTCTCAAGGGACACTTGACAAACTGAGCTGCATGCATCGCCTCTGTCACTTGCCACAGGCCGACAAACGGAACACGGCGGGCGCACGGCCATCGACCCCGCACGCCGACACCGACACGGGCTGGAATCCGGGTGGATCACTGCGCGGACATCATCTTCAAGCGCCGGGACTGGCTCTGAGGTCGCGAGGGCCTCACGGAACGGCCCGGCGTGCGAGCGCGGGCTTCTGACCAGCGGACGTGAGGCGCGCCGCGCATCTTCAGGCGTCGTGGAGTGCCGCACACCCGCCACATTGGTCTAGTCCTCATTTGGTCCGGACCATTGACCGGTGCATGATCACAGGACTATCCGTAGGGCAACTCGAGTGCGTCACACCCCAGTTGGCGCAACCTCACCTCTTGGATGGTCATGAGACGTATCCGCTCTCTCAGAGCCGCTCTCACCGCCGCCGTCACCACGGTGGCCGCGCTGGGCCTGACCGCGGTCGCGGGTGCCCCCGCGCAGGCCGCGACGCCGCTGCCCGCCCATGTCTTCGCCCCGTACTTCGAGTCGTGGACGGGCGAGAGTCCGGCCGCCCTCAGCGCCCAGTCCGGTGCCAAGCACCTGACGATGGCGTTCCTCCAGACCGCGACGAAGGGCTCCTGCACCGCGTACTGGAACGGCGACACCTCGCTGCCGATCGCCGCGTCGTCCTTCGGCGCCGACATCAAGACGATGCAGGGCCGCGGCGGCGACGTCATCCCGTCCTTCGGCGGCTACACCGCCGACACCACGGGGACCGAGATCGCCGACAGTTGTACGGATGTCGACCAGATCGCGGCCGTGTACCAGAAGGTCGTCACGACGTACGACATCCCCCGGCTCGACATGGACATCGAGGTCGACTCGCTGGACAACAGCGCGGGCATCGACCGGCGGAACAAGGCGATCAAGAAGGTCCAGGACTGGGCCGCCGCCAACGGCCGCAAGCTGGAGATCTCGTACACCCTGCCGACGACCACCCACGGCCTCGCCGCCAGTGGTCTCGCCGTGCTGAAGAACGCGGTGACCAACGGCGCCCGGGTCGACGTCGCGAACATCATGACGTTCGACTACTACGACAACGCGTCCCACGACATGGCGAAGGACACCCAGACCGCCGCGCAGGGCCTGTACGACCAGCTCGCCACGCTGTACCCGAGCAAGACCCCGGCCCAGCTGTGGGGCATGATCGGCATCACCGAGATGCCCGGCGTCGACGACTTCGGCCCCGCCGAGACCTTCACGCTCGCCAACGCCAGGACGGTGTACGACTGGGCGGTCGCCAAGGGGATCAACATGATCTCCTTCTGGGCGCTCCAGCGCGACAACGGCAGTTGCCCCGGCGGCGCCGCCGCCGACGGCTGCTCCGGCATCGAGCAGAACACCTGGGACTTCTCGCGCATCTTCGCGCCCTTCACCAGCGGCAGCACCGCGCCCAGCAACGACTTCTCGCTGAGCGCGAGCCCGGCCTCCGGGACGGTCACGGCGGGCGGCTCCACCGAGGCCACCGTGAAGACCGCGGTCACCGCCGGTTCGGCCCAGAGCGTGAACCTCACGGTCAGCGGGGCGCCCGCCGGGGTCACCGCCACGCTCAGCCCCAGCTCCGTGACGGCGGGCGGCAGTTCGACGCTGAAGATCACCACGACCTCGGCGGCGGTCAATGGCACGTACAACCTGGTCGTCAGCGGCGCGAGCCCCTCGGCCGCGCACACGGCGACGTACTCCCTGACCGTCACCGGTGGCAGCGGCAACCAGTGCACGGCGGCGGCCTGGTCCAAGAGCGCGGTCTACACCGGCGGACAGCAGGTGTCGCACAAGGGCCACACCTGGAAGGCCAAGTGGTGGACGACGGGCGAGGAGCCCGGCACCACCGGTGAGTGGGGCGTGTGGCAGGACTTCGGCGCCTGCTGAGGCCCCTCCCCCCCCCTGCCGACACAACCTGCCGACACAACGCCGAAAGGCCGTGGCCCGGCGCCCGGTTTCCCGGGTGCCGGGCCACGGCCCTCGTTACCTGCCGGCTCCGCGACTCAGTGGCTCAGCTCCACGTCCGCGTCGTTCCTGCCGTTGCCGTTGAGGCTCAGCGGGAGGGCCTGCGGGGCGTAGCCGCTGGCGACGACGGTGTACTGGCCGGCGTCCAGGTCGTCGAAGGCGTAGACGCCGTCGATGCCCGTGACCGCCGTGCCGACCGTGTTGCCCGCGGCGTCGAGCAGCGTGACGCGGGCGTCGTTCAGCGGGTCGCCGCTCGCGCCGCGGACCACGCCGTGGACGCGGGCGCCGGGGACGAGCCGGACCTCGCAGCGGTTCGGAGCGCCGTTCGCGACCTCGACCGGGAGGGCCGTGGGCCGGTGGCCCTCCGCGCTGACCGCGAGGGTGTAGCTGCCGGGCGCCAGGTCACCGAAGGCGAAGTTGCCCTCCGCGTCGGCGGCGCCGGACGCGATCACCTCGCCGCGCACGTCGGTGGCGATCACCAGCGCGCCGGGCACCGGGAGTTCGCCCGCCGCCGCGACGACGGTGCCGGTCAGTCCTGCGGCCCCGGCCAGCATCAGGTCGAAGTCGAGGAAGCCCTCGCCGACCGTCAGGGTCGTGGCCTGCGGCTGCCGGGAGCCACCGGAACCGATCAGGACGTACGTCCCGCCGGCCGGCGCCCCGAGCGCGTACGCGCCGTCGGGACCCGTCGTCGTACGGCCCAGTTGACCGCCGCGGAGGTCGATCAGCGTGACCACCGCGCCCACGAGCGGCGAGCCGTCGCGTTCGCGGACGTAGCCCCTGATGCCCGAGCTCGCGTCGAGCGGCGTGGCCACGGCGGGTACGGGCGCCGCCGGCGCGGCGTCCGCGGCCGGGTCGTCGGCGGGGGCCGGGCCCTCGGCGGGCGGCGCCTCGCCGTTCTCCGCCGCCTCGCGCGCCTGGAGCCCCGACATCTTGCGCAGCGGGACCTCCTTGGTCCACAGGACCATCAGGAACGCGAGGACGATGACGCCCGCCGCGATCAGGAACACCACGTGCATGGCGTCGGCGAAGCCCTGCTTGAACGGCTCGGCGAGGCGCGGGTCCAGGTGCTGGATGAACGAGGAGTCGGACAGCACGTCGCCGCCCCCGCCGGAGCCCTTGAGCATGTCGAGGACCGGCTTGTTGGCGGGGTCGGAGACGACCGACGGGTCGTGCAGCGCGGCCTGGAAGTCCGCGGTCTTCGCGGCCGACCTGAAGGCCTCGGAGATCTTGTCGCCGACGTTCGAGAAGAGGACGGAGAGGAAGATCGCCGTACCGGCGGTGGCGCCCATCTGCCGGAAGAACGTGGACGAGGCGGTCGCCACACCCATGTCCTGCGGCGGCACCGCGTTCTGCACCGCGAGCACCAGCGTCTGCATGCAGCAGCCCAGGCCGAGCCCGAACAGGCCCATGTAGAGCATGGTCTCCCACAGCGGGGTGTCCCACTCGACCTTGAAGTGGAAGAGCAGCAGCGCCGCCACCATGAAGAGGGTGCCGATGGTCGGGAAGATCTTGTAGCGGCCGGTCTTCCCGGTGATCTGGCCGGAGACGATGGACGCGATCATCATGCCGGCCATCAGCGGCAGCATCTCGAGACCGGACTTGGTGGGGCTCGCGCCCTTCACGATCTGGAGGTACTGCGGGATCATCAGCATGCCGCCGAACATGCCCGCGCCGATCAGCACGGACAGGAAGCTGGTCTTGCTGAAGATGGCGTTGCGGAACAGCCGCATGGGGATCAGCGCGTCGTCGCCGACCCGGCGCTCCACGAGGATCCACGAGACGATGCCGACGCCGCCGAGGACGTAGCAGACGATCGAGCCCGTGGAGCCCCAGCCCCACTCGCGGCCCTGTTCGGCGACGAGCAGCAGCGGTACGACGCCGAGCGCGATGGTGAAGGCGCCCCACCAGTCGATCCGCCGGTCGCGGCGGACGTGCGGGATGTTGAGCACCTTGGCGACGACGAACAGCGCGATGATCGCGATCGGCACGTTGACCAGGAACACCCAGCGCCAGCCGGTGACGCCGAGGATGCTGTCCTGACCGGCGAGGGCGCCGCCGATGAGCGGCCCCGCGACACTGGACGTGGCGAAGGTGGCGAGCATGTAGCCCTGGTACCGGGCCCGCTCGCGCGGCGGCACGATGTCGCCGATGATCGCGAGCGCCAGCGACATCAGACCACCGGCACCGATGCCCTGCACCGCGCGGAACGCGGCGAGTTCGGGCATCGACGTCGAGAAGGTGCACAGCGCCGAGCCCACGATGAAGATCGTGATCGCCGCGAGGAAGTACGGCTTGCGGCCGTGCAGGTCGGACAGCTTGCCGTAGAGCGGCGTGGCGATCGTCGACGTGATCAGGTACGCCGTCGTCGCCCAGGCCTGCTGGCTGAGGCCGTCGAGGTCGTCCGCGATGGTGCGGATCGAGGTGGAGACGATGGTCTGGTCGAGAGCGGCCAGGAACATCCCCAGCATCAGGCCGCTGAGGATGGTGAGGATCTGCCGGTGGCTCAGAGCACCGGACATGGGGGTCTTCGGAGGGGTGGATATTGCTTGGGCAGCGGTGTCTCCGCGGGACGCGGACACGGCCTCAGTCATTCTTGCGTTGCTCCCTGCTCGCCACCGGGACCGGGTACGTGCCCGGGCTCGTGACGCGCGTATTCAAACTCTTCCAGATCGTCATTGAGGCGGGAGAGCAGCCGGATCAGCTGGTACCGGTCCTCGGGCGACCAGGGCTCCAGCAGCTTCGCGAATCCCGCGTCGCGCTGGCGCCGGTACTCCTCGAACGCGACCTCCCCGGCGGCGGTGGCGCGCAGCAGCGCACCCCGTCCGTCCTCCGGGTCGGGACGCCGTTCGACGAGTCCCCTGTCGACCATGGCCCGAACCTGCCGACTGACCGTCGACAGGTCGAGGAAGGTCGCGGCGGCCAGGTCGGTGGCGCGGCGTTCGCCGTCGCGCACCAGCTTGGCCAGCAGGACCCGCTCGCCGGACCGGCTCTCCAGCCTGGCCTTCTGCCGGTAGGCAGTCAGCAGTCTCGAGAACCGGACCAATTGGCTGCCGAGTCCTTCCGCGGCCTCCTCGGTACCCACGCTTCCCGTCTCCGGGATGTCATCCGATGCCGCACGGTCATGGACCGTCCCCTTGCCCATGTCCCGCCTCTCCGCTCACATGCAATGGCTTCACATGCAGTTGCTTGTATCGAGCAAGTGAGTGTAACCACCTTTTATAAGCGCTTCACCAGGGGGTCGCACGAGCATCGTTTACGCAGGTCAGAGCAGGTAACCCGGCGTTAGAGCGGCGTACCGGACTCGTCCGTGACGACGAAGCTGCACTGCGTGTACGTGTAGCCGGGCTGGATGCTGCCGCCCGCGGCCCGGCCGCGCGCGGTACCGCTCGCGCCGCCCGGTTTGTGCAGGAAGTGGTACGTGCCCGCGGGCAGCCGCAGCGTCTTCTTCGGGTAGCCCTTGCCGCTTGCCTTGCACGCCTTGGCGCGGCCCGCGGCCTCGCTCGGGTACGTCTTGCAGGACCCGCAGGCGGCGATGGTGATCCGGCCCGTGACCGGTCCGGTGTACAGGACCTCGACCGGGTCGGGGCCGTCGTTGCTGATCACCATCTCCATGCGGGAGCCGCCCGGCGCGGCCTTCGGCGGCAGCCGGTCCCCCGCAGCCGGGCGCAGCTGTGCGATCTCGGCGGCGATGGCGACCTGCTGGGCGCGGGCCCGCCGCTCGTCGCTGCGGTACGTGCTCGCGAAGTCCGTCAGCGAGGTGCGCGCGGCGCCGAACTTCTTGTCCTCGAACTGGTCGATGCCGCAGGCGTACGTGCCGTCCTCCACCGCCGTCGCGACCCTGCCGCGCACCTGCGCGGGCACGGGGGCGGGCAGTTGCTCCGCGGTGTCGCCGATACGGCGCAGCGCCCGGGTGGCGGGGCAGGGCTCCGCTCCCTTCAGCTCGCCCGCGCGCCGGTCGACGGCCGCGCGCACGGCGGGCCCCACCTGGCCGGCCTGCGCCGACTTCGGGAACGCGCGCAGGAGTTGGCCGAGTTCGCCGCCCCTGCCGTCGGACTCGGCGGTGCCGAGCTTTTCCGTGCCGCACTTCAGGAGCGACGCGGCGAGCGGTTTGTCGGGCCAGGCCGCGAGGGAGCCGAGGACGCCGCGGTCGATCGTCTGCGGCACCTCCCGGAGATGTTCGAGGGGTGCGACGGCGGCGCAGGAGTCGCCGTCGGCGTACGGCGCGGACACCGCCTTGTAGTAGGTGTCGAGGCTGCCGTGCACCCGGTGCGCCGCCTTGGAGTCCGGGTGGTCCTCGGTGAGGGCGCGGTACCGGTCGAGCGCGGTGCGGTAGTCGCCGCGCGCGTCCGCGAAGTCGCGGTCCGAGGCGTTCTTGACGAGGGTGTCGGCGCGGTGGAGCCGGTCGAGCAGCATGTTCTCGACGGCGTTGTCGCGCAGCCCGTCGTACGCGACGGCGCCCCCGACGGGCACGGCGAGCAGCACGACACCGAGCGCGACGGCCACAACGGGCTTGATCTGTACGGCGGTCGTGGGTGCCCGCAGTCCGCGCCGCGCGCCGTCCGCGACGGCGGCGAGCAGCAGCACCGCGTAGCCGATCAGCGCCCATTCGGGTACGCCGTCCGGGTCGGCGGGCAGCGCGAGGGTGAGGAGTGCGGCCGTCCCGGCGACGCAGAGCAGGGCGAGCAGGCGGCGGCGCACGAGGACGTACCCGAGGCCGAGCCCGCTGAGGTTGAGCAGCCCCGCCGCGACGGCGCGCGCCGGATCGGCGGGCCCGGCGGGCGGCCGGGCAGGCCGCTCGGGCGGCCCGAAGGCGACTTCCTGAACCGGCCCGAAGGATCCCGGCTCGACGGGGGCCGGTCCGAAGGATCCCGGCTCGACGGGGGCCGACTCGACGGAACCCGGCCCGGCAGAACCCGGCCCAGCGGGGCCCGGCTCGGCGGAGCCCGGCTCGGCGGAGCCCGACTCGGCAGGGCCCGGCTCGGCAGGGCCCGGCCCAGCGGAGGCTGGCCTAGCGGAGGCCGGCCCGCCGGAACCCGGCCCGGCAGAGCCCGGCTCGGCAGAGCCCGGCACGGCGGAACCCGACTCGGCAGAGCCCGACTCGGCGGAACCCGACTCGGCAGAACCCGGCCCGGCGGAACCCGGCCCAGCGGAACCCGACTCGGCAGAACCCGGCCCGGCGGAACCCGGCCCGGCAGAACCCGACCCAGCGGAACCCGGACCGGCAGCACCCGGCCCGGCGGAGGGCGGATCCACGGAGGGCGGGTCCACGGCGGGCGGGTCCGGGGGCATCGGTGGCGCAGGCGGCATTGGCGGCGTCCGCGGTACCGGTGGCATTGCCGGAGGCGGGCCGAACCCGCCGCTCCCCTGCCGCTCCGCGTCGTCGGACGACGCGCCCCCCTGCCACCTCATCGCGGTCCCCCAACCGTCCGGTGCCACACCCCGAAGCAAACGATCGGGGGCGACGCCCCGCCTGTCAATCGGTCACAAGCAGCCGACCCGGCCTCAACTCCCTTTACTTTCCGAACCCTTGACGCCCCCACCCCTCCCCCTTTAACTCAAGCCTTGAATTTAGCAACGCCAGGACACACCAGGCACGACACGACGCACCACCAGCACCCGCAACGGGACCACCGGGAGGGAACCTTGCGTCACACCGACTCCACCACCGGATCGGGCCGCAGAAGCCGCAGGAGACGGGCGGCCTTACTCGCCGTGTCGGCGCTCGCGGCAGGTCTGCTGCCGCTGACCGGCACCACGGCGGCCTCCGCCGCGGCCGACGACCCCGCCCCCACCCCCGTCGACCGCTTCGAGGGCGAGGTGCCCTTCGCCTCGCAGCCCGCCGAGGGCATCTTCACCTGGGGCGGCGACACGGACGACCACCCGAAGCTCGAACTCAAGGAGCGCGTGGACGCCCCCGAGGGCGCCAAGGTCCTCGAAGGCGCGTACGACATCAGCGGCTACGGCGGCTTCAGCCACGACTACGCCGCCGACAAGCCGGCCCACGACTGGTCGGCGCACAAGGGCGTCCGCTTCTGGTGGTACGGCGACGACTCGGGCCGCACCATGAACTTCGAGATCAAGGACGGCGGCGCGCACGGCGAGGCGTCCGAGCTGTGGACGACGTCGTTCACGGACGACTTCACCGGCTGGAAGCAGGTCGAGATCCCGTTCACACAGTTCGAGTACCGCACGGACTACCAGCCCGTCGGCGGTATCGACCACATCCTCGGGCTCGACAGGATGTGGGGTTACGCGGTCACCCTGCCGACCGGCAAGAAGAGCCAATTCGCCATGGACCACGTGGAGTTGTACGGCAAGGCGGACCAGTCGCTGCGGGCGCAGGTGTCGACGGACGCGGCCGTGTACCCGGTGAAGGAGGGCGGCTCGGCGGCGGTGAAGCTGTCGGTCACGACCACCGGGAACGTCCCGATCGAGGACGAGGTCACCGTCGAGTACAGGACGGAGGGCGGCACCGCCGACGCGGGCAAGGACTACACCCCGGCCACCGGCAAGGTCACGTTCCCCGCGGGCACGGCCTCCGGCGCCGCCAAGACCGTCAAGGTCGCCACGACCAAGGATTCCGCCAGGGCGGAGACCGCGGAGACGATCCCGCTGAAGCTGACCGTGAGCGGCGCCAAGGCGCCCGCCGAGTCGCCGCAGGTCGTCATCGACGCGCACGGGCTGCCGTACCTCGACACGAAGGCCCCGATCAAGAAGCGGGTCGCCGACCTCGTCTCGCGCATGTCGCTGGAGGAGAAGGTCGGCCAGATGACGCAGGCCGAGCGCGCCGCGCTCAAGTCGCCCGGTGACATCGCGAGCCACAACCTGGGCTCGCTGCTCTCCGGCGGCGGCTCCGTACCGACACCGAACACGCCCGACGCCTGGGCCAAGATGATCGACGGCTATCAACTGCGGGCACAGGCCACGCGATTCCAGATTCCGCTGATCTACGGCGTGGACGCGGTGCACGGCCACAACAACGTCGTCGGCGCCACGATCATGCCGCACAACATCGGCATCGGCGCGGCCCGCGACCCCGAGCTGGCCGAGCGGACCGGGGCGGTCACCGCCTCCGAGGTGCGCGCGACGGGCGTCCCGTGGGACTTCGCACCCTGCCTGTGCGTGAGCCGCGACGAACGCTGGGGCCGCTCCTACGAGTCGTTCGGCGAGGACCCGGCCCTCGTCGAGTCCATGGAGACGATGATCAAGGGCTTCCAGGGCCGCGCGAACGGCAGCGACCTGGACCGGGGCGACAAGGTGCTCGCCACGGCCAAGCACTTCGTCGGCGACGGCGGCACCGAGTACGGCTCCTCGACCACCGGCTCGTACACCATCGACCAGGGCATCACGAAGGTGACGCGGCAGGAGCTGGAGGCCGTGCACCTGGCGCCCTTCGGCGACGCCGTGAAGCGCGGGGTGGGCACGGTCATGCCCTCGTACTCCTCGCTCGACATCATCGGCGACGACCAGGGCCCGGTGAAGATGCACGCCGACGCGGCGATGATCAACGGCGAGCTGAAGAAGAAGCTCGGCTTCGAGGGCTTCGTGATCAGCGACTACGCGGGTATCGACCAGATCCCCGGCGACTACGCCTCCGACGTCCGTACGTCGATCAACGCGGGCCTCGACATGATCATGGTGCCGAACGCGTACGCGGACTTCGAGAAGACCCTGCTCGCCGAGACGACCGCGGGCCGGGTGAGCGAGGCGCGCGTGGACGACGCGGTCTCCCGCATCCTCACGCAGAAGTTCAGGCTGGGCCTCTTCGAGAAGCCGTACGCCGACACCGGCAACAAGGACAGGATCGGCGGCGCCGCGCACCGCGCCGTGGCACGGGAGGCGGCGGCCAAGTCGCAGGTCCTCCTGAAGAACGACGGGAACGTGCTGCCGCTCAAGCAGTCCCAGAAGGTGTACGTCGCCGGGTCCAACGCCGACGACATCGGCAACCAGACCGGCGGCTGGACCGTCTCCTGGCAGGGCTCGTCCGGGAACATCACGGACGGCACGACGATCCTCCAGGCGATGAAGAAGGCCGCGCCCGGCGCGAAGGTCGACTACTCGAAGGACGCCTCGGCGCCCACCTCCGGGTACGACGTCGGCGTGGTCGTCGTCGGCGAGACCCCGTACGCGGAGGGCGTCGGCGACGTCGGCAACGGCCACGACCTGAAGCTGTCCGACGCCGACAGGGCGGCCGTCGACAAGGTCTGCGACGCCATGAAGTGTGCCGTGCTGGTGGTCTCGGGACGGCCGCAGCTGATCGGCGACCAGCTCGGCGACATCGACGCGCTCGTCGCGTCCTGGCTGCCGGGCTCGGAGGGCGACGGCGTCGCCGACGTCCTCTACGGCAAGCGGGGATTCACCGGCCAACTCCCCGTCACCTGGCCGAAGTCCGAGGCCCAGCTGCCCATCAACGTCGGCGACGCCTCGTACGATCCGCAGTTCCCGTACGGCTATGGGCTCACGACCAGGGCGACCGGCAACGGGAAGGGTGAGCGGGACCTGGTGGCCGCGGCGCGGGTCGAGGTCCAGCGGAAGGCGGGCGGCAAGGTGACCGAGGCGTGGGCCAAGCCCTTCGCCGAGGCCGAGCACCTCGCCCTCACCGGCGACCGCAAGGGGGCGCTGAAGAAGCTGGCCGTCGCGTACAAGGCGGCGTGATGCCTGCCTGACGGTGCGGGCTCGTGGCAACTCGTCGCGCGGGAGACCGATTTACGGGCTCCCGCGCGACACGCCGCCCCGGCCCCGGGCGCGGTGCCTCACTCGAACGTGTGCATACCATCGCGACATGACGGCCCAAATCCGTATCGTCCGTGACACGTCGCTGCGCGCCGCCGAGGCGTGGCGGCGGCTGACCGACTGGGAGCGGCACGGGGAGTCCGTGCCGCTCACGCGTGTCACGGTGACGACACCGCCGCCGGACGCGGCGGGCACGGTGTTCGTGGCGCGCACCGGGGTGGGGCGGTGGGGCTTCGACGATCCGATGGAGATCGTCGCGTGGCAGCCGCCGCGTCGCTGCCGGATGGAGAAGCGGGGGCGGGTCGTCACCGGGTGGGCCGAGTTCGAGGTGCGGGCGCTCGGGGACGGGGGTTCGCGCGTCGAGTGGCGCGAGGAGCTGCATGTACGCGGGGTGCCGCGCGCGGCGGACCGGGTGGTCGCGGCGGCGGGGCGGTGGGTGTTCGGGCGGGCGGTGGACGCGTTGCTCGGGGCGGGTGACGTGGGCGAGGAGTCGTCGCCTCACGGGTAACAGAGGTTACGGCCTCGGGGCTCCGCCCCGGACCCCGCGCCTCAATCGCCGGCGGGGCTTGATTTTGCCCACCCGCCGCCGGGGATGAATTCGCCCGTGGGCTACCGACCTCGCCTTGGGCAATCTGCCGCCTTGGGCGGCAGGGTGGGCAAGGCGGCCCACGGTGCTGCCCAACAGGGGTAGGGGCCTCACGCCACCGAGTTGATGGGCCTCGCCGGGGCCGGGTCGTGGTGGATCGGCGTGTGCGCCCCCGTCAGGGACACGCCCGTGCCGCCCCGGCGGTCCGCCACGATCTCGGAGGCGATGGACACCGCCACCTCCTCCGGCGTACGCGCACCCAGGTCGAGGCCGATCGGGGAGCGCAGGCGTGCCAACTCCAGCTCTGTGACGCCCACTTCGCGCAGCCGCTCGTTGCGGTCGAGGTGCGTGCGCCGCGAGCCCATCGCGCCCACGTACGCCACCGGCAGCCGCAGCGCGAGCCGGAGCAGCGGGACGTCGAACTTGGCGTCGTGGGTCAGGACGCACAGCACGGTGCGGCCGTCGGTCTCGGTCCGTTCCAGGTACGTGTGCGGCCACTCGACGACGATCTCGTCGGCGTCGGGGAACCGCGCGGCCGTCGCGAACACCGGGCGTGCGTCGCACACCGTGACCCGGTAGCCGAGGAACGTGCCCATGCGGACGAGCGCCGACGCGAAGTCGATCGCACCGAAGACGATCATGCGCGGCGGCGGCACGGACGACTCGACGAGGACGGTGAGCGGCGAACCGCAGCGCGAGCCCTGTTCGCCGATCTCCAGCGTGCCGGTGCGCCCCGCGTCGAGGAAGGCCGCCGCCTCCCCCGCCACGGTGCGGTCCAGTTCGGGATGCGCCCCGAAACCGCCCTCGTGCGCGCCGTCGGGGCGGACGAGCAGCGCCCGCCCCATCAGCTCCGCGGGCCCCGACACGATGCGCGCGAGCGCCGCCGCCTCCCCCGTGGCGGCGGCGCCGAGCGCCCCCCGTACGGCACGGTCCGACGCGCGTACCGGCGTGACGAGGATGTCGATGACGCCGCCGCAGGTGAGCCCCACGGCGAAGGCGTCGTCGTCGCTGTAGCCGAACTGTTCGAGGACCGGCTCCCCGTCCTCCAGGGCCTGCCGGCACAGCTCGTACACCGCGCCCTCCACGCATCCGCCGGAGACCGAACCGATCGCGGTGCCCTCGCTGTCGACGGCGAGCGCCGCGCCCGGCTGCCGGGGCGCGCTGCCGCCGACGGCCACCACGGTGGCCACGGCGAACGCGCGTCCCTGCTCGACCCACCGGTGCAGCTCGTCGGCGATGTCCAGCATGTCTCGGTCTCCTTAACGGTTCGTGGAAAGGTGCGTGGGCGGGCCTACTTGACGCCCAGCCAGCTCTCGATCGGGTGCAGGCCGAAGTAGACGAGGAACACGAGCGTCAGCACCCACATGAAGGCGCCGATCTCGCGGAACTTCCCCTGCGCCGCCTTGATCGCCGTGTAGGCGATGACTCCGGCGCCGACGCCGGCCGTGATCGAGTACGTGAACGGCATCAGCGCCACGGTCAGGAACACCGGCACCGCGACGGCCCGGTCGGACCAGTCCACGTGCCGGGCGTTCTGCATCATCATCGCGCCGATGACGACGAGCGCCGCGGCGGCGACCTGGCCGGGCACGATCTGCGCGAGCGGCGTGAAGAACAGGCCGAGCGCGAAGAGGAAGCCGGTGACGACGGACGACAGGCCGGTGCGCGCGCCCTCGCCGACGCCGGTGGCGGACTCGATGAAGACGGTCTGCCCGGAGGCGCCCGCCACACCGCCGATCGCGCCGCCCGCGCCGTCGATGAACAGTGCCTTGGACAGGCCGGGCATGCGGCCCTTGTCGTCGGCGAGCTTCGCCTCGGTGCCGACGCCGATGATGGTGGCCATCGCGTCGAAGAACCCGGCGAGCACGAGCGTGAACACGATCATGCCGACGGTCATCCCGCCGATGGAGTCCCAGCCGCCGAACTCGACGTGCCCGAAGAGCGAGAAGTCGGGCATGGAGACGGCGCTGCCGGTCAGCTCGGGCGGGCTGCCGCCCCAGACCTTCGGGCTGAGGTCGAAGACCGCGTTGACGATGACGGCGAGGACCGTGCCGACGACGATGCCGATCAGGATCGCGCCGGGGATGTTGCGGGCCTGGAGCATGAAGATCAGGAGGAGGGTGACCGCGAAGAGCAGCACGGGCCAGCCCTTGAGCTGTCCGCCGGTGCCCAGGGTGACCGGGGCGCCCTTGCCGACGAAGCCGGCGTTGACCAGGCCGATCAGCGCGATGAACATGCCGATGCCGATGGTGATGCCGTGCTTCAGGGCCAGCGGGATCGCGTTCATGATGATCTCGCGGAGCCCGGTGACGACGAGCAGCACGATCACCACGCCGTACATCACGCACATGCCCATGGCCTGCGGCCACGTCATGTTGGGCGCGACCTGGGTGGCGAGCACGCCGGAGACGGACAGGCCCGCGGCGAGCGCCAGCGGGACCTTGCCGAGGAAGCCCATCAGCAGGGTGCACAGGGCGGCGGCGAGCGCGGTCGCGGTGATCAGTCCGGCGTGGCTGAGCCTGTTGCCCGCCGCGTCGGGGCCGCCGAGCAGCAGCGGGTTGAGCAGGAGGATGTAACACATCGCCATGAAGGTGGTGATGCCGCCGCGCACTTCGCGCGCGAACGTCGATCCTCTGTCGGATATGTGGAAGTAGCGGTCGAGCCAAGACCTGCCGGCGGGCGGACGCGAGCCCGTGCCCGCGTCGTCGGCGGCGGTCTTCGGCTCCACGGACTGCTGGGTCATGGTGCCTCGTTTCCCAAGGTTCATAGGGGCACCCGTGAACTGCCCTACGGCATACGGGTTTTGGGATGGCTGCACGACCCGGGGGACGGCCCGAGACGCAGGGGAGGAACGGCGGGGTGACGGTGCCTCGAGGAAGCGGCCGTCACCCCGCGCGAGGAGGCGGACTAGGCCGGAGCCGTGCCCGTGAGGTGCTCGGGCCGGACCGGGGTCCGGTCGAGCTCCAGGCCCGTCGCGTTCCGGATCGCCGCGAGGACGGCCGGGGTCGACGACAGGGTCGGTGCCTCGCCGATGCCGCGCAGCCCGTAGGGAGCGTGGTCGTCGGCGAGTTCGAGCACGTCGACCGGGATGGTCGGCGTGTCGAGAATCGTGGGGATCAGGTAGTCGGTGAAGGAGGGGTTGCGCACCTTCGCCGTCTTCGGGTCGACGACGATCTCCTCCATCACCGCGACGCCGAGGCCCTGGGTGGTGCCGCCCTGGATCTGGCCGATCACGGACAGCGGGTTGAGCGCCTTGCCGACGTCCTGGGCGCAGGCCAGCTCGACGACCTTGACGAGGCCGAGTTCGGTGTCGACCTCGACGACGGCGCGGTGCGCGGCGAAGGAGTACTGCACGTGCCCGTTGCCCTGCCCGGTGCGCAGGTCGAAGGCCTCGGTGGGGCGGTGCCGCCACTCCTCCTCGACCTCGACGGACTCGTCTTCCAGTACGTCGACGAGGTCGGCGAGGACCTCGCCGCCGTCGGTGACGACCTTGCCGCCCTCCAGGAGGAGTTCGGCGGTGGCCCACGCCGGGTGGTACGTGCCCAGCTTGCGGCGGCCGAGGTCCAGGACCTTCTCGCGGACGAGCTCGCAGGCGTTCTTGACGGCGCCGCCGGTGACGTAGGTCTGGCGGGACGCGGACGTCGAACCGGCCGAGCCGACCTGGGTGTCGGCCGGGTGGATGGTCACCTGCGTGACCCCCAGCTCGGTGCGGGCGATCTGCGCGTGCACGGTGACGCCGCCCTGGCCGACCTCGGCCATCGCCGTGTGCACGGTGGCCACCGGCTCGCCGCCGACGACCTCCATGCGGACGCGGGCGGTCGAGTAGTCGTCGAAGCCCTCGGAGAAGCCGACGTTCTTGATGCCGACCGCGTAGCCGATGCCGCGTACGACGCCCTCGCCGTGCGAGGTGTTGGACAGGCCGCCGGGCAGCTGGCGCACGTCGGCGCCCTCGCTGGACTCCCACTGGCGCTCGGGCGGCAGCGGCATCGCCTTGACGCGGCGCAGCAGTTCGGCGACCGGGGCGGGCGAGTCGACGGGCTGGCCCGTCGGCATGATCGTGCCCTGCTCCATGGCGTTGAGCTGCCGGAACTCGACCCGGTCGATGCCCACCTTGTCGGCGAGCTTGTCCATCTGCGCCTCGTACGCGAAGCACGCCTGGACCGCGCCGAAGCCGCGCATGGCGCCGCAGGGCGGGTTGTTGGAGTACAGCGCGATGGCCTCGATGTCGACGTCGTCGAGCACGTACGGCCCGACGGCGAGGGACGAGGCGTTGCCGACGACGGCCGGGGAGGCCGAGGCGTAGGCGCCGCCGTCGAGGACGATGCGGCACTTCATGTGCGTGAGCTTGCCGTCCTTCGTCGCCCCGTGCTCGTAAGTGAGCTTCGCGGGGTGGCGGTGGACGTGTCCGAAGAAGGACTCGAAGCGGTTGTAGACGATCTTGACGGGCTTGCCGGTGCGGAGCGCGAGCAGGCACGCGTGGATCTGCATCGACAGGTCCTCGCGGCCGCCGAACGCGCCGCCGACGCCGGAGAGCGTCATCCGCACCTTGTCCTCGGGCAGGCCGAGGACGGGGGCGATCTGGCCGAGGTCCGAGTGCAGCCACTGCGTGGCGACGTAGAGGTCGACGCCGCCGTCCTCGGCGGGCACGGCGAGGCCGGACTCGGGGCCGAGGAAGGCCTGGTCCTGCATGCCGAAGGTGTACTCGCCCTTGACGACGAAGTCGGCCTTCTTGGCGGCCTCTTCGGCGTTGCCCCGGACGATCGGCTGGCGGTGCACGATGTTCGGGTGCGGGACGTGGCCCGCGTGGTGGTCGTCGCGGCCCTCGTGCACGAGCACCGCGTCGGGGGCGGTCGCGGAGGCCTCGTCGGTGATGACGGGCAGTTCGCGGTACTCCACCTTGATCTTGGCGGCGGCGCGCCGCGCCGTCTCCGGGTGGTCGGCCGCGATGCAGGCGACGGGCTCGCCGTGGTGGCGGACCTTGCCGTGCGCGAGGACCGGGGTGTCCTTGATCTCCAGGCCGTAGTTCTTCACGGCGGTCGGGAGGTCGTCGTAGGTGAGGACCGCGTAGACGCCGGGCGTCGCCAGCGCCTCGCCCGTGTCGATGGACACGATCTCGGCGTGCGCGACGGTGGAGCGCAGAATGTGGCCCCACAACATGTCCTCGTGCCACATGTCGGACGAGTAGGCGAACTCGCCGGTGACCTTGAGGGTTCCGTCCGGCCGGAGCGTGGACTCGCCGATGCCGCCCTTGGTCTGCGAACCCTGGGTGACCTTGCCGGGGATTCCTGTCGTACCCATGCTGCTCAGACTCCCTCGGGCTGGGTCTGGCGCGCCGCGGCGAGCCGGACCGCGTCCATGATCTTCTCGTAGCCGGTGCAGCGGCAGAGGTTCCCGGAGAGCGCCTCGCGGATGTCCGCGTCGGACGGGTTCGGGTTCTGCTCCAGCATCTCGTCGGCCGCGACCAGCAGACCAGGCGTGCAGAAGCCGCACTGGACGGCTCCCGCGTCGATGAACGCCTGCTGGATCGGGGCCAGTTCGCCGCCCTCGCCGGTCTGCGAGTCGGTGCCCTTGGCGGACCAGCCCTGCGCCTCCTGGAGCGACGTACCGCTCTCGTGGGAGCCGCAGGAGCGGGCCTTGGCGTGGTCGGCGAGCCCCTCGACGGTGACGACCTCGCGGCCCTCGACCTGCCCGGCGGCGACGAGACAGGAACACACCGGGACGCCGTCGAGCCGGACGGTGCACGATCCGCACTCGCCCTGCTCGCACGCGTTCTTGGAACCCGGCAGGCCCATCCGCTCGCGCAGCACGTACAGCAGGGACTCGCCCTCCCACACGTCGTCGGCTTCCTGCTGACGGCCGTTGACCGTGAAATTGACGCGCATTACGCGACTCCCTCCGTGGATACGCCCGAGCCGCGGTACGACTCCCAGGCCCAGGTGAGCGTGCGGCGCGCCATGACGCCGACCGCGTGCCGGCGGTACGAGGCGGTGCCCCGCACGTCGTCGATCGGGTTGCAGGCGCCGGAGCACAGCGTGGCGAACTGCTTGGCGACCGACGGGGTGATGATCTTGCCGTTGTCCCAGAACCCGCCCTCTTCCAGCGCGGCGTTCAGGAACTGCTCGGCCTCCTTGGCGCGGATCGGCGTGGGTGCCGCCGAGCCGATGCCGGTGCGTACGGTGCGGGTCTCGGGGTGCAGGGCCAGGCCGAAGGCGCACACGGCGATGACCATCGCGTTGCGCGTGCCGACCTTGGAGAACTGCTGCGGCCCGGTCGCCTTGGGCAGGTGCACGGCGCGGATCAGCTCGTCCTCGGCGAGGGCGTTGCGCTTGACCCCCGTGTAGAACTCGTCGATCGGGATGCGCCGCGAGCCGCGCACCGACTCCACCTCGACCTCGGCGCCGGAGGCGAGCAGCGCCGGGTGGGCGTCGCCCGCGGGCGACGCGGTGCCGAGGTTGCCGCCGACGCCGCCGCGGTTGCGGATCTGCGGGGATGCGACGGTGTGCGAGGCGAGCGCCAGGCCCGGCAGCTCGCCTCGCAGGTGCTCCATGATCCTGGTGTACGGGACGGAGGCGCCGAGCCGGACGGTGTCGCCGCGCGGCCCCTCGCCCACCTCCCACTCGTTCAGCTCAACGATGCGGTTGAGGTCGAGGAGGTACTCGGGGCGGCGATGGTCGAAGTTGATCTCGACCATGACATCGGTGCCACCTGCGATCGGCACTGCTGTGGGGTGCTCGGCCTTGGCGGCGAGCGCCTCCTCCCAGCTGCCGGGGCGAAGGAAGTCCATGTTCGGCTCTCTTCTCCGTGAGGTTGGTGGATCGGGCAGGGATCGTGCGTGGATCGTGCGTCGTGTCAGGCGATGCGATCGAGCCACGGGATGTGCGGATCACAGGGGCTCGTTCAGTGCGGATGTTGATGCTTTCCATGTGCTGTTCACGCGGAGTGAGGCCAGTACACCGCCTGTGCTCCGGCAGTGTCAGTCACGGAAAACATGAACGCGTTGGCTGGCCCGCGCGGGTGTCTTGTAGATTCGTATGAACGGGCGGCATCAGTAACCTCACCGTTTTTCCCCGGAAACCCAGGCCACGGGTCTGTCGGGTTCCACTTGGCTACGACTTCGAGACAGATCGGCGGCGACGACGACATGCGGCTGCGCGCATTGCTGGACACGGACGCGCTGGGCCTCAGGCTCCTCGGCGGCGAGGACGAACTCGAACGCACGGTCCGCGGCGTGATGACCACGGACCTGCGGGATCCCAGCCGCTACATGTCCGGCGGCGAGCTGGTCCTCACCGGCCTCGCCTGGCGCCGGGACGCGGCCGATTCGGAGCCCTTCGTACGCCATGTCGCCGGGGCCGGGGCCACCGCGCTCGCGGCCGGCGAGGCGGAGCTGGGCTCCGTGCCCGAGGACCTCGTCGAGGCCTGCGCGCGGCACCGGCTCCCGCTGTTCGCGGTGAGCGAGTCGGTGGCCTTCGCGACGATCACCGAGCACGTCGTGCGGCAGGTATCGGGCGAGCGGGCCGGGGACCTCGCGGCGGTCGTCGACCGGCACCGCCGGCTGATGACCTCGGGGCCCGCGGGCGGCGGCCCTGACGTCGTCCTCGACCTGCTCGGCAGCGACCTGGACCTGCGGGCCTGGGTGCTTTCACCGACCGGGCGCGCGATCGCAGGGTCGGCGGCCGCGGGTCCCGAGCTGCCCGCGCCGCTCAGGACCCGGCTCGCGGCGGAGCACCTGGCGGCCCTGCGCACGGGGCGGCGCAGCCCGCACCGGGTGTCGGTGGACGGCGTCACGTACTCGCTGTTCCCGATCGGCTCGGCGCCGAAGGACGCCCCGGCCGCCCCCGCCCCCGCCCCCGACGACGCGCGGGCCAGCGTCCTCGCGGACTGGCTGCTCGCCGTCGAGGCCGACGCGGGCGACTGGCCGGACGAGCGGCTCGACCTGCTGCAGGGCGTCACCCAGCTGATCTCGGTCGAGCGCGAGCGGCGGGACGCGGCGCGCACGGTGCGGCGCAGGCTCGCGCAGGAGGTCCTGGAGCTGGTGCAGGCGGGCGCGGCCCCGGCGGAGATCGCGGCACGCCTGCGCGTCGCGGCGCCCGTGCTGCTGCCGGGACTCGGCGCGGCGCCGCACTGGCAGGTCGTCGTGGCGCGCGTGGAGTGGGCGAATCAAGGGGGCGGGTCCGAAGGGTCCTCGGTCGAGGGCGGCGGGCGACGGGCGGGAAAGGGCGACGGCGGGGCGGTGGCCCAGTCGCTGCTCGAGGAGATCCTCGTCGCCCCGGAGGCCGGGGCGCGCCCCGACACCGCCGAGCCGTCCGACCGGATCGCCGTGGCGCACGGCGGGGACGAGGCGATCGCCCTGGTGCCGCTGCCCGCGGTGGCCGCGGAGCACGACGGCTCGGAGCAGGGCCTGCTCGCGGACACGCTGCTGAGCGCCGTACGCGAACCCCTCGCGGCCGGACTCGCCGACGACGGGCGCCTGACGATCGGCGTGAGCGCCGCGGTGCACTCCGCGGAGGGGCTGCGCGGCGCCCTGGAGGAGGCGCGGCACGCGCGGCGCGTGGCGGCGGCCCGCACGGGCGTGGTCTGCGCGGCGGGCCACCAGGAGCTGGCGTCCCACGTGCTGCTCCTGCCCTTCGTCCCGGACGACGTGCGCCGGGCGTTCACGGCGCGGCTGCTCGACCCGCTGCGCGAGTACGACCACAAGCACCGCGCGGAGCTGGTCGCGACGCTGGAGGCGTTCCTCGACTGCGACGGCTCGTGGACCCGCTGCGCGTCCCGGCTGCACCTGCACGTCAACACGTTGCGGTACCGGGTGGGCCGCATCGAACAGCTGACGGGTCGTGATCTTTCGCGCCTGGAAGACAAGTTGGACTTCTTCCTTGCGTTGCGGATGAGCTGACGCACGGGCCCATGGGTTTGTGAAATCTTTCACCCACCCCCTTGGCCGGGCGCCTTGATCCGTGCTGAGATGCCCCACGGCAAACTCGGCTCGATGGCGTGCTCGGGAGGGCAATGTGGCGCATACCGCCATGTCTGGTACCGGAACGAACGCAGCGGACGATCCACTCCAGACCGCGGTATGGCGGCTGCGTTCGCGCGGCTGCTGGGCCGACGCGGCGGCGCTCCTCGACCGTCGCGCGGCGACGGACGCGGGGGCGGCGCTCCAGCGGGCGGCGCTGCTGGTGGAGCGGTGTCTGTACACGGAGCAGGGATGGGCGGACGCGGAGGACGCGTTGCGCGCGGCGGAGGCGCTGGCCCATACGGACGAGGAGCGGGGTGCGGCCGCCTGTGAGCGCGGCCAACTCGCCTACTCGGCAACGCTGTTGAAGGCGCGGGACCGGTCCGACGAGGCGCGTTCGGCGTTCGGGCGGGCGGCGGCGCTCATCGCGCCGGGGACGCCGGGGCGGGCGCTGCTCGACTTCCGGCGCGGACTGATGTCGGAGAACCTGGCGGATTCGCCGCAGGCGGCCCGCGCGGCGTACCGCAGGGCGCATGCGGGGGCCACGGCGCACGGTGACGCGCTGCTGCTCTCCTTCACCTGGCGGCACATCGCCGGGCTCGCGCTGCGTGAGGGCGAGCTGACGGAGGCGCGGCACGGTTTCGCGGAGTCGCTGCGGATCCGCGAGGAACTCGGCTACCTGGTGGGTACGGCCCCGGCGCTTGCCTCGCTGGCGGAGGCGGAACCCGAACCCGACACCAAGGCTCGCCTCCGCGCCGAGGCAGCCCGCCTCTTCCGCCTGCTGGACGGCGTACCTACATGGCTGGCGGGGGTGCTACCGGCGGCGGCATGACCAGGTGCCGTAAATCAAGCCCCGCCGGCGATTGAGGCGCGGGGTCCGGGGCGGAGCCCCGTGGGCGCAACCACGGGTGACGGTCAGCCGCCGATGTGCTCGCGCACCAGCAGGGCGACGGCCCCACCGTCCTGCACCTCGAGCGCATCCAGCAGCGCGGCGTGCTGCATCGCGTCGAGCGCCAGGTCGGACGCGGACCAGCCCACCTGCCGGTGCAGATCGTCGGCCACCCGGACCACCTGGTCGTTGCCGCCGAACGCGAGGAGCGCCCGGTGGAAGGCACGGTCCGCCTCCGCGTACCCGGCCCGGTCCCCCGCGGCGGCCGCCGCAGCCGTGGCGCGGGCCAGCGGCCGCAGCTCGGCCCACCGCGCGGGCGCCACCGTACGGGCCAGCCGGGTCACCACCGGCACCTCGACGAGCGCCCGCACCTCCGCGAGCTCGGCCAGCTCGCGGTCCGAGCGCCGGGTCACCCGGAACCCTCGGTTCGGCACGACCTCGACCGCGCCCTCCCGCGCCAGCTGCTGCATCGCCTCGCGCACCGGCGTCGCCGACACCCCGAAGCGCTCCCCCAGGGTGGGGCCGGAGTAGACCTCGCCGGGCGCGAGGTCGCCGGAGACGAGCGCGGCCCGCAGCGCGTCGAGCACCTGACCGCGCACGGAGGTCCGCTCGACGGCTCCGCGTGCCACGAGCCCCGGCGCGGGGGGCTCACTGTGGGTGTGCTCGCCGCGGCTCCGCTCGGGAAACGCGGGCGCGGGCGCCCAGGCCGACGCCGACCGCTGCTCGGGCACCCCGATGGAGGACTCGCGTGCCACGCGTGGTCTCGTCCGCTCCACCCCGGTCATCCCCTTCGCCGCCGTTCCTTGCCGTTTGTCCGAAGCTCAACGAAGAACGATAGAGGGCCGGGCCGACAGTTCAAACCCCACCCCGCTCGGGTAAGGTAAGGCTTACCTGTAAACGATCGTGAATCGGTGGCCCCGACATGCCCCTCACCACGTCTGCGCTCGACGCGCCTCCCAGCGCGGTCTCGGCCGCGTACGCCCGCCTCACCGAGGTGTTTCCGGGCCTGAGCGTCATCGAGGTGCCCGTGGGCGAGGCGCTGCCCGAGGGTGCGGGCTGGGTGCGCACGGAGCAGCTCGCCGAGGGCGGCGCCGCGGTGGACGCCTTCCTCGCGTGGGACAACGCACAGGTGCTCAAGGACTACGGCACGGCCGCCCGTCCCGACGTGATCGCCAGCTTCGGCCTGCACCGCTACGCGTGGCCCGCCTGCCTGCTCATCACGCTCCCCTGGTTCCTGCACCGCCGCGTGCCCCGCTTCCCGGCGTCCGAGGTCGCCTTCCAGCGCACGCTCGGCCGGCTCGCGGTCCACGTCACCGAGTTCGCCTGCCTCCCCGACGACCCGGCGGCGGCCCTGCCCGGCGCCCGCGTCGTCCCCGACGAGGAGGCCCTGCGCGCCGAGGTCCGCGCGGCCGTCGCCGAACACCTTCAGCCGGTGCTGAGCGGCTTCGGACCGCGGATGCGGCGCGGCCCGCGCGCCCTGTGGGGCATGGCGACGGACGAGATCGTCGAGAGCCTCTGGTACCTGGGCCATCTCCTCGGCGAGGAGCGGCGCGCGATGACCGACCTGGAGGCGCTGCTGCCCGGCGCCACGAAGCCGTACGTCGGGAAGGCCGCGTTCCGTGAACTGAAGGGACCCGCCGGGGAGTCGCTGCCCACCCGCGACCGTGCGAGCTGCTGCATGTTCTACACGCTGCGTCCGCAGGACACCTGCGTGACGTGCCCGCGCACCTGCGACGCGGACCGGGTCAGCAGGCTCACCGCAACCGCGGCGGCCTGAACCACCCGTTCGAGTGACGTAATTCGAACCCAACTTCCCTTTCTCAAGCGGGAGTTCGAGCGTACGGCCAATTTACGCGCCCCCTCCCACTCCAATGGCGTTCTCTTGCCCCGAAACTCCCTGCGGACTCGGACCGCTGGGCCAATATTGCGCCCGTTAAGCCCTAACGCGACGCAAGGGACCCCAGATGAGACTGACCGACATATCGCTGGACTGGCTGCTTCCGGGCGCCGTGCTGCTCCTGGGCATGCTGGCGGCGGTGGCAGTGCTCGCGCGCGGCAGGCGCGCCGGGGGCACCAAGAAGGACTCGGGATCGTTCTCCGACGAGTCGTGGGAGCGCAGCGAGGAGCGCCGCAGGCGCAAGGAGGCCGTCTACGGCACCGCCTCGTACGTATTGCTGTTCTGCTGTGCGGCGGTCGCCGCCGCGCTCTCCTTCCACGGACTGGTCGGCTTCGGCAAGCAGAACCTGAACCTGTCCGGGGGCTGGGAGTACCTCGTCCCGTTCGGGCTCGACGGCGCCGCCATGTTCTGCTCGGTGCTCGCGGTGCGCGAGGCCAGCCACGGCGACGCGGCGCTCGGCTCGCGCATACTCGTGTGGACGTTCGCGGGCGCCGCCGCCTGGTTCAACTGGGTGCACGCGCCGCGGGGCCTGGACCACGCGGGCGCCCCGCACTTCTTCGCGGGGATGTCCCTGTCGGCCGCCGTCCTGTTCGACCGCGCCCTGAAGCAGACGCGCCGCGCGGCGCTGCGCGAACAGGGCCTGGTGCCGCGCCCGTTGCCGCAGATCCGCATCGTGCGGTGGCTGCGCGCACCCCTGGAGACGTACAACGCCTGGTCGTTGATGCTCCTGGAGAACGTGCGCACCCTGGACGAGGCGGTGGACGAGGTCCGCGAGGACAAGCGCGAGAAGACCGAGAACCGGATGCGCCAGCGGGAGCACCAGAAGCTGGAGCGTGCCCAACTGAAGGCGCTGAGCCGGGGTTTCGCCCCGCGCGGTGGCCGGCAGGTCGAGGCCAGCACCGCGCAGACCGGCTCGGAGTCCGCCATATCGGCGGCGGCGACGCCGTCGGAACTACCGCAGGCGACACCGGCACCGGAGCAGCTTCCCGTGCGCACCCGGCCCTCGCTCCAGGCCGTCAAGGGCATCCGCAGATCCCGTGACCAGAAGGCGCCCGTCACCGTCGATCTCACGGCGGAGGACGACACGCAGGCGCTGCCCCGGCTCGACTCTCTGGAGCAGAAGCTCAAGGACCTTGAGCAGCAGCTCGGTTGAGCCCGTCCGTGGTACGGCGGCGTCGTGATCTCAGGCGGCGCCGCCGTCCAGTTCGAACCAGACCACCTTTCCCGTGGCCCCCGGCCCGAGCGCCGCGACACCCCAGGAGTCCGCGAGGGACTGGACCAGGATCAGTCCGCGCCCATTGGTGCCCTGCGTACCGTCGTCGGCGTGCGGTACGCGCGGCTTGGGCCTGCGCGAGACGAAGTCACGGACCTCGACGCGCAGGGTGTGCGGCCCCACGGTCGCGGTGAGTTCCGCCTCGCAGTCCGTGTGCACCAGCGCGTTCGTCACGATCTCGCTGGTGAGGAGTTCTGCCACCTCTGATCTCCCGGGCCTCCCCCATTGCCGGAGGAGTTCGCGCAGCGCGCGCCTCGTCTCCGGGACAGCCCGCAGATCAGCCTTGCCCAGCTTGCGCTTGAGTTGGACCGGAGGTCCGTCCTCGGGATCCGCCGTGTCCGCCACACCCCCTTTCTCGTACGTCGAGCCCCTGTCGCCCACGGGGACGACTCCTCTTGGCTGCCGTTTCATGGCCCCCGCCCACACGCCGATCCCCATGCCTCTCTGGCTGGACTGCTGCTGCCCTCGGCCTGCTCTTCGAACGCGTACACGGGGATGGATGCCCCGCTGTCCGAACGGCACGCTTGTTGATTGGTGCACCACTTGTGAGGGTGTGCGCCGCCCCGCCGGGTAAGGAAGCGTGGGGACGGGAGCAGGACCGGTACAGCAGGAGCACCGAAGGAGCCGCCGTGCACGACGACCGACACCTCGTGGAAGGCCGCCTGGAGCGGGCGATGCGCCAGTTCGTACGCCCCGCGCAGTACGGGGCGCGGACACCGCTGGGCATGAGCGTGTGGCACGCGCCGGGAGAGCCCGTCCCGGTGGCCGAGGCCCTGGTGGGGACGTACGAGCCGTTCGAGTCCGGCACCGTGTGGGGCAGGCCGTGGTCGACCAGTTGGTTCCGCCTGGAGGGGCGGGTGCCCGAGGAGTGGGCGGGGCGCCGCGTCGAGGCGGTCGTCGACCCCGGCTTCAGCGGGCAGGGGCCCGGCTTCCAGGCGGAGGGGCTGCTCTACGACGCCGAGGGCGTACCCCTCAAGGGCATCCACCCGCGCAACCGGCACCTGACGGTCGCGGCGTCCGCCACCGGCGGGGAGCCGGTGCACCTGCTGCTCGAGGCCGCGGCCAATCCGACGGTCCTGCGGGACTACGAGCCCACCTTCCTCGGCGACGTACTGACCGCCGGGGATCGCCCCATCTACCGATTCCGCTCTGCCGACCTGGCCGTACTCGACGAAGAGGTCTGGCACCTCGTGCTCGACGTCGAGGTCCTCTCGGAGCTGATGCACGAGCTGGACGCGGACCGGGCCAGGCGCCACGACATCCTGCGCGCCCTGGAACGGATGCTGGACGCGCTCGACCTGCACGACGTCTCCGGGACGGCGACGGCGGCCCGCGCCGAGCTGGCCGAGGTGCTCGCCCGTCCCGCGCACGCGAGCGCGCACCGGGTCTCGGCGGCCGGGCACGCGCACATCGACTCGGCGTGGCTGTGGCCGCTGCGCGAGACGGTCCGCAAGGCCTCCCGGACCTTCGCGAACGTCACGGCGCTCGCCGGCGACTACCCGGAGCTGGTCTTCGCGTGCTCGCAGGCGCAGCAGTACGCGTGGGTGAAGGAGCACCAGCCGCACATCTGGGAGCGCATCAAGAAGGCGGTGGCGGACGGCAACTGGTCCCCGGTCGGCTCGATGTGGGTGGAGTCGGACGCGAACATGCCGGGCGGTGAGGCCCTCGCCCGCCAACTGGTGCACGGCAAGCGGTTCTTCCAGGACGAGCTGGGCGTGGAGACCGAGGAGATCTGGCTGCCGGACTCCTTCGGCTACACCGCCGCGTTCCCGCAGCTGGCGAAGCTCGCGGGCGCCAAGTGGTTCCTGACGCAGAAGCTGAGCTGGAACCAGACGAACAAGATGCCGCACCACACGTTCTGGTGGGAGGGCATCGACGGCACCCGTGTGTTCACCCACTTCCCGCCCGTGGACACGTACAACGCCCAGTTCCACGCGAGCGAACTGGCCCGCGCCGAGAAGAACTTCGCGGAGAAGGGCGGCGCTTCCCGCTCACTCGTCCCGTTCGGCTGGGGCGACGGAGGGGGCGGCCCGACCCGCGAGATGCTGGAGAAGGCGCGCCGCCTGCGCGACCTCGAAGGCTCGCCGCGCGTCGACATCGAGCGACCCGCCGCGTTCTTCGAGGCGGCGCACGAGGAGTACGGCGCCAAGGCCCCCGTCTGGTCAGGCGAGCTGTACCTGGAGATGCACCGCGCCACGTACACCACGCAGGCCAAGACGAAACAGGGCAACCGGCGCTCCGAACACGCCCTGCGCGAGGCCGAGTTGTGGTGCACGGCCGCCGCGCTGCACGACCCGTCGTACGCGTACCCCTACGACGCCCTCGACCGGATCTGGAAGACGGTGCTGCTGCACCAGTTCCACGACATCCTGCCGGGCTCGTCGATCGCCTGGGTCCACCGGGAGGCCCGCGAGACCTACACACAGGTGCTCGCGGAACTGGACGGGATCACCGCCGACGCCGTACGCCACCTCGGCGGAACGGAGCCGTCCGCGCTCAACGCCTCTCCGTATCCGCGCAGCGAAGTCGTGGCGCACAAAGGCCAGTTGATCCACGTGAACGTCGACGGGCTCGGCACCCGCTCCCTCGCCGAGGCCGCCGAGCACACCCGCGGCCCCGGAGCGCACGCGGCGGCGACGCGGGAGACGGGCTCGATCGTCCTCGCCAACGAACACCTCACCGTCACCATCGACAGCGACGGCCTCCTCACCTCCGTACGGGACCTGAACGACGGCGGGCGCGAGACACTGGCCCCCGGCAGCCGCGGCAACCTCCTGCAACTGCACCCCGACCACCCGACCCAGTACGACGCCTGGGACCTGGACGCCCACTACCGGCACACCCGCACCGACCTCACCGGGGCCGAGTCGGTGGAGCTGGTCGAGGAGGGTCCGCTGCGGGTCTCCGTGCGCGTCACCCGCTCCTTCGGGAAGTCCCGGATCACGCAGGAGTACCGGCTCGCGGCGGGCAGCCGGCGTCTCGACGTCGTCACGGACGTCGACTGGCAGGAGTCGGAGAAGGTCCTGAAGGCGGCGTTCCCGCTGGACGTGCACGCCGAGCGGTCCTCGGCCGAGATCCAGTTCGGCCACGTCAACCGGCCGACGCACGCCAACACCGGCTGGGACGCGGCCCGATACGAGATCTGCGCGCACCGCTGGCTGCGCGTCGCCGAGGAGGGCTACGGGGTCGCGCTGCTCAACGACTCCACGTACGGCCACGACGTGACCCGCGCCGAGCACGACGAGGGCCTCGGCACGACGGTCCGGCTCACGCTGCTCCGCGCCCCGCACTCCCCCGATCCGGAGACGGACCTCGGCACGCACCGCTTCACTTACGCGCTGCTGCCGGGCGCGACGACCGGGGACGCGGTGGCGGGCGGACTCGCGCTGAACCTGCCGCTGCGGATCGCCGCCGCGCCCGCCGCGCCGCCGGTCGTCGAGATCGACAATCCGGCGGTGACGGTGGAGTCCGTGAAACTCGCCGAGGACCGCAGCGGGGATGTCGTGGTGCGGCTCTACGAGTCGCGGGGCGGGCGCGCGGAGGCGACGCTCACGGCGGCGTTCCCGGTGGCGGGCGCGGACGAGACGGACCTCCTGGAGCGGCCGCAGCGCCCGGCCGAGACCTCCGACACCGGTCTCGCGCTGCGGCTTCGCCCCTTCCAGATCCTGACGCTGCGGCTGCGGCCGGTGTGACCGCGGCTACGGTCGCGGCATGTTGCGGAGGTTGGAGCGGGCCATCTGCACCATCCGGCCCACTCCACCGTCCAGCACGATCTTCGAGGCGGACAGGGCGAAGCCCGTGACCATCTCGGCGCTGATCTTCGGCGGGATCGACAGGGCGTTGGGGTCGGTGACCACGTCGATGAGCGCGGGGCCCTTGTGCTTGAAGGCGTCCTTGAGCGCGCCCGCGAGCTGCTTCGGCTTCTCGACACGGACGCCGTAGGCACCGGCGGCGCGGGCGATCGCGGCGAAGTCGGGGTTCTTGTTGGTGGTTCCGTAGGAGGGCAGCCCGGCCACCAGCATCTCCAACTCGACCATCCCCAATGAGGAGTTGTTGAAGAGGACGACCTTCACCGGCAGGTCGTACTGGACGAGGGTGAGGAAGTCGCCCATCAGCATCGAGAACCCGCCGTCGCCCGACATGGAGACGACCTGCCGGTTCCGGTCGGGCAACTGGGCGCCGATCGCCATCGGCAGCGCGTTCGCCATCGAGCCGTGCGAGAACGAGCCGATGACGCGGCGCCGTCCGTTGGGCGAGATGTAGCGGGCCGCCCAGACGTTGCACATGCCGGTGTCCACGGTGAACACGGCGTCCTCGTCGGCGAGTTCGTCGAGGACCGAGGCGACGTACTCGGGGTGGATGGGCGTGTGCTTCTCGACCTTGCGCGTGTACGCCTTCACGACGCCTTCGAGCGCGTCCGCGTGCTTCTTCAGCATCCGGTCGAGGAACTTGCGGTTCGACTTCGGCTTCACACGCGGCGTGAGGCAGCGCAGCGTCTCGCGGACGTCGCCCCACACCGCGAGGTCCAGCTTCGAGCGCCTGCCGAGGTGCTCGGGCCGCACGTCCACCTGGACGATCTTCACGTCCTTCTGCGGCAGGAAGGCGTTGTACGGGAAGTCGGTGCCGAGCAGGATCAGCAGATCGCACTCGTGGGTGGCCTCGTACGCGGCGCCGTAGCCGAGGAGTCCGCTCATCCCGACGTCGTACGGGTTGTCGTACTGGATCCACTCCTTGCCGCGCAGTGCGTGCCCGACCGGGGATTTGATCTTCTCGGCGAACTCCATGACCTCGGCGTGCGCGCCCGCGGTGCCGCTGCCGCAGAACAGCGTGACCTTGCCGGCCTCGTCGATCAGCTCGACGAGCTTGTCGATCTCGGCGTCGCCGGGGCGGATGCTGGGCCGGGACGTGACGATCGCGGTCTCCGTCGAGCCCTCGGGGGCGGCCTCGTCGGCGACGTCGCCGGGCAGCGTGACGACGCTGACGCCCGACTGGCCCACCGCGTTCTGGATGGCGGTCTGCAGGACGCGCGGCATCTGCTTCGGGCTGGAGATCATCTCGCTGTAGTGCGAGCACTCGGAGAACAGCCGGTCGGGGTGGGTCTCCTGGAAGAAGCCGAGACCGATCTCGCTGGACGGGATGTGCGAGGCGAGGGCGAGTACGGGGGCCATCGAGCGGTGGGCGTCGTACAGGCCGTTGATGAGGTGCAGGTTGCCGGGCCCGCAGGAGCCGGCGCACGCGGTCATCTTCCCGGTGATCTGGGCTTCCGCGCCGGCCGCGAAGGCGGCGGTCTCCTCGTGCCGGACGTGGACCCAGTCGATCGCGTCGTTGCGCCGGATCGCGTCGACGACCGGGTTGAGACTGTCGCCCACGACTCCGTACATGCGCTCGACGCCTGCGCGGACGAGGATGTCGACGAACTGCTCGGCGACGTTCTGCTTGGCCATGACTCACGCGCCCTTTCGGAACCCGGTGCCGGTGTTTCTCCTGCTTCTGTCCACTGCTTCCGGGTTCCATGAATCCATACGGGGCGCGCTCACGCCTCCCAGACGGCCGCGGCCGTCCTGTCGTCGGCGTACCCCTTCACCCGGACCTGGGTGTCCGCGAGGTACGCGGCGAGGCCCGGCGGATCGGCGTCGGACCACTGGTCGGCCAGGTGGCGGGCGAGATCGGGTTCGCCGCGCAGCGGGTCGGCGAGGCCCGCCGAGCACAGCAGCAGGGTGTCCCCCGGTCGGGCGACCGAGGCGCGGAACCGGAAGACGTCGCGGGGCGGTGGGGGTGCGGGCGCGTAGGGGCTCGGGGGTGTCGTGATGTTGAGGTCCATCGTGAGCCGGTCCTCGTCCGAGGTTCCGGCGGGCGGGGACGAGCCGAAGCCGACCACCGGGGCGCCGCTCTGCTCGGGAACGCTGGGCTCTATGTCCCGCCACTCGCCGTCCCGCAGCCGGAACAGGCCGCCTCCGCCGACGCCGAAGAACACGCGGGTGCGGCAGGCCGGGTCGGCGGGCAGCAGCAGACAGCGCAGTGTCGCCGCGTACTCGTCCGGGTCGAGGCCCTGCTCGGTGGCGCCGGCCCGCAGCTTGCCGAGGCTGCGGTCGGTGAGCCGGTGCAGTCCGGACTTCAGGTCGCCGCGGCGGCCCGCCCGCACGTCCTCCGCGAGCCGTGTGTGGCTGAGCCCGACGGCCCGGCCGATCCACTCGCAGACCTCGGCGGCGGCCCGGTGCGCGCCGGGTGTGGCGCGGGCGCCGGTGGCCATCGCCACGAGAATCAACGCGCCCGGCCCGCTCCCGAACCGGGCGGTGAGCACGCTGTCCCGCCGCGGCTCCCCCCGATACCGCGCGGAGTCGCCCCGCACGGAAGCGACACGCAGCGTGGATCCCCCGCACCGCGCACCGTCCAGCACCGTGTCCGCAACAAGCTCCCCGAGCCCCGCAGGATCAGCCTGCGGCAACGCGGTCGGCTCCGCCTCGTAGGTGGGCGGCCCGTCGCCCACGTAGATGACACGGGGCGCCTGCGGAGGATCCCCCTCGGCGTGCGCCGCCGATGAGCCGGACGGGGGCGCCTCCGGCAGCGGCGGTGGCACGGCGACATCGGCTCGCGGGTCCCCCGGCGACGCTTCCGGCAGCGGCGGCGACACCTCCGGCCAGGACGACGGAACGGCTTCGGACGGCGGCGCACCGGCACCGGACGGCGAGCTCCGTGGCCGGGGCGGGGCGACACCGGGCCACAGTCCCTCCGACCGGGGCGCGATGGCATCGGACGGCGGCCCCTCCGGCAGCGGCGGCATGGCGCCGGGCCAGAGGCCCTCCGGCAGCGGCGGGGCGGCATCGGACCGGGCACCTCTCGGCGGGGACGACGGCATTTCCGGCAACGGCGACGGCGCCTCCGGCGAGGGGCCGTGGGCGTCGGATCGCGGGGTCCCGGTCAGGGGGAGGGTGGCGTCGGGTTGAGGGTCCTGCCGCGAGGACGGGACGGCCCCGGGCACATCCGGCCGGGGCCCCTCGGCGTCGAATCGCGAGGGCCCCGCCAGAGGCGGGGCGTCAGCGGGCTCGGGAGGCTCCGGCGAAGGCCCGGCGGCTTCGGCCCCCGGCGCGTCCGGCCGGGGACCGTCGGCGTCGAATCGCAGGGGCTCCGCCCGAGGCGGGGTATCTGCGGGCTCGGGTGCCTGCCGCGAAGGCAGGACGGCCCCGGACCGGGGCGCATCCGGCCGGGGCCCATCCGCACCGGATCGCGGGGTCCCCGTCAGGGGCAGGGTGGCGCCGGGTTGGGGGTCCTGCCGCGAAGGTGGGACCGCTCCGGGCGCGTCCGGCCGGAGACCCTCGGCGTCGGACCGCGAGGGCCCCGCCAGAGGCGGGGCGTCTGCGGGCTCGGGAGGCTCCGGCGAAGGCCCGGCCGCTTCGGCCCCCGGCGCGTCCGGCCGGGGCTCGTCGGCGTCGGATCGCGAGGGCTCCGCCAGAGGCGGGGCATCGGCGGGCGGCGGCGAAGGCCGGGCCGCGGTGGGCCGCGGGGCGTCAGGCCAGAGCGCGTCGGCGTCCGGTGCCGGGGGCCCCGGTAGGGGTGGAGCGGCTTCCGGTGGCGGGGGTCCCGGGAGGGGTGGAGCGGCGTCCGGTAGGGGGGTGCTCGGTGGGGTGTACTCGATGCGCGGGGGTGTGTCGGCGGTGGGGGGCTCGTCCTTCGGGGGGCGGGCCCTCGGTGCTCGTGGGGGGTCGGTGGGGTCGGAGACCGCTTCGACGGATGTGAAGCGGTCGTCCAGGGTGTCCGGTGTCGGGGTGGGGCCGGTGTCGGCCTCGTTGTCGTACAACTTCCGCCACCAGTCGTCCTCTTGGGACGGCCGACCGGTGTGCCTCTCCCCCTGCTGGCTCATGCCCATATTGTCCACGGCCTGGGCCGCACGAAAACGGTGCATCGGAAAAATCAGACAGCGGAAAGGTCCGCCGCGCGGCCCCACCCCCCACGGGAGGGCCGCCCGGCGGACCGGATCGGGTGAGCGTCCGAACTAACGCACGTCGTACGCTCGGGTCACCGTCTGCTCGACGGAGTTGCCCTTCGAGTCGGTCAGCCGGACCTTGAGGGTGACGGGTTCGCCGGAGGCCCCCGCGTGGTCGACCGTCGCGGTCCACTCGCCGTCACGCTTGGAGGTCCTGGCGTCGGTCCAGGTCTCCCCGCCGTCGTACGAGTACGAGAGCGCGGCCTTGGTCAGGGTGCCCGGCGTGTAGCCCGCGTGGCCCGTCGCCGTCAGCGTGATCCGCAGGCCGTCCCGCGCCGGGACGGTCTTCATGTCGTCCTCGGGGAGCGTCATGTGCGGGAAGAGGAGCGGGATGCCCCTGGAGTAGACCGTCTCTTCCAGGTGCGAGCGGAACGACCACGTCGTCGTGGTCTGCGGCGAGCGCAGCCAGACCTTGCCGCCGTTCGACTTCATCGTGTTCAGCGTCAGTTCGTATGCCGAGTCCTCGGCCGGGACCGTGAAGACTCCCGACGGCCAGGCGCTGGTGCCGATCAGCTCGCCGTCACGCTTCAGCCGGACATTGCCGATGTCGCCGAACGAGCCCTGGATGCCCTGGTGTTCCCCGTCGCCCCAGAAGCCTGGCGCGACACCGATCAGATCGCCCTGGCGTTCCGCCGCGAGGGCCTGCTCGCCGGAGTCGTCGAGCGGCGCGGTCGGAGCCATCGCGCCGCCGTACCAGGTCTCGGCGCGCCGCTCGCCCTTCGCGTACGTCCGCACCGGGTCGATCATGAACTCGCCCCAGGGGAAGCTGCTCGACACCTGGTGCCCGTAGCCGGTGGTGCCGGGCGAGTACAGCTCGGTGCGGGTGGACGGCGCGGCGACCAGCGCGAGGTCGCCGAAGGCGGTCGCCAGGCCGTTGGGGCGGGAGACCGACGGCAGGTCGATGTAGTCGGTGGCGGCGCCCATCGCCTTGTACGTGGCCTTGTTGGTGGCGAGGTTCCGGTCCGACACCCGGTAGGTGCGGTCGCCGCGGATCTGCCCGGTCTCGGGGAACGCCAGCGTGTAGACGTACGGGCTCTTGGCGGTCGCCTTCCAGTGAAGTGTCGTGGTGCCCGCGGCGATCCGCCCGGCCAGCGCCGCGCCCTCCGCCGTCTCCAGCGCGAGCATCGGGAGCGGCGCGCCGACGAAACCGGCCGCCGGGTACCAGCGGCCCGCGGCCTCCCGGTGGAGGACGACGCCCTTGGCGCCCGCCTTGGTCGCGGCCGTCGCGACCGCGCTCGCCGAGCCGCCCTCGGGCAGCTTCACCAGCGCCAACTTGCCCTTGGCAAAGGCCAGTTCCTCGGCCGTTCCTGCGCCCCCGGAGACGATCTCGGAGCTCCCCGTGCCGTCCAGGTTCGAGGAGTTCGTGGAGCCGGTCACCGGATGCAGCGCGGGCCCGCCGACCACGCCGAACGCGCTGATCTGCGGGGCTGCGGCGCGCCAGAAGCTGTCGAACTCGAAGTCCCCGTCGCGGACTTCGCCCTGCACGTCGGCGTAGTAGCCGCGCAGTGTGCGCGAGCCCTGGATGCTCGCCGCGTGCAGCCAGTTGTCCTTGCCGAAGGTGCGGGCGAACCCGAGGGTGGCGCCGCGCACCTCGCTCTCCCGCTCCGTCCTGACGCTCAGCCGGTGGGCCTTGCGGGCGTCGAGGACGACGGTGGTGTCCTTGGTCAGGTTCAGCTGCGGACGGCCGAGGAACGTCGCGGAGTCCACGAGCGTGCCCTCGCTCTCCGGTGTCGCGACGAACGCCGTCAGGGCGTACGCGCCCGGTCTGACCTCGTACGTCTGCTCGGTGGCGCCGTCGTTGACGCGCCGCTCGCCGGACGCGACGTCGGTGCCGATGAGGTCGAGCGAGGAACCGGCGGCGGCCGGTTCGCCCCGGCGGTCGACGACCTTGACGCGCAGGGTGACCGTCTCCGGCTGGACGTAGAGCGAGAACGGGGTGCTGAGGTGTGTGCCGCCGGGGCCCTTGGCGAGGACGCGGCCGGTGACGTCGCCGTACTGGGCGGCCTTGAGGTGCGCGGTCGGGTCGATCGCCAGCGGGACCCGGGCGGTGCCGCCCGCGGGGACCGTGACCGTACGGGCGCCGAGCCCGGCGACCGCCGACTTCACGGCGGAGCCGTCGTTGCCCGTGACCCGGTCGACGGCGAGGCTCAACTTCACCGGCTTGTCGGTGGTGTTGGTGTACGGCACCTGCACGGTGGTGCGGTCGCCGCTCTTCTGCGGCCAGTCGAAGGTGCCGCCCTGCACGGCGCCCGCGCCGAGGATCTTCTGGTCGACGGCGGCCTTCACGTCGAGCCGCCCGCCACCGGTCTCCCGCACGTCGCCGGGGATCCCGGAGTCGGCGGACGCGACGAGCGCCTGCTTGATCTGCTCGGCGGTCCAGTCGGGGTGACGCTGCTTGACGAGGGCGGCGGCGCCCGCGACGTGCGGTGTCGCCATCGACGTACCGCTCATGGACTGGTACGCGTACACGCCCCGGCCGCCCGCCGCAGCGGCCTTGACGGCGACGCCCGGCGCGGCGATCTCCGGCTTGAGGGTGTGCGTGCGCCGCACGGGGCTGCGACTGGAGAAGCTCGCGGTCGCGTCGTCGCTGTCGACGGCGCCGACGGTGAGCACCTCGGGCACGCAGCCCGGCGAGGAGACGGAGTTGACGGCCGGTCCGGTGTTTCCGGCGGCGATGACGAAGAGGGTGTCCTTGGAGGACCGGGCGAGTTCCTGCGTGGCCTGCGACATGGGGTCGGAGCAGTCCAGCTCGGACGGGTTGCCCAGTGACATGGACACCACGTCGGCCTTCTGGTCGACGGCCCACTGCATCCCGGCGATGATCCACGAAGTGGCGCCGGAACCGCCGTCGTCGAGGACCTTGCCGTTGAGCAGGGTGGTGCCGGGCGCGACGCCCTTCTCCTTGCCGCCGCTCGCCGCGCCGGAGCCGCCGACGGTGGACGTGGTGTGCGTGCCGTGGCCCTGGTGGTCGTCGGCGTCGGCGGAGTCGGTGAAGTTCTTCGACTCGGCGACGCGGCCCTTGAGGTCGGGGTGCTCGGTGTCGACGCCGGTGTCGAGGACGGCGACCTTGGTGCCCTTGCCGTCGTAACCGGCGGCCCACGCCGCGTCGGCGTGCACCTGCTTCGTGGAGTCGGCGAGCAGCGACTTCACCTTGGCGTCGAGCCACAGCTTCTTCAGGTCCCCGGCCGCGCGGGAGCGAGGGTTCGAGACGTCGTCCCAGAAGTCGGCGGCGTGCTTCTTGTCGGCCTTGAGGGCGACGCCGTCGACCGGGTCGAGGACGGGTCCGCGCTGCGCGCCGCGCGGCGCGGCGGGGGCGCTCCGGGCGACGTCGACGGACGTGTCGTAGGTGGCGATGAGCGGGAGCGTCGCGCTGTGCCGGTCGTCGTAGCCCTGCCGGATCAGACCGCTGACGTTGAAGAGTTCCTCGTCGACGCGGCCGTCGGCGAGCGCCTGCGCGGCGCTGTCCGGGTAGACGTACAGGTCCTTGCCGTTCTGCCGCGTCTGGAGCAGCGGCGTGCTGCCGTCGGCGGCGGGCAGCGCCGCCGCGGTGGGCCGTCCTTCGGCGTCGGTGGTGACGACGACGCGGTCGCCGGTGACCAGCGTGACCGTCACGGTCGAGTTCTTGGCCGCCGCCGCGGCGCTGCCGACGACCGGCCGGTCACCGTCCGGGGCACTCCCCGGGACGGCTCCGGCCGGGACGGCCGCGGTGACTGCCAGGGCGGCGGCGGTCGCCGCGCCCAGGGCCGCACGCGATATCGGGCGCATCGCTCTCCCCACATGGAAGCGCAGGTGAATACGGGCCAAAGGCCGCATTCCCAGCGGGTGTTGGTGCTGCGGTGGCGCCACATTGGCAGAGGGACGGCCGGTGCGGGGAAGATGGGGAGCGGCGGGAATGTGCCGTGGCTGTTTCCCGCCACGGGGGGTGTTGGAACGGTTCACTGGGGAGGGAATCGCCGCATGCTGCACGCGATCGGTCTGGACGAGGGGCACGAGGCGGCGTACCGCGCGCTCGTCGCGGTGGGCGCGGCCGACGTCCCCGACCTGGCACGCCGGCTCACCCGCGCCGAGCACGAGACCGAGGGCACGCTGCGCCGCCTGGAACAGCACGGGCTCGCCGCCCAGTCGTCGGCGCGGCCGGGACGCTGGGTGGCGGCGCCGCCGGGGGTGGCGCTCGGCGCGCTGCTCACCCAGCGGCGGCACGAGCTGGACGAGGCGGAGCTGGCGGCGGCCCGGCTCGCCGCGGAGTTCCGGGCGCAGGCCACCGAGCCCGCCGCGCACGATCTCGTCGAGGTGGTGACCGGGGCGGCGGCCGCGGCCCAGCGGTTCCTGCAGATCCAGCTCGGCGCGACCGAGGAGGTGTGCGCCCTCGTCACCGGCAGCCCGATCGCGGTGCCCGCCACGGAGAACGACGCGGAGGAGCAGGCCGTCAGCCGGGGCGTCGGCTACCGCGTCGTCGTCGAGCGCGAGGTGCTGTCCTCGCCGACCGGTCTGACCGAGCTGTCGGCGGCGATCGGCCGCGACGAGCAGGTGCGGGTCGTGGACCGGGTGCCGACGAAGCTGGTGATCGCCGACGGGGCGCTCGCGATGGTGCCGCTGACCCGGCAGGCCGCGGAGCCCGCCGCGCTCGTGGTGCACGCCAGCGGTCTCCTGGAGACGCTGAGCGGGCTCTTCGAGGCGGTGTGGCGGCAGGCGCTGCCGCTGCGGCTCGGGGCGGACGGCGAGGTCACGGAGGTCGGCGCGGAGGGGCCCGACGGCCTGGACCTGGAGATTCTCTCGCTGCTGCTCGCGGGCCTCACCGACGCGAGTGTCGCCAAGCAGCTGGACCTGGGGCTCAGGACGGTGCAGCGACGGGTGAAACGGCTGATGGAGCTGGCGGGCGTGACGACGCGGCTGCAGCTCGGGTGGCATGCGTACGAACGGGGCTGGGTGGCCAGATGAGTCCTCATTGAGACTCCGATGACCTGCGCTTTCGCCGCACCCGGGGGACCCTGTGCACATGGGAGCGTGGGAACTCCTCCTGGTCGGCGCCGTCATGGTGCTGGGCCTGTGCGGGGTGCTGGTGCCGGGCGTACCCGGATCGTGGCTCGTGTGGGCCGCGGTCGCCGTGTGGGCGCTGCGCGAGCCGAACGCCCTGGCCTGGGGCATCCTCGTCGGCGCCAGCGCCGTGCTGCTCGCCTCCCAGGCCCTGCGCTGGCTGCTGCCGCCGCGCCGGCTCCGGCAGGCCGGGGCCACTCGCAGGCTGGAGTTCTGGGCGGGCGCGGGCGCGGTCGTCGGGTTCTTCGTCGTGCCGGTGATCGGGGCGGTCCCGGGGTTCATGGGCGGGATCTACGTGTCCGAGCGGCTGCGGCTCGGTGGGCATGGGGACGCGGTCGCGTCGACGCGCACGGCCATGCGGGCGGGCGGCACGAACGTGCTGGTGGAGCTGTTCGCGTGCCTGCTGATCTTCGGGGCCTGGCTGGGCGCGGCGATCTGGGGCTGAGCAGCCCGCCCGGGCCGACGACTTTGCCGAACGGTTACCCTCGGGAGATCGTCCACGCTGGAGAGACAGAGCGCGCATGAACTCCCTGACCCTGGCCGCGGCGGCGGAACCCACCGGCGGCCTGGCCGGCTGGGCGGCCGACCTCATTGGCGCGCTCGGCGGCCCCGGCGCCGGTCTCCTGATCGCCCTGGAGAACCTGTTCCCGCCGCTGCCCAGCGAGATCGTCCTGCCGCTGACCGGCTTCGCCGCGAGCATGGGTTCGATCACGCTGCTCTCGGCGATCGTGTGGACGACGCTCGGCTCGGTGGCCGGCGCGGCGGTCCTCTACTGGATCGGCCGGGTCGTCGGCCGCGAGCGGATGTACGCGCTGTGGCACCGGATCCCGCTGGTGAAGGTCTCCGACCTGGAGCGCACGGAGGCGTGGTTCCAGCGGCACGGCACGAAGGCGGTGCTGCTCGGGCGGATGGTGCCGATCTTCCGCAGCCTCATCTCGGTCCCTGCGGGCGTGGAGCGGATGCGGCTGCCGACGTTCCTCGCGCTGACCGCGGTCGGCTCGCTGGCGTGGAACGCGATCCTGATCCTGGCCGGGTACTGGCTGGGCGACCAGTGGCATCTCGTGGAGGAATACGTCGGGGTGTTCTCGACGGTGGTGCTCGGGGCGGCGGTGGTCGCGCTCGTGGGGTACGTGGTCGTGCGCTGGCGCGGCCGCAGCCGCGAGAAGCACGACGTGTGAGGGGACGAGGGCTTGAGGGGGACGCGGGAATGAGTGTGCGGGAGCTGCCCGCCGCGGGGCCGGTCGCGCTGTGGCTGGTCGGGACCGCCGGGGACGCGGCATCCGGCGCGGCCCCGGCGGGGGTCCTGGACGCCGAGGAGTCGCGGCGCGCCGCCGCGTTCCGCTTCGACCGGCACCGGGTGCGCTACGTCGCCGCGCACGTGGCGCTCCGCGGCATCCTCGGCGAGCGGCTCGGCCGTGCCCCCGGCGACGTACGGTTCACGCGGCTCGCCTGTCCCGGATGCGGCGGGCCGCACGGCCGCCCCGCCCTCGCGGACGTTCCCGGGCTGCACTTCTCGCTCTCCCACAGCGGGGACCTCGCCCTGGTGGCGGTGGCGTCCGCGCCGGTCGGCGCCGATGTGGAGGAGCTGCCGTCGGCCCAGGTCGCCGACGAGCTGGCGGCGGTGCTGCACCCGCGCGAGCGGGCGGAGCTCGCGGAGCTGGACGACCCGCAGGAACGCCGGTTCGCCCTGGCGCGCGCGTGGGTCCGCAAGGAGGCCTACCTGAAGGGCCTCGGCACGGGCCTGGCGCGCGGCACCGAGCGCGACTACGTGGGCGTACGGGCCGACTCCCCCGGCACGCCGGACGGCTGGTCGCTGCGCGACGTGCCGGTGCCGGAGGGGTACACGGCGGCGGTCGCGCTCGGCCCGGAGACGTAGCCGCCGCGCTCGCGGCGGGACCTCAGCCCCGGAGGGAACCCTCCAGGGTCAGCAGCCGCACCTTGCGCTCCAGGCCGCCCGCGTACCCGGTCAGCGAACCGTCGGCGCCGATCACGCGGTGGCAGGGCCGCAGGATCAGCAGCGGGTTGGCGCCGACCGCGCCGCCGACGGCCCGTACGGCGGCGCGCGAGGCGCCGATGCGGGCGGCCACTTCGCCGTACGTGGTGGTGGCCCCGTACGGCACGTCTTCGAGCGCGTCCCAGACCCGCCGCCGGAACTCGGTGCCCTCCGGCTTCAACTCCAACTCGAATTCCTTGAGTTCACCGGCGAAGTACGCGGCGAGCTGCCGCTCGGCCTCGGCGAACCGCCCGGGGGCGCGCACCCATCCCTCACCCACGGTCCGGCCGCCCTTCTGCTCGGGGACGGAGAGGGAGGTGAGGGCGCCGGACGCGTCGGCGGTGAGCAGCAGCTCGCCCAGCGGACTGGCCACGTTCGCGTAGTACACGGTCCCGGTCTGAGTCTGGGGCTGGGTCTCCACGGTCTCTTTCACAACTGTCCTTCTACGATGAGGTGTTGACGCGCGTACGAACGCCAGGGGCGCCACGCGTCGTCGGCGGTGAGGTCGTCGGGCACGCCCACGTCCGGGTCGCCGAGGGCGCGCAGGCGGATCAGGGCGGCGGTGTGCGGGCGCATGCCGGGCAGGGCGCGCAAGGTCGCTTCGGCGGCGTCGCGGTCGGCGCCCGCGTCGAGGCGGAGCGCGCCGGTGTGCAGGGCGCGGGCGAGCGCGCCGAGGGTGCCCGGCTCGTCGGCGAGGTCGAGCGGCGTGGGGAACAGGCGGTCGACGGTTCCGCTCGGCGCGTCGAGCCGCTTGCCGTACCGCTCGACGAGGCGCGCGGACTCCTCGGGCCCTGCGACGAGGCGCAGCGCCAGTTCCTCGGGGTCGGCGGCGCCGGGTGAGCGCAGTCCGGGCCGGGCGGCGACCAGCGGGGCGAGCCGCGGGTCGTCGGCGAGCCGTTCGTCGATCGCGTACGGGTCGGCGTCGAGGTCGAAGAGGCGGCGCAGGCGGCCGACGGCGGTGGTCAGGTCGCGCAGATCGGTCAGCTGTATCCGCGCGTCCAGCCAGCCGCCCCGGTGCTCGGCCTGCGCGCCGGACTGTTCGTGGGTGGCCTCGTCGACGCGTACGACACCGGTGCCGTACGGCAGCCGCAGCGCGCGCCGGAAGGTGCGGGCACCCGGCCTGCCGGTCAACTCCTCGACTCCGTGGAGGAGTTCGAGCGCGAGCAGATCGAACACGGGCCCGGCCTGATAGGCGCCCCGGTGGGCGAGCCGCAGCGGGATCCCGGCGGCGGGGGCCGCGGCGCGGTGCTTGTCGGGGGCGTCGGCGCGCAGTTGCGTGGGGGTGCGGGCGTAGACCTCGCGGATCGTGTCGTTGAACTGGCGGACGCTCGCGAAGCCTGCCGCGAAGGCGATCTCCGTGATCGGCAGCGGGGTCGTCTGGAGCAGGACGCGCGCGGTGTGGGCGCGCTGGGCGCGGGCGAGGGCGACCGGGCCCGCGCCCAGTTCGGCGGTGAGCTGGCGCTGCACCTGGCGGGCGCTGTATCCGAGCCGGGTGGCGAGCCCGCCGACGCCCTCGCGGTCGACGATCCCGTCGCCGATGAGCCGCATCGCGCGGCCCACGACGTCGGCGCGCACGTTCCAGTCGGCGGAGCCCGGTACCGCGTCGGGGCGGCAGCGGCGGCAGGCCCGGAAACCCGAGCCCTGGGCCGCGGCGGCCGTGGCGTAGTACCGGACGTTGTGCCGCTTGGGGGTGACCGCGGGGCAGCTGGGCCGGCAGTAGATCCCGGTCGTCTCGACAGCGAAGAAGAACTCCCCGTCGAACCGCGCGTCACGGCTCCGGACGGCTTCATACCGCGTGTCTTCATCGGTCATCACACGTCAAGTGTGCCGTGCCGCGGGACACCCGGCTGGCGGAAATCGGACGGGGCGCTGCGCGTGGCTCGACCGGGCGGTGGCCGACGTTCCGGTCACCAGCGGCCTGCGTCGGGGTGCCGCCTTGCCCACCCTGCCGCCCAAAGCTGAGTGGCATCGAGCCCCGGGGCGTTGGCCACGGGGCTCCGCCAGGCCGTCAGCGGACGGGACCCCGTTTGGCCTGGAGGGCGGCGCGGCCCTGCGCACCACGCTGCTTCCACACCTTCCGCATCTCGGCCCGCAACCTCGCATCGGTCCGCGCCGCAAGCCGCTCGTTCTCCCGCAGCAACTTCCGGTAGCTGTCGAGCCGCCGCTGATGCAGCGTGCCGTCGTCCAGCGCGGCAAGCACCGCGCAGCCGGGCTCGACAGTGTGCGCGCAGTCGTGGAACCGGCAGTCCTCCGCCAGCGCCGCGATCTCCGCGAAGACCTGCCCGACCCCGCCCTCGGCGTCGTACAGACCGACCCCTCGAAGCCCCGGCGTATCGATGAGCACGCCCCCGTCCGGCAGGGCGAAGAGATTGCGGGTGGTCGTGGTGTGGCGCCCCTTGCCGTCCATGTCACGGACGGCCCGCACGTCCATGACGTCCACCCCCATCAGCGCGTTGGCCAGCGTCGACTTCCCCGCCCCGGACTGACCGAGCAGCACGGACGTACCGCCGGCGACGACCGCCCGCAGCACCTCCGTCCCGTCCCCGTCGTGCGCGCTGACGGGCAGCACCTGCACGCCGGGCGCGGCCGCCTCGACGTCGGAGACGAGGTACGAAAGCCCGACCGGGTCAGGGACGAGGTCGGCCTTCGTCAGGACGACCAACGGCTGCGCACCCGATTCCCAGGCCAGCGCCAGGAACCGTTCGATCCGCCCGAGGTCGAGCTCGGCGGCGAGCGACACCGCGATGATCGCGTGATCGACGTTCGCGGCGAGGATCTGCCCCTCGGACCGCTTGGAGGAGGTGGACCGCACGAAGGCGGTGCGGCGCGGCAGATACTCCTGGACGTAGCGGGGATCGGCGCCGGCCGGGTCGACGGCGGCCCAGTCGCCGGTGCAGATGACCTTCATGGGGTCGCGGGGCACGACGTACTCGGTGTCGGCGCGCAGGACGCCGTCCGCCGTGACGAGGTCGCACTGCCCGCGGTCGACACGGACGACCCGGCCGGGCAGGAGCCCCCGCTCGGCGTACGGAGCGAACTGGGACTCCCAGCCCGCGTCCCAGCCGTACGGGGCGAGCGGATGCGACGAAGCCGAACCCGAACCCGAACCCGAAAGAGAAGAGCTCGGAAGAGAGGAGGAAGACAAGGGGTGACCCTTCACATGGGTGGCCCCGGCGGCGCGCACTCGGGCGCGCAAGAGAGTGTGGTCAGCCGGCGGCCACAGAGGTGGACTTGACGAACTTCCGGATGCGGGCAGCGCCCGTCGCAACCACAGCCATCGGTCAACACCTCCTGAATCGCACCACGCCAACGTCGACGGCGACGGCGGCTCGCGGCAGCCGTTCGACCGGACTCGACCATAGCCAGCCGCACCGACGGCCCGCCAGCGAATTTCCATCGACCCCGAGCGTCCCGTATCGCGAGATGACCGTCTCGACCTACAGACATAACACTTGTAGCCTGCATACATTCGGAGCCCGAAGGTCGAGGACAGGAACAAGAGAGGAACCCTTATGCGGCGCTGGCTGATCCTCGCGCTGGGCACCGGGGCGCAGACCGTCGCCTGTGTCTTCGTCTACGGACTGCCCTACATGTCCGACGAGTTGCGCCGCGACGGCTCCCTGAGCCTGAGCCAGGTCGGTCTCGTCGTCGCCTGCCCCACCGCGGGTCTGGTCCTCGCCCTGGTCGCCTGGGGCGCGCTGGCCGACCGCATCGGCGAGCGCGTCGTCATCACGACAGGGCTGACGGCGACCGCGGCGCTCCTCGCCCTGGGCACCCAAGTGACGGGCCTGGTCCCGCTGAGCCTCCTCTTCGCCCTGTCCGGGGCCGCCAGCGCCTCGGTGTACGCGGCCAGCGGCCGCCTGGTGATGGGCTGGTTCTCCGCCGAGGAGCGCGGCCTCGCGATGGGGATCCGGCAGACGTCGACGCCCCTGGGCATGGGCGTCGCGGCGCTGTCCGTCCCCGGACTCTCGGAATCCTTCGGAGTGCGGGGGCCGGGGGTCTTCTGCGCCGCGCTGTGCGCCCTGTTCGCCTTGCTGGTGGGCGCCCTGGCGGCCAACCCCCCGCAGGACAAGCCGACTTCGGGGGCCAAGCCCGAGGAGCGGTCGGGCAGTCCCTACCGCAACCCTTCCCTGTGGCGCATCCACGGGACGAGCGCCCTGCTGTGCGTCCCCCAGTTCACCGCGGGCGCCTTCGCCCTGGTCTTCCTGGTCGACGTACGCGGCTACGGAGCGGTGGCGGCCGGTCAGTTGCTCGCCGTCGCCCAGGTGCTCGGCGCCCTCTCCCGCGTGGTGGCGGGCCGCTGGTCCGACCGCGTCGGCAGCCGCGTACGCCCCATGCGCCAACTCGCCTACGCCACGGCCGCGGTGCTCTGCCTGACCGCGCTGGGCGCCGTGTGGCCCACGCCGGCCTCGGACGCGCTGCTGGTCATCGCCTGCGGGGTCACGGCGAGCACCAACGGCCTGGCCTTCACGGCGGTCGCCGAACTCGCGGGCCGCTCCTGGTCCGGCCGCGCCATGGGGGTCCAGAACACCGGCCAGAACCTGACCGCCTCCCTGACCCCGCCCCTGATGGGCGCCCTGATCGGCGCGACGGGTTACGCGGCGGGCTTCGGACTGGCGGCGGTCATCGCGGGTGTCGCGGCCCTGGCCGTGCCCGTCGCACCGGGGCGTGGCACCGATGCCGCCACCGGCCACCGACCCGGCCGGACCGTCGCGGGAGCACCGTCCTCATCCACCCGCCACCGCTCTTTCACTCGGTGACCCCCTGAGTCGGTGGACGACACACACATCGAACACGCACCATGACACGGTGTCACTTCCCCACCAGCCACACCAGGCCGACCAGTCCCAGCCGTCTCACCAACCGCAGCACCCTCAACAGACGCCCCTGCCCCGGCACATGGTCGTCTGCGGCGACGACGCTCTGGCCGAGCGGCTCGGCAACGAGCTGCGCGAGCTGTACCGCACCCAGGTCACCATCGTCGTCCCGTCGACACGCCCCGAGGGCACGCCCGTTCAGGAGGGCGGCGGCCGGATGCGGGCCGCCGCCCTGCTGGGCCGGGTGCAGTCCGCGATGGGCCGGTTCACGCCGTCCGACGGCGACTCGCTCGCCGGGCAGACGCCGCGGGTCATCGAGGCCGCGGTGCTCAGCGAGGACACGCTGACGGAGGCCGGAGTGGCCCGGGCGGACGCGCTGGCCCTCGTGCACGACGACGACGAGACCAATATCCGTGCCGCGCTGGCGGCGCGCCGGCTCAACCCCCGACTCCGCCTCGTCATCCGGCTCTTCGACCGCAAGCTCGGCCAGCACCTGGCGGGGCTCCTGGACCAGGCGGCCGCGCTGGCGCAGCCGGAGCTCGCCTCGGAGGCCTTCGACTCGTCGACGACCATCCTGTCCGACGCGGACACGGCGGCGCCCGCGCTCGCCGCGACCGCCGTGGCGGGCAGCGGCAAGATCGTGCAGACCGACGGGCTGCTGCTGCGTGCCGTCGAGCGCGCTCCGCGCGGCCGGAGCCGGGCCGCCGCCCCCGGACTGTGCACGCTCGCGATCCTGTCGTCGTCGAACAACGACCCGTCGGACACGGAGGGTTCGGACACCTCGGGGCAGGAGGAGCCGATCCTGCTGCCGGACGACGAGGAGGTCGGCGCCGCGTTCGGGCGCGGCAGCGTCGTCCTCGACACGGTCACCCCGTCGGAGCCCGTGCTGCCGCCGCGGCGGCTGGCCGCGCGGACACTCCCCCTCGGCCAGCTGTTCTCGCGCCGGGTGCGCTGGTCGCTCGCCGTGCTCGCGATCTGCGTGCTCGGTCTGGCACTCGCCACCTGGGCGACGACCGAGCCGAGCCCGCTGCGGGCCGGTTATCTCACCATGCTCGACCTGTTCGCCATCGACGAGCCGGCGATCGGCGAGCCCGCGGCCCGCCAGATCATCCAACTCCTCACCGGTTTCGCCGGGTTGCTGCTGCTGCCCGTGCTCATGGCCGCGGTCCTGGAGGCCATGGGCACCTTCCGCTCGGCGTCCACGCTGCGCCGCCCGCCGCGCGGCCTGTCGGGGCACATCGTGCTGCTCGGCCTCGGCAAGATCGGCACCCGCGTACTGGCCCGGCTGCACGAACTCGGCGTCCCCGTGGTGTGCGTGGAGGAGAACCCGGAGGCCCGCGGCGTGCCGCTGGCCCGCCGCCTGCGCGTGCCGACGGTCATCGGCGACGTACGCGACGAGGGGGTCCTGGAGGCCGCCAAGGTGAACCGCTCGCGCGCCTTCCTCGCCCTCACCAGCCTCGACACCACCAACCTCGAGGCCGCCCTGTACGCCCGCTCGGTCAAGCCGAACCTCCAGGTGAGCCTGCGTCTGTACGACGACGCCTTCGCCACCGCCGTCTACCGCACGCTGCGCGCCGCCCACCCGCTCGCCCTGACCCGCAGCCGCAGCGTCACGACCCTCGCGGCGCCCGCCTTCGCCGGGGCGATGATGGGGCGCCAGATCCTCGGCGCGATCCCGGTCGAGCGCCGTGTGCTGCTCTTCGCCGAGCTGGAGGTGGCGGGCCATCCGCACCTGGACGGGCGTACGGTCGCCGAGTCGTTCCGGGCCGGTGCCTGGCGGGTGCTGGCGGTCGACTCCACGGCGCCCGGCGAGCGGCGGACCGATGCCGGGGCCGCGCCGGAGGAGGACGAGTCGGCCCCGGAGCCGGGGCCCGTCTGGGAGATGCGGCCCGACTACGTGCTGCGGCCCACCGACCGCGTGGTCCTCGCCGCCACCCGGCGGGGGCTCGCCGAGCTCCTGGACTCGCAGCCGCCGTGCTCCACGTATGCGCCGCATCAGTGAGCCGGGACGCCGGGCCCGGTCTCGCTGTAGTCTCGCCCTAGTATCCGTTTCATCCGATTGATCAGGTTCGCCTGATTTTCCTGGCTCGCCTGATTTACGTGGTTCGTATGCGTCACTCGATACGGAAAGCTACGGAAACCTAGGGAAGGTGCTCGCTCGTGGCCAGTGGCCTCAATGCCGACACCGTCGGTCCGGTCGACGTCGCCGTGCTCGCCTTCGACGGCAACCGGTTCAACGGCGAGATCGCTCCCGCACTGCGGGACCTGCAGAAGGACGGGACCGTCCGCATCCTCGACCTGTGCTTCATCCGAAAGGCGGCCGACGGGTCCGTCGACGTCGTCGAGCTCGGCGACCCCGAGGTCACCGAGGTGTTCCAGCAGGTCGCCGACGTGCGCTTCGACCTGCTCAGCGACGAGGACCTGAAGACCGTCGCCGACAGTCTTCGGGCCGAGTCCTCCGCGCTCGTCCTGGCCTGGGAGAACACCTGGGCCGCCCGGCTCGGCGCGGCCGTGCGCGACTCCAAGGGACAGGTGCTGATGCTGGAGCGGATTCCGCGAGGGACCGTCGACGAGGCCATCGAAGCCCTCGCCACGGCCTGACAACCCCGACGTCACAAGAGCGTACGAAGAGAACGAAGAGGACGGTCAGCATGCCGCAACGATTCGGACGGCCCGGACTCCTTGGCACCATCGCCCGCACCGCGGCGATCTCCGCCACCGGCACGGCCGTTTCCCGTGGGGTCAACCGGAGGATGTCCGACCGTGAGATGCGGCGCCAGATGGACGCCGGGGCGGCGTACCAGGCGCAGGCGGCGCCCGCGCCAGCGCCTGCTCCTGCCGCCGGTGGGACGGATCGGGTGTCGCAGCTTCAGGCGCTCGCCGAGTTGAAGGCGCAAGGGGTGCTCACGGAGGAGGAGTTCGCGGTGGAGAAGGCGCGGGTGCTCAACGGGTGAGGGGGCGCCGGCCGGCCCACCGCCCCACACGGTGGGCCGACCGGAGTTCTGTTGCGGCGCTCCGTTCCTGCGCCGCGGGGCTCTGCCCCGGACCCCGCGCCTCAATCGCCGGCGGGGCTGGAAGGATTCGGGGCCAGGGGCTTGATGCGCCGGTCAGCCGCGCAGTGCCGACGCGAAGATGGCCGGGAGCTTGGTCGGGGACGGGTTCGTCGTGTAGTCCGTGAGGCGCTTCATCGTCGTCAGGCCCGTGCGGTTCGTGACGTAGAACGGGGGGCGCGGGGAGAGTGAGGGCGAGCCGGTGAACAGGCCGCGCGGGGACGGGGCGAACGGCGCGCGCACCACCGTCTTCTCGATGTCCTCCAGCATGAACGCGTTGTGCACGAAGCCGATTCCGCTGCCGATGTCCTTGCGGTCGTTGCCGGGGAAGGCGCCCCACGGGGTGTAGCCGAGCAGGAAGCCGAAGGCCGACCAGACGTTGACGCCCAGCGTGCCGTAGCGCAGCCCCGCGATCGCGTCGGAGACGGCGCCCGCGTGGGCGCGCTCCGTCTTCGGGTGGACGATCAGGGTGGCGCCGAGGGTGCCGGGGAGCCTGTCGTTGGCGAACTCGGTGGCCGCCGCGAGGAAGTGGGGCGCGTCGGCGCCGGGGAGACCGACCACGCCGAGCGCGCTGGCGAACACCTCGTCGGTGAGCATGACGTCGTCCATGCCCTCGATCTCGGGGACCAGGACGCGGCAGGAGTCGTCGATACCGAGCTTCTCGGCCTGCGGGTGGGCCTCGGTGACCTTGCCGACGCGGTCGGCGGCGCCCGGGTAGTAGTCGGGGCGCGCGGGCAGTGCGCGCAGCACCTTGCGGATCTCGGCGAGCAGCTTCTCGGTGCCGTCCCACTCGCGGGGGACGACGAGGACCTGTGTGGCGATGCAGTTGTGGCCCGAGTTGTTGAGCTTGCTGGTGACGATGTGCTCGGCCTGGAAGCGGAAGTCGGCGTCGCTCCACGGGCCCGGCGCCACGATGCAGGGGCTGACGCCGCCGAGTTCGCTGGTGAACGGCTTGTCGTTGAGCGGCGTGTCCGCGGCGCGGCGCTCCTGTGCCTGCTCGTCGGTGCCCCACACGATGGCGTCGTGGGTGCGGTCGCTGCCCGTGACGTGGATGGTGTCGATGTCCTCGTGCTGGGTGAGGTACGCGCCCTCGGCGGCGCCGCCGTCGACGAAGCGCACCCAGCCGCGGTCGACGTACTCGGCGAAGACCTTCTCGAAGTGCGGGCGCAGATAGGCGTTGACGGGGTTCATCTTGGCGATGACGACCTCGCCCTCCGCGTACAGCTTCTGGAGGATGTCCAGCGGGGTGATCGCGGCGACGTTGCCCGCGCCGAGGACGAGCGCGACGGTCGGCTCGGCGGCGCGGCCCCGGTACTCCCCCGCCGCGCGGTCCAGGACCTGCTCGCGGGTGGTGCCGGGCAGCGTCCACACCTGCGCCGTGAAGCCGTTGAGCAGCAGCCGGTCGGTGGCGACGGTCGGGAACACGTCGACGACGGTGCGGCCCTCGTGGCTGCGGACGGACTTGGGGTCGACCGGCTCCTTGCCCGCGGCGAGGCGTCGCAGCACGTGCAGGTAGGCGGTGATCGGCTGGGCGAGGGCCCACGGCGCGGTGATCCAGTCCTCGGCGGCCCACGGGGAGGTCTCGGCGTAGCCCTTGGCGGCGGCCGCGTCGGCGACCATCGCGGCGGCGCCCTCGGAGATCCGCGGCAGCGTCCGCTCCAGGAGCGCGATCCGCTCGTCCAGCGGGGTCGCGGTCCAGGACGCGGCGTGCTCGCGCAGGTCACGGACGGCCTGGTCGAGCGGTGAGGTGTCGAGTGCGGCTGCGGCGCTCACGGTCAACTCCTTGGTACGCGGGTGGGGGTGGGTCGAGCGGGGAGGGGCTGTTCCTTGAGGCGATCATGCCATTCGGCGTAACCGCCGGTAAGGGCAGGCTGGATGACGCATGCTCACCCGGTCAACCGGGCGCGATCGCGTTCCGGGTCGATCAGGGCGAACGCGAGCACGGCGCCGACCGCGACGAGGACCCCGGTCACGAGCACGGCGTGCTGGTATCCGGCGTCGCCCTGCGCGTCGACGAGGGCGCCGACGACGGCGGGCGCGAGCAGTCCGGACACCGTGACGAGGGCGTTCATGAGACCGAGGGCGCCACCGCCGCGGGCGGGCGGGGCGAGTTCGGCGACGGTGGTCGCGGCCACGGTGGCGTAGGAACCGCTGAAGCCGAAGCCGAGGGAGACGAGCACGGTCTGCGCGGGCACCGAGTCGACGAACGGTACGAGGAGGCAGCAGACGGCGCCGACGGCGAGCATGCTTCCGCCGACCCGTCCGCGGGCCGTGCGGCTGCCGACGCCGCGCCGCATGAGCCGCCCGGTGAGCGCGGCCTGTCCGAGCAGGACGACGGCGCCGACCGCCCACGGCGCGACGATCAGCCTGCTCGCGGTGGACGCCGAGTAGTCGAGGGCGTTGCGCAGGTACGAGGGCATCCACACCAGCATCAGCGCCACGGACCAGTAGCTCATGAAGTAGGCGAGGGTGCTGCCGATCCAGGTGCGGCTGGCGAAGATCTTCCGGTACGGGACGGCGGGCGCGCCGTCGTCCACGGCCCCGGTGGACTTCGCGGCGCGGGTCCGCGGGCTGTCCGCGCCGAACAGGGACCACAGCACCGCCCACACCACGCCGATCCCGGCGAGCACCCACAGCGCCGAGCGCCAGCCGTGGTGCCGGATCACCCAGGACAGGCCCGGCGAGGAGACGATCACGCCGAGCGTGATGCCGATGGTGATCAGCGCGCCGGGCAGGTTCCGCCTGTCGTCGGGGAACCAGGACAGCGTGGCCTGCTGGGCGACGGGGAAGGCCGGGCCCTCGGCGGCGCCCAGGAACACGCGCGAGCCGATGAGCACGGCCAGTCCCCCGCCGATCGCCGCGGGCACCTGCGCCACGGACCACAGCACGGCCATCACCAGGAGCAGCAGCTTCGGCGACACCCGGTCCGCCGCCATCCCGACGACGATCGCGGCGACGGAGAAGAGCAGGAAGAACGCGCTGTTGGCGAGCCCGAACCGGGTGGCGCTCAGGTGCAGATCGGCGCGGATCTCGTCGGCGGCGAGGCCGAGCACGGACTTGTCCGCGAAGTTGACCATCATGAAGACCACGAGGAGCGCGGTCACCGTCCATGCGCGGGCGCTGCCGCCACGGGTGACCTCGGCGTCCCCCGCGGGCTGCTGGGACAGGGTCGGTGCCGCGGTCATGGAGCCTCCTGGAGGAATGGGCAGGGGTGGTGGGGGAACCGGCCCGCACCACGGCCGGCGTGCGGTGCGGGCCGGGTCGGGCCGGGTCGGGTCCGGCTCAGGAGAGCGGCACTCCGGCGATGGCGATGCGCTCCATGACGCGCTTGGCCGGGAAGTAGTCGTTGACCGCGTAGTGCTGGACGGCGATGTTGTCCCAGATCGCGATCGAGTCGGGCTCCCAGTGGAAGCGGATCTGGAACTCGGGGATGCGCGCCTGGAGCACCAGGATGTCGAGGAGTTCGCGGTTCTCCTCCTCGGACAGGCCCTTGATGTACCGGGTGAACGGCTCGTTCACGTACAGCGTTTTGCGGCCGCTGCGCGGGTGGCGCACCACGACGGGGTGCTCGACCTCGGGCCAGTCGGCGCGGAAGGCGGCCTTCTGCTCGCCGTTCATGAGCGCGCCCCAGCTGGCCTCCCAGTCGTGGACGGCGACGAGGTGCTCGATCCGCTCCTTGAGGTCGTCGGGGAGGTTGTCGTAGGCGGCGCCCATGTCGCACCACATGGTGTCGCCGCCCGCGGCGGGCACCTCGACGGCGCGCAGCACGGCGCCGAGCGAGGGGTTGGCCATGAACGAGTGGTCGCTGTGCCAGATGTTCTTGTTGCCCGCCGCCTTGGCGTCCTTGGCGAGCCGGGACAGGCCCACGGTCTCCGTCTTCGGGAAGAACGGGTTGGGTTCGGGCTCGCCCCAGACGGCCGAGAGGGCCAGGTGGTTCGCGGCGTCGAAGCCGCTCTGCCCGCGGAGGAAGATCACCTTCCATTCGAGGAGCGCCCGGCGCAGTTCCTCGGCGAGGTCCTCGGTGATCGGCTCCGTCAGGTCGACGCCGCCGAGCACGGCTCCGAAGTGCGGGGTGAGCGGATCGACCTCGAACAGCTTGCAGGCCGCCGGTTCCGCGCCCGGCGCGAGCCGGTCGAGGACGCGGCGCCCGTAGCGCATCAGGGGCTTGTCCAGCACCGGCCCGGGGTTCTCGACGGGGGCCGTCGCGACGTCGTGCATGGGGGGTCCTCCCAACAGCGAACGCTGATTACGTAACCGGCAGTATCGATATTGGAACGCGACGGGGCAAGGGCTCAGAGGTAATGGATTTCAGGAGAGGGTCACGCGACTCACGGGACGCGCGGGCTCACGGCTCACGGGACGCGCGGGCTCACGGCCGCACTTCGACCGACCTGCCGATCAGGTCCACCACGGACTCGACCAGCTCCTTGTCCGGCGCCCGCATCTCCGCGACGAGCCGGAAGATCAGCGACGAGGCGATCAGGGTCGTGACGTCGACGATCGGAACGTCGGGGCGTACGTCGCCGCGCGCGATGCCGCGCTCCAGGACGTGCCGCGTCTCGCTCGTCACACGCGTCACGTACGACTGGAACGCCTCGCGCCCGGCGCCCGCCTCCGACGCCGCGCTGATCACACCGGCGAGCAGCCGGCCGACGCCGGGCTGCCGGTACGCGCGCACCCGCTCGAAGAGGACAGCGCGCAGCTCGGCCCTGAAGTCCCCCATGTCGGGCACCGTCAGGGCGCCGACGCGGGACTCGGCAGCGGCGATGATCAGGTCCTGCTTGGTCGGCCAGCGCCGGTACATGGCCGGCTTGCTCACCCCGGCGCGGGTCGCCACGGCGTCCATGGTCAGCGCGCCCATGCCCTGCTCCGCCACCAGCTCGACGACAGCCTCGAGCACGGCTTTGGTGACGTGCTCCTGCCGGGGCCGCCCCGGCCCCCTGCGCGCTTGCTGTCCCTGGTCATCGGCCATGCCGAGACCCTACAGCGGTGCGGATCCGGCCAGTTCGGCCGTAGAGGACCCCCGGAGGACCGTGGAAGACCGCGGAGGACCATGGCGTGAAGCTCTGAATGGTGGTTCACTGCTTGCATGGCCTACCGCAAGCCCCCCGCCGAGATCCAACGGCTCGAAGCAGCACGCGAGCACCTGGTCACCTGCGCCACCTCCGTCGTCGCCGAAGTGGGCTGGGCACAGGCGTCCGTGACGGCGGTCGCCGACGCGGCCGGGATCGCGGCGGGCTCCGTCTACCAGCACTTTCCGTCGAAGTCGGCGCTCGCGGTGGAGGTGTTCCGGCGGGCGGCGGCGCGGGAGGTGACCGTGGTCGGCGAGGTGCTGCGCGGGGACGGCGACCCGGTGCTCCGGCTGCGGCGCGGGGTGGAGGTCTTCGCCCGGCGCGCCCTGGAGAACCGCGGCCTCGCCCACGCCCTGCTCGCCGCGCCCGCGGATCCGAGGATCGGCGCCGAGCGCCTCGACTACCGGCGCCGCTACCACGCACTGTTCGCCGAAGTCGTGGACCAGGGCATGGCGGCGGGCCTGCTCCCGAAGCAGAACAGCGAGATCACCGCCGCCGCGCTCACCGGTGCGATCGGCGAGGTGCTCGTCGACCCGCTCGCCGCCCACGACGAGGCCGCCACCGGCGAGCTGATCGCCGAACTCACCGCGTGCGCCCTGCGCTGCGCGGGCGCACCGACCGTCTGACCCGTACGCATGGGAGGAGCCCACTGATGCACTCGAACCCCTCGGTGACGCACGAAGTGACCAACCAGGCACCGCCGTTGACCGGTCACGACGCCGCGGACGACCCGGTGCTCCTCGAAGGCGTACGCCGCGAGGGCGCCGAGTGGCACCTCGACGCACTGCACGGCTTCGGCCGCTACGTGGGCAGCGAGGAGGCCCGGCTCTGGGCCGAGCAGGCCAACCGGCACGAGCCGGAGCTGCGCACCCACGACCGCTACGGCAACCGCGTCGACGAGGTCGACTTCCACCCCTCGTACCACTCCCTGATGAGCGCGACGGTGGCCGCGGGCGCGGCGGGTTCCGCGTGGGCGGACGAGCGGCCGGGCGCGCACGTGGCCCGCGCCGGCACGTTCATGCTCGCCACCATGCTGGAGCAGGGCCACATGTGCCCGGTCTCCATGACGTACGCGGTGGTGCCCGCGCTGCGCCGCACGCCCGAACTCGCCAAGTTCTACGAGCCGTTGCTCACCAGCACCGTCTACGATCCCGGCCTGCGCACCCCGGCCGGCAAGCGCGGGCTGCTCGCCGGGATGGGCATGACGGAGAAGCAGGGCGGCACGGACGTGCGCGCGAACACGACGGCCGCGGTCGAGCAGGCGGACGGCACGTGGCGGCTGCGCGGCCACAAGTGGTTCACGTCGGCGCCGATGAACGACGTGTTCCTGGTCCTCGCGCAGGCACCGGGCGGCCTGAGCTGCTTCCTGGTGCCGCGGGTGCTCCCGGACGGCAGCCGGAACACGTTCCGCATCCAGCGCCTCAAGGACAAGCTCGGCAACCGCTCGAACGCGTCCAGCGAGCCGGAGTTCGACGACACGGTGGCCTGGCTCGTCGGGGACGAGGGCAAGGGCGTGCGCACCATCATCGACATGGTGACGATGACGCGGCTCGACTGCGTGCTCGGCTCGGCGGCGCACGTCCGCGAGTCGCTGGCGCAGGCCGCGCACCACTCCCGCCACCGTTCGGTGTTCGGCGCGAAGCTGATCGACCAGCCGCTGATGCGGAACGTCCTCGCGGACCTGGCCCTGGAGTCGGAGGCGGCGATGACGCTGGGGCTGCGACTCGCGGGGGCGGCGGACCGGGCGCAGCGCGGGGACGCGGGCGAGCGGGCCTTCCTGCGGCTTGCCACCGCCGTGGGCAAGTACTGGGTGTGCAAGCGGCAGCCGGCCGCCGTCGCGGAGGCCCTGGAATGCCTCGGGGGCAACGGTTATGACGAGGCGTCAGGCATGCCGCGCCTGTACCGCGAGGCGCCGCTCAACGGCATCTGGGAGGGCTCAGGGAACGTCAACGCCCTCGACATGCTGCGGGCGTTGAGCCGCGAGCCGGAGTCGTTGGAGGCGTTCCGGGCGGAGGTCGAGGCGGCGTCCGGGGCGGACGCGCGGCTGGACGCGGCGTGGCGTGGGCTGCTGGCCGAGCTGGCCTCGCCCGAGGACGCGCAGCTGCGCGCCCGCCGGGTCATTGAGCGGGCGGCGCTGGTCCTCCAGGCGTCCCTGCTGGTGCGGCATGCTCCGACGGCGGTGGCCGACGCGTTCTGCGCTTCGCGTCTGGAAGGGGATCGGGGGCTGGCGTTCGGCACGCTTGCGCCGGGGGTGGACTTCGCTTCTGTGCTGAGCCGTCTCCCGGCCTGACCCCCGCGTGGTCGCGGTCCCGGTCACGACGACGCCCGGTCGGCCGCCAGGAATTGGACCACCGCCAGCAGGAACAGCAGGCACAGCGCGATGCCGACGACCACCCAGCCCGTCGGGTACGACCACAGCAGGTAGACCAGGAGTGCGGCCGCGATCAGGATCCAGACGATCCACTTGCGGTGGCGGCGTACGAACGGGCCGACCGGGCCGGTGCGGAAGCCGGCCCGGTCCGCGGTGAGGCGCGCGGCGTCGATGCCGGAGGTCCACAGACCGCGCACGAGGCCCGCCCGTCTGCCGCGCCCGGTGAGCCACGCGCCGAGCGCGACGACGACGCCGAGCGCGACCACCATGCGGACCATGGTGAACAGGAAGTGCGTCATGGTGTCGTAGACCGCCGCTGCCGCGTCCTGCGAGACGTCCGCGGGCAGCCGGTCGAGGTAGAGCACGCGGAACACGCGGAGCCCGATGCCGAGCAGACCGCAGCTCACGGCGGCGGCGAGGGCGGCCGCCACGAGCGCCCTTCGGCGGCGTACGGCGAGCAGGACGCCCCCGGCGACGAGGACGAGGGCGACGACGGGCAGCCAGTTGCCCGCCACCTGGAGCAGCCGCAGATACGTCTTGGCCTTGCCGATGTTGTCGTTCCTGACGAGCGTGAGCTCGGTGTCGACCTCGGGGATCTTCCCGACGACGGTGAGGCCGGAGTCGACGAGGCGCTGTGTGACCTGGTCGACGACGGGGCCGAGGTCGAGGGTCACGGTGTCGCCCTCGACGTTGACCGATCCGTCGCCGCTGCCGGTCAGCACCTTGTCGAGGGCGCCGTGGGCCCTGCGGTTGGTCTGCTTCCAGACGGTCTCGAAGGCGTCGGAGGCGGCGACCTGCCGGGCCTTGTCGTGGACGAAGCCGCGGACCGCGCCTTCGAGGGAGTCGCCCAGCTTGCCCAGGGACTTCTCCACCAGCGGCCGGTCTTCGGTGGGCACCTCGGAGAGCAGGGACCGGAGGTCGATCCGCCGCATGATCGCGTCGGTGGCCCGGTCCGCGACCGCCTGCTGGATGTCGGGGTTCGAGGCGAGCGGGCCGACGGTGGCGACGTAGCGGTCGGTGTCGCCGACCGTGTCGGCCGCCCATGACGCGACGATGCCCAGCGGCGCCAGAACGCACCCGATCACGATGAGTACGACGGCGAGGGCCGAGCGCCCCCGGTGGCGCCCGCGCTCGGCCTCCAGCTCGGCCACCCGGCCCCGCAGCCGGGCGAGTTCGGCCTGCTCGGCCGCGTCCATCGGCGCCGTGTCGTCCGCCGCCACCGTTGCCTCCTCTTTCAGCACGCTCGATCGCACGCTCGCGCGCACTGTTGTGAATGCCAGGGGAACCGGCGGGCCGCCGCCGGGCGAGACGGACGGCACCGGACGGGTGACGCATTCCGAAATGCGGGAGCGAAAAGGGCGGGCGATACTGCACCGACGACGCTCACCGACGAGGAATTCGAGAAGGCGAAGGCAGCACTGTTCGCCTGAACCCCACCGCCCCCGGTAAACGCACCCGGAAACCAATCGGAAAGCCTCATCGTGGAACCACAGAATTCGCCCTACGGCCGGCAGTCCTACGAGCAGTCCTACAACCAGCAGCAGTACGGCCAGCAGTCGTACGAGCAGCCCTACGGCCAGCAGGGCTACGGCCAGCAGTACGGTCCGCCCGACCCCGGCTACGCGCCCGAGCCCCGCCCCCGCCTCGACGCCGGAAAGCTGTGGGCGGGCGGGCTCATGACCGCCGGTGTCGCCGCCCTCACGGCGGTGGTCGCCCTCCTCCTCGTCCGCGGTGTGCTCGGCGTCCCGGTGTTCTCGCCGGAGGGCGCGGGCCTGATGGGCAACGCGACGACCGGGGCGCTCGCGGGCAGCGCGGCGGTGGCTTCGCTCGTCGCGACCGCGTTCCTCCACCTGCTGATCGTGGCGACGCCGCGGCCCGAGCGGTTCTTCGCCTGGATCATCGGGCTCGCGACCGCGGTGATGGTGCTGCTGCCGTTCACCACGGGCCTGACGTGGCAGGCCAAGCTGGGCACCGCGGGCGTCTACCTCGTCATCGGCATCGCCATCGGCTCCCTGCTGTCCTCGGTGGCGCGGGGCGCGGTGCGCCGCTACTGAACCGCCACCACCGCGCGGCCCGGAAAATTCCTGGCCGCTTTCGGCACGGGCGCGTTATCGTCGACGTATGAACGTCATGCGCCGCAGTTTCAGCACCGCGACCGCGCGAGCGACCAGCTCGCCGGTTGCCGCCGCCTGACGTATTCACCTTTCCACCGGCGACCGGAAACGGCCGCCGGTTTTTTTGTTTGCCGCACCATGCCCCGTCCGGCCGTTTTCCGTGTCTCCCGCTCCACCACGCGAAGGAGTCACACCATGCGCACCGACGACGTCGTCCGGACGTTCACCGAGTTCTACGAGGACCGCGGCCACCGCCTGATCACCGGTTCGACGCTGCTGCCGCCGCCCGGCGACCCGGTCCTGTTCACCACCTCCGGGATGCATCCGCTCACCCCGTACTTCGACGGCCGCCCCCATCCGCTGGGCCGACGGCTCGTCAACGTACAGCGGTGCCTGCGGACCACGGACCTGGAGGAGGTCGGCGATCCGACGCATCTGACGGTCTTCGAGATGCTCGGCACCTGGTCCCTCGGCGACTACGAGGGGCCGCAGAGCCTGGAGTGGGGGTACGAGCTGCTCACCGAGGGCTTCGGCATCGATCCGCGGCTGCTGTACGTGACCGTGTTCGGCGGCGACGGGCGCTCAGGGCCCGACACCCTGTCGCGGGAGGTGTGGGAGCGGCGCGGGGTGCCGGTCGAGGAGACCGTCGAGGACAACTGGTGGTCCAACGGGCCGACCGGTCCGTGCGGTCCGGACTCGGAGATCTTCCTGTGGACCGGTGACACCCCGCCGGAGTCGACACCGACCAGGGACGAGCGCTGGGTGGAGGTGTGGAACCACGTGACGATGCGTTACCGGCGTCTCGACGACGGCTCGTTGGTGCCGCTCCCCCAGCGCAACGTCGACACCGGGCTCGGCCTGGAGCGCCTGTCCTCGCTGCTCCAGGGCAAGAAGTCCGTGTTCGAGTGCGACGTCTTCGATCCGTGGCGGCGGCTGCTGCCGGGGCTGTGGCCCCTGGACGAGTCGTCGTTCCGTGTCGTCGGCGACCATCTGCGCTCGTCCGTCGTGGTGATCGGCGACGGGGTGCGGCCGTCGAACACCGGGCGCGGGTACGTGCTGCGCCGGCTGATCCGGCGGGTGCTGACCGTGCTGCGCCGCGAGGATCCGAGCCGCACGCTCGGGGACCTGCCGGTCGAGCTGATCCGGCACACCCTCGACCACTTCCGCCAGGACCTCGACCCGTCGACCGTCCGCGAGGTGCTGCTCGACGAGGAGCTGCGCTTCGACCGGCTCCTGGAGCGGGGCCGCAAGGTGCTGTCGCGGCCGCGGTTCTCGGGCCCGCTGGACGAGGACGACCTGCACTATCTGCACGACACGCACGGGCTGCCGCGCGATCTGGTGCTGAGCCTGCGGGAGCAGTAGCCCCCCCTGCTCCCAAGGGGCTGCCGACTAGACCGGCAGCCCCTTCGGCTCCTTGATCCGCTTCATGATGATCTGCGAGTTCACCTCGGTGACCCCGTCGAGCGCGGTGAGCCGCTCGATCCACAGCCGTTCGTACGCGGCGAGGTCGGCGACCGCGATGCGCAGCAGGCAGCCGGGGCTGCCGAAGAGGCGGTGGGCCTCGATGACGTCGGGGATGTCCTGGAGGGCGTGCTCGAAGGCCTCGACGGAGGCGCGGTCGCGGCGGACCTCGATGGAGACGAGGACCTCGAAGCCGCGGCCGACGGCTTCCGGGTCGACGATCGCGCGGTAGCCCTGGATGACGCCGTCCTTCTCCAGCTGTCGCACGCGGCGCATGCACGGGGACGGGCTGAGGCCGACGCGGGCGGCCAGGTCCTGATTGCTCAGGCGACCGTCCTCCTGGAGCTCGCGCAAGATATGCAGGTCGATCCGATCCATGGCGCAATCATGCACCACGCTGATGGCGATCATGGGCCAGGATTCGCAATCCGATTGCGCAGATCACGATTTATCCTTGCTGAAGATCGAACATACGCTCCCCACGCGCGCGGGAGTGCCGACTACTCGCGAGGCAGGTCCCATGGCACGCATCACCCTCATCAGCACCGGAGGCACCATCGCCAGCCGCTGGCAGGGCACCGGCTACGCCGCCGACGCCGGCGGGGACGCGGTGCTGGCCACGGCCGCGCTGCCGGAGGGTGTCGAGGTGAACGTCGTCGACCTGTTCAACGTGAACAGCTCGCGGATGACGACCCAGCTCCAGCTGACGCTGCTGCGCACGGTGCGCGAGGTGCTCTCCGACCCGGCCGTCGACGGCGTGGTGGTCACCCACGGCACGGACACGCTGGAGGAGTCCGCGTTCCTGCTCGACCTGTACCACGACGACCCGCGCCCGGTCGTCTTCACCGGCGCCCAGAAGCCGCTCGGCCAGGCCGAGGGCGACGGCCCGGGGAACATGTACGACGCGCTCCAGGTCGCCGCGCACGTCCGGGACCTCGGCGTGCTCGTCGCCTTCGACGGGAAGGTGCACGCGGCCCGCGGCACCGTGAAGACGCAGACCCTCGCGGCCGACGCCTTCGCCGACCCGTCCGCGGGACCGCTCGGCCGCCTCGGCTTCGGCCGCGTCGACGTGCGCCACAAGCCGAGCCGCCCGGCCCCGCTGCCGGAGCCGCAGGCGGGCGCTGTGATGTCGGAGATACCGCGCGTCGACATCGTCATGCACCACAGCGACGCCGACGCCACGCTCTTCGACGCCGCCGTCGCCGCGGGCGCGCGCGGCATCGTGCTCGTCGCCACGGGCGCGGGGAACGCGACGCCGGAGCTGGTCGACGCGGTGGAGGCCGCCGTACGCCGCGGGGTCCTCGTCGCCGTTTCTACGCGCGTATCCGCGGGCCCGCTGGCCGAGATCTACACGGGCGGCGGCGCCGTGGACCTGGTGGCCGCGGGCGCCGTGCTCAGCGGGACGCTGCGCGCGGGCCAGACCCGGATCGCCGTCCTGGCCGCGCTCCTCGACGATGTCACGCCCGCGGGCAGGACCGACCTGCTGCGCCGGCTGATCGACGCGCCGGCCCCGCTGCCCGCCGGAGCCGAGGCGTCCGGCGGGCAGGCGGCGGCGTAGGGCCTCAGAACTCCACGGCCTCCTGGTTGGGCGCGAGGCTGTCCATGAAGGAGCTGACCGAGAAGACGGCCCGGCCGGCGCCCGACGGGCCGTATCCGGGGGGCGAGGAGAGCCCGTGCTCGTCCATGGCGTTGCGGTACGCGTCGAGCAGCCGGATGTGGTACTCCAGCGGCGCGCCGTTCGGGTTCTCCTTGCCGAGCGGCGTCGTCGGCTCCGGGCACCACGTGGTGAAGCGCGGCGTGATGCCGTTCGACATGAAGAAGTTCAGGCCCTCGGTGGTGGAGGCGATGGCCTCGTCGACCGTCTTGAAGCCGAAGGGCTCGGCCATCTCGACGCCCGCCACGAAGTTCGGGATCACGTTCCGCGCGCCGAAGACGTCGCGCGATTCGAGGATCCGCTTGTGCCACTCGTCACGGCCGACGTACCGCTCCTTGCCGGGGCAGTACATCTTGAACAGGTACTCGTCCCACACCTCGAAGTTGGGGTGGTAGATCTGCACCCCGTAGTCCTTGAAGCGCTGCACGTCGTCCTTGGGCAGCGCCTGGGCGACGACCTTGCCGATCCAGCGGCCGGGGAAGTACTCCTCGATGGCCTTGGCGTACCGACCGTAGAAGTCCGCCTCGTCCAGGCCCTGGACCTTCGACGTGATGGCGCCGCCGGTGAGGGTGTACGCGGTGGACGTCTTGCCGGTGTCGTACTTGTTGATGATCTCGAGGGCTTCGAGGACCTCGTCGACGTCCTTCACGCCCGTGTACGGGCGGCCCGCCGCCTTGTGCTGGCGCCAGTTGTGGTTGATGTCGCAGTACTGGCACTCCTCCTTGGCGCCGAAGTACTGGCACACGCGGAACGCCGTCAGGTAGATCAGGTAGCCCCACTGGATCGTCGGGGCCACCTCCATGACCGACTTCCCGTTGGAGAGCTTGTGCCGGTAGTACTCCGGCATCGGCGGCACACCCACGTCGGAGATCCGCTTGCCGTCGAGGTACAGGCCCAGCATGCCGTCCTCGTTGGCCGCCACGCGGTACGGCGAATTCGGGTTCACGCGGACCGACACGACCGTGCGCCGCAGGTCGTAGGGGCCGCCCGTGAGGACGATCTCCTCGGGCGGGCGGCGCAGCGCGGCCTCGCCCAGCTCGGGGAGCGTGCCGTGGTCGAACGAGAAGATGAAGTACGACTTCGGCTTGACCTCGCCGTCCTCGTTGTCGCTCAGCGCCGACGCGTCGAAAGCGACACCACCCCGCAGCAGGTCCTCCTTGAAGACCGCTTCCTTCGGAACGTGCGGGAAGCGCTCCATCAGGTCCTCTACCAGCGCCGTACGGCTCTGCATCCCGTTACTCCTCGACCCTCTGCTGTTCTACGGTTCGACTCCTCACGGTACGCCCCGGCCGCAGGTCAACCCTGACGGGTCCCCGCCCTGGCCACGATGTGGGCTGGCGCGGTGATGCCGACGGGCAGCAGCGGATCGGCCGTGGGGGCGCCCCAGCGGGCGCTCAGCGGCAGGGTTCCGGCCCACAGACCGAGCCCGGCATCGGCGGAGTCGCCGTCGTCGGGCGCGCCGGAGCGGATCTTGACGGAGGCCTCCTCCAGGGACAGCGCGAGCAGCGTGGTCGCGGCGAGCTCCTTGCGGTTCGGCTGCCGGGCGTACGTCCACTGGCCGGGCGTCGCGTGCTCGGTGAGCCGGCGCAGCCCCTCGCGCTTCTCGTCCTCGTCGGTGATCGTGCGCGGCACACCGTGCACCATCGCGCTGCGGTAGTTCACGCCGTGCTCGAACACTGAGCGGGCGAGGACGAGCCCGTCGACGTGGGTCACGGTCACGCACACCGCCGCGTCCGGGTCCGCGGCGAGGCTGCGGCTCGCGACCGACCCGTGCACGTACAGCCACCGCTCGTCACGCCCGTAGACGGTCGGTACGACGACGGGGGCGCCGTCGACCAGCACGCCGAGATGGCACACGAAGCCCGCGTCGAGGATCGCCTCCAGGTCGGCGCGGTCGGTACTGCCCTGCTCCCGCAGCCGTCGGTGCGTGGTCCGCTCGGTCTGCGGGAGGGTGCGTGACAGGTCAGTGTACGTCATGCGCAGGCACGCTACTCCCGCGTAATCACCGGCAGTTCACCGGTGTCCCTGTCACGGGGAGGCATCTGCCGCCAAGGGGGTGACCTGCCGGGACCGGCGTGGTCGAATCGCGGCAACCGCTTTCACAGAAAGGTCGCACCGTGCGATCCATCACCAACTGGGCCCGCAACATCACCTTCGCCGCGGACCTGCTGCACCGCCCGGCCGACGTCGACGAGCTGCGCACGCTGGTCGCCAAGAGCGGACACATACGGGTGCTCGGCAGCGGCCACTCGTTCAACCGGATCGCCGACGTGGACGCGGAGCGCGGCGGCGCGCTCGTGTCGCTCGGCGCACTGCCCTCCCGGATCGACGTGGACAGCGCGGAGCGCACCGTCCGCGTCGGCGGCGGTGTCCGCTACGCCGAGCTGGCCGCCGCCCTGCACGCGCACGGGCTCGCGCTGCCCAACATGGCCTCGCTGCCGCACATCTCCGTCGCCGGTTCGGTGGCCACCGGCACGCACGGCTCGGGCAACGGCAACCGGTCGCTCGCCGAGTCCGTACGGGCCGTGGAGATCCTCACCGGGGACGGGGAGCTGGTGACGCTCGCGCGCGGTGACACCGGGTTCGAGGGGGCGGTCGTGTCGCTGGGCGCGCTCGGTGTCGTGCTGTCGTTGACGCTGGACGTGGAGCCTTCGTTCGAGGTCGCGCAGCACGTGTTCCGTGAACTTCCCTTCGCCGGGCTCGACTTCGCCGCCGTGTCCTCGGCCGCGTACAGCGTGAGCCTGTTCACCGGCTGGCGCGGGCCGCGCTTCGACCAGGTGTGGGTGAAGCGGCGGCTGCCGGACGCGCTGGACTTCCCGTGGGCGGAGCCCGCCGTGGAGGCGCAGCACCCGGTGCCGGGGATGTCGGCCGTGCACTGCACCGAGCAGTTCGGGGTGCCGGGGCCCTGGCACGAGCGGCTGCCGCACTTCCGGGCGGAGTTCACGCCGAGCAGCGGCGACGAACTGCAGTCGGAGTATCTGCTGCCGCGTGAGCACGCGGTGGCCGCGCTGCACGCCCTGGACGCGGTGCGGGACCGGATCGCGCCCGTGGTCCAGGTCTGCGAGGTGCGCACGGTCGCCGCCGACACGCAGTGGCTGAGCCCCTCGTACGGCCGGGACACGGTGGCGTTCCACTTCACGTGGGTGGCGGACGCGCAGCGTGTGCTTCCGGTCGTCTCGCTGGTCGAGGACCGGCTGCGGGAGTTCGATGCGCGGCCGCACTGGGGGAAGGTCTTCACGGCCGACCCGGCGCAGGTCGCCGACCGCTATCCGCACGCCGCGGACTTCGTCGCGCTGGCCGAACGGCTCGATCCGGAGGGGAAGTTCAGCAATGCGTTCGTCCGGGCGCTGCTCCCCCGCAGCGTATGACTTACTTTAGAAAACCCTTTCCCCAACCCCTTGTCGAAGCCCGTCGGGCGCTCCTAGCCTGACGGCATGAAGCGCACGTCCCGCGACATCCGGACGGCGAACCGGTACGAGGTGCTGCGCCGGTGCCTCGCCCGACCCGCCGTCTCCCGGCAGGAGTTGGCCGCCGAGACAGGACTCAGCTCGGCGACCGTGGCGACGCTCGTCGGGGAACTGCTCGACCTGGGGATCCTCGCCACGGGCGGCTTCGAGGACTCGGCGGGCGGGCGGCCCCGCGGCCTCGTCTCGGTCGACGCGGGACGCGGCTCGCTCGTCGGCGTGGACGTCGCGGAGACGTATGTGCACGCCGAGCTGTTCGACCTGAACCTGCGGGTCGTCGGCCGCGCCGACCGCGAACTGCGGCCCGGCGCGCACGAGCCCGGGCAGGTGGCCGCCGTCATCGCGGACGCCGTGCACTCGGTGCTCGACGCCGACACCGGCGGCCCCGTGCTCGGCGTCGGCGTCTGCATGCCGGGGCTCGTGGACCGGCAGGGCGGCATCAGCGTGTACGCCGCGAACTGGGGCTGGCACGCCGCGGTGCCGCTGCGCGAACTCCTCGCCCGGCACCTCGACGTACCCGTGTACCTGGACAATCCGCTGCGTGCCTCGACCGTCGCCGAGCTGTGGTTCGGCGCGGCCCGCGGCCGGGACGACGCGGTCGTGGTCAACCTCGGCACCGGCGTCGGCGCGGGCCTCGCGCTCGGCGGCACGCTGCACCGGGGTGTCACCAACAGCGCCGGCGAGTGGGGCCACACCACCCTCGTGCTCGACGGACGGCCGTGCCACTGCGGTGACCGGGGGTGTGTCGAGGCGTATGTGGGGGCGCCGGGCATCATGCGCAACATGCGAGAGCTGCACCCCGGTTCGCCGCTCCTGCACCCCGAGGACCAGACCGCCACCATCGAGGCGATCGGCCGTGCCGCCGCGGAGGGCTCGGCGCAGGCCCTCGACGTGGTGCGGGAGACCGCGCGGCATCTCGGGGCGGCCGTCGCCGACCTCGTCAATCTCCTCAACCCCGAGGTCGTCGTGCTCAGCAGCTGGGTCGCGGCGAGCCTTGGCGGTCCCCTGGTGGACGAGGTGCGTGCGGCCGTCGCCCGGCATGCGCTGGCGCCGGCGCTGGCCGCCACGGAGATCGTTCTTTCGCCTGTCGTCACGGATCCGGTGAGTCTTGGTGCGGCCACGTTCGCGCTGGAAGGGGTGGTGGGTGACGCCTCGGGGCTCCGCCCCGGATCCCGCTCCTCAATCGCCGGAGGGGCTTGATTGCCGAGCCGCCGCAACGCCACTACACAAGGAGACCCATGTCCATCGCCTACGTGACCGACCCCTCCCCCGGCCGCGGTGCGCTCCCGCCCCGCGCTTGGTATGCGGAGTCGTCCGCGAATGTCCTTTCGCTCAACGGGACATGGAGCTTCCGGCTGGCGGAGCGGGCCGATGCGCACGACGGTTCCTTCGCTGCCCCCGGGTACGCCGCCGACGGCTGGGACGAGGTCGTCGTGCCGGGGCACTGGGTGATGCAGGGCGACGGGGCGTTCGGGGCGCCGATCTACACGAACGTCCTCTACCCGTTCCCCGTGGACCCGCCGTTCGTCCCTGACGAGAACCCGACCGGGGACCACCTGCGCGTCTTCGACCTGCCCGCCGACTGGCCCGCCGACGGTTCGGCCGTGGTGCGCTTCGACGGGGTCGAGTCCTGCGCGAAGGTGTGGCTGAACGGCACGGAGCTGGGCGAGTTCAAGGGGAGCAGGCTGCCGCACGAGTTCGAGGTCGGGCACCTCCTCGCCCCCACCGGCAACGTCCTCGCGGTCCGCGTGCACCAGTGGTCCGCGGGCTCGTACCTGGAGGACCAGGACCAGTGGTGGCTGCCCGGCATCTTCCGCGACGTGACCCTGCTGCACCGTCCGGCCGACGGCGTCCGGGACTTCTTCACGCACGCCTCGTACGACCACACCAGCGGGCTCGGCACGCTCCGTGTCGACAGCGACGTGGCGGGGCGGATCACCGTGCCCGAGCTGGGCGTCGACGTGGCCACCGGGGAGCCGGTCACCGTCGCCGTCGAGCCGTGGACCGCCGAGACGCCGCGCCTGTACGACGGCGAGCTGGCCACGGCCGGTGAGCGGGTGCCGCTGCGGATCGGGTTCCGCACCGTGGAGCTGTCCGACGGGCTGATCAAGGTCAACGGCACGCCGATCCTCTTCAAGGGCGTCAACCGGCACGAGTGGCACCCGGAGCGCGGCCGCGCGCTCGACCTCGAAACGATGCGCCACGACGTCGCGTTGATGAAGTCCCACAACATCAACGCCGTCCGCACCTCCCACTACCCGCCGCACCCCGCCTTCCTCGCCCTGTGCGACGAGTACGGCCTGTGGGTCATCGACGAGTGCGACCTGGAGACCCACGGATTCGTCGAGCAGGGCTGGCGGGACAACCCGGTCGACGACGAGCGCTGGACCCCGGCGCTGCTCGACCGGGCTGCCCGTATGGTCGAGCGCGACAAGAACCACCCGTCGATCGTGCTGTGGTCGCTCGGCAACGAGGCGGGCACCGGGCGCGGCCTCACCGCGATGGCCGAGTGGATCCACGCCCGCGACCCCGAGCGCCTGGTGCACTACGAGGGCGACATCAACTGTCGTGACACCGACGTCTATTCGCGCATGTACGCCGATCACGCCGAGGTCGAGCGGATCGGCCGGGGTCTCGACGGCGGGCCGGAGAAGCGGCGGCGGCTGCCCTTCATCCAGTGCGAGTACGCGCACGCCATGGGCAACGGGCCCGGCGGACTCGCCGACTACCAGAAGCTGTTCGAGGCGCACGACCGGCTCCAGGGCGCGTTCGTCTGGGAGTGGATCGACCACGGCGTCGCCGACGAGTGGCACGGATACGCGTACGGCGGGGACTTCGGCGAGGAGCTGCACGACGGGAACTTCGTCTGCGACGGGCTGCTCTTCCCCGACCGGACGCCGTCTCCGGGGCTCGTCGAGTTCAAGAAGGTGATCGAGCCGGTACGGATCACCGTCGACGCGGCGGCCGGTTCCGTCCGCGTCACCAACCACTACGACTTCCGCGACCTGTCCCACCTGGCCTTCGACTGGGCGTACGAGGTGGAGGGCGGGGCCGTGGAGCGCGGCACGCTCACCGTGCCGCCGCTCACGCCCGGCGAGTCCGCCGACGTGAAGCTGTCGGCGCCCGCCGCGCGTGACGGGTACTGGACGATCCGCGCCCTGGACGGCGACGGGCACGAGGTGGCGTGGGGGCAGAGCGCTCCCGTTGCCTCAACTGCCGCCCCCGACACGGCGGTCGGTGCCCGGCCGACCCTCGCCGACGGCGTGCTCACGCTCGGGCCCGCCACCTTCGACGCGCTCACCGGGGCCCTGCGCGCGATCGGCGGCGTACGGCTCGCCTCCGCTCCCCGGCTCGACGTGTGGCGGGCGCCCACGGACAACGACGACGGCGCGAGCTGGCAGGACGACGAGCGGCTCGGCCCCCGGTGGCGGGAGTTCGGCCTGCACCGGATGCAGCACCGCGTGGACGGCGTGGAGCTGACGGACGACACGCTGACGGTCCGTACGCGGGTCGGCCCGGCGAGCCGCGACATCGGGCTGCGCGCGGACTACCGGTGGACGGCCGACGAGCGGCGGCTGCGGCTGACGGTGTCCGTGGTCCCGGAGGGCGACTGGCGGCTGCCGCTGCCCCGGCTCGGCGTCCGGCTCGGCCTGCCCGTCGACGACGTGGCCGTGCGCTGGTTCGGCGGTGGGCCCGGCGAGGCGTACCCGGACACGCGGGAGGCTGCGCGGCTCGGCCGCTGGGAGGCGGACGTCGCCGCCCTGCACACCCCGTACGTGCGGCCGCAGGAGAACGGGGCGCGGGTCGACGTCCGCTGGGCGGAGTTCGGCGGACTGCGCGTCGCGGGCGAGCCCGCCTACGCTCTCACGGCCCGCCGCTGGACGACGGAGCAGCTCGACGCGGCCCGGCACCGTACGGATCTGAAGCCGGGCGGCACGCTGTGGGTGCACCTCGACCACGCGCAGCAGGGCATCGGGACGCAGTCGTGCGGTCCCGGCGTACTCCCGCAGTACCGGCTCACGCCCGGGCCCGCCGAGTTCGGCTTCGTCTTCGAGCAGTTGGCGTAGCCCCGCCGGCCCTGCCCCTGTGAGGTCATGGCGGCCGGGGCGGCGGTCCCGTCGCCGCCCCGGCCGACCGGACGGCCGCCCTGGGGGGCAGGGGCGTGGCGGCCGTCGTGCAGGAGTCGCCGCCGGTGCGGGAAAGGTTGCCGCCGGACTCCGGCCGTCCTGCCCGGCGCCCGGCTCAGAGCTTGACGGCGAAGGAGTAGAGGCGGGTGATCTGCGTTTTGTTGCGGTTGTCGTCCGAGACGAGGAGCAGATTCCTGCGGCCCTTGTAGGGGCCCTTGTCGATGGTGTCGCCGAGGGCCATGCCCTCGGCGTTCTCCAGGAGCGGGTTCGCCTGCGTGCCCTTGTTCCGCACCGCTCCGGGGCTGCCCGCGGGGCACTTCCCCAGGTCGAACAGTTCGTCGGCGTCGATGAAGGCGTCGGACGGCTCCCCGTACAACTGCTTCTTGTCCGCGACGTTCTCCGCCGTGGCGAGCGAGAGGTCGTTGACGTGGATCGCGTTGCCCAGGCCGACCACGTACTGCCGCTCCAGCGCGAGCAGCCGGGTGTCGGAGACCGCCACGAGGTCCGCGAGGCCGAGGCCCTCGTCGGCGCGGTAGGCGTACTGCCTGTCCGGCTCGTAGGACTTCTCGTCGGCCGTGCGTTGGTAGCGCTGGATGCGCAGTATGTTGCGGCCGCGTGCGTCGCCGTCCGCGGCGATCGGGGTCTCCAGGGCGACGAACAGGTACCGGTCGTCCGGCGACAGGGTCATGGACTCGATGGTGTGGCCGGCCGTCGCGCCGCCCTTCGGGAAGATCTCGAACTGCTCCGGGAGCGGCAGCGGATCGCCCAGCTGGCGGCCGGTGCGCAGGTCGAAGCGGCGGATCGTGGGTTCGGTCTCCCCCGCCACGAAGGCCGACTTCCCGTCCTGCGGCACGGCGATCGCCTCGGCGTCGAACCACTCCGGGAAGGTGTCGCCCTTGAGCGGGCGCAGCGTGCGGGCCCGCCCCGCCTCGGGGGCGAGGGCGTCGGGCGAGCGCAGGGTGATCGGGAAGATCCGGGCGGCGTCATTGTCGGCCACCGCGTAGACCGTCCTCGGGCCGCCGGGCTCCTGAGTGCCGGGCGCGAACGACAGTCCGGAGAGGCCGGCCACCGGATCGGTGTCCACGTCGTCCTTGTCGAGGGCGTCGGAGTGGTCGAGCAGCGCCGCCTCGGGCGAGCACGCGCCGCGTGCCTCGTGGTGGGGAGCGGGCCCGGCCAGCCGCTCCTTGGCGTACGGGGTGAGGAATCCGGTGGTGAGGCCGAGCGCGAGGCCGACGGCGATGCCGAGGGCCAGGAAGCGGCCCCGCCGCGGCGGCGGCGTGGGGGCCGCGGGCGGCGCGGGGGCGGGGCGCCGGGCGGCGTTGCGCACGAAGGCGTACTCGCCGAGACCGTTCTCGTCCGTGGACAGCGGGGCCGCCGCGTCGCTGCGCTCCTGGTCGGCCACCCACTCCTCAACCCGTCTGCGCACCCGGTCGAAGACGTCCTTCAGGGGGATCGACTCGCCGGCCTCGGCGTCGCCCTGCTCAAGGACCTGCACCAGCGCGCCGGTGAAGACCGAGCAGTGCTCGGGGTCGGGGGCATGCGAGGCGCGGTTGTGCGGCGAGGAGGCCATCAGGTAGAGGCCCTTGAGGTCGCGGACGGATCGGGCGGCGACCTCTCCTCCGCTCTCGCCCCCGGACATCGTGCCGTCGCGCGTCCACCGGGCGCTGTAGCAGCAGTCCAGGACGAGCACGGTCCGGGGAGCGGGCGAGCGGCTGATGGCCTTGCGCACGTACTTGGTGTCGACGCAGGTCTCGGGCTGTCCGCGCTCCGTGTCGGGCAGCGTCAGGAACAGGCGGTTGTCCTCGCCCTCGCGCATGCCGTGGCCCGCGTAGTAGACGATCAGTGTGTCCTCGGCGGCGAGCTTCCCGGCGGCCTCGATCGCGGCGGTCATCCGGCGTGCCGAGACCGGGTTGGCGAGCACCTGGACCCGATCGCTCTCGAAGCCGCCGATGTCCGGGTCGAGCAGCACCTCCTTGAGTCTCGCCAGGTTGTGCTCGACGCTGTCGAGGCGCTCCATCGACGGGTGCCGGTAGTCGTTGACCCCGATCAGCAGGCAGGCGGACTTCTTCGGGTCAACGCGCCGCGGCCCGCTGTCCGCGCCGGGCGGGGCCTGTGTCATCGCGGGGCTCCGCGGCCGTCCCCGCCGTCGACCTCGCCCTCGCCCTCGCCTTCGCTTTCGCCTTCGCTTTCGATCAGGCCGATGTCGCGCAGCATTCCGCTGATCCGCTCGATGTCCTCGCCGCGCACCACGAAGGTGACCTCGTCCTCGTGCCCGCGGCTGCGCCACCAGCCGCGGACGCTGTGCGTCACGTCGATCGCCAGGGACACCGCGCCGCAGCCGACGCCGACCCATTCGAGCAGGTCGCCCATGGCGCCGGGCCGGTCCAGGTACCCGCTCTCGACGCGCAGTCCGGCGGAGCGCAGCTGGTCGTCGTCCTCCAGCCAGTCCCGCAGCGACTGCAGTTCCTTGTCGCTCCACTCCCCCGCGTCCGGTGCGTCCGGCGCACCGTGTGGGACCGAGAACCTGATCTCCACGCTTCCCCCTGTTCGCGTGCTCTCCGTCTGTGCCCGAGGACGCTTCCACAACTCCCCCGCCCCGTAGGGGGATCACAGACAAGTCTCCCCGTACGAGAACGCCGCCGAACCGCTTCGCTCACGCGCCGGTCAGAGAGCGGCACCACCCGGACCACCTTCGGCCAGAACATTGCAGAGGGTGCACCGCGGCACCGGCCCGCCGCCCCACAGGCCCCGGCGCGCACGGCCCCGGCCCGGTTGACATCATGGACGGGTGAACTTCCGGTCGATCTACAGTCACGGTTTCGCGCGGGTCGCCGCGTGCACCGGCCACGCCGCCATCGCCGACCCGCGCACCAACGCGGAGGCCGTCCTGCGCCAGGGCCGCCGCTGCGCCGAGGACGGAGTCGCCGTCGCGCTCTTCCCCGAGATGGGCCTGTGCGGCTACTCCATCGAGGACCTGGTCCTCCAGGACCCGGTGCTCGACGAGGTGGAGCAGGCGCTCGCCGACATCGTCACCGGCTCCGCGGACCTCCTGCCCGTCCTCGTGGTCGGCGCGCCGCTGCGGCACCGCAACCGCATCTACAACTGCGCGGTCGTCGTCCACCGCGGCCGGATCCTCGGCGTCGCGCCCAAGTCGTACCTCCCGACCTACCGGGAGTTCTACGAGAAGCGGCAGATCGCGGCGGGCGACGACGAGCGCGGCGGGACGATCCGGATCGGGGGCGCGGAGGTCCCGTTCGGCACGGACCTGCTCTTCGCCGCCGAGGACGTCCCCGGCCTGGTCCTGCACGCGGAGATCTGCGAGGACATGTGGGTGCCGGTGCCGCCCAGCGCGGAGGCGGCCCTCGCCGGCGCGACGGTCCTGCTCAACCTCTCCGGCAGCCCCATCACGGTCGGCCGCGCCGAGGACCGCAAGCTGCTGTGCCGCTCCGCGTCGGCCCGCTGCCTGAGCGCCTACGTGTACGCGGCGGCCGGAGCGGGCGAGTCGACCACGGACCTCTCGTGGGACGGCCAGACCATGATCTACGAGAACGGGGTGCTGCTCGCCGAGACGGACCGCTTCCCGCTGGGCGACCAGCACGCGGTGGCCGACATCGACCTGGACCTGCTGCGCCAGGAACGCCAGCGCATGGGCACGTTCGACGACAACCGCCGCACGCTCGCCGCCCGCACCGGCGGCTTCCGCCGGGTGGACTTCCACCTGGACCCGCCCACCAGCACCGACCTGGGCCTCAAGCGCCGCGTCGAGCGCTACCCGTTCGTGCCCGCCGACGCCGAGCGCCTCGCCCAGGACTGCTACGAGGCGTACAACATCCAGGTCTCCGGCCTGGTGCAGCGCATGGGCGCGATCGGCGACCCGAAGATCGTCATCGGTGTCTCCGGCGGCCTCGACTCCACGCACGCCCTGATCGTCGCGGCCCGCGCGATGGACCGGGCGGGCCGTCCCCGCACCGACATCCTGGCCTTCACGATGCCGGGCTTCGCGACGGGCGAGCACACCAAGTCCAACGCGCACGCGCTCATGAAGGCCCTGGGCGTCACGGCCGCCGAGCTCGACATCACGGACACGGCGCGGCTGATGCTCCGCGAAATGGACCACCCCTTCGCGAACGGCGAGCCTGCGTACGACGTCACGTTCGAGAACGTCCAGGCGGGCCTGCGCACCGACTACCTGTTCCGCCTGGCCAACCAGCGCGGTGGCATCGTCCTCGGCACCGGCGACCTGTCCGAGCTGGCGCTCGGCTGGTGCACGTACGGCGTCGGCGACCAGATGAGCCACTACAACGTCAACGGCGGCGTGCCCAAGACGCTCATCCAGCATCTGATCCGCTGGGTCGTCAGCAGCGACCAGTTCGGCGACGAGGCGGGCAGGATCCTCACCGCGATCCTCGACACGGAAATCAGCCCGGAGCTGGTCCCCGGCGAGGAACTGCAGTCCACCGAGTCGAAGATCGGCCCGTACGCGCTGCACGACTTCACGCTCTTCCACGTGCTGCGCTACGGCTTCCGCCCCTCCAAGATCGCGTTCCTGGCGTGGCACGCGTGGCGCGACGTGGAGGCGGGCGCCTGGCCGCCCGGCTTCCCGGAGGAGGACCGCGGGCAGTACAGCCTCGCCGAGATCCGGCACTGGCTGGAGTACTTCTGCCGCCGCTTCTTCCAGTTCGCGCAGTTCAAGCGGTCCGCGATGCCGAACGGCCCGAAGGTGTCGGCGGGCGGTTCGCTCTCGCCGCGCGGCGACTGGCGCGCCCCGTCGGACAGCAACGCGCGGGTGTGGCTGCGGGACCTGGAGCGCTGGGAGTGGCCGGAGGGCGTGTGAGCCTCCCTCGGTGGCTGGGACTGTGCGGCGTACGAGGACATTTCCGCGGGCCGACGCCACAGTCCCGGCACCATGCCGCACCCTGGTCCCATGAGTGACGACACCACCACCATGAAGGCCATCAGTCAGGACACCCTCGGCGGTCCCGAGGTGCTGCAGGAGATCGAGGTGCCGCGGCCGCGGCCCGGTATCGGGCAGATCGTGGTCGCGGTGCACGCGGCAGGGCTGAACCCCACGGACTACAAGCACCGCGCGTCCGGGGCATTCCTCGGTGAGCCGCCGTTCGTGCTCGGCTGGGACGTGTCCGGGGTCGTCGAGTCGGTGGGGCTCGGCGTCTCCCTGTTCCAGCCGGGCGACGAGGTGTGCGGCATGCTGCCCTATCCGTACGGGGCCGGTTCGCACGCCGAGTACGTGGCCGGGCCCGCCCGCGCCTTCGTGCCGAAGCCGGCGGGGCTGAGCCACGTCGAGGCGGGCGCGCTGCCGCTGGTCTCGCTGACCGCCTGGCAGGCGCTCGTCGACATCGCCCGGGTGGAGCCGGGGCAGCGCGTGTTGGTGCACGCGGCGGCCGGCGGTGTGGGACATGCCGCGGTGCAGATCGCCAAGGCGCGCGGCGCGTACGTCATCGGGACGGCGTCGGCCGCCAAGCACGCGTTCGTACGGGGACTGGGCGCTGACGAGGTCGTCGACTACCGCACCGCCGACTACGTGGCCGAGACCGGTGACATCGACGTCGTGCTCGACACGCTCGGCGGCGAGGACCGGCTGCGCTCCCTGGAGGTGCTGCGGCCGGGCGGCATCCTCGTCTCGCTGCTGCCCACGCCTCTCGACGACGTCCTCGCGCGGGCGGCCGAGTTGGGGGTGCGGGCCACCGCCATGCTCGTCGAGCACGATCAGGCGGGGATGCGCGCGGTCGCCGGGCTCGTCGAGTCGGGCGACTTGAAGGTGCACGTCTCCGGTACGTATCCGCTGGCCGAGGCCGCCAAGGCGCACGCCGAGGGGGACACGGGCCGGGTGACGGGGAAGCTCGTGCTCACGGTGCGGTAGACGGCGGGCTCCGGGCGCGGGTCGGTTAGCGTCGTGCGCATGACCAGCGACCTTTTCACCCGCGCCCTGGCCGACGGTGTGCTCGTCCTCGACGGCGGCCTGTCCAACCAGTTGGAGGCCGCCGGGCACGATCTGAGCGACGAGCTGTGGTCGGCTCGGCTGCTCGCCGAGGAGCCGGAGGCGATCGCCGCGGCGCACCGCGCGTACTACGAGGCGGGCGCGAGCGTCGCCATCACGGCCAGCTATCAGGCCACCTTCGAGGGGTTCGCGCGGCGCGGCATCGGGCGCGGGCGGGCGGCCGAACTCATGGCTCGCAGTGTCGAGTTGGCACGTCGGGCCGCGAGGGACACCGGGGCCGGGCGGCCCCTGTGGGTGGCCGCGTCCGCCGGACCGTACGGGGCCATGCTCGCCGACGGGTCCGAGTACCGGGGGCGGTACGGGCTGAGCGAGGAGGAGTTGTACGCCTTCCACCGGCCGCGGCTGGAGGTGCTCGCCGGGGCCGCGCCCGATGCGTTCGCCCTGGAGACCGTGCCGGACGCGGACGAGGCGCGGGCCCTGGTGCGGGCGGTGCGCGGGCTCGGGGTGCCGGCGTGGCTGTCGTACAGCGTCGAGGGTGCACGGACGCGTGCGGGGCAGCCGCTGGAGGAGGCGTTCGCGGTGGCCGCCGATGCCGAGGAGGTCGTCGCGGTCGGCGTCAACTGCTGCGCCCCGCGGGACGTGGAGGCGGCGGTGCGGATCGCCGCCCGGGTCACCGGCAAGCCGGTCGTGGTCTACCCCAACAGTGGCGAGGAGTGGGACGCCGGGGCGCGGGCCTGGGCGGGCCGTGCCACGTTCGCGCCGGAGCAGGTGACCGCGTGGCGGGACGCCGGGGCCCGGCTCGTGGGCGGCTGCTGCCGGGTCGGGCCGGGGGCGGTGGCGGGGATCGCCGCGGTGCTCGGCCGCCAGGACCCGTGAGGCAGGACGCTAGCGGGGCTCGTACGCTCCCTGGTCGAGCCGGAACGGCGGGTAGACGTCCGTCATCAGGCCCGCGTACGCCGACACCCGCGCCGCCCAGCGGTGCAGTCCGATGTTGAGGTCGTACATGCCGCGCGGGTAGACGCCGGTGAAGAGAAGGGCGACGGCGGCGAAGAACGTGAGCAGCCCCGCGACGCCGCCCCCGGTGCTGGCGCCGCCGACGAGCAGCGACACGATCAGCCACTGGGGCAGCACGAGCAGCCACCACTTGACCAGGACGAGGCCGCGCGAGAGCCGCTCGGGGTAGACGACGTCGAAGCGTGCCGGAAAGTCGGGCACCGGCGCGAGCGTGAACGGCGGATAGCGGTCGGTGCCGAGGGTGCCGTACGAGTAGTAGGCCACGCGCCAGGCCCAGCGCATCACGCCGACGTTGAAGTCGAACAGGAGCCGCGGATAGCGGGTCGTGAACAGGATCGCGAACAGCGCGACGAGGGTGGTGAGGGCGGTGCCGACGAGAAGAAGGGCGAGGACGAGGTAGTGCGGCAGGGCGAGCAGCCACTTCACCAGCCACAGCCACCGGGAGACGGTGGGGTCGTAGTCGGCTTCCAGCGTGACCGGGCTCGCGGGTCGCACGGTCTCTACGAGAGTCTCGTTGTCGGCCATATGCCTCGTGTACGGCGGTTTCGGGCTGCCCGCAAGGCGACGGACGGTGTCCGTTTCGTACAAGACGAGTCCCGGCCGCGCTTCCTACGGTGGGTGGCATGAACGAGATCCGTATCCGTATGGACGCCATCGGCGTCGCCGCCACCGATCTGTCCGCCTCGCTCGCCTTCTACCGTCTCCTCGGCCTCACGTTCCCGGCGGGTGCCGAGCAACTCCCGCACGTGGAGGCCGAGTTGGCGGGTGGCATCCGGCTGATGTTCGACCCGGACCCCGCCGCCGGGGAGCGCGGCCGGGGCCGGGTAGCGCTCGCGTTCCACTGCGGGGACGCCGCGGGGGTCGACGCGGTGTACGGGGAGGTGACCGGGGCGGGTCACCGCGGTGAGACGAAGCCGTGGGACGCGCCGTGGGGGCAGCGGTACGCCGTCGTGCTCGACGCCGACGGCAATCAGGTGGACCTGTTCGCGCCTCTCACCTGACCTCCCTTCCCGACCGGGCATCCCTGTCGTCCGAGCATCAGGCGCCCCAGCGTCGTCCCCGTCAGGTCTCTTACGTCGCGCGCCAGATGGGCCTGGTCCGTGTAACCGGCCCGGGTCGCCGCCTCCGCGAAGGGGACGGCGGCGCGGGCCAGCGCCAGGGCCCGTTGCAGGCGCAGCACGCGGGCGAGGGTCTTGGGGCCGTAGCCGAACGCGGCCAGTGAGCGGCGGTGCAGCGTGCGGGCGCCGAGGCCCGTCTCGTCGGCGACATCGGTGACGGTGCGGCCCGCGTCCAGCGCCTGCGCCACATGGGTGAACAGCGGGTCGGGCGGGCCAGCGGCGTGTGCGAGGCGTGCCGCCAGGGCGTCCAGGACGGCCGCCGGGTCCGCGGCTTCGTCCAGGCGCTCGGTGAGCCGCCGGGCCTCGGACCCGTCCCGCCACACGTCCGCCAATGCGACACGGGTGTCCCGCAGTTCGTGTGCCGGTACGCCGAGGTAGCCGGGCGCCGTGCCGGGGGCGAAGCGGATGCCCGCGTAGCGGCGGGCGGCGCCGGGGTCCGTGGGGTGGGCGCGGGTGTCGGGTCCCGCGACGAAGAGCCGGCCCTCGCTCCAGATCAGGTCCATGCAGCCGTCGGGCAGGACCGGCGCCGCCGAGCTCCCGTCGCGCGCGACCGTCCGGGTCCACAGCGTCGCCCCCGGCACCCGCGCGGCCCACTCGGCGTAGGCCCCGCGGCCCGCGAGTCCGTCCATGGGGGCAGCGTAGACCGGCGCTGTGACGGCGCGCCGGTCAGTGCTCCTCGTCCCCCGACCCGTCGCCGTTCTTGCGGACGGTGCGCAGGCGGGACGTGACGTCCTCCGGGGGCAGGAACTTCGACCAGCGCTCCGGGAACTCGGACGGCATGCCGGGGTCCTCGCCCTCGTCCGGGTCCTCCTCGTCGTCGTCGAGGCCGAACCCGGCCGCCCGCGCCGTCTGCTCGGCGGTGGCCGCCGCGCGGAAGCGCTCGTTCGCGGCGCGCGCGGCGGCCGTCGCGACCGACGGCCACACCCGGTCGATCGCGGCGTTCACCGCGGCGCCGACGAGCACCGCGAACGCCGAGACACCGATCCACAGCAGCACCGCGACCGGGGCGGCGAGGGAGCCGTAGATGGTCGGCCCCTCGATGGTGTTGGTGAGGTAGAGGCGCAGCAGGAAGCTGCCGGGGATCCACATCGCGAGCGACACGAGGGCGCCCGGCACGTCCTCGATCCACGGCGAGCGCACCGGCACGGACACGTGGTACAGCGTCGTGAGGAACGCGATGGACAGGACGAGGACCACCGGCCAGTACAGGACCTGGACGACCGACTGCGACCACGGCACGAGGCCGATCACCGCGTCCGGGCCGGCGATCATCAGCGGCAGCGCGATCGCGCCCACGACGAGTCCCACCAGGAAGAGCAGGAAGGCGAGCAGCCGCGTCTTGACGATGCCGCGTACGCCGTCGAGGCCGTACATGACGGTCACGGTGTCCACGAACGTCGACACCGCGCGCGAGCCCGACCACAGCGAGAGCAGGAAGCCGATGGAGATGACATCGGGCCTGCCGCCCTTGATGACGTCGTCCAGGATCGGTTCTGCGATCTCCTTCACGCCCTGGTCGGTGAGGACCGTGCGCGAGGCCTCCAGGATGTTGTCGCGGACGCCCGCGATGGTGTCGGCGCCGGTCCATGTGTCGACGTAGGCGAGCAGCCCCACCAGGGACAGCAGCAGCGGCGGCACCGACAGCAGGGTGAAGAACGCGGCCTCGGCGGCGAGGCCCAGGATGCGGTACTCCATGCAGGAGTTGACGGTGTCCTTGAGGAGCAGCCAGGCGGTCTTGCGTTTGGAGACGTTGTGGTACAGGACACGCGCCCGATGGAGTCGTCCGGACGGCGGTTCGGGGGATTCACTTGCTGGCTGCACGCCCCCCAAGGTATCCGCCACCTGCTCCGACACCCATACCTGGTACCGGCGCGGCCCCTCGGCGAGCCGCGGTCTGCCGCCGTCGGAGAAATCCAAGGACCCCCCTGGAACCGAACGAAGTAATTGAACCGTCTCTTTGATGAGTTCCCGGCGGACCGTAAAAAATGATCGGCCCGCCGGACTGTTCATGAAATCCCAGAAGCAATGTGGAATTCATGTGGCCAGGGGGACACGGGGGATCAAGCGTCACGCCCATTCGTACGAGGCGAAGCTTCATCCTGCAGTAAAATCCCAAGCCGACTATTCATGAGGAGCCATTGTGTCCAATGGCACGGAAAACGTTCTTGCCGAAGTCCTGGCCGGCGTCGTCCAGGTCGAACACGTACCTCCTGACAGTCACTTCTTCGATGATTTGTGCGCCAACTCCCTGGTGATGGCACACTTCTGCGCGCGGGTCCGCAAACGGGACGACCTGCCGTCGGTGTCCATGCGGGACGTCTACGGGAATCCGACGATCCGCTCGCTGGCCGCCGCGCTCGACCGGGCCCCGGTCCCCACCGCCACCCCGCCGAAGCCACCGCCACCACCGCCCCCGCCCGGCAGCACCCCGCGCTATCTGCTCTGCGGGGCACTGCAGTTCCTGTTCTTCGCCGCGTACTGCGCGATCGTCGGACTCGTCGTCGCCCCCGGCTACGAGTGGGTGGCGACGAGCGACGGCGTCCTTGAGGTGTACGCGCGTTCCGCGATCTTCGGCGCAGCCGTGTTCGTGGGCGCGTGCCTCGTGCCCGTCCTCGGGAAGTGGCTTCTCGTGGGCCGCTGGCGGGAGACCGAGTTCCCGGTGTGGAGCCTCGCCTACCTGCGCTTCTGGACCGTGCGGGTACTGCTGCACGCCAACCCGATGGTGCTGTTCGTGGGCAGCCCGCCGTACGTGTGGTACCTGCGGCTGCTGGGCGCGCGCATCGGGCGGAACGTGACGATCCTGTCCCGTGCCGTGCCCGTCTGCACCGACCTGGTGACGATCGGCGCCGGCACCGTGATCCGCAAGGAGGCCTATTTCCTGGGGTACTCGGCGGTGGCCGGACGTATCCGTACCGGTCCGGTGACCCTCGGCCGCGATGTCTTCGTCGGTGAGAAGACCGTCCTCGACATCGGCACCACGATGGGCGACGGCTCCCAACTCGGCCACGCCTCGGCCCTGTACGACGGCGCGTCGGTGCCTGCGGGCGAATGCCGGCACGGCTCTCCCGCCGAACCGGCCGACGTCGACTACGTCCGGGTTCCGGCGGCCCGCGTCTCCGTCACACGCCGCACCTTCTTCGGGCTCGCGGGTCTCGCGCAACTGCTCTTCGTCTACGCGCCACTCGCCATTGGCGGCGTATATCTCGCGGTAACAGAAATGCCCGCGCTGGACACCCTGTTCTCCCCGGACTCGCAGGATCTGGGCACCGCCGCGTTCTACGTCGAGGCGCTCGGACTTTCCGTCGTCGGATTTTTGGTGTTCGTCGTGCTGGGCTTCGCAGCCGTGTCACTGTTACCGCGCGTACTACGTCCGCTGGTGCGTCCGGAACGCACCTATCCACTGTATGGATTCCACTACGGCGTGCACCGCGCGGTCACCCGCATGACCAATATCAAGTTCTTCAAGTGGCTTGCGGGCGACAGTTCTTACATCGTCGGTTATCTGCGGTCGATCGGGTACGACCTGTCGAACGTGGAGCAGACCGGTTCGAACTTCGGTACGGAGGTCCAGCACGAGACCCCGTACCTGGCGACGGTGGGCAGCGGCACGATGGTCGCCGACGGGCTCTCGATCCTGAACGCCGAGTACTCGGCGACCTCGTTCCGTGTCTCGCGCGCGACGATCGGGGCGCACAGCTTCCTCGGCAACCACATCGCCTACCCGAGCGGCGGCCGCACCGGCGAGAACGTACTGCTCGCCACGAAGGCGATGGTGCCGCTGGACGGCGAGGTGCGCAGCGATGTCGGGCTGCTCGGCTCGCCGCCCTTCGAGATCCCGCGCTCGGTGGAGCGCGACAGCCGCTTCGACCACCTGCGCCGGGGCGAGGAGTTCAAGAGCCGCCTCGCCGCGAAGAACCGTTACAACCTGCGCACGATGGCCCTGTTCCTGTTCGTGCGGTGGCTGCACTGGTTCCTGCTGTCGGTGATCGCGTTCGGCGCGCTCGACCTGTACGGCGGCACGGGCTTCGTCGGCGGGCTGCTGTTCGGCGCGGCGATGGTCCTCGGGCTCCCGTTCACCACCTGCTACTACGTGTTCATGGAGCGGCTGATCTGCCGGTTCCGGCCGCTCACACCCCGGTTGTGCTCGATCTACGACCCGTACTTCCGGTGGCACGAGCGGCTGTGGAAGGTGCCGGACAACCACCTCGTGGTGCTCAACGGGACACCGTTCAAGAACGTGGCGTGGCGGCTGCTCGGCGTGCGGATCGGGCGGCGGGTCTTCGACGACGGGGCCAACATCACCGAGCGCACGCTGACGACGATCGGCGACGACACCACGCTCGGCGCGCACGCCAAGATCCAGGCGCACTCCCAGGAGGACGGCACCTTCAAGTCGGACCGGATCGTGATCGGTTCCGGCTGCACGCTCAGCACGGGTGCCCTGGCGCACTACGGAATCGACATGGGCGACGGAGCCGTGCTCGCCCCCGACTCCTTCCTGATGAAGGGCGAGCAGATGCCGCCGGGCGCCGACTGGGGCGGCAACCCGGCAGTGGAGAGGAAGTCATGACGGACTTTCAGTGGACCCGCACCCCGGTCCCCGGCACGGCGGTGCTCGACGTACCGCTCCCCGAGGGCCTGTCGGCGGACGGACGAGCGCTCGACGCGGCCCGCGCACGGGTGCGCGAGGCCCTGTCCGTGGACCACGACGACCCGGTGTTCCGGGCGAGTGTCACGGAGGGGCACACCCTGCGGCTGAGCTACCGCACCGAGGCCCTCGACGCCGAGGCCGCCGCCCGCGTCGCGGGCTACCATCTCGCCGCGCTGGCCGGCCCGCAGCGCCGGAGCCTGCTCTCCGACGGTGAACTCCGCTACCAGTTGGAGGAGTTGGCGGGCCCCCGGATGCCGCTTCCGGACCGGCGGGTGCACGAGCTGTTCGAGGCGCGGGCCGCCGCCCACCCGAACCTGCCGGCCGTCGCGGACGAGCGCGAGGAGTGGACGTACGCCGAACTCAACTCGCGCGCCAACCAGGTGGGCCGGGCGCTGCTCGCGCGCGGCCTTCGGCCCGAGCAGGTCGTCGCCGTCGTCATGGAGCGCGGCGTCGACTGGGCGGCGGCCGTCCTCGGCGTCCTGAAGGCGGGCGGGGTGTATCTGCCGGTGGAGCCGCGCTTCCCGGCCGAGCGCGTCGCCACGATGCTCGGCCGGGCCGACTGCCGGCTCGTCGTCGCCGACCGGGACGGCACCCTGTCCGTGGCGGACGCGTACGCCGAGGGCCACGCGGACGGCGACCTCGGCGTCCCGGTCGCGGCGGACCAACTCGCCTACCTGTACTTCACCTCGGGCTCCACCGGCGAGCCGAAGGGCGCCCTGTGCGAGCACGTCGGGTTCCTCAACCACGTGTTCGCCAAGGTCGACGACCTGGGGATCGGCGCCGGGGACACCGTGGCGCAGACGGCGCCGCAGTGCTTCGACATCTCGCTGTGGCAGCTGGTGTCCGCGCTGACCGTCGGCGGCCGCACCCTCGTCGTCGGGCAGCGCACGGTCCTCGACGTCGCCCGCTTCGTGGACACGATCGAGCGGGGCCGGGTGAACGTGCTGCAGGTCGTGCCGTCCTATCTGGAGGCCGTCCTCGCCGAGCTGACCCACCGGCCCCGCCGGCTCCCCTACCTGCGCTGTGTGTCGGTGACCGGGGAGGCCGTGAAGGCGGAGCTGGTGCGCCGCTGGTTCGCGGCGCGGCCCGGCGTGCGGCTCGTCAACGCGTACGGGCTCACGGAGACCTCCGACGACACCAACCACGAGGTGATGCTCCGGCCTCCGGAGGGCGACCGGGTGCCGCTCGGGCCGCCGGTCGCGAACGTACGCGTCTACGTCGTCGACGAGGATCTGCTGCCGGTTCCGCTGGGCGCGCCCGGCGAGATCGTCTTCTCGGGCCTGTGCGTCGGGCGCGGCTACGTCAACGACCCGGAACGCACGAAGGCCGCGTTCGTCGAGGACCCGTACCGGCCCGGCGAGCGGCTGTACCGCAGCGGCGACCACGGGCGCTGGCGGCCCGACGGGAAGCTGGAGTTCCTCGGGCGCCGGGACGGCCAGGTCAAGATCCGCGGCTTCCGCGTCGAGATCGGCGAGGTCGAGAACGCGCTGCTGCGGGTGGACGGGGTCCGGGACGCCGCGGTGGTCGTGGTCCGGGGCTCGCAGCTCGCGGCGTTCTGCACCGGGCCCCGGCCCGTGGACGTGACGGAGCCGGTGGCCGCCGCGCTGCCCGCGTACATGGTGCCCTCGGTCGTGCACTGGCGGGAGCGGCTGCCGCTGACCGCCAACGGGAAGACGGACCGCCGCGCGCTCACCGCGCTCGCCGAGGCGTCGGCCCCGGACACCGAACCACCTCGTACACCGGCGGAACGCCGGCTCGCCGCGCTCTGGGCCGACGTGCTCGGTGTGCCCGCCGAACGCATCGGACGCCACGACCACTTCTTCGACCTCGGCGGCAGCTCACTGGCCGCCGTGAAGCTGGCGGTCGCCCTGGACCGGGCGATCACCCTCAAGGACGTCACGCACCATCCGGTCCTCGCGGACCTGGCCGGGCTGCTCGACGACCGGGCCGCGGTATGCACCACAGCCACCACATCCACCTGATTCGTCGGAAAGGAAGCGCACCCGCATGTCGCTCTCGACTCCGTCACCTGACATCTCACTCTCCACCGACGGCCCACCCTTGGTGCACGCCGACTGCGCGGGCGATCCGGAGGGCTGGACCGCACAGCACCGCGAGACCGTGCGCGCCGTCGTCGGCGAGCACGGCTGCGCCCTGGTGCGCGGTCTCGGGCTCACCGACCCGGGTCCCACCGCCGCCGTGTTCAAGCAGGCGGCGGGCGGCCTGATGGCCGACCGGGAACCGTTCGCGCCGCGCCGCACGTACCCGGACGGCGTGTACTCCGCCACCAAGTGGCCGCCCAACCAAATGATGTGCATGCACCACGAGTTGAGCTACTGCCTGGAGTTCCCCGCGCTGTTGCAGTTCGCCTGCCTTGAGGCGTCCGCGAGCGGCGGCGCGACCGGTCTCGCCGACGCGCGGGCCGTCCTGGGCGCCCTGCCCTCCGCGCTCGCCGAGCGGTTCGAACGGGAGGGCTGGATCCTCGCCAGGACGTACCACGAGGACATCGGCGCCTCGGTCGCCGAGGCGTTCGGCACCGACGACCGGGACGCCGTCGCCGCGTACTGCCGGGCCCATGCCATCGGCTTCAGCTGGCAGCCGGACGGCTCGCTGCGCACCCGGCAGCGGCGCAGCGCCGTCCTCCGCCATCCGCGCGACGGGACCCCGGTCTGGTTCAACCAGATCGCGTTCCTGAGCGAGTGGACGATGGAACCGGAGGTCCGCGAGTACCTCGTCGACGAGTACGGGCCCGAAGGGCTGCCCTTCAACACCCTGTACGGCAACGGCGATCCGCTCGGCGAGGACGTGGTGCGCACGCTGAACGAGGTGTACGAGGCGCACACCGTGCGCACCCGTTGGCAGAGCGGCGATCTGCTGCTCGTCGACAACCTCCGCACCGCGCACAGCCGGGAGCCGTTCGACGGCCCCCGCGAGGTGCTCGTCGCGCTCGCCGATCCGGTGCGCCTCGCCGACTGCGCACCGACCGTGCCGGCGACCGCCGGATGACCGCCGTCGCGCCCCGGTTCGCCGTGATCCCCGGCGAGCAGGTCCAGCAGGCGCTGCGCGGACGCGAGCGGGAGATCGCCGAGCTGATCGAGCAGGTGTACCGGCTGCACGGGGCGGGCGGCACCGTCAACCCGCCCTCGTACTTCCTGCGGTTTCCCGACCGGCCGAGCGCGCGGATCATCGCGCTGCCCGCCTCGATCGGCGGTCCGCTGCGCACGGACGGGCTCAAGTGGATCTCCAGTTTCCCGGAGAACACCCGCTCGGGTCTGCCGCGCGCCTCGGCCGTGCTGATCCTCAACGACCCGGACACCGGCTACCCGTACGCGTGCCTGGAGAGTTCGGTGATCAGCGCGGTGCGGACGGCGTCGTCCGCCGCCCTCGCCGCCGACCGGCTCGGCCGGGGCCGGGAGCGCCCGCGGCGCGTCGGCTTCATCGGCACCGGTCTGATCGCCCGGCACATCCACACCCATCTCGTCGGCACCGGCTGGGAGTTCGAGGAGACGGGGGTGCACGACGTGTCGGCAAAGAGCGCGGCCGGGTTCCGCGACTATCTGGAACGGGCGGGCACCAAGGGGCGGATCACGGTGCACGAGAGCGCCGAACGCCTGATCCGCTCAAGCGACTTGGTGGTTTTTGCCACGGTCACGGCCAAACCGCACATCCATGACGCGTCCTGGTTCGTACACCATCCGTTGGTGCTGCACGTGTCGCTGCGCGATCTCGCACCGGAGATCCTTCTCGACAGCGCGAACTACGTGGACGACGTCGAGCACTGTCTCAAGGCGGACACCTCGCCGCACCTGGCCGAACAGCTCACGGGAGGAAGGGATTTCATCGACGGAACACTCGACGACGTACTGACGGGACGTATATCCGTGCCGAACGACAGGACCGTGGTGTTCTCGCCGTTCGGGCTCGGGGTACTCGACCTCGCCGTCGGACGGTACGTGCACGACGAAGTGGCCGAGCGCGGCCAACTGCACGTCGTGGACGGCTTCTTCGACGAACTGCGACGACACGGCTGAAAGGCAGGCACGCATGGGACACGGGGGACACATGAAGGAGGGGGGCGGCGCACGCCATGCCAGTCATTGACGATCCCGCTCAGTTCAACGAGGAAGAGCTCTACGTGGATCTGCGGGCGGCGCTTGACCTGCCGCTCTTCCTCAAGTGCGAAGGGTTCAACTTCGCCGGATCCATCAAACTGAAGGCTGCCACCGCGATGGTCGACGCCGCCGAGCGCGACGGCCTGCTGCGGCCCGGCAAGGTGCTCGTCGAGTCCTCGTCGGGGAATCTGGGACTCGCGCTCAGCGTCATCGCCGCGCACCGCGGCTACCGGTTTCTGTGTGTGACCGACGACCGGTGCAACCAGACCACGATCCGGCTGATGGAGGCGCTCGGCAGCCGGGTGCACGTGGTCCGCGAACCGGCGGCGCAGGGCGGCCTGCTGGCGGCCCGGCTCGCCTACGTACGGGCGCTGTGCGCGGCCGACGACCGGTACGTCCGCCTCGACCAGCACAGCAACCACCACAACTGGCGGGCGCACTTCCGCACCACGGCCCCGGCCATCGCCCACCGCTTCCCGCACCTCGACGTGCTGTTCGTCGGGGCCGGGACTACGGGCACGCTGATGGGGTGTGCCCGCTGGTTCTGGCAGTGGCGGCGCCGGGTGCACATCGTGGCCGTCGACAGCGTCGGCTCGGTGAGCTTCGGCGGACCCGCCGGGCGCCGGCTCATTCCCGGGCTCGGCGCCGGCGTACGGCCACCGCTCCTCGACACCTCGTACATCGACGACGTGGTGCACGTCGAGGAACCGGACGCGCTGCACGTGTGCCGCACCCTCGCGGGGCGGGGGTTCCTGTTCGGCGGATCGACCGGCACGGTGATCAGCGGAGCGGGCCAGTGGCTCGACCGCAACGGACGGCACGGCCTCACGGCGGTGGCGATCGCCCCTGACCTCGGCGAGCGCTACATCGACACCGTGTACCGCCCCGGCTGGCCGCCAGAAGGGTTCCCGCGGCCGGAAAGGAAACACGAGGTCGCCATGGCACACATCGGATGAGGCGCCCGTACCCGCGTCGCGGGTAGGTTCCGGGGCATGGCAGGCAGCACGCACACGGTGACCAACCAGCCCCCACCGCTGACGGGGTACGACGTCTTCGGCTCCGACCAGGTCCTCGTCCAGGGGGTGCGCCGGCATCTGGCCCCCGAACTGCTGGACGAGGCCCTGGCGGAGCTGCATCTGCTCGGCCGCACCGCGGGCTCCGCGCAGGCTCAGGAATGGGGGCGGCTGGCGAACGAGAACCCGCCGCGCCTGCGCACCCACGACCGCTACGGCCACCGGATCGACGAGGTGGAGTTCCACCCCTCGTGGCACCGGCTGCTCGGCAAGGGGGTCTCGGCGGGGCTCACATCGGCCTGGACCAGGCCGGGCGGTCACCTGCGGCGCGCCGCCGCGTTCCTGGTGTGGTCGCAGGTGGAGGCGGGCCATCTGTGTCCGCTGTCGATGACGCACGCGGCGGTGCCGGCGCTGCGCGCGGACCCCGGCCTCGCCGCCGAGTGGGAGCCCCGCCTCACCTCCATGGTCTACGACTCCGGGCTGCGCCCCGCCGGACAGAAGGCCGGAGCGCTGTTCGGGATGGCGATGACGGAGAAGCAGGGCGGCAGCGACGTACGGGCCAGTACGACGCGGGCCGTACCGCTGGCCGAGGACGGTACGTACGCGCTCACCGGACACAAGTGGTTCTGCAGCGCACCGATGTCGGACGGTTTCCTGGTCCTGGCGCAGGCCGGTGACGGGCTCACCTGTTTCCTCGTGCCACGCGTCCTCGAGGACGGCACACACAACCCGTTCGCCCTGCAACGCCTCAAGGACAAGCTGGGCAACCGGTCCAACGCCTCCGCCGAGGTCGAGTTCGACGGGACGTGGGGGCGCCGGGTCGGCGAGGAGGGGCGCGGGGTGCGCACCATCATCGAGATGGTGGCGGCGACCCGGCTCGACTGCGTGCTCGGCTCCGCGGCCCTGATGCGCCAGGCGGTGGCGCAGGCCGTCCACCACTGCACGCACCGCGCGGCGTTCGGCGCGAAGCTGGTCGACCAGCCGCTGATGAGCAACGTCCTGGCGGATCTGGCGCTGGAGTCGGAGGCCGCGACGACGCTCGCGCTGCGGCTGGCCGCCGCGTACGAGGACGGGGGCGAGCAGGAGCGGGCCTTCCTGCGGATCGCGGTGCCGGCGGCCAAGTACTGGGTGACGAAGCGCTGTACGCCGCTGGTCGCGGAGGCCCTGGAGTGCCTCGGCGGCAACGGGTACGTGGAGGAGTCCGGCATGCCGCGGCTGCTGCGCGAGTCGCCGCTGAACTCGATCTGGGAGGGCGCGGGGAACGTCCAGGCCCTCGACGTGCTGCGGGCGTTGCAGCGGGAACCGCAGGCGTTCAACGCGTTCCTCGTCGAGGTCGGCAAGGCGCGCGGCGCCGACCACCGGCTCGACGCGGCGGTGAAGGACCTGCTGACCGAACTCGGCGACCTGGACGGCATCGAGGCGCGGGCGCGGCGGCTCGTGGAGCGGATCGTGCTGGTGCTCCAGGGTTCGCTGCTGGCGCGGTACGGGCCCGACGACGTGTCGGACGCGTTCTGCGCCGCGCGGTTCGGGGGCGACCGGGGTGCGGGGTTCGGGACGCTGCCGCACACCCTGGACCTGGCGTCGCTGGTGGCGCGGGCGCAGCCCGTCGGCTGACCCGGCTCATGGCGCGGGGATGGTGCTGCGCCGACACGGCACCATCCCCGCTTTCAGGCCCCTAGAGGAGCTCGAACGCCGCATTGGCGGCGTTGTTCTCAGTTTCAAACCCCGCACGGATGTTCACCAGGGTTGCAAGGGGTTGCACCGTTCCTCGGGAAGGCCCACGCTTGCCGGGGTTCTCAGGGCAGGATGGGCGCATCTCCCCACAACCGAGGTTCCCCGTATGAACAAGGACTCGACGATCGACCTCGCACGGTTGTCCGCCATGGACGTGGCGCACTCCTCCCGGCTGCTCAAGGGAGTGCGCGAGGCGACTCTCGCGGGGCAGCGGCCGCGGGTACGGCCACGCCCGGTGATCCACGAATCCTGGCGGCGGATGCTGGAAGGCGGCATCGACCCGGACCACGACGTCCGCGCCGGGCTGCTCAGCACGGAGGAACTGGAGGAGCGGCGCCAGGCCTCCGCCCTGTACCCGCTGCTGCCGATGTTGCGCGAGGCGCTGGTGACGGTCGCCGACGCGGCGCAGCACATCATGGTGATCAGCGACGCGGACGGCCGGATCCTGTGGCGCGAGGGACACCCCGGCGTGCTGCGCATGGCCGACCGGATCGGTTTCGAAGTGGGCGCGCACTGGGCGGAGGACGTCGTCGGCACGAACGGGATCGGTACACCGCTGGTCACCCGCCGCCCCGTACAGGTCTTCTCCGCCGAGCACTTCGTGCGTTCGCAGCACCCGTGGATGTGCGCGGGTGCCCCGGTGACCGATCCGCGCGACGGACGGCTCCTCGGTGTCCTCGACATCAGCGGACCGATGGAGACGATGCACCCGGCGACGCTGTCGTGGGTGCACTCGGTGGCCCAGCTCGCCGAGGCCCGGCTGCGGGAGCAGTGGCAGACGGGCCTGGAGAGGCTGCGTTCGGTGGCCGCGCCGGTGCTGGCCCGGATCGGCGGGCGGGCGCTCGCCGTCGACCCGTCCGGCTGCACGGCCGCGGTGACCGGGATGCCGCCGGTGGACCGGGTCACGCTGCCCAAGACGATGGCCGAGGGCAGCTGTTGGGTGCCGGCGCTCGGCACGTGCAGGGTGACGCCGCTGCCGGGCGGCTGGCTGCTGCTGGTGGACGAGGAGCCGCTGCGGTTCGACGCGACCCGGATCGCGCTCGACCTGAGCCGCCCGCGCCGCTGGTCCCTGGAGGTGTCGGGGGCGGCGGCCTCCTGGACGCATGAACTCAGCCCCAGACACGCCGAGATGCTGTACGTCCTGGCCCTGCACCCGGCCGGCCGCAGCGCCTCCGAACTGGCGGAGGAACTCTTCGGCGACCGGGCCCGCACGGTGACGGTGCGCGCCGAGATGTCCCGCGTGCGCCGCTACCTCGGCGCCCATCTCGCCCACCGCCCCTACCGCTTCGCGGACGACGCCGAGGTCGAGGTCCTGCTGCCCGACGACCCGCTGGACCTACTGCCGCACTCCACCGCTCCCGTCGTGCTCGCCGCGCGGGAGCCCCGGGCCTGACGCGAGGGCGAGCAGCTTCAGGTACGCCTCCGCGTCCCACGCCGCCCGGCCCACGAAGAGCCCCCGTACACCGGGGAGTTCGAGCAGCCACGGCGCGTTGTCCAGGTCCACGGACCCGCCGTAAAGGACGGCGCGGACCGGCAGTTCGGCGAGGGCCGCGAGGGCGGGGGCGATCTCCTCGGGGCGCGGCGGGCGGCCGTCGGCACCGATCGCCCAGACGGGTTCGTAGGCGAGCAGCACCGCGCCGGGGTCCCGCTGCCCTTCGAGCGCGGCCTCGGCCTGGGCCCGTACGACGACGGCGCCGCGTCCGGCGTCCCTGGCCGCCGCGTCCTCGCCGACGCAGACCAGCGGGGTGAGTCCGTGGCGCAGCGCGGCCGCCGTCTTGAGCCGCACCGTCTCGTCGGTCTCGGCGAAGTGGGCGCGCCGCTCCGAATGCCCGATCTCGACGAGCCGGGCGCCCGCGTCCGCGGCCTGCGGCACCGAGATCTCGCCGGTCCAGGCACCCTCGTCCGCCCAGTGCGCGTTCTGCACGCCGGTCAGGACGGGCGAGCCGGGGCCGAGGGTGTCGGCGACGGTGGACACCGCGGTCGCCGACGGGATCAGAAAGGGGCGCACATCGGGGATCCCCTCCCCCACGGCCTCCCGCACACGCGCCGCGTAACGCGCCGCCTCCGCCCGGGTCTTGGTCATCTTGAAACTGGTCCCGATCCAGCGGCTCACGTGCTGTCCTCCTGCTCGTACGTGCTGGCGGAGTGCGGCTCGAAAGTGTAGGCGAGCAATCCGCTTGCCGAACCGGGAATCGAGGGGGCACAAGATGTCCACACACGTGTTCGGTACGCTCACGCGCCATGTCCCTGTTCACACGCATCCCCCACATCAGGCCCAAGACGGAGCGCCGTTACCGCACGCCCCTCACGCCGCACCAGCTGTGGATGGTGTCCCTGAGCGCACCCCTGCGCCCGGACAAGCGCACGTCGCACACCACGCTGTACCCCTTCACCCGCGTCGACGACGAGAAGGCGCGGCGCCGGCTGACCGAGCAGTGGGAGACGGGCACGCGGGACCGGCTCGTCGGGCAGCTCGGCGTGCTCGCCAGGACGGGGTTCCGGGAGCAGGCCCGCGCCCGGCTCGGGGTGGAGCCGCTGGCCTGGGACATCGCCCTGTACGCGGACATGGCACGGTGCGGCTTCGCCGCCGGGCTGCTCTCCGAGGCGGACGCCTGGAACCTGCTGAAGAACGTGGTGCCGCAGGTGGCGGGCACGTACAACACGTGGCAGGAGTACGCCGACCACTGTCTCCTCGGTCTCGCGGCCTGGCGCGAGGGGGTGCGCGGGACGCCGGGCGAGTCGCTGCTCGCCCCGCAGGACGCGATGGAGCGCCATGTGGCGACACTGCTCGATCCGGCGAACCGCAGGAGCCCGTGGCAGCGGACGCCGCTCGACGTCATCCGCGGGCCCGACCGGCCCGCCGAAGGAAGCCGCACGTCAGGAGCGCCCGGGCGCCGCGAGTAAGCTGGCGCACCCTCGTAGAGGATCGGGGCGGGGCGCCGCGTGGGCGCCGCCGAACACGAAGGGAAAGCCGTGGTGGGCGTGGGTGGACGGGCCGAGGAAGCCGGCGAAGGGGCCGCGGCGGGACAGCAGCAGCTGCGCGATCTCGCGGTGGAGCTGCGCCGGCTCAACGCGGAGATCTCCCGCGTCGTGCACGGCTTCGCCACCGGTCAGGGCCTGCACCCCACGGACGTGCAGGCGCTCGCCGTCGTCCTGGACTCCACGGAGCCCGTCACCCCGAGCGTGCTGCGCCGCCGTCTCGATCTGACCTCCGGCGCGGTGAGCGCCTGCGTGGACCGGCTCGAACGCGCAGGGCATCTGCGCCGGGTCCGGGAGAGCAGCGACCGCCGGGTGGTGCACCTTCAGTACGTGTCCGGCGCGCAGGCGCAGGCGCGCAAGTACTTCGGGCCGCTCGCGGAGGCGACGGACCGGGTGCGGGGCGACTTCAGCGCCGAGGAAGTGGCCGTCGTGGTGCGGTTCCTGGGCTCGCTCAACGAGGAACTGGCCGCCGTCGAGAGCCCCCGGTCGTAACCGAAGGCACTCCGTCGTGACCGGCTGCATCCGCGGGGGCGGGTGAGAGGGAAGGGGCGACGTATGCCACCATCCACTTAGCTCAATCATTGAGATACTTTTTGATTGAGACGGTTGAGTTTTTCCGACCGCCTTCCCTTGGAGAACCATGCCCCGCACGCACCGCCGCGCCCGCTGGCTCGTACCGATAGTCCTGCTCTTCGGCTGGCTGGCCATCGGCGGCACACTGGGCCCGTACGCCGGAAAACTCGGCGAGGTCGCGACCAACGACCAGGCGGCGTTCCTTCCGACCAACGCCGAGTCCACCCGCGTGATCGACGCACAGCGCGCCTTCAGCGAGGACGAGACGCTCCCGGCGGTGGTCGTGTGGACCGCCGACGACAAGGGCCGCATCGACGACGGGCAGCGCACCGCGGCCACCCGCGCCCTGGCCTCGCTCAAGGACGCGTCCGGCGTGACGGGCCAGGCCTCGCCCGCCCTGCCGTCCGACGACGGCAAGGCCCTGGAGGGCGTGGTTCAGCTCCGCCCCGATCTGGGCGACCAGCTGACACCGACGCTCGACAGCATCAGAGCCGCGGCGGAGAAGGTGCCGGGGACGACGGTCGCGCTCGCCGGACCGGCGGCGAGCCAGGCGGATCTGTCCGACGCCTTCGCGGGGATCGACGGGCTGCTCCTGTCGGTCGCGCTGGTGGCGGTCCTGGTGATCCTGATCCTGGTCTACCGCAGCTTCCTGCTCCCCTTCGTGATCATCATCAGCGCCGTGTTCGCGCTGGGCGCCGCCTGCGCCGTCGTCTACGCCCTGGCCGACCACGACGTCGTCCGCGTCGACGGACAGGTGCAGGGCATCCTGTCGATCCTGGTCATCGGCGCGGCGACCGACTACGCCCTGCTGCTGACCGCCCGCTACCGCGAGGAACTGGCCGCCAACCGCGACGACCGGTTCGGCGCAATGCGTGCCGCTCTTCGCCGCTCCTCCGGGGCGATCGTGGCCAGCGCCGCCACCGTGGCCCTCGGCCTGCTCGCCCTGCTGCTCAGCGACCTGACCAACAACCGGGCGCTCGGCCCGGTCGGCGCCATCGGCATCGTCTGCGCCGTCCTGAGCACCCTCACCTTCCTGCCCGCCGCGCTGGTCCTGCTGGGCGGCGCCGCGTACTGGCCCGCGAAGGTCAGGGTCGACGACGGCTCGGGCGCCGGGAACGGAGTGTGGCGGCGGGTGGCGGGCGCGGTCGAGCGGGCGCCGCGCAAGATCTGGGCGATCGCCCTCGTCGGCCTGCTGGCGTGCGCGGCCTTCGCCCCCACTCTCCAGTCCAAGGGCGTGCCGCTGGACGAGATCTTCGTCAACGACGCGCCGTCGGTCGCCGCGCAGGACACCCTGGCCGAGCACTTCCCCGGTGGCTCGGGCAACCCGGCCGTGGTGATCGCGGACGCCGGGCACCGGGCGGAGGTCGTCTCGGGGGCCGAGAAGCTCGACGGCGTCGCGAGCGCGGCCGTCCTCGGCGAGCAGGGGCGACCCGGTGGCGACTCCCCCCGTGTCGTGGACGGCAAGATCCGCGTCGACGTCACGCTGAAGGACCCGGCCGACAGCGACGCGGCCAAGGAGACGGTCTCCCGGCTCCGCACGACGCTGCACTCGATCGACGGCGCGGACGCCCTCGTCGGCGGCTACACCGCGCAGCAGTACGACACGCAGAACACCGCCGAGCGCGACCGCATGCTGATCGTGCCCGTGGTCCTCGCCATCATCCTGGTGATCCTCGTCGGGCTGCTGCGCTCCCTGATGATGCCGCTGATCCTGGTGGCGACGGTGGCGCTCAACTTCGTCGCCACGCTGGGCATTTCCTCGCTCGTCTTCCAGCACGTGTTCGGCTTCACCGGCACCGACGCGTCCGTGCCGCTGTACGGGTTCGTGTTCCTCGTCGCGCTCGGCGTGGACTACAACATCTTCCTGATGTCGAGAGCGCGGGAGGAGTCCCTGGAGCACGGGGCCAGGGACGGCATCCTGCGGGCGCTCGTCGCCACGGGCGGCGTGATCACGTCGGCCGGTGTCGTCCTCGCCGCGACGTTCGCCGCGCTCGGCGTGATCCCGCTCGCCTTCCTGGTGCAGATCGCGTTCATCGTGGCCTTCGGCGTCCTGCTGGACACGCTGGTCGTCCGCTCGCTGCTGGTGCCGGCGCTGGTCCGGGACATCGGCCCGAAGTCCTGGTGGCCCGGACGCCTCAGCCGCGCGCACAGCGACGACTGAACCACCCGGACCACCGCGAGGAAAAGGTGCGCAGGGCCTAGAAGCCGGGAATCCCCCGGTCCGCGAAGGCCTTGCGCACCGCCGTCTGTGCCCCGGCGCCGTACATCGTCCGCGCCGTCGCGACCGTCGCCTTCGCCGCCGCCTCGAAGCTCGTGTCGGGGGCGAAGGCGAACTGCGCGTTCACGATGATCCGGTCGGCCGTGCGGGCGCCGAGGGCGCGGCGGATGTCGTACAGGGCGCGCGACCAGATCTCGCCGTCCGCGTGCACCTCGCCGATCCGGTCCGCGTACGTCTTGTCGGTGTCGACGCGGCGCAGGCAGTGCGGCGCCGACGACGTGTACGAGGTGGAGTCCCAGTCGGCGACGCAGGCCAGGTCCGCCCTGCGCGGCCAGCCGTACCGGGCGTCGGCGGCGTCACCGACCGCCACGGAGAGGTAGTCGCCGAACGCCTCGCCGATGGACCCGGCCTCCACCGAGGTGCCGAATCCGGGGACCTGCGCGTTGTGCACCGCGTGCCCGTACTCGTGGACGACGACCTCGGCGTCCTCCGCGTCGTCGACGCCGCCCTTGCCGAAGCGGATCTCGGCCTTCTTGTCGGTGAAGAACGAGTTGTCGGCGCCCCACTGATTGATGCGGACGGGCTGGGCGCGGTCGTTGGCGCCGGGCAGTTCGCTGCCGAACCCGAGGGATTGGAGGTACTCCTGCGCCTCGTTGACCCAGAAGTAGGCCATCACCTGCTCGAACCGGTCGTCGTGGCGGGTGTACGTCCCGGCGTCCGCGAGCTTCGCGGCGGCGCCGGTCTCGGATCTCACCTGGGCCCACTTGCCGGACAGTCCCCCGCTGCCGTCGAGGTTGCGCAGCGCGGCCGTCGCGTACTGGGTGTCCGGGACCGCGGTCGCGGAGTCCTTGGCGTCGGTGAGGGACTGGTCGCCCGAGGACTGGACCGGGTTGACCATGAAGATCCGGGCCTGCGCCGTGGCGGGCGCGGCGAGCGCGGGGGTCGCGAGCGTGGCGAGGGCGACGGTGAGGGTGGCCGCGGCGAGCGCACCACGGGAGAAGCGACGGGACATCGGTACAACCTCCGGTTGGGCTGGTACGGATGGCGCGGGGGGTGGCGCTGTTGCGCGCTGCCGGATCTTCCCGCATCGCGGGCAGCCCTGGCCATAGCGCGGCGGCCGTGATCCGATGAGCCGCATGAGCAGCAGCAACACCCTCACCGTCACCACGTGGTCGCTGGAGCAGACCGCGCCCTGCGACCTGCGTCCCGCGAGCCCGCCGGAGGGCGACGACGTGCGCATCGTGCGCGCCGAGGTCCCCTCGCCGGAGTTCAGCCGGTTCCTGTACGCGTCGGTGGGCGGCGACATCCAGTGGATCGACCGGCTCGCCTGGAACTACGCGCAGTGGCAGGAGCAGCTGTCGCGGCCGGGCGCCGAGACCTGGGTCGCGTACGAGAAGGGCACGCCCGCCGGGTACGTGGAGCTGGCCGCGCAGGACGACGGTGTGGTCGAGGTCGTCTACTTCGGTCTGATCCCGGCGTTCCGGGGGCGGCGGATCGGCGGGCACCTGCTGTCGTACGCGGTCGCGCGCGCCTGGGACCTGGCGGAGCGGTGGCCGGGGCGCACCCCCACGAAGCGGGTGTGGCTGCACACGTGCAGCAAGGACGGGGAGCACGCGATGGCCAACTACGAGCGGCGCGGTTTCAAGGTGTTCCACACGGCGACCGAGGACGAGCCGGACGTTCCCACTCCGGGGCCGTGGCCGGGAGCCTTCCCCGCCGCCTGAGCGAGCCCCGCCTGTCCGTCGAACACCCCTTCACCACTGTGACCGGCACCACTATTGTCCACGATCCGAGACGATCTCGTCCAGATCGCGGACGATGGTGGACCGGGCCCAAAGTCCCGTGACACGATTTCGTCATGTCTACAGCTGGAACCGCCTTGGTGAGTCGACGCCACGTCGACTTCGGCCGCATGTCCAGCGCCATCTGTCCGGCGCGCTGATCTCTCCAGCACCGCCGCTTTCTCGTCACCCCTGATCTCCTGCGCACCGCCGCGCCCCTTGCGCGAAGTGTGCAGGTCAGAGCCGCCTTAAGCCTGCCTGAAGGACGATTCTCCATGGCTGCCACCCCAGAAACGCCTGCCCCTGCCGCGCCCCGCCGCAAGGTGAGCCGTCACCGCGGTGAGGGCCAGTGGGCCGTGGGCCACTTCACTCCGCTCAACGGCAACGAGCAGTTCAAGAAGGATGACGACGGTCTCAATGTACGGACACGTATTGAGACGATCTACTCCAAGCGCGGCTTCGACTCGATCGACCCCCAGGACCTGCGCGGACGCATGCGCTGGTGGGGCCTGTACACCCAGCGCAAGCCCGGCATCGACGGCGGCAAGACGGCCGTCCTGGAGCCGGAGGAGCTGGACGACGAGTACTTCATGCTGCGCGTGCGCGTGGACGGCGGCCGGCTGACCGTTCCGCAGCTGCGCGCCATCGGCGAGGTCTCCGAGCGGTACGCGCGGGGCACCGCCGACATCACCGACCGGCAGAACATCCAGCTGCACTGGATCCGCATCGAGGACGTGCCCGCGATCTGGGACACGCTGGAGGCCGTGGGCCTGTCCACGACCGAGGCCTGCGGCGACTGCCCGCGCGTCATCATCGGCTCCCCGGTGGCCGGGATCGCCGCCGACGAGATCATCGACGGCACTCCGGCCGTGGACGAGATCCACGACCGCTACATCGGCAACAAGGAATTCTCCAACCTGCCGCGCAAGTTCAAGACCGCGATCTCCGGCTCCCCTGTCCAGGATGTGGTCCACGAGATCAACGACGTGGCCTTCGTCGGCGTCGAGCACCCGGAGCACGGCCCCGGCTTCGACCTCTGGGTCGGCGGCGGACTGTCCACCAACCCCAAGCTCGCGCAGCGCCTCGGCGCCTGGGTGCCGCTGGACGAGGTCGCCGACGTCTGGGCCGGTGTGGTCGGCATCTTCCGCGACTACGGCTACCGGCGCCTGCGCACCCGCGCCCGCCTGAAGTTCCTGATGGCCGACTGGGGCCCGGAGAAGTTCCGCCAGATCCTTGAGGACGAGTACCTGAAGCGCAAGCTGGTCGACGGCCCCGCGCCCAAGGAGCCCTCGCAGAAGTGGCGCGACCACATCGGCGTGCACCAGCAGCAGGACGGCCGCTTCTACGTCGGGTTCGCGCCGCGCGTCGGCCGGGTGGACGGCACCACGCTCACGAAGATCGCCGAACTGGCCGGTGCCCACGGCTCGGACCGGCTGCGCACCACCGTCGAGCAGAAGATGATCATCCTCGACGTCACCGAGGACCAGGTCGACTCGCTCGTCGCCGGTCTGGAGGCGCTGGACTTCCAGGTCAAGCCCTCGCCGTTCCGGCGCGGCACGATGGCCTGCACCGGCATCGAGTTCTGCAAGCTCGCCATCGTCGAGACGAAGGCGCGCGGCTCGCAGCTCATCGACGAACTGGAGCGCCGCCTCCCGGAGTTCGACGAGCCGCTCACCATCAACCTCAACGGCTGCCCGAACGCCTGCGCCCGTATCCAGGTCGCGGACATCGGTCTCAAGGGCCAGCTCGTCCTCGACAAGGACGGCAACCAGGTCGAGGGCTACCAGGTGCACCTCGGCGGCGCGCTCGGCCTGGAGGCCGGATTCGGCCGCAAGGTGCGCGGCCTGAAGGTCACCTCGGCCGAACTGCCGGACTACATCGAGCGCGTCCTCAAGAACTACGAGGCGGAGCGCGAGACCGACGAACGCTTCGCGACCTGGGCCGCGCGTGCCTCTGCGGAGGCGCTGTCATGAGTGAGCGGGCGGCCCCGTTCTACTGCCCGTACTGCGGCGACGAGGACCTGCGGCCCGGCGAGGAAGGGCACGGCGCCTGGGAATGCGCGGCCTGCAACCGGGCCTTCACGTTGAAGTTCCGTGGGCTGCTCGCCCAGGGGGTTCAGCGCAACGACGGTGGAGGGGAACAGATATGACGACAGCTCAAGTCACCTCGGATACCGAAGAGTTGAAGGCGCTCGCCGAGCAGGCCGGGCGCGACCTGGAGGACGCTTCGCCGCTGGAGATCCTCCAGTGGGCGGTCGACACCTTCGGCGCGAAGTTCTGTGTGACCTCGTCCATGGAGGACGCGGTCGTCGCCCATCTCGCCTCCCGCGCGATGCCCGGGGTCGACGTCGTGTTCCTCGACACCGGCTACCACTTCGAGGAGACGATCGGCACGCGGGACGCCGTCGAGGCCGTGATGGACGTCAACGTCATCACGCTCACCCCGCGGCAGACCGTCGCCGAGCAGGACGCCGAGTTCGGCGCCCGGCTCTTCGAGCGCGACCCCGACCTGTGCTGCGCGATGCGGAAGGTCAAGCCGCTCGAAGAGGGCCTGACCAAGTACGCCGCCTGGGCCACGGGCCTGCGCCGCGACGAGTCCCCGACCCGCGCGAACACCCCGGTCGTCGGCTGGGACGAGAAGCGCCGGAAGGTCAAGGTCTCGCCGATCGCCCGCTGGACGCAGGACGACGTCGACGCCTACGTCGCCGAGCACGGAGTGCTCACCAACCCGCTCCTGATGGACGGCTACGGCTCCGTGGGCTGCGCCCCGTGCACCCGCCGCCTCCTGGAGGGCGAGGACGCGCGCGCCGGACGGTGGGCGGGCCGGAACAAGACCGAGTGCGGACTGCACGGCTGACCGGGCCTGAACTCATGAACGAACCACGGACTTTGGAGAACCAAGTGACCGGAGCCACGATCTGGCTCACGGGTCTGCCGTCCGCCGGCAAGACCACCATCGCGTACGAGCTGGCGAACACGCTGCGCGCCGAGGGCCGCAAGGTCGAGGTGCTGGACGGCGACGAGATCCGCGAGTACCTCTCGGCGGGCCTCGGCTTCAGCCGCGAGGACCGGCACACCAACGTGCAGCGCATCGGCTACCTCGCCGAACTCCTCGCCCGCAACGGCGTGCTGGCGCTCGTCCCGGTCATCGCGCCGTACGCGGACAGCCGCGAGGCCGTCCGCAAGCGCCACCAGACCGGCGGCACCGGATACCTGGAGGTGCACGTGGCCACGCCCGTGGACGTGTGCTCCGTACGCGATGTGAAGGGCCTGTACGCCAAGCAGGCGGCCGGTGAGCTCTCGGGTCTCACCGGGGTCGACGACCCGTACGAGGCACCCGAATCGCCCGACCTGCGCATCGAGTCGCAGAACCAGACCGTGCAGGAGTCCGCGGCAGCGCTCCGCGCGCTGCTCACCGAGAGGGGTCTCGCCGCATGACGACCGTAGCTTCTTCCGTCTCCGAGGGCTCCGAGGAGACCGACAGCCCTTACGCGCTGAGCCACTTGGACGCCCTGGAGTCCGAGGCGGTGCACATCTTCCGCGAGGTGGCGGGCGAGTTCGAACGGCCGGTGATCCTCTTCTCCGGCGGCAAGGACTCCATCGTCATGCTGCACCTGGCGCTGAAGGCGTTCGCCCCTGCCGCGATCCCCTTCTCGCTGCTGCACGTCGACACCGGGCACAACTTCCCGGAGGTCATCGACTACCGCGACCGCACGGTCGAGAAGCACGGCCTTCGCCTGCACGTCGCCTCCGTGCAGGAGTACATCGACGCCGGAAAGCTCCGCGAGCGCCCCGACGGGACCCGCAACCCGCTCCAGACGGTGCCGCTGACCGAGAAGATCCAGCAGGAACGGTTCGACGCCGTCTTCGGCGGTGGCCGCCGCGACGAGGAGAAGGCACGGGCGAAGGAGCGCGTCTTCTCCCTGCGCGACGAGTTCTCGCAGTGGGACCCGCGCCGCCAGCGCCCCGAGCTGTGGCAGCTCTACAACGGCCGGCACGCGCCGGGCGAGCACGTCCGCGTCTTCCCGCTCTCCAACTGGACCGAGCTGGACGTGTGGCAGTACATCGCCCGCGAGAACATCGAACTGCCGGAGATCTACTACGCGCACGAGCGCCCGGTCTTCAAGCGCAGCGGCATGTGGCTGACCGCGGGCGAGTGGGGCGGCCCGAAGGACGACGAGTCGGTCGAGACGCGCCAGGTGCGCTACCGCACCGTCGGCGACATGTCCTGCACCGGCGCCGTCGACTCCGACGCCACGACCATCGAGAAGGTCATCGCCGAGATCGCCGTGTCCCGGCTCACCGAGCGGGGCGCCACCCGCGCCGACGACAAGATGTCCGAGGCGGCCATGGAAGACCGCAAGCGCGAAGGGTACTTCTAGACATGAGCTCCACCACCTCCGCCGCCGCCGAAGAGCTGGCCGATCTCTCGGCGACGACCCTGCTGCGGTTCGCCACGGCCGGTTCGGTCGACGACGGCAAGTCCACGCTGGTCGGCCGCCTGCTGCACGACTCCAAGTCGGTCCTCACCGACCAGCTGGAGGCCGTCGAGCTGGCCTCCAAGTCGCGCGGCGCCGCCGAGCCCGACCTCGCGCTGCTCACGGACGGCCTGCGCGCCGAGCGCGAGCAGGGCATCACGATCGACGTCGCGTACCGCTACTTCGCGACCCCGCGCCGCCGCTTCATCCTCGCGGACACGCCGGGCCACGTGCAGTACACGCGGAACATGGTGACCGGCGCCTCCACCGCCGACCTCGCCGTGGTCCTCGTCGACGCGCGCAACGGCGTCATCGAGCAGACCCGCAGGCACGCCGCGGTCGCCGCGCTGCTGCGCGTCCCGCACGTCGTCCTCGCCGTCAACAAGATGGACCTCGTCGACTACGACGAGCAGGTCTTCGCGAAGATCGCCGAGGAGTTCACCGCGTACGCCGGGCAGTTGGGCGTGCCGGAGATCACTGCCATCCCGATCTCGGCGCTCGCGGGCGACAACGTCGTGGAGCCGTCCGCCCACATGGACTGGTACCCCGGCCCGACGGTCCTGGAGCACCTGGAGACGGTGCCGGTCAGCCACGACCTCACCACCTGCCACGCGCGGCTTCCCGTCCAGTACGTGATCCGCCCGCAGACCGCCGAGCACCCGGACTACCGGGGCTACGCGGGGCAGATCGCGGCCGGTACGTTCCGCGTCGGCGAGTCCGTCACCGTGCTGCCCTCGGGCCGTACGTCGAAGGTCGTCGGAATCGATCTGCTGGGTACGTCGGTCGACGTCGCCTGGACGCCGCAGTCCGTCACCCTCCTCCTGGAGGACGACATCGACATCTCGCGCGGCGACCTGATCGTGCCGAGCCACGACGCGCCCGCCACCTCGCAGGACATCACGGCGACGGTGTGCCACGTGGCCGACACCCCGCTCACCGTGGGTCAGCGCGTGCTGCTCAAGCACACCACGCGTACGGTCAAGGCGATCGTCAAGGAGATCCCGTCGCGGCTCACGCTCGACGACCTCTCCCAGCACCCGGAGCCGGGTCAGCTGGTCGCCAACGACATCGGCCGGGTCACGGTGCGGATCTCCGAGGCGCTCGCCATCGACTCCTACGCGGACTCGCGGCGCACCGGTTCGTTCCTGCTGATCGACCCGTCGGACGGCACGACACTCGCGGCCGGCATGGCCGGGGAGTCGTTCGCGTCGGCCGAGGACCCCAAGTCGCTGGTGGACGAGGAGGGGTGGGACTTCTAGTCCCCGGGCCGCATGAACACCTGGGGCACGTTCCGGGCGAAGGTCCTGCCGCCACTGGCCGCGGTCGTCGTGGTGCTGGTGGCCTGGCAGGGCCTGGCCTCGTCCGGCCTCGTCGACGACCCGACGAAGCTGCCGCCGCCGTCCGCGGTGTGGGGCGAGGTGCGGGAGGCGTGGCAGCAGGGCACGCTGCTCGGCTTCGTGTGGAGAAGCGTGTCGCGCGGACTGCTGGGCTTTCTGCTCGCCCTGGTGGTCGGCACGCCGCTCGGCCTCGTGATGTCGCGCGTGCCCCCGGTGCGCTCGGTGCTCGGCCCGGTCCTGTCGGGGCTGCGGTGGCTGCCGTCGGTGCTGTGGGTTCCCGCGGTGATCCTGTGGCTGGGCCTGAACGACCCGGTGATGTACGGGGTGATCCTGCTCGGCGCGGTCCCCGCGATCGCGGCCGGCCTCGCCCCCGGCGGCGGCCGGGAACAGCTGCTGCCCGGTTACCTGGCCGGTCTCAAGCAGGGCTGGGCGTTCGCCTGGCGCTCGCTGATGGCGGCGGAGCTCATCGCCTCGTCGCCGCGGCTGGGCGTCGACCTCGGCCGGCTCCTGGAGCCCGGTGGCGAAGCCTCGCCCATGTCCATGGTCCTCCTCGCGATCCTGCTCGTCCTGGCCCTCGGCATCACCGTCGATCTGTTGGTCTTCAGCCCGTTGGAGCGGCGCGCACTGCGCGGCCGCGGACTCCTCGTCAAGAACTGAGCCACCTCATGCGACACTCCCCCGACTCCCCGGTCCTCCTCGTCATCGCCCACGGCAGCCGCGACCCGCGCCATGCCGCGACGGTGCACGCCCTCGTGGGCGAGGTCCGGACGCAGCACCCCGGCGTGCGGGTGGAAACGGCGTTCCTGGACTTCAATGTCCCGTCGGCGCACGGCATGCTGGAGTCCCTGGCGGCGGAGGGTGTCCGCGACGTGATCGCGCTCCCCCTCCTCCTCACCCGCGCCTTCCACGCGAAGGCGGACATCCCGTCGGTGCTGCGCGAGGCGCCGCGCGGGCTGCGGATCCGCCAGGCGGAGGTCCTGGGCCCCGACCCGCTGCTGGTCGCGGCCCTCGAACGACGCCTGTACGAGGCGGGGCTGAGCCCCGCCGACAAGCCCACGACCGGGGTCGTCCTGGCCTCGGCGGGCTCCTCCGACCCGGAGGCGATCGCAGTGATCGCTGAAATCGCGCGGGAGTGGCGGCACACCGGTTGGTGCGCCGTGCGGCCTGCGTTCGCCTCCGCATCTCTGCCGCGCACGGAGGACGCCGTGCGCGAACTGCGGGCACTCGGCTGCGAACGGGTGGCCGTCGCCCCGTACGTCCTCGCCCCGGGCCGCCTCCCGGACCGCATCGCGGCGGGCTCGGCGGACGCCGACGTCCTCGCGAACGTCCTGGGCGCCGCGCCCGAGGTGGCGCGGGTGCTGATGGATCGTTACGAGACGGCCTGCGTAAAGGAGTTGCTGGCGGTCGGCGCCTGAGCCGCGCTCATCCGCACAGCTTCTCCCCCAGCTCACTGCGCGCATACCGCACGCTCCGCCCGCTGCGCGTGCGCAGCAACAGCCCGGCGTCGTACAGAATCGACAGGTGCTGGCTGACCGCACCGGGAGTGACGGCGAGGCGGTGGGCGAGTTCCGTGGTGGACGCCGGTTCCGCGAGCAGCCGCAGGATGCGGGCGCGGGCGGCACCGAGCAGCCGGGTCAGCGCCTCGCTGGTCGCCGGAGGCGGCGTCTCCGAAATGGTGGCGCGGCCACGGGCCGGATAGCTGAGCAGCGGCGGCAGTTCGGGGTCGATCATGGTGTGCGCGCCGTGGCAGAACAGCGTGGGGACGAGGACGAGCCCCCGGCCCTCGATCGGGATGTCGGCCTCGCGCCACGGGTGGAGGCTGTCCCGCTGGACGAGGGTGAGCACCTCGCCGTCCCAGGTCAGCCTCCGGTCGAGGCTGGTGAACAGTCCGCCCACCCCCGCGTCCGCGAGCACCTTGCCGCGATGGGTGAGATCGGCCTCCAGGACGGACTGGACGCGCGGCCACCAGTCCGGTGCCAGGCACTCGTGCCAGTACTCCGCCAGCGCGTCGGCGATGCGGTGGCGGAACGCGGCCGGCTCCGCGAGCCCCGCGCGCACCACCGGCGGAAGCCGGTCCGCCACCGTGTCGTAGGCGGCGGTGAATTCGGGTTCGAGACTCTCCGGCGGGACGGCGCGGATCTCGGCGAGCTGCTCCGCGAACGTCGGGCGCGGGCGGTTCGGGCGCGGGGTGAGGAAGTCCGGGAGCCACAGGTGGGGCGCGACGAGCGCGCCGAGCAGTTCGGTGTCGAGGTGCCGGAAGGCCGGGGCCAGGCGGCGCAGCCACGGCCGCTGGTGCGGGTAGCGGGCGGGGTCGCGCCAGCAGCGCAGCGAATAGACGGCCTCCTGGAGCGGCGAGTACGCGAAGGACGTACGGGCGAGATCCCCCACGACGAACCGGAACTCGATCACGGCACCGCCCCCTCCCCCGGTGTTTAGCGTGAGGCTAAAGGATTGTCGCGGCGGCCCGTACCCCGGCTTCCCTGTCGCCATGACGACATCTCCGCCCCGCCCCTCCCCTCCCACGAGCACGAGCACGAGGACGACGCGCCTCGCCGGGCTGCTGCCCACGGTGCCGGGCTTGCGCCGACTGTCCTTGCTCACCCTTCTGAACGCGTTCGGGCGCGGGCTGTTCTTCCCGGTCAGCGTCCTGTACTTCACGCGGTTCGTGGGCCTGAGCGCCGCCTCGGTGGGCGTGGGCCTCAGCGTGGCCGGGGTGTTCGGGCTCGCGGCGGGGGTGCCGGCGGGGCGGGCCTCGGACCGGTGGGGGCGGCGGCCCGTACTGACCGGCCTGTGGATCGGGTGCGGCATCGGGCTCGCGGCGTACACGCTGATCGACTCGTACGTCTCGTTCCTGGTGACGGCGGTCTGCTACGCCACGCTCAGTCAGGGCAGCATGGGCGTGCGCAACGCGCTGTACGCGGATGTGCTGCCCGCCGGGCAGCGCGTCGAGGGGCGGGCGCATCTGCGGATGGTCACCAATGTCGGCATGGGCGTGGGCGGTGCGTTCGGCGCGCTGGCGCTGCAACTCGACAGCCGGGGCGGCTACACGGCCCTGATCCTCGTCGACGCGCTGGCGTTCGTCGGCTCGGCGCTCATGGTGCACCGGCTGCCGGGCGGTGCGGGGCGGCGGCCGGCCGCGGACACGCCTGCGGAGAGCCGGTGGCGGGCGGTGCGCGATCTGCCGTTCCTGGCGGTGACCTTCCTGAACGCCGTACTGGCCCTGCAGTACAGCCTGTTGGAGGTGGGCCTGCCGCTGTGGATCGCACAGCACACCGAGGCGCCCCGATGGACGGCCGCCCTCGTCATGGTCCTCAACTGTGTGCTGGTGGCGCTGCTCCAGGTGCGGGCGACGCGCGGGGTGGAGGATCTGCCGGGCGCGGTGAAGTCGATGCGCCGCTCGGGCCTGCTGCTCGCGCTGTCCTGTGCGTTCTTCGCGTTCTCCGCGGGGATTTCGCCGATGGGCGCGCTGGCGGTCCTGGTGATCGGCGCGGTGGTGCAGGTGCTGGCCGAGGTGTTGCAGGCGGCGGGCGGCTGGACCGTCGGTTACGGCCTCGCCGATTCCCGTGCGCAGGGCGTCTACCAGGGCGTGTTCAACTCCGGTCAGGCGGCGGCGACGATGGCCGCGCCCGCCCTCGTGACGGTCACCGCGATCCAGCACGGCACGGCGGGCTGGGCCGTGCTCGGCGTGCTGTTCGTGGTGGCGGGGCTCGGCGTGGGGCCCGCCGTGCGGTGGGCACGGCGGGACGCCGAGTGGCGCGGCGAGTGAGCCGGGTGCCGTCAGCGCGGGTCGCGGCCGCTGAGGGCGAGGGCCTGCGCGTACACCGGCGCGTCGTCCGGGACGGCGACGGGAGCGGCGAAGCCCTCGTACTGGCGGTACAGCTCGGCGTTCGCCCCGACCACCTGGAGCAGCAGCGCCGCCGCGCCGTCCGAGACACGGAATTCCTGGCCGGTGGCGCGGGCCACGTCCCAGCCGTGCAGGACGAGTTCGGCCCACAGCAGGGCCGCGACCTCGGGGGCGGGCTGCTCGGCGAAGCCGAGGTCGATCGCGCCCTCCCAGACGGCGGGGTCGGCCCAGACGGCGACCGCCCGGTCGAGGTCGGCGGCGTACGTCGCCGCCCAGTCCTCGTCTGCCGTGAGGTCGCGCGCGGCCAGTTCCTCGGGCAACTGGGTGCGCAGCGCCCGGTGTTCGAGGCCGTGCGAGGTGTAGACGGTCCAGTGGTTCACGAGGGTCCGCACGTCCCAGTCGCCGCAGCCCGAGGCCGCGTCGAGCCGGTCGGGCTTGACGCCCGCCGCGACGCGCACGGCCTCGGCGGCGCTTTCGGTGAGGTACGGGTACACGGTGTCCATGCAGAGTTCGTTCATGCCGGTGACGCTACGGGGGCGGGGCGCCGCGGCTCTTGAACAAACGCGACAGGGCTACGGGGCGCTGCGCGCGTCCACTGCGGCGATCAGGTCCGCCACGCTCGTCTCGCCCGCCGAACGGCCCTCGCGCGATGCCTGGTTGGCGAGTTCCTGGAGGACGTCGTTGATCGGTGTCGGCACTCCGTGCAGGCGGCCGAGGAGGGCGATCTCGCCGTTGAGGTAGTCGGCCTCGATGCTGCCCGCGCCGCGCTGGAGGGACTGCCAGGAGGAGCCGCCGCCGCGCGTGGAGCTGTCGAAAGGCTCGAAGGTGATCTTGTCGGCGCGGGCCCGCTTCTCCTCGTCCTGCGGGGTGAAGGCGATCCCCGCGGCGGCGAGCACGGCCTCGCCCTCGGCGCGGGCGCGGGCGACCAGGGAGAGAGCCTCGTCGCCGGCGAGCACCCCGGAGACCGCCTCGACCGAATTGGCCAGGTTGGCGAGGAGCTTGGCGTACTTCCAGCGCATCACGTCGTCGACGACGGGCGCCTCGAGGAGCCCCTTCTCCAGGTCGGCGGAGATCGCCCGCGCGGTCTCGTCGCTGCCGCTCGGGTAGCGGCCGAGGTGCAGCATCCCGGAGAGCGGGGCGCCCTGGGCGCGGACGACGCCCGGCTCGACGAACGTGGCGGGCAGCCATACGCACATCGCGTACACGCGCTGGAAGGTGCGCAGGGCGATCCGCTCGCTCTCCACGCCGTTCTGCGCGCAGACGAGCGGCAGGCGCAGCGCCGCGGTGCCGCCGCCCTCGACGGGCCGCGGCCCCCACGCGGCGAGCGCGGCGGCGCTGTCCTGGGTCTTCACCGCGAGGATCAGCACGTCGTCGGCGCGCAGCGTGCCGAGCGCCTCCGGCCCGTCCACGACCGGGAGTCGGTGGGTGTGCGGCCCGTCGGGCGTCTCGACGCGAAGGCCCTTGTCGCGCAGCGCCGCGTACTGCGTGCCGCGCGCGACGAGCACGACGTCGCCGTGTCCCGCCTGCGCAAGGCGTCCGCCGATGACGCCGCCGACCGCTCCTGCTCCGATGATGATGTAGCGCATGCGCCGACCCTTTCACGGACCCGTTCACCGTGGGGCCGTGAGCTCCACCAGTTTCGTCACGGTGTTCCAGTTGCGGCTCGTCGCGACGAGGCCCTTGTTGAGCGCCGGGCGGGACAGCTGGGCGCCCAGCTTCGAGACGCCGAGGCCCTCGGGAGCGTAGAGGTAGAGGGCGCGGTCACCGAGCCGGAAGTCTTCGGGGGCGTACGCGGCCGGGTCCACGGCGGCGAACCGCTCGGCGGTCACGGCCTCGGAGAAGTACGTGACGTGCAGCTGCTTGGCCTCCAGTTCGGCGACCGGGAACGGGCACGCCTCCATGACCGCCTTCAGATACGCGTGGCCGCGCACGAGGACGTCGACGGGGAAGCCGAACTCGCCCTCGATCGCCTTGCCGATCGCCGCCGCGAGCGACTCCTCGTCGCCGCCGTCCGGCGCGGTGAAGGCGACATTGCCGCTCTGGAGGTAGGTGCGTACGTCGGCGAGGCCCAGGCCCGCGACCACCGGCCGCAGTCCGGCCATCGGCACCTTGTTCCTGCCGCCCACGTTGATGCCGCGCAGCAGCGCCGCGTACCCCTCGGTCACCTGAGTCATGGGCACACGATAAGGCGGCCGCCGTGCCCCGTGGGGGTGAGCACGACGGCCGCCCGTCACCGAGCCGGAACGTTTACCCGGCTCGGTGACCAGTGCATCGCCCGACTACTCGACGACCTTCAGGAGCTTGTTCGCCGTGCCGTCGGACGCGTTCTTGATGGCGTCCGGGGTGGCCCCGTCGGTGAGCGCCTTCGAGACGTCGGCCGGGGAGGCGTCCTTGTGCCCGGCCAGGTAGACGGCGGCCGCGCCGACCACGTGCGGCGTCGCCATCGACGTACCGGAGATGGTGTTGGTCGCGTCGTCGCCGGTGTTCCAGTCGGACGTGATGTCCGATCCAGGCGCGTAGATGTCGACGACGGAACCGTAGTTGGAGAAGTCCGACTGCTCGTCGTCCTTGGTCGAGGAGGCGACCGTGATGGCCTCCGGGACTCTGGCCGGGCTGGACTGGGAGGCGTCCGCCGACTCGTTGCCCGCGGCCACCGCGTAGGTGACACCGGAGTCGATGGACTTCTTGACCGCCGCGTCGAGCGCCTCGTCCACGCCGCCGCCGAGCGACATGTTGGCGACGGAGGGGCCCTCGTGGTTCTCGGTCACCCAGTCGATGCCCGCGACGACCTGCTCGGTGGTGCCGGAGCCCTGGTCGTCGAGGACGCGGACGGCGACGATCTTCGCCTTCTTGGCCACGCCGTGCGCCTCACCGGCGATGGTGCCGGCGACGTGCGTGCCGTGGCCGTTGCCGTCGTCGGCGCTGTCGTCGTTGTCGACCGCGTCGAAGCCGGAGGAGGCGCGGCCGCCGAAGTCCTTGTGGCTGATCCGGACACCGGTGTCGATGACGTACGCGGTCGCGCCCTCGCCGGCGCTGTCCGGGTACGTGTACTTGCTGTCGCCCGCGGTCTCCGCCTGGTCGATGCGGTCCAGGCCCCACGACGGCGGGTTGTCCTGGGTGGCGTCGATGTGGAACTTCTTGTTCTGGACGACCTTGGACACGGCGCCGTCGGCGGCGAGCCGCTTGGCCTCGGTGTCCGAGAGGCCGCTCGCCGAGAAGCCGTTGACGGACGAGCTGTAGTTGCGCTTGAGCGTGCCGCCGTATTCCTTGGCCAGGTCCTTCTTGGCCGAGGCGTTGGCCTTCTGGTCGAGCAGCACGATGTAGCTGCCGGACACGGCGCCCTTCGCGTCCTGCCCGTAGACCTTGCCCTCGGCGGGGGCCGCGGTGGCGGAGAAGCCGCCGAACATGGTGACGCCCACTGCTGTCGCCGCCGTGGCTATCGCCGCGGTGAGCTTCATCGTGCGCGCATGCTGGTTTGTTGCCATGAAGAGGGGTCTCCTCAGTGGTGTGGGGGGAATGCCAGCGCCCCCAGGACGAACCTTCGCGAAGGTTGTCAAACTCCGGAAGATGTCCGGGGGTTGAGACGAAACCCTGACCGATTGACGCGATCAGATCAAGACCTACATGAACCTGTGACGTGCTCAACAAGGTTTCGTAATAACAAATCGGGCGGTTCCCGGAGGTTCGGATCAAGGTCCACCGGTTCATACCTCGGCGGCTCAACCCCCGATAGATGTAAGGGACTCGGGTCATCCCGCACGCCGATCCGGGCCGCCCGCACTTCACCGAACAGCACGACGAACCGGCCTTATCCCGCCCATACCTTCGACTCCGGAGGTGACCTGATGGCGAGGAACGGGGAACGGCGGGAGCACCGGACGCGCGGCTTCGCGGCGCGGGCCGGCGGGTGGAGCGCCCGGCACCGATGGGCGGCGGTGGGGATCTGGGTGCTGTTCGTCGTGGTGGCGATGGGCCTGGGGTCCGTCGCGGGACGCGTGGACGTGTCGGAGGACGACCAGCTCAAGGGCGAGACGAGCCAGGCCGCGCAGATCATCGACGAAGCGGGCGTCGACGAACCCGCGGGCGAGACCGTGCTCGTACAGAGCAAGGACGGTGCGTTACGGGCGAGCGCGCCGGAGTTCAGGGCCGCGGTCGCCGATGTGATGAAGGCCGTGCAGGGCACGGGCGAGGTGACCGACGTGCGCTCGCCGTACGCCGCCGACACCCGGACGGTCTCGAAGGACGGCCGCACCGCGCTCGTCCAGTTCGACATGCGGGGCGACCCCGAGACCGCGGCAGACCGGGTCGAACCGGTGCAGAAGGCTGTCGCGGACGTCGCCGGCGACCATGACGCGCTGCGGATCGAGGAGATCGGCGCCGCGAGCATGAACAAGACCTTCGAGGACGCGTTCGGCGACGACTTCCAGCGCGCCGAGTACTCGGCGGTGCCGGTGGCGCTCGGCATTCTGCTGATCGCGTTCGGCGCGCTCGTCGCGGCGCTGCTCCCGGTGGCGCTCGCCATTACGGCGATCATGGCGACGATGGGGCTGATGGGCGTCGTCAGCCATCTCCAGCCGATGAGCGAGACGGCGAACTCGGTGATGCTGCTCGTCGGTCTCGCGGTAGGCGTCGACTACTGCCTGTTCTATCTGCGGCGCGAGCGCGAGGAGCGGATGAAGGGGCGCGATCCGCAGACCGCGCTGCGCGTCGCCGCGGCCACCAGCGGCCGGGCGATCATCGTCTCCGGCGTCACGGTGTGCGTGGCGATGGCGGGCATGATGTTCACCGGGCTCGCCGAGTTCCAGGCGATGGGGCTCGCGTCGCTGATGGTGGTGGCGGTCGCGATGGTGGGTTCCGTGACCGTGCTGCCCGCGCTGCTCTCGCTGCTCGGGGAGCGGGTGGAGAAGGGGCGGATCCCGTTCCTGCACCCGACCAAGCGGCGGGGCGGCGGCAATGGCGTCAACGGGGAGGGCTCGGGCAGCCGGTTCTGGAGCCGGGTGCTGACCGTCGTCCTCGCGCGGCCCGCCGTCTCCGTCGTCGTCGCGGTCGGCGCGCTGCTCGCGATCGCCGCGCCCGCGATCGGCATGAAGACCCAGAACCTCACCCTGGACCAGGAGTTCGGCGACTCGCTGCCGATCGTGGCGACGTACGACCGGGTCAACGCGGCGTTCCCCGGCGGCTCCGAGCCGGCCGAGGTGGTCGTGCGGGCCGAGGACATCAACGCCGCCGAGGTGCGCTCCGCGCTCGCCGACTTCAGGGCGCGGGCCGTCAGTTCCGGCGCCTCGCGCGGACCGGTCGAGGTCACCGTGCACCGGGACCAGAACGTGGCGATCGTCGACGTACCGCTCGTGGGCGGATCCGATCAGGACAAGGCAGAGAAGAGCCTGGCGCTGCTGCGCGACCAGGTGCGGCCCGACACGCTCGGGAAGGTCGACGGCGTCGAGGCGCCGATCACCGGGCAGGTCGCGGGCTCGAAGGACTTCAACGACCAGATCGTCGGATCCGTGGTCCCGGTCTTCGCGTTCGTCGTCGTCTTCGCGTTCCTGCTGATGCTGCTCTCCTTCCGGTCACTGACGATCGCGGTCACGTCGATCGCGCTCAACCTGCTGTCCGTGGGCGCGGCCTACGGGATCCTCGTGGCCGTCTTCCAGCACGGCTGGGGCGCCTCGCTGGTCGGCGCGGAGGGCGTGGGCGCCATCATCACGTGGCTGCCGCTGTTCCTGTTCGTCATCCTGTTCGGCCTCTCGATGGACTACCACGTATTCGTGGTGTCCCGGATCAAGGAGGCCCGCCTTCAGGGGCGGACGAACCGCGACGCGATCCGGCACGGCGTCGTCACCACCGCGGGCGTGGTCACCAGCGCCGCCGTCATCATGGTCGCCGTGTTCAGCATCTTCGGGACGCTGTCCATGCAGTCGATGAAGCAGATGGGCGTCGGCCTCGCGGCCGCGATCCTGATCGACGCGACCGTCATCCGCGGGGTGCTGCTGCCTGCCGTGATGGCGCTGCTCGGGGAGCGCAACTGGTATCTGCCGAAGTGGCTGCGCCGGCTGCCGGACCTGACGCACGACGAGGCGGGCGTCGAGCCCGCCCCGGTGCCGCGCGAGGGCGGCGAGGAGGTGCGCGTCTGACACGCGCGCCCCTCGTACCCCTTGTGCCCACGGCCTGTTCACCGCTCGCGTCACGCGACGGCGGACAGGCCGTTCGCGTCGTCGCGGTCCTTGTCGGTGCCGTTCTTCTGCTCGGTGCCGGGCTGCCCGAGGGCGTCCTGGTCCGCGGTGTCCAGGTGTGCGGCGTCCTGGTTTGCGGCGTCCTGGTTTGCGGCGTCCTTCTCGAAGGCTTCGAGCGTGCGGCCGAAGTCGCGGGTGGACAGCAGCAGCTTGTAGACGATGGCGAGTTCGAAGACGAGCAGCAGCGCACCGGCCACGACGGTCGCCCCGATCACCTGGTCGAGCAGCGGACCGATGATGAAGACGGCCATCTGGAACTCGATGCCGCTGATCAGGTGCGTACGGATGCGGTGGCGCAGCAGGAAGGACCGGAAACGCAGATAGACCGGGAAGCGGCTGCGGAACTCCTGGTGCAGGTCGACGACCTTGGGGGCGGGCGCCGGCTCCAGGGTCTCCGCCGTCTCGGCCCCCGGCTCCGCCTTGACGGTCGCCTCGTCCTCGGCGACCGCTTCGGCGACGGCGTCGGCGGTCGCCGCCCCGTTCAGGTCCTGCTCGATGTCGGCGGACGGGTTGGCCCGCAGCAGGTCCTCCATGAACGCGATGCGCTCCGCGTTCTGCGCGCGCCGGGCCGCCCGCATGCGCGTCTTGATCTGCTTGCGCATCGTGTGCCGGGTCTTGAAGATCTCCAGCGAGTTGATGTAGCGCAGGCCGTCGAGGAAGACGACGGCCACGGCGAGCCAGATGTAGATCAGGTCGCCGGTGCGCTGGAACTGCCCGCCCATCAGCGCCACGGCGCAGGCCATGACGCGGACGCGGTCGAAGATGTAGTCGAGCCAGGCGCCGAACACGGAGCCCTGCCCGGTGAGCCGCGCGACCTTGCCGTCCATGCAGTCGAGCACGAAGCTCAGGTGGTAGACGAGGGCCCCGACGATCAGCCAGGGCCAGCCGCCCATCGCGAAACAGCCGGCCGAGACAAGGCCCAGGATCAGGGCTCCCCAGGTGATCTGGTTCGGGGTGATGCGCGTCCAGCGCGCCGTCAGCCGTACGAGAGGTGTGGCCACCGGGTCGACCAGCAGGACGGTCCACCACGCATCGCGCTTTTTCTGGGTGAGGCGCCGTACTTCGGGCAACGTCGGTATGTCTCGGGGCATGAGGCGCGCCAGCTTCCTTTGTTCAAAAGTAGGTTCACCTCACGGTAAGAATGCGTTTTGAAGAAGTTCAAGATCGTACGGACGCAACCTTTACAGCGTTGTATCAGTCGTACATTGCAGGCGAGTCCCTTTCGTTATCTGTTGGGTACACGCTTTTCACGGAACAGCGGAACCATCCCTTCAGAAATTGCGTCGGGGCGGTGTCAGGCGGGCAGTTCGGCCTCGATGAGGTCGGCCGCCTGCCGCGTTCCCCCCTCGTCCGCCATGTCCCGCCGGACCTCAGCGAGCCGCCGGGCCACCTCCGGATCGTCGACCAGCGCGAGGACGGCCTCGCGGAGCGTCTCCGCGGTCGCCTCCTCCATGGGGACGTGCCGGGCGACGCCGAGGCCCTGCAGAATGTCGGCGTTGCCGAACTGGTCGACGGCCTGCGGCACGGCGACCATCGGCGTGGCGGTGGCCAGGCCTTCCTGGCTGCCACCGGCCCCGGCGTGCGTGATGAAGGCGTCGGCCTTCTTGAGGATCGCCAACTGCGGTACCCACTGCCGCACTTCTACGTTGCCGGGGACCGGTCCGAGGTCCTCGGCGGTGACGTGCCGGCCGACCTGGAGCACGACGTGCCAGCCCGACAGGTCGCCGAAGGCCTTCACACACTCCCGGTAGAACCCGGGCTGCTTGGTGAACGAGGAACCGAGCGACACGAGCAGCACGCGCTCGGCGTCGGCGGGGCGCTCCCAGTCGCCCTGCGCCGAACGGTCGCCCTGGCAGGCGCCGACGAAGGTGTTCTTCTTCTGGTCGACCCGGTCGGCATTCGGCTGGAGGGCCTTCGGAATGAGGACGAGGGTGCGCTCGTACCTGCCCCAGAATGCGTCGGCGTCCTTCGGGACGCCGGAATCCCTGAGCCACGCGTCGAATTTCGCGTAGTACGCCTGGCCGCGCGGCGTCTTCCGGGGCTCCTCCCACATCGGCTTCGCGACCTCCTCCTCGTAGCCCTCCCAGGCGACGAGGTTCGGCGAGAGCGTGACCGCGGGGACGCCCCAGCGGTGGGCGAGGACGCCCGCGGGGTACGAGGTGATGTCGTGGATGACGAGGTCGGGCACGCCGATGCCCTCCTCCCCCTCGCCGTCCCCCTCATAGGCGGCGATGAGCTGGGGCAGGGCGTGGATCGCGTCGTCCAGGAACGGCTCCACGTTGTCGAGCAGGGTCGTCCCCCAGGCCTCCGGGTCGTCGTCGGGGCCGGGGAGCGTGGTGCGGTAGAGGACCGGCTCGGCGCCGGTCTCGGCGATCTTCTCCTCGAACAGGTGCGGGATCGCGTACGTGACACGGTGCCCACGGGCGACGAGTTCCCGGATCACTTCGAGACTCGGGTTCACGTGCCCGTGGGCGGCGATGGAGAACATGGCGATGTGGGCACGTTTGCCGTGATTCGGGGTCGTCATGCCCACACCGTATGCGAGACGATACGTCTCGTGCAACTTGTTTTGTGAGGCGCTGTCTGCCGGCCTCGGCTATCGGTGCAGGGCGCCCCACAGCCTCAGCCACTGGTCGGGCGCGGCCTCCCCGACCAGCGCGCCCGGCCGGATCCCCGCTTCGCGCAGTGCGGCCTCGACCCGGCGCCGCGGGTGGGCCCGGCTCAGCGAGGCGCGCAGGCTGCCGCCGACGCCGGAGAACCCGAGCACGACGAGCCGTTCGTACGCGGGGTACTCGGCCGGGGTCAGCAGCGGCGTCGCCCTGCGCTCGATGCGGAGCACGCCCGCGTCGACCCGAGGGGCCGGGCGGAACGCGCTGCGCGGCACCCGGCCGAGCAGCCGCCACTCGAAATACGGCCAGGTCAGGACGGTGCGGCGGGTCCAACTGCCGTAGTCGCCCGTGCGTTTGCGGGCGTACTCGAGCTGGGTGAGCAGCACGGCGCGGGTCAGCGCGTCGGCGCGCAGGCACCAGTCGACGACATCGGCCGTCCGCGAGAACGGCACGTTCCCGGCGACGGCGAACGGGGTGCGGGGCGGCCGCACGGCAAGAAAGTCCGCGTGCCGTACGCGGACGCGGGGCTGCGCGGCGAACCGCTCCCGCAGCCGCGCGACGAGCCGCCCGTCGATCTCGTACGCGACGAGGTCCGTGGCGCGCCGGGCAAGCGGCGCGGTCAACGCACCCTTGCCCGCGCCCACTTCGAGGAGCAGCGGGGTGGGATCAGCGGTCTCCGACTCGGGCGTCGCCCACCGCGCGAAGCGGCGCGCGACGACGTGATCGGCAAGAAAATTCTGCGAGAGGGCACGCGAACGAGACGTGCCGGTGGAGCGGACGGCCATGTCCTGGAGTCCTTGTCATCCGTACGGAAAGCGGTCGGACGAAGGCACTGACCGGGACCGCGATCACGTCCGCGACGAGGCGACCACGGGGAACGCGCGCATTCAGAGGCCGCGCGCCGCAAGCACGTGTGCCGCGAGCGCGGGCGTGGCGGACGCGAGCGTCGCGAGCGCGGGCGTGGCGGACGCGGGCGCCGCGGACGCGGGCCTCACGAACACGGGCGCCGCGGACGCGGACCTCACGCACACGGGCGCCGCGGACGCGGACCTCACGCACACGGGCGCCGCGGACGCTGGCCTCGTGAACACGGGCGTCGCGGACGCGGGCGTCGCGGACGCGGGCGTCGCGGACGCGGGCGTCGCGGACGCGGGCCTCGCGAACACGGACCTCACGAACACGGCGTCGCGGACGCGGACCTCACGAACACGGCGTCGCGGACGCGGGCCTCACGAGCACGGGCCTCGCGAGCACGGGCGTCGCGAGCACGGGCGTCGCGAGCACGGGCGTCGCGGACGCGGGCCTCACGAGCACGGACCTCGCGGACGCGAGCGTCGCGAGCGCGGGCGTCGCGGACGCGGGCCTCACGAACACGGCGTCGCGGACGCTGGCCTCACGGACACACGTGTCACGGGCCCTTGCGTCACCGACACGTGCATCGCGAGCACGGGCGCGAAGACGTGGGCGTCACGGCCTCTTCGCCACAAACCCATGCGTCATGGACACGAGCCTCACGGACACGGGTGTCACGGACGCCTGCCTCACGCACACGCGCGTAACAGACGCCTACCTCGTGAACGTCAGCGTCGCGGGCGGGTGTCCGGGGCGGGTGCGGAGGCCCACCGCACGCCTGCGGAGGCGGTGCCGGTCAGAGCGCCGGGGCGACGCGCAGCCGGGCGGCATGCGCGCAGCCCGCGAACTGGCGGGTCACGGAAATGGCCATCATGGCTGCGCTGCACATGACCCACATGGTGGTCGGGATCGCGCGGCGCCGTCCAGTGAATTTTCGGGTCGCCACGGACCGGGTGGGAGACTGGACCCGTACCAGGTGAGACGCGGGAGGCACAGGAATGGACGAGGCACGGGCACGGGACGTGCTGGCGCGGGCGGATGTCGTGGACGGCGCCGCGGAGCTGATCGCGCTCGGCGAGAACGCGGTGTTCGCCGCCGGCGACCTCGTCGTCAAGGTGGGGCGCAGTGTGGAGCACGGCGGAGCCGAACTGCTCGACCGCGCCCGCCGCGAACTGGCCATCGCCTCCTACCTCGAGGGGCACGACGTCCCCGCGGTGCGGGCCGCGAAGGACGAGGCGCTGGTCGTCGACGGGCACCCGGTGACCGTGTGGCACCGGATCCCGGCGGCCGTCCGCCCGGCCGAACCGCGTGATCTGGCGGAGCTGATCAAGCTGGTGCACGCGCTCCCGGCACCGACCGGTTTCACGCTGCCGCGGCGCGAACTGCTCGGCGGGGTCGAGCGCTGGCTGCGGCTCGCGGGCGACGCGATCGACCCGGCCGACGCGGACTATCTGCGCGAGCGGCGGGACGGTTTCGCGGACGCCGCCGCGGCACTGACCCCGCACCTTCCGCCCGGGCCGATCCACGGTGACGCGCTGCCGCGCAACGTGCACATCGGGCCCGAGGGCCCCGTCCTCGTGGACCTCGAGACGTTCTCCTCCGATCTGCGGGAGCACGATCTGGTCGTCATGGCCCTGTCGCGGGACCGGTACGGACTCCCGGCCGAGGCGTACGACGGGTTCGTGTCCACGTACGGGTGGGACGTGCGCGAGTGGGACGGGTGCGCGGTGCTGCGCGGCGCGCGGGAGACGGCGTCCTGCGCCTGGGTCTCGCAGCACGCGCCCACCAACCCGAAGGCACTGGCCGAGTTCCGCCGCCGGGTGGCGTCGCTGCGGGACGGTGACCCTGAGGTCCGCTGGTACCCGTTCTGACCCTCCGCCCGCGCCGCGCGGGCGGGGGCTATGTGGCGGCCGGTGCGTCCAGCGTGCGCATCGGCCACACCGTGTCCACCACCGCGTCCGGATTGCCCTTCCGGCGCAGGAAGTTCTGGAAGTCGGCCGCCGACTCGGCGAACCACTCCACCTGTCTGCGGTGCAGCTCGGCCGCACCGAGCTCCGCGACCTTCGCGTGCCGCTCGCCTATCGCACGGGCGAGCAGCGCCGCGGCCAGCGCGTCCGCCGAGGCGTCGTGCGCGGCGTCGAGCGCGACGCCGTACTCGGTGCAGACCGCTTCGAGGTTGCGCTTGCCCCTGCGATACCGGTCGACGTAGCGGTCGATCGTGTACGGGTCGACGACCGGCGCCGGCTCGACGCCCGCGAGCCGCTCGCGCAGGGACGGCAGCCCGTGCCGGGCGAGTTCGGCGGAGAGCAGGGTGAGGTCGAACGTCGCGTTGTAGGCGACCACCGGGACGCCCGTGCGCCAGTAGCCCACCAGTATCTCGGCGAGGGCGTCGGCGACCCGGTCGGCCGGCTCGCCCTCGGCGGCCGCCCGCTCGTTGGTGACACCGTGCACCGCGATCGCCTCTTCGGGGATCGGCACTCCGGGATCGGCCAGCCACTGCCGGCGGCCGAGGACCGTGCCGTCCCTCACCTCTATGACGGCGGCGGTGACGATGCGCGCCTCGCGCGGATCGGTACCGGTCGTCTCCAGGTCGAAGCCGATCAGCAGCTCGCGGTGCCAGCCCATGGCAGCCCCCTTCTCGTGGTGCGTTCCCCCAGTGACCACCACCTTCGCACGCCCCACTGACAATCCGGCCGGACGCCCGTCGCAGGCGGCCCGGGGCTGCTACGACACCGGCCGCGCGTCCGCCCACGCCTGCTCGAATTCGTCGCGGTACGTCACGAAAAGGCCGTTCTCCCCGACCTCCGCCGACGCGCTCGCCTTCACCACGCGACCCCCGCCGCGCAGCACGAGGACCGGCGCCTCCATCCCCCGCGTCCTGCGCAGATACGTCTGGACGACCGCGACGCCGTCCGAGCCGTCGCCGTCGACGAGGTAGGCGGTGAACCGGGGCGTCTCGTCGAAGACGCGGATCTCGAAGGCGCCAGGGTCCTTGAGACTGGCCCGCACCCGGCGCATGTGCAGGATGTTCATCTCGACGGTACGGCTCAACTCGCCCCTTTTGAGCCCTAGTTCCCGTTCACGCCGTTTGACCGCACTGGACGCCGGGTTGAGGAAGAGGAGCCGTGTGCGGCAGCCCGACTCGGCGAGGCGGACCAGGCGGCGGCCCGAGAAGTTCTGCGCGAGCAGGTTCAGGCCTATGCCGATGGCGTCCAGGCGGCGCGCCCCGCCGAAGAGGTCCTCGGCCGGGAACTGGCGCAGCAGCCTGACCCGGTCCGGGTGCACGCCCACGACGTCCGCGTACCGGTCGCCGACCAGGTCCTCTACGGCGTCGACGGGCAGCCGGCGGGCCGAGGGGACGTCGGATCCGGCGCCGAGTATGTCCAGGAGCCGTGCGGAGGCGCGCTCGGCCTGCGCGAGGACCGCCTCCGAGAGGGCGCGGTTGCGGGAGACGACGTTGCGCGTGACCTCCAGCTCGTCCAGGGCGAGCTCCACGTCGCGGCGGTCGTCGAAGTACGGCTCGAAGCAGGGCCAGTGCTGCACCATCAGCTCGCGCAGCTGCGGCAGGGTCAGGAACGACAGCACGTTGTCGTCGGCCGGGTCGAGGAGATAGCCCTTGCGGCGGCTGACCTCGCGCACGGCGACGGCCCGCTGCACCCACTCCTGGCCGGCGGGCCCCGCCGCCGCGACCACCCAGTCTTCGCCGTGAACGGGCGCGTAGACGGGGCGGAGCACGGCGGCGACGACGGCGCGCAGCCGCTGCTCCACCAGATTCAGCCAGATGTAGGCCCGCCCGGCCCGCTGCGCGCGCGTACGGACCTCGCGCCAGGCGTCGGCGCCCCAGTCCAGCTCCGGTCCTATCTGGGACGCCACGTCCATGGGTCTGGCCAGCGACACCGCGCCGGGCGGGATGTCCGTGGAGGCTGTCTCCTGGCCGTCCTGTCCCTCGCGACCGTCGTCACCAGGGGGCAGCTCCAGCCCTCCCGAGCTCACCCGCTCCGCACCGCCTTCCGCCCCCCGAGCCTGTCGTGCCCGCGTCTGTGGAGCACAGTCCCCAGCAACGATCAAGGAAGGGTACTCCGGGAGCGGGTGGCGATGCAGCCGGATGATGCCGCTGGTTTCTCAACTACCGTTTCGGGGAACGCCGTTCTGTCCCGCGAGATCGGCCGGAGTGAGCGGATTCATAGCGGTCACGTCCCTGGGGGCCAGTGAGAAGCCCTGCCAGTGCACCGGCATGGGTTGCTGGTCCTCGTCACGGGCGATGTGGTGGAACCCGATGTTGACCCAGGTGATCGGATGCGTGAGCGTCTCCCCGTTCACCCACTTGTTGACACTTGAGCCCCCGCAGTTCGCCGCCGGGTTGTCGCTCGCGTACTGCTCGCACTTTTTGTACTGGGTGAAGTAGACGTCGTGCTTGGTGAAAGCACGTCCGGGGAACTTGTTGGAGCGGCCGGGCACGAACTCGTACGACCTGGGGTGGTTGTCCTTGTTCTTGCCGGCCGTGGAGACCACGCGCCACCACCGCATGTCCTTCACGTCGCCCGCGAGTTCCTTGGTGACGGGGGTGCGGGTCGTCTTCGTGGTGGGCGATCCGTCGCCGCTCGGCGGGGTCACCTTGGAGTCGTACTGCTCGACCTTGGCCTTGGGCGATCCGTCCAGGCCGAAATTGAGCCGCCAGAAGACGTTGTGGTTGTGGCTCTCGGCGTAGGCGCTGGCGCCCTTGCCGATGGGCCAGCCCTTGCCGTCCGTGCCGTCGTAGTCGAACGGCGAGAGGCTGCCGGTGGCGCCCACATTCGAGGTGATGGTGCCGTCCGAGGCGAAGCGCCACTCGGTGATGTACTCGTACCAGGACGCCTTGTTGACCGTGTAGACGAGCAGGTCCTTGCCCTGGGCGCTGTAGAGCTTGCCGCTGCCGCCGGTCGAGCCGTCGTCGCTGAGCCGGTACGCGTGCCCGCGCGCACGCGTGGTCGTGCACAGCCCCTTCACGTTGCCCGTGTCGGGGACCTTGACGGTCTTGATGGTGCCGCCGGGGCATTCGGTGGCCTTCAGGTTCTGCAGTGCCTGCCCGAAGTCGGTGCCGGTGACGTCGTCGTACTCGGCCTCCCCGTCGTCATAGGGGACATGGACCTGGGCGAGACGGGCGCTGGTCAGGACCTTGATCGGCTGCGCCTCGCCCTTGGGCTGGTAGCTGACGTCGTCGAGGACCAGTCCGGACAGCGTGTTGTAGTGCCAGCACATGCGCCAGGTGGTGCCGCCGTCGAGGGTCTGCTCGATGCGGTACGCGTCCGAGCAGGCGGGCGCGGCCGCAGTGGGCGCCTGTGGCGGGGCGGCCGTGGCGGCGGGCGCGGTGGTGAACATGCCGGCGAGCAGCGCGGTGACCGCGAGGCCCGTGGCGACTGCGGCGGGCCGGGTGCGGGCGCGCGGAACTCTGTTGACGTGCATACGAAAAGCGCTCCTTCATGGAGGAGAGATCGGTGGAGTCCGGCTCTCAGCCGAGGCGGTTGACGGTGCGGGCGCTGAGGTCGACGACGAGGGCGCGGGTGTCGATCCACGGCCCGTTCACGACCTTGGTGATGACCCGCAGGCAGCGGTGCTCGCCGCACTCCTTTAGGCCGGAGGGCACATTCGCCACGGTCTTCTTGCGGAACACCATGCCGCTCAGCTCCAGCTGGTCGGGCTTCGCGAGCTGCTTGCCGGTGGCGTCCTTGTAGTCGCCCTTGAGGTCGGCGCCGAGCGGGTCCGCGATCAACAGCTGGGCGGCCTCGGCCAGTTCTTCCTGGTTCGGCGGTGGCTGCACGCCCTGGTCCGTCCTGCTGTCCTCGACCTTCCCCGTGTCGAGGTTCACGGTCTTCGTGACGACGGAGTCGCTCTTGTAGTCGTAGTACACGACGTCGGCGCGGCGCTGGTCGGCCGCGGCGCCGCTGAGACCGGGATCGACCTCGGTCAGGTTCGTCGACAGGTGCTGCGGGCCGCGGTCCCCCTCCACGTCCCGCGCGTTCAGGCGCAGGTTGTGCGCCGCCGTCGCCAGCTTCTCGGCGCGCTCCGTCTCGGCGTCCGTGAGCGGATCGCGCCCCACCCCCTTGGCTTCCTCTGCGGGCGCGGGCTCCACGGTGCCCTCGGGGGCCACCGCGTCCTGCCGCGCCGCCCCTGCCCTGGTCATGTCGCTCCCGCCGTTGTCCGGCAGGGTCACGCCGACCGCGACGGCGCCGCCCGCGACCGCGAGCGCCACCACCGCCATCAGCTTCCCGAGATGGCGTCTTGCAGTAGTGCGCACATCTTCCCCCAAATTCCCCGGCAGCCCCGGTCGAGGGCCTGCCGGTCCGACATGGTCTTCCTGTAAGAGGGCGCCAACTCCTGTGTGGTTGCCTCACTTTGGGGCAGAGAGTGTCCGATGCGACCCGGACCGCCGGGCGAGAAGTGAAAGAGTCGTCAGCATGCAGGTCTGGCCTGGACAGGCGTATCCACTGGGTGCCTCGTACGACGGCGCCGGGACGAACTTCGCGGTCTTCTCGGAGGCTGCCGACCGTGTCGAGCTGTGTCTGTTGCACGACGACGGCTCGGAGACCGCGGTGGAGCTGCGGGAGGCCGACGCCTTCGTGCGGCACGCCTATCTACCGGGGATCATGCCGGGGCAGCGCTACGGGTACCGGGTGCACGGACCGTACGAGCCGGCGCGCGGCCTGCGCTGCAATTCGGCGAAGCTGCTGCTCGATCCGTACGCGCGCGCGATCAGCGGGCGGATCGACTGGGACGAGGCGGTGTACGGCTATCCGTTCGGCTCCCCGGACGAGCGCAACGATCTGGACTCGGCTCCGCACACGATGGCGTCGGTGGTGGTGAATCCGTACTTCGACTGGGCGGACGACCGGCTTCCGCGCACGGAGTACCACGAGACGGTGCTCTACGAGGCCCACGTGAAGGGCCTGACGATGCGGCACCCCGCACTGCCGGACGAGCTGCGCGGCACGTACGCGGCGCTCGCGCATCCGGCGATCATCGAGCACCTCACGGAACTGGGCGTGACAGCTCTGGAGTTGATGCCGGTCCACCAGTTCGTCAACGACCACCGCCTGGTGGAGATGGGGCTGAACAACTACTGGGGCTACAACACGATCGGCTTCTTCGCCCCGCACAACATGTATGCGTCGTGGGGCGACCGCGGCGAGCAGGTCCTGGAGTTCAAGTCGGCGGTACGGGCACTGCACCAGGCCGGAATCGAAGTCATTCTGGACGTCGTCTACAACCACACGGCCGAAGGCAATCACCTGGGTCCGACGCTGTCCTTCAAGGGCCTCGACAATCCGTCCTACTACCGGCTCATGGACGATCCGCGCTACTACATGGACACCACGGGGACGGGGAACTCGCTCCTGATGCGGTCCCCGCACGTCCTCCAGATGATCATGGATTCGCTGCGGTACTGGGTCGAGGAGATGCACGTCGACGGGTTCCGCTTCGACCTGGCGGCCACCCTGGCCCGGCAGTTCCACGAGGTGGACCGGCTGTCGTCGTTCTTCGACCTGGTGCAGCAGGACCCGGTGGTCTCCCGCGTGAAGCTGATCGCGGAGCCCTGGGACGTCGGCGAGGGCGGCTACCAGGTGGGGAACTTCCCGCCCCTGTGGACCGAGTGGAACGGCAAGTACCGCGACACCGTACGGGACCTGTGGCGCGGCGAACCGCGCACGCTCGCCGAGTTCGCGGGCCGGCTGACCGGCTCGTCGGACCTCTACCAGGACGACGGACGCCGCCCGCTCGCCTCGATCAACTTCGTGACCTGCCACGACGGCTTCACTCTGCGCGACCTGGTGTCGTACAACGACAAGCACAACGACGCCAACGGCGAGGGCAATCGCGACGGCGAGAGCCACAACCGGTCGTGGAACTGCGGCGCCGAGGGCGAGACGGACGACACGGCGGTGCTCGACCTTCGGGACCGCCAGATGCGCAATTTCCTCGCTACGTTGATGCTGTCGCAGGGCGTCCCGATGCTCAGCCACGGCGACGAGTTCGGCCGCACCCAGGGCGGCAACAACAACGCCTACTGCCAGGACAACGAGATCGCGTGGGTGCGCTGGGCCGACCCCGAGGGACCGCCCGACCCGTTCCTGGAGTTCACGCGCGCGATGGTGCGGCTGCGCCGCGACCATCCGGTGTTCCGCAGGCGGCGCTTCTTCCACGGCCGTCCGGTCGAGGGCACGCACGACGACCTGTCGGACATCGCGTGGTTCACCCCGGAGGGCGAGGAGATGACGCAGCAGGACTGGGGCGAGGTGCAGGCGCGCGCCCTGTCCGTGTTCCTGAACGGCAACGCGATCTCGGAGCCCGGCGCGCGCGGTGAGCGCATCCAGGACGACTCGTTCCTGCTGCTGTTCAACGCCTCCCCGGAGCCGACGGAGTTCGTGGTTCCGGTCGACCACGGGCGCCAGTGGCAGGCCGTCGTCGACACGGCGCTGCCCGCCGGTCTCACGGCGGGCGAGGGCCAGAAGGTGCAGGCGGGCGACCGGCTCTCGGTCGAGGGCCGCAGCCTCACGGTGCTGCAGCGACCGGCGTAGGCGCCCCTCCGGGCGCCTGGAGGGGCCGTACGCGCAGCGCGACGAGGAAGGCGGCCCCGGCGGCCAGGCTGCCCACCGCGAAGGCCGCGGCGGCCCCGTGGGACTGCGCGAGCCGGCCCGCCACGGCGAGCGTGACGGCCTGTCCGCCGACGAACGCGCTCACCGCGGCCGTCATGCCCTCGCCGAGCCGTTCGCGCGGCACGGCCTGTTCGGTGAGCCCGAACCCGGTGATCAGGTTCGGCGCGAACAGGGCGCCGAAGACGGTCACCACGACGTACAGGAGCGGCAAGGAGTGCGTGAAGACAAGCGGGAGCGACAGCAGGGCGGCGGCCGCGGTGGCGACCCGCCAGCGGGCCCGCAGCGTGAACCGGGCGGGCACCGCCGCCATGGACAGGCCGACGACGGCGCTCATGACGCCCATCGCGGCGTAGACGAGCCCCGCCTGGTCGCCGTGGCCCAACTCCTCGGTGAGCGCGGTGATTCCGGCGCCGCAGCCGCCGAGCAGAATGCCGAGGAGGACGAGCCCCGCGCGCACCACGTGGACCTGGCGCGGCAGCCGTGGCCGGTCCGCACGCGCGCGTGGCCGCGCGTCTGCCGGGACGGGCGGCACCGCCGTGGCGGTCGGGTGCAGCGCGAACGCGGTGCCGCAGCACGCGACGAGGAGCGCGGCGGCGCCGAACGCGTAGGCGGGGTGCGCCACCACGGAGGCGATCCCGATGAGCGCGGGGCCGAGGACGAAGCTCAGCTCGTCCATGGTGGACTCCAGGGACAGCACGGCGTTCACCACCCGCTCGTCGGCCCCCTCGCGGCGTACCAGGGCGACGCCGCGGGCGCGCGCGAGCGGGCCGATGCCGGGGACCGTGGCGCCCGCGAGGACGCCGAGCCCGATCAGCGCGGGCGTCGGCAGACCCGCGAGGGACGCCAGCGTGTAGACGCCGATCGCGAGGCCGTTGAGCAGCGAGAAGGCGAGGACGACGGGGCGCTGGCCGCGCCGGTCCGCGAGCCGCCCGACGAAGGGGCCCATCGCCACTTGGCCGAGCGCGAGGGCGCAGGCGACGATGCCGCCGGTGGCGAGGGAGCCGCTGGTGCGGGTCACCAGGAGGACGCTGCCGAACTGGATCACCGCGACCGGCAGCCGCCCCAGGAACGACACGACGGGCAGCGGGCGCCCCGTCGCCGCGAGCACCCGGCGGTACGCGTCGAGGGTCCCGCCGGCCTTGTTGGATGTACCAGGCATCGTCCGACGCTAACGAGACACCCGCGCATGCACGCATGCGGTGATGACACGAAAGGCGGCGGTGCGGGTACGTAGGTTCGCATGACGCCTCTGCACCCGATGCCTTCGGCGACCCCGACGACGGCGGCGACGCCGACGGCCACGTACCGGCTCCAGCTGCAACCGGACTTCGGGTTCGCCGCCGCCGCGGCGGCGGTCCCCTACCTGGCCTCCCTGGGGGTCTCCCACCTGCATCTGTCGCCGGTTCTGGAGGCGGTGCCGGGTTCGACGCACGGCTACGACGTGGTGGACCACGCGCGCGTACGCGCCGAGCTGGGCGGCGAGGACGGGCTGCGCGGCCTCGCGCGAACCGCTCACGAGCACGGTCTGGGCCTGGTCGTGGACCTCGTGCCCAACCACATGGCGGCGGCCGTGCCCCACAACCGGCCGCTGAGCGCCGTGCTGCGCGAGGGGCCCTCGTCTGCGTACGCGCGCTGGTTCGACGTCGACTGGGAGGCGCAGGACGGGCGGCTGCTGCTGCCGGTCCTGGGGCACCACGTGGGCGAGGAACTGGGGCACTTGAAGGTGTCCGGTGACGTGCTGCGCTACCACGAGCACGCGTTTCCACTGCGCGAGGGCACCGCGTCCCTGCCGCTCCCCCGGCTGCTCGACACCCAGTGGTACCGCCTCGCGTGGTGGCGCCTCGCCCGTACCGAACTCAACTACCGGCGCTTCTTCACGGTTTCGGATCTCATCGCCGTACGGGTGGAGGACCCGGAGGTGTTCGCGGCGACCCACGGCACGGTGCTCGCGCTGCTGCGCGAGGGCGTCGTCGACGGGCTGCGGATCGACCACCCCGACGGGCTCGCGGATCCCGGCGGCTACTTGCAGCGGCTGAGCGAGGCGACCGGCGGCCGGTGGACCGTCGTGGAGAAGATCCTGGAGGACGGCGAGCGGCTGCCCGCGGCGTGGCCGGTGGCCGGCACCACCGGATACGACGCGCTGCGGCACATCGACGGGTTGTTCACGGATCCGGCGGGCGCCGATCAACTCCTCGGCTCGTTCCGCCGGTTCACGGGCGTCGCGGCGGACCGGGGCGGGCACTGGCAGGCGACCGTGCGGCGCGCCGCGCACCGCGTCGTCACGCACGAGCTGGCCTCCGAGGTGGACCGGCTGACGCGCGAGGCCGCCGCGCTGTGCGCCGCGGAGCCGGAGCTGCGCGACCACGCCCCCTGGGCGCTGCGTACGGCGCTGTGCGAGCTTCTGGTGCGGGTGCCTGTGTACCGGCCGTACGCGACCGGTGGCGACGCCCCTGAGACCGTTCTGACGCCGTCCGCGGCGGACGAGGCGAAGGCGACCTTCGCGGTGCCCGAGGAGGCCCGGGCGGTCGACGTCGTACGGGAGTTGGCGCTGGGGCGGCGCGGCGCGGGTCCCGCGCACACGGCGTTCCGCGACCGGTTCGCGCAGACCGCTTCGGCGCTGCGGGCCAAGTCGGTCGAGGACACGGCGTACTACCGGTTCACGCCGCTGCTGTCGGCCCTGGAGGTGGGCGGATCGCCCGGAGATCCCGCCGTGTCCGTGGCGGCGTTCCACGCGTACTGCGCGCGCGTGCAGCGCGACTGGCCCTACACGTCGACGGTCCTGTCGACGCACGACACGAAGCGGAGCGCCGACGTCCGGGCCGCCGTGTCGGTCCTGGCGCAGTGCCCCGACCGGTGGGAGGCGCTGCTCGCGGAGGTCACCGAGCGGACCGCGCACGGCGGCGGCGCGAGCGCGCCCGATCCCCAACTGGCGTGGGCCGCCTGGCAGACCGTGGCCGGACTCGGCCCCGCCGAACCGGCGCGACTGCGGCAGGCGCTGCTCAAGCACGCGCGCGAGGCGGCCCTGTTCACGACCTGGACGGAGCGGAACGCCCACTACGAACGCGCGGTGGAGGACTTCGTGTCGTCCGGCCCGTGCGGCCCGCCGGGCCACGAGGTGCTGCGCTTCATGGACGGCCTGCGGCCCCATGTGCGGGCGAACGTCCTGGGCGGGGCCCTTGTCCATCTCACGATGCCGGGCGTACCGGACCTCTACCAGGGCACGGAGCACGAGTACCGGGCCCTGGTGGACCCGGACAACCGGGCACCGGCCCGGTTCGACCCCGCCGAGCGGAGCACGAAGGCGACGCTCACCGGGGTCGCGTTGCGGCTGCGTCGGGAGCACCCGGAGTGGTTCGGCGGCGCGGCCACCTACGAGCCGCTGCCCGCGGAGGGCCCCGGCGAGGCGCACTGTGTCGCCTTCGCGCGCGCGGGCCGCGTGGTCGTGGCGGTGACCCGGCTCTCGCTGCGGCTCGCCGACGCCGGCGGATGGCGGGAAACGGAACTCGTGCTCCCCGAGGGTGAGTGGGCCGACCTGCTGACCCCGGAGCGGCGGTTCCGCGGGCACACGCGCGTGGCGACGCTCTTCGAGGAGTTGCCCGTGGCGCTCCTCGTCCGCGCCGACGGGAACCAGGGCGAGGCCGACGCCGAGGAGGCCCTGCGAGCCGTCACCGCAGACGTACGACGAGGGCCGCGGGAGAGCGGGTGAGCAGGCCCTCGTAGGTGGGCCGGAAGCCCGGCGCCCAGGACATGTCCGGCAGCGCCGCGAGGAGGGCGCGCAGGCCCGCGTCGGCGGTGAGGCGGGCGAGTTGGACACCCGGGCAGCGGTGCCGCCCGGCGCCGAAGGCCAGCTGCCCGGGAGCCGCGCGGAACAGGTCGTAGCGGTCGGGGTCGGCGAACCGGTCCGCGTCCCGGCCCGCCGCGCCCACCAGGCAGGCGACGGTGGCGCCCGCCGGTATCGTGCCGCCGCTCACCGGGACCGGCGCGAGGGCCCTGCGCAGGACGACGTGCGCGGCGGGGTCGCGGCGCAGTGACTCGGCCCAGGCCGCGTCGACGAGCTCGGGGCGGGCCCGTACCAGCGCGAGCTGCTCCGGGTGGTCCAGGAGGTTGGCGAGGAGCGCGGCGAGGGCACGGTTTGTGGCGTCCCCGCCCGCGCCGAGGAGCGTCGCCGCGAGCCCGCAGACCGTGTCGTCGGACAGCGGCCGCCCGTCGGTCCGCGCGGCGCACAGGGCCCCCAGGAGGTCGTCCGTGGGGTGCGCGCGGCGGCGGGCCACGTGGGGGCGCAGGAAGGCGTCCAGGGCCGCCGGGGCGCCGCCGAGGTGGGTGAGGCCCGCGTGGCACAGGGCGGCGACGTGGGCGACGTTCTCGTGGGGCAGGCCCAGCGCGCGGACGGCGGCCACGGCGGGCAGCCAGTGGCAGAACTCGGCGACCAGGTCGACCTCTTCGCGTCGAGTGAGGCGACAGGCGAGTACGTGGGCGGCGCGTTCGACGCTCGCCTTCACGGCGGCCAGCGCGCGTCCCTGGAGCGCGGGGGCGAGGAGCGCGCGGTGGGCGGTGTGCGTGGCCGCTTCCAGGTGGCCGAAGGTGCGGCCGGGTGGTGGTGCGACCAGACGGGGGTCGGCGAGCGCGGTGCGGACGTCCGCATAGCGGCTGAGCAGCCACGCGCCGAAGGGCTCGTCGTGGTGCAGCGGGTACCTGGCCCGCAGCGTGCGGTAGAGCGGGAACGGGTCGCGGACCGTCGGCGGATCGGCGAGGCTCGGGGGCGGCGTCGCGGCCCACGCGCCCGGGTAGGAACCCGGTGCGTCGGGATACGAGACCGGTCCGGAAAGGCACTGCACCGCGGGGCTCCACTCTGAACCGGGGCGCGCACGGTCGCTGCGCGCGGCTCCTCCCAGCGCACCACCGAGGCCTTCGTCACGCAGCTTCCGTACCACCGTACGAGTGACAGCGGCGACGCAGGGTAACGGTTGGGTCTGACCTGCGTGGCGACTCGGTGGCGCGATCCGGCTCTTGCCGCGCGGCTGCAGGACAGGGCACAGACCTTCTTGACACATGGAGCAGAGCATGGGGTACTGCGGATTGCTGACGCCGGGAGCACCAACGGGGGTGAGTCACCTGACGGAGCAGCGTTACCCCACCTCGGCCGAATTGGTCCAGTCAGCGCGGGAGCTGGCGTCTCACCGACCCGACCTGTGTCGCCTGCGCCAGGTCGGAACGTCGCGTGGGGGGCGCCCCCTGCATCTGCTGTCCGTCGGGCACGACCGGTGCGCGGTCCTCGTCGTGGCGGGGGCGCACGCCAATGAGCCCACGGGGGGTTCCACGGCGCTTCACCTGGCCGAAAGGGCGCTCTTCGAGCGGGAGTTGCGGACCGACAGGTCGTGGCACTTCCTGTTGTGCGCGGACCCGGACGGCGCGGCCCTGCACAACGCTCCCGAGCCGCGTTCGCTGCTCGACTACCACCGGGGCTTCTTCCGGCCCACGGGCGCGGAGCAGCCGGAGTGGTCGCCGTCCGTGCTGCCGCCCGACCGGCTCCCTCCGGAGACGAAGACGCTGGTCGGCGTGATCGACGAGGTGCGGCCCTACCTCCAGGTGTCCCTGCACGGCACCGAACTGGGCGGCAGCTGGGTGCAGTTGACGCGGGACATACCGGGGCTCGCCGAGCCCTTCGCCAAGTCGGCCGCCGAGCTGCACATACCGGTGGAGACCGGGGCGTCGGACGCGGCGGGCTGGCCGACGTCCGGGCGCGGCGTGCATGTGATGCCGGACCTGGACGCGCAGGCGGCGTTCCCGAGCCTGCCCGACGACGCACGCCTGTCGACGTGGCACCACGCGCACCGCTACGGCGGCTCCACGGCGATCGTGGAGGTCCCGATGTGGGCCAGCGACCTGGTGGACGATCCGGCTCCGCATCCCGCGCCCGAGCGGGCGCTGCGGCGCCTGTCGGCCCGGCTCAGCCGCGACACCCGGCTCGTGGAGGAGATCCTCACCGAGGCCATGCCCCGGCTCCCGGACACCGGAGGGCCGCTGCTCGGTGCGGCGCAGTGGGCCCTGAGCCTGGTTCCGGGGCTCGCGGACGACTGGGTGCAACCGCCTCCGCCGGGCGCCACGATGGCGTACATCGGCAGCATCGACGCGTTCGCCCGGCGGCTGCCGCTGCGGGCCGCGGCGATGCTCCTGCGGGTCCTGGAGGACGCCGACGACTTGGCGGCGCCCCGGCTCGACGCCCTCGTCACGCGGTGGTGCGACGCGTACGCCGAGCGGTTCGGGGCGCGGTGGGTGCCGGTGGCCCACCAGGTCGAGCACCAGGCGCGGACGACGGTGGCGGCGGTGCAGCACGCGCGCGGGTGACGCGCTCCGCCGTCGAACCGTCAGTCGGCGGACAGCCTGAACGACATGCGTCCGAAGGCCACCTGATCGCCGTCCTGGACGACGGCCACGCCGATCACCCTGCGCCCGTTGACCGAGGTGCCGTTGGTGGAGCCGAGGTCGCGCAGCACCCACATGCCGCCCTGTCTGCTCAGCTCGGCGTGCACCCGCGACACCGTGTCGTGGCTGAGCCGCAGCCCGTTGGCCGGGTCGCGGCCGATGCGCAGCGGGTACGGGGAGGTGAGCGGCGGCAGGAGCAGTTTCGGCAGCCGCTCCACGGTCCACGCCCTGCGCAGCCGCACGGTGAACCCGGAGACCGCTCCCACGGTGCCGAACAGCGCCCGCGACCAGCGGCCCTCCTGGTGCAGATCGGCGGTGAGCCGGTGGAGCTCCTCGGACTTGCGGGCGGTGAAGACCAGCTCCATGCGGCGCACGAACGTGTCGTGCGAGAGGCGGCCGAGTGCGACGCCGTCCCTGAGCACCTTCAGCGCACGGTCGCGCTCGGCATCGGAGAGCCGCGCCGGGTACGTGTGGTGTTCAAAAGAGGACGTCACACAGCGAATTGTCGGGCAGCGGACGCCGAAGTGTCCAGAAAACCACAAGCGCGGCCGATCCCGCACTGTTACGTTCGGCGCTCCGCGGTCGCCAATGGGCCGCCTCTCAAGGAGATTTCTTGCCCTCGGCCGTGCAGCCCCTCGTCATGCGTGTGACGCGTGCCCCAGCGAGGCGAAACGGCCCCGCGTCGATCACAACTGACGCACCATGGGAATCAGTCGTCACTGTCGGCAGGCAACCGGTCACGAGGGGGAACGGTCCGTGCAGTTCGAGGTGTGGGCACCACAGGCCGAGCAGGTAACGCTCCACATACGAGGAGCCGAGGACGAAGAGGGCACCACGCGCGCGTTGTCGCACGACGCGTACCGGGGAGACGGGTGGTGGTCCGGGCGGGCCGAGGCCGTGGACGGCACGCGGTACGGGTTCGCGGTCGACGGCGGGCCCGTGCTTCCCGATCCGCGCTCGCGCCGACAGCCCGAGGGTCCCGACGGCCTGAGCGCCGTCGTCGACCACCGGGCGTACGCGTGGCGCGGCGACTGGGCGGGGCGCGGCCTGCGGGGAGCCGTCCTGTACGAGCTGCATGTGGGCACGTACACGAAGGAGGGCACGCTCGACGCCGCCGCGCTGCGGCTCGGGCACCTCGCCGATCTGGGGGTCACGCATGTCGAGTTGATGCCGCTGTGCCCCATGCCGGGCCGGCACGGCTGGGGCTACGACGGCGTCGGCCCGTGGGCCGTGCACGAGCCGTACGGCGGCCCCGAGGCCTTGAAGCGCTTTGTCGACTCGGCGCACGAGCACGGGCTCGGTGTCGTGCTCGACGTCGTCCACAACCACCTGGGGCCTTCCGGGAACCATCTGCCCGCGTTCGGCCCGTACTTCACGGACACCCATCACACGCCGTGGGGCAGCGCCGTGAACCTGGACGCGCCGGGTTCCGACGAGGTGCGCGCGTACCTGATCGGCAGCGCGCTCGCCTGGCTGCGCGACTACCGGATCGACGGGCTGCGGCTCGACGCGATCCACGAGCTCCACGACCGGCGCGCCCTGCCGTTCCTGGAGGAGCTGTCGGCGGCCGTGGACGCGCTCGCCGACGAGCTCGACAGGCCGCTGTTCCTGATCGGCGAGTCCGACCTCGGCGACCCGCGCGTCATCACCCCGCGAGCGGCGGGCGGGCTCGGCCTGCACGCGCAGTGGAACGACGACGTGCACCACGCGCTGCACGCGGCCGTCACCGGCGAACGACAGGGCTACTACGGTGACTTCGCGCGGCAGCCGATGGCCGCGCTCGCCAAGACGCTCACGCGCGGCTTCTTCCACGACGGCGGCTACTCGACGTTCCGCGGCCGCCACCACGGCCGCCCGCTCGACAGGGCCACCGTCCCCGCGCACCGGCTGCTCGCCTACACACAGACCCACGACCAGATCGGCAACCGGGCGCAGGGCGACCGGCTCGCCTCGCTCGTCGGCCCCGGACTGCTCGCGTGCGCGGCGACGCTCGTGCTCACCGGGCCGTTCACGCCCATGCTGTTCATGGGCGAGGAGTGGGCGGCGAGCACGCCCTGGCAGTACTTCACCGACCACACCGACGCCGCTCTCGCCGACGCCGTGCGCAAGGGCAGGCGGCGGGAGTTCGCGGCGCACGGCTGGGCCGAGGAGGACGTCCCGGATCCACAGGACCCGGCGACCCGCGAGCGCTCCTGCCTGGACTGGGGCGAGCGGGAAACGGGCCACCACGCGCGCGTGCTCGCCTGGTACCGCGAGCTCATCGCCCTGCGCCGGGCCCGCCCCGAGCTCCAGGATCCCGATCTGGCCGCGGTCAGGGTCGCGTACGACGAACGGGCGCGGTGGATCGCCTACCGGCGCGGTGACCTCCGGGTGGCGCTGAACCTGTCGGACGAGCCGGTGTCGATCCCGCTGGGGCGGCCGGTGGCGCGGCTGCTCGCCGCGTGGGAGCCGGTGAAACTGCCGGGCCGGGACGGGGTGCTGACGGTCCCTGCGCAGTCGTGCGTGGTCGCTGTGGCGCCGTAGGGGCGGACGGGCTGGCAGGAGGGCAGGAGGTCAGGTTGATCAGCCCTCCTCCGTTGCTCAGCTCTCCTGCGTTGCTCAGCCCGTTGCTCAGCCCTCCTCCGTCACGAGCTCCAGCAGGATCGCCTCCCATGCGCGCTCCAACTGCACCCGCAACAGACCCACGGGGCTGTCGTCGGCGCCGTAGAGCCGGTCCCCGAGCCGCACCAGGACGTCGCAGCGGGCCAGCCACAGCCCCCGCAGGCACGACCGCGGCCCGTACCCCGCCAGCGTCGCGGAGCGGACCGCCGCACGCGCGCCGACGGCGATCGCGAGCCCGGCGATGTCCTCGGCCGGGTCGCCGACGACGGCGTCGGCCCAGTCGAGGACTCCGCGCACCCGGCCGTCCTCCGACACCGTCAGGTGTTCGCCCTTGAGGTCGTGGTGGACGAGCACGGTGTCGGGCTGCGGGCCGAGCTGGGCGACGGCCCGCGCGGAGAGCTGATCGAGCCGCTCGGCCTCGAACTCGCCGTCCGCGTCCAGCTTCAGGGCCGCGGCGCCCGCCTCGCGGCGCAGCCTCTCCAGGGAGCGCGGCGCCGCCTTCGGCACGCCGATCGGCCCGGTCCGCGCGACCGGCACGGCGCGCAGGCCCGCGAGCAGCCCGGCGAGGTCCTCCTCACCGGCCGCGGTCACGTCCTTGGTCTCGGCGGACTCGCCGGGGAGCCGCTTGTCGAGCGTGCAGGCGAGGCCGGGCGCCCACTCCGCCGCCGCGACGGAGGCGGGGAGGGCGACCGGGACGTGGGGGCGTACGAGTTCACGCAGGCGCACCTCGCGCCGCAGCCGCGTGGACATCGCCCCGTCGGTGGCGAGCCGCAGCACATGGGTACCGCCCACCCACCACGTCGCGTGCTCGCCGCCCTCGGTGACGGGGCGCACCTGCGGGGTGCGGCCGTCCGGAAGAAGCTCCTCCAGCAGGCGGCGCACTGCGTCGGCAGTGGGCCGCCGTGGCGTCGACGGCATCGCCGCTCAGCCCACGATCGCCAGTTCGCGCGCCGTCGCGTTGAGGCGCCGGCCGCCGTCGTCGGTGACGGTCACGATGTCCTCGACGCGGACGCCGAACCGGCCCGGCAGGTAGATGCCGGGCTCGACGGAGAAGCACATGCCCGGCACCAGCTCCTGCTCCTCGCCCTCGATCATGTAGGGCGGTTCGTGGGTGGTGACGCCGATGCCGTGCCCGGTGCGGTGGATGAAGTACTCGCCGTACCCGGCGTCCGTGATGACCTTGCGGGCCACCCGGTCGACGTCCTGGCAGGCGATCCCCGGCCGCACCGCGTCGCAGGCCGCGGTCTGCGCCTCCCGGACGATGTCGTGGACCTCGCGCTCCTCGGCGGTCGGCTCGCCGACGTGCACCGTACGGGTGGTGTCGGAGCCGTAGCCGTGCTTGAGGCCGCCGAAGTCGAGGACCACCATGTCGCCGTCCTCGATGACGCGGTCGCTCGCCTCGTGGTGCGGATTGGCGCCGTTCGGGCCCGAGCCGACGACGGTGAAGTCGACCTGGGAGTGCCCGAAGCCCTTGAGCAGCTCGGACAGCTCGCGGGCGATGTCGTTCTCCCTGCGGCCCGCGAAGGCGACCTTCTTGATCTCCTCGTACGTCGCGTCGGCCGCGGCCCCCGCGGCGGCGAGCCGCTCCAGCTCGGCGGCGTCCTTCACGGCGCGCAGCATCGGCAGGGCCTCGGTGAGCGACACGTACGAGGTCTCGGGCAGCGTCTTCTGCAGGCCCAGCAGGTGCATCGCCCAGGCGTTGTCGCTGACCCCGAAGCGGCCCGCCACGTCGAGCAGCGGGGCCGTGACGTCATACGGGTTCTTGCCGTCGGTCCAGTCCCGCAGCGTCATGGCGGCGGCGCCGGCGGCCTTGGCGGCGTCGGGCGCCTCCAGGGTCGGCACGACGAGCGTGGGCTCCTGGCCGGCCGCGAGCACGAGGAGCGTGAGCCGCTCGGTGTCGGCCGGCACGTGGTAGCCGGTGAGCCAGACGAGGTCGGGGCCCGGCGCGACCAGTACCCCGGCGAGCCCCGCGTCGGCGGCGGACTGCGCGGCACGGTCCATGCGGGCCTTGTAGTCGGCGGCGGTGAAGGGCGCGGGTGTACCGGTCGTCATGTCCTGACCTTTCGTACGGGGGCGTACCCGGGGCTGGCGTCGTACGAGCAGCCATCCTGCCCGGCGGCGCGGGGCGGCGCGAGACCTACCTCTGCCCATGATTTCAGGCGCTGTGGCCGGAACGCGCGTCGAGTCCGCCGCTCATGTGACGACTCCCGGCGTGACCGCGAGCTTCTGCAGCTCCCCGTTCGCGTGCCGGACCGTGACCACGACCTGCCGTCCGGGCCGGGTGTCGGCCAGGTCGGCCACGTGCGCCGCGAGGTCGAGCGCGGAGCCGACGCGCTGCCCTGCGAGGCCCACCAGGACGTCGCCGCGGACCAGACCTCCGGTGTAGCCGGGGCCGGGAACGTGCACGGCCACGACGAGCGCTCCGGCCGCCCGGGGAGCGTCGACGACCTCCACTCCGAGCCCGCCCCTCGCGACGGGGGACGCGGGCCGCGGGCCGGGGCCCGGCGTGGGGGCGGCGCGGCCGGGTGACGGGGCCGCGGGTTTCACGGCGGGCGGTGTCTGCTTCTTCAGTTCGGCGAGCTTGCTCATGCCGATGACGGTGGCTCCCACGGTGCCGACGCCGATGCCCGCGAGCACGAGTACGACCGCGCACAGCAGCCCGCACAGCACACTGCACAGCCGCCTGCCGCGCCGCCTTCCGAGCTGCGGCCCGCGGGGCTTCGGCGGGGGCTCCGCCTTCGGCCCGGCGGTCGACGCGGAGCCCCCGGAGCCCGGCATCGACTTGGGACGCAACGCAGTCTGTTCCATGAATCGCCCGCCTCCGGTCCCTGGCCTCCTCGGCCACGGCCAGAGCCCTACCCTCCGCGCACACCCACGACGATCCACGAACGAGTGAGAGTGCCGGGGCCGGATCGAACACCGGCGCCCGGCACTCCGTGCGGTGTCGGCCCGGGCGGCTCAGCCCGTGTGACCTCCGTGGCCGCCGCCGTGCCCGGCCCCGTGGTCGAACTTCATGGCCTCCTCCGGCATCACCACGAAGGGCCGCATCATGCCCATGTCCTCGTGTTCGAGGAGGTGGCAGTGGTACATGAAGCGGCCGTACGCGCCGTCGAACCTGCCCATGACGCGCAGCATCTGGCCGGGCAGGGCGCGGAACACGTCCTTGTGGCCCTGCTCGTTGGGCGGCAGCGGGATCACCCTGTTCGGGTCGAACGCGACCGGCCTGACCGTGCCGCCCACCGCGACGTCGAACCCGGAGGCGTCGTACGCGTCGCGCCCCAGGATCTGGAAGTCGGCGAGGTGGATGTGCATCGGGTGCACGACCGGCGGGTTCACCGCGAGGTTGAGGAAGCTCCACTGCTCGTAGGTGCCCTCGGCGAGGCTGAAGCCGAGCCCGTCGTTGAACGTGCGGGCGACGCGCCTGTAGGTCTTCAGCCTGCCCTTGTCGTCGACGAGCTGGATGACGCCGTCGCTGGGGACCCGGAGGTCCTCGGCGCCCTCCGAGTCGTCGGCGACCTCCTCCATCTCCCAGATCTCCGGGTGTCCGCCGCCGCCCTTGGTCGCGGGCGGCGTCAGGACGACCAGCCGGTGTCCGTGCTCGATGTCGTGGGTCAGCTTCCGGAAGGACCCGGACAGCACCTCGGGCAGCACGAACGGGTCGGGGTCGCCGCACTCGCCGACCCGGAACTCCATGACCTGCGGGTAGCGCACGTCGCCTGCCACGTCCGGCTCGCCCGGCGCCTTGTTGCGGCCCTTGTCGACCAGGCGCACCCGCTTGCCCGCGAGGGAGGCGAAGTCGACGAGCAGGTCCATCCGCTCGGCGGGCGCGACGGTCAGCGTCGGCAGCCGGCCGTCGAAGTCGAGCGGGACGGGCCGCGGGAGCAGCCCGCCGTCGCTGCCGATCTGGTGCACGACGCCGGGCACCAGGGCGCCGTCCTCGTCGACGAGCACCAGGTTGTAGATCCGCGCGTTCGACGCGTTGAGCAGGCGGAAGCGGTACCAGCCCGCGTCCACCTCCGCGAAGGGCCAGATCCGCCCGTTGACCGTCGTGTACGGGCCGGTGAACGGGATGGTGACGGGCTTGCCCGTCTCCTCGTTCGCCGGGTCGACGATCACGGTCTTGTGCAACAGCTTGCCGTTCAGCCTGCCGTCCTCGTCCGTGTCCAGGTTCCGGTCGGCGAGCAGCAGCGGGATCTCCCGCTCCCCGGAGGGCAGCCCCAGGGCGTCCTCCTCGTCGTCCCGCACGAGGTACGTGCCGTACAGGCCGGTGAACACGTTCCACCGGGTGATGTTCATGGCGTGGTCGTGGTACCACCACTGCGTCGCCTGGTGGTCGTTCGGGTACTCGGCGAGCTGGGCGTCGCCGAAGCCCACCGCGTTGTCCGCCCAGCCGTCGTTGCCGCCGCCCGTCTGCGCGCCGTGCAGGTGCGTGACGCTCCAGGCGGGCAGCGCGGCGACGTCCTTGTTGGCCGGGACGCCGGCGCGGCCGGGCAGGGTGCTCGGCGGGGGCGGCGGGTCCTGCCCCGGCTGCGTCGGCGGAATGGGCACCTCCACCGCCGTCACCGGGTAGTCGCCGCCCTTCGGGATGCGGTTCGTCCAGGCGATGCGCACGCGCTGCCCGCGCCGCACCTCGATCGTCGGGCCCGGCACCGACCCCTCGTAGCCCCACATCAGGGTCGGTGGGAGCTGCGGGTGCAGCCGCTGCCACGTGGGCCGCAGCGCGATCTCCGTTTCCTGCCGGACGTCACCGGATGCGGGCCGCAGCACCGGCGGCACCGTCAACGGCGCCACATACGGCGCCAGTTCGCCCACGGCGGCCGCGGTGATCTCGCTCGCGGCCTCCTCGACCCCGGTGTGGCGGTCCGTGATGTGCTCGAAGATTTCGGTCATGGAAAAGAACACCCCCGTGTGTTCTCGTACAGTCCCCGTCGTACGACCGCGAACGGTCGTCCTGTCGCGGCCGTGGAACGGCCGTCTCACCTCACAGGACGGCGGTCGTGCCGGCGAAGTTGCCCGAATCGCCCCATCCGGACGTGCAGTTCTTGAAACCGACGGGAACCGGAGGCGCCGGAAGACGGCCGGGGACGAAGCGGTGGGCGCGCCCGGAGAGCCATTCGTCGCGGTAACGGTCCACGTTCGCATGCCAGTTGAGAATCCCGGCCATCCAGTTCCGGAGGTCCTCGACATAGCCGTCGAAGGCCTTGCGCGCCTCCCGGTCGAGGTGGAAGTCCTCGTACAGAACGGGGAGTTCGTGCTCGACGATGTGCTGGAACTGCCGTACGCGCTGCGTCATCAGGTCGTTCACGATGCCGACCGCCGCCGGATAGTCCGCGCCGAAGAAGTTCTGCACGACGAGGACCGCGTTGTGGATCTCGCCCTCGTACTCGATCTCCTTCTGGTACGAGTACACGTCGTTGACCAGGGCCCCGTAGTCGATCGCCGCGTTCTCCAGGGCCCGCACCGGGCCCGCGCGGTACAGCTCGGGCGGCACCGCGGGCCCGCGGCCCGCCCGGCACAGGCTCAGGGTGAGGTCGGAGCCGAAGGTGGCGCGGCGCATCTCCAGGTAGTCGACGGGGTCGGGGATGCGGTGCTGGAGCTGGTTGGCGGCCTCCCACACCCAGCTCTCCGTCATGACCTCGACGGAGTCCTTCAGGGTGCTCCGCTGCTCCGGTGTCATGTCGGCCGTGGTGCGCCGCCACAGGTCGGCGAGGCCGCGCTCCATGGCGTTCGTCGGCGGCGGGATCTCCTCGCCGTTCAGGGGCATGCAGGCGGAGAGGCGCGCGGTGCACAGCCGGGCGGCGGCCAGGTCGCGGCGGTGCCCGAAGACCAGCGGGTAGTAGTCGTCGCCGTAGGTGCCCCAGGCGAGCCACTGGGAGCTGAGGTCGAGCGCCTCCGCCGAACCGTCCGGGTCGAGCCCCGCCGCGCACAACGGCAGGTCGTGGGCGCGGAGTTTGTCCTCGTCCCAGACGCCCTCCCCCAGGATGCCCATCCGGTGCGTCCAGGGGAGCAGCCGCGCGCGGGCCCCGTCGAGCTCCGGGTTGAGGCGCAGGGAGAACGGCATGTGGATGTCGGGGATCAGGGCGGGGCCGACCTTCTGGAACGGCACGTGCCGGTACACGCGCAGGCGCTCGGCACCGACCCCGTCGAGCAGCGCCCGCACGTCGGTGGCGGCGGTCCCGAGGCCGCTGGGGCCGCCCGGGGCCGGTGCGGTCCGCGCGGCGACCTCCTTGTTCATGTAGCGGCTCGACCGCATGTGCCACTCGTGGCCGCCGGACTGCCAGTCCTGCAGCCCGCGCGCGTACGCGGCGATCGCGGCCACCTCGTCCGGCGTGAGTCCCTTCTCCGCGGAGAGGGCCGGCACCTCGGTCAGCGCGGTGTGCTCGAACTGGTGCAGTCGCGAGGTCAGCACGTCGTTGACGGCTTCCGCCGCCTCCTGCGTCGTGCAGTCGAAGAAGGTCTCCAACACCAGCACTCCGTTGGAGAGTTCGCCCTCGTCCCTGACCTCCCTCTCGTAGGAGAACAGGTCGTTGCGCAGATGCACGGCGTCGGCGAACGTCTCCATGAGGACGCGCAGCGGCCTCGACCTGGCCACGGCGGCCGGGACCTCGGCGGTCGCGTACTCCACGAGCCCCGCCGACCAGGGAGCGCCGCCCACCTTGCGGCGCATCTCGATGTACTCGACGGGGTTGGAGATCCGCCCCTCGTTGATGTTGGACAGCTCCCACATCGACTCGTTCAGGAGGTGCTCCGTCGACTCCGCGAACCGGCGCCGCCAGTCCATCGACATGGCGGGCACGGTGCGCCGCCACAGGTCGATCAGGCCCGCCTCGACCGGGTTCTCCGGCTCCGGCACGGGAGTGTCCAGCTCCATCGGCATGAAGAGCGGCAGCCGGTCGAGGTGCGCCTTGCCGGCCGCGCGGTCGTTCGTGCGCTTGAACATGTCCAGGAAGTGGTCGTCGAAGAAGAAGACCCAGACGTACCAGTCGGTGATCAGGGAGAGCGCCGGTCCGTCGCAGTCGGGGTGCGTGTACGCACACAACAGTCCGTAGTCGTGCGCGTCGAGGTCGCGCTGCTCCCAGACTCCGCTGCCCTCCAGCATGCCCATCTCGCGGGCCCACACCGTGGAATGGGCCCGCGCCTCCTCCAGGTGCGGATTGAGCCGGGCCCGGTACGGCATGTAGAAGCGCGGCAGTCGGAAGGGCTGCGAGGACTCGTGTGTCATGAGCGCCGCCCTACCCGTGGCCGTCAACCGGCATCCACGGGGCGGAACATGATCGCACCATCGCGTGAACCGGGGTTGTTCGACGTACGTTCGGGGAAACGCACCCCCGTTGCCCGTTCGAAGCGAAGGACCTACGTTGCCCATCCGGATCACGTCGACCGCCGCCCGCTGCCTGGTCGCTCTGGGCGCCACCACCGCGCTCGCCCTGGGCGGTTCGGCCCTCCCGGCGTCCGCCGCCCCGGCCGCGCCCACCGCCGCGTCGCAGACCACCCACGCGCACCCGCGCGCCCTCGCGGCGATCACCGCGCTCGCCACGGAGCGGCTCGCCCTCGCGGACAAGGTCGCGGCGGCGAAGTACGGCACGCAGGCGCCGATCGACGACCCGGCGCGCGAGAAGCTGATCCTCGACGACGTGGCGGAGCGCTCGGCGGGTCTCGGCATCGACCCGGCGTTCGCACAGGCCGTCTTCCGGGACCAGATCGAGGCCAACAAGGTGGTGCAGCGCGGCCTGTACGCCCGCTGGGACGCCCACCCCGAGCAGCGCCCGACCGAGCGCCCCGACCTCGCGACGGAGGTCCGCCCGCAGCTCGACCGCATCACGACGCAGCTCCTGGACGCGCTGCGGGAGGTGGCCCCCACGCGCACCTCGCCCGCCTGCGGGCCGCTGCTCACGGCGGCGGCGCTGCGCGACGCCCACGCGCGCGGGTTCGACGCCCTGCACCTCAAGGCCCTTGCGCGGGCGCTGCCTTCGGTGTGCGCCTCCTGAGACCTTTTTCGGTGCCCTTGAGGTCTACGTCCAGTGCGCGGGGCGCCTCAGGCCCGCCGGTATGCGGGTCGTGGCGTCGCCGCGCGCGGCGTTCACCTGCGCCTGGGTGAGGAACAGCGCCCCGGTGAGGTCGGCGCCCGCGATCCGGGCGTCGCGCAGGTCCGCGCCGATCAGGTCGGCCGAGCGGAGGTCCGCACCCGTCAGATCCGCGGCCACAAGAAGGGCGCCGCGGAAATTGGCGCCCCGCAGGTCGGCCTTCTTGAAACGGGCACCCACCAGGTCGGCACCCCGGTGGTTCTTCTTGCGGCCCAGAGCGCCGGGCACATCGGCGCGCACCAGTTCGCTCGCCTTCAGTAGAAGGGCGTTGACGTCGTCGCGGACGGCCGGCACGTCGGCGGCGACGAGTTCGTCGGCACGCGCGCGGGTGAGCCGCTCGATGTCCTCGCGGGCCCGCCGGGCGTCGCGGTGCACGGCACGGGCCGCGTCGAGTTCCAGTACGTCGTTCAAGTACCAGAGCAGTTCGTGCAGTTGCCGCATGACGGGGAACGCCTCGTACATGGCCCTGGCGGTCTCGGGCCGCTCACGCCAGCTGACGCCCTCGAAGGTGACCTGAGAGACCTTCTGGCCCGCGCCGAAGCAGTCGAAGACGGTGCAGCCGGGGTAGCCCTCGTCGCGCAGCCTCGCGTGGATGCCGCAGCGGAAGTCCTCCTGAAGGTTGCGGCAGGGCGTGCCCGCGTTCTTGTGGTGCGCAAAGTCGTGCGACTTCGCGAAGGGGAGGGCGACGCAGCACAGGCCGAAGCAGTCGGCGCAGTCGGCGCGCAGCTCGGGGCGGGTCGCCGGGGCGTCGGCGGCATCGGGGGAGGTCACCCGTCCATTGTCCCCGACCGGCCGCGGTGCGCCGGGCCACGCGCGCGTGCGCCCTCTTGTGGCCGGGCACGGCCGCGCGCCACCTTGGAGGCGTCCGGCAACCGCTTCCGTTCAACACCCCGGGGGAGTCGACGTGGCCTCGTCCTTCGTCCTGCCGTACGAACTTCACGGTGACGGCCCGCACAAGGTGTTCGCGGTGCACGGCTGGTTCGCCGACCGCGCCGCCTACGCGCCGATCGTGGCCGATCTCGACCGCGCCTCCTTCCAGTACGCGCTGGTGGACCTGCGCGGCTACGGGGAGGCGAAACAGACGCCGGGGGCGTGCACGACGGCCGAGGCCGCCGCGGATGTGATCGACCTCGCGGACCGGCTCGGCTGGGAGCGGTTCTCGCTGATCGGGCACTCCATGGGCGGCAGCGTGGCGCAGCGCGTGGTGGCGAACGTGCGGCAGCGGGTGCGCCGCATCGTGGGGGTGTCCCCGGTCCCGGCGTCCGGGCTGCCCATGCCGCCGGAGCAGTGGGAACTGTTCGCGACGGCCGACTCCTCCCCCGCCAACCGCCGCGCGATCATCGACATCACCACGGGCGGCGTGCGCCCCGCCGCGTGGCTGGACCGCATGGTGGAGCGCTCGCTCGCGTGCAGCGACGGGAAGGCGTTCCGGGCCTGGCTCGACTCGTGGACCGGCGACGACTTCCACGCGGAGCTCGCGTCCTGCACGGTTCCCGCGCTCGCGATCACGGGCCAGCTCGACCCGGCGCTGACGGCGAACCTGATGCGCTCGACGTGGCTGACCTGGTTCACCCGCGGCGAGCTCGTCGACCTCCCGGTGTGCGGCCACTACGCGATGGACGAGGCGCCGCTCGCGCTGATCCGCGTCATGGAGGACTTCCTGCGGGCGGACGGCCCGGGACGGAAGTCATGACGGCACACACGGCACCGGACCTCCCCGAGGTGCCCGACGTCTTCGACCCCCGCCTCTACGCCGAAGGCGTCCCGCACGAGCGCTACCGGACCCTGCGCGACCACCACCCGGTGGCCTGGCAGCGGGAGCCCGCGGTCCTCGGCTGGCCGGAGGGCCCCGGGTTCTGGGCGGTCACGCGCCACGCAGACGTGGTCCGGGTCCTCAAGGACGCGTCGACGTACTCCTCGTACCTGGGCGCGACCCAGATCCGCGATCCGGACCCGGCGGACCTGCCGTTCATCCGCGGCATGATGCTCAACCAGGACCCGCCCGCCCACGGCAGGCTGCGCCGGCTGGTGAGCCGGGCGTTCACGCCGCGCCGCGTGGCGGCGTTCGAGGAGTCGGCACGCAACAGGGCGAGAACGCTGCTGCGCACGGCGCTGCACGAGGCGAAGGACACGGTCGACCTGGTCGGGACGGTCACCGACGACTACGCCCTCCTGAACCTCGCCGACCTCCTCGGCGTCCCGGAGTCCGACCGCGCGCTGCTCCTGCACTGGACCCGCCGCGTCATCGGCTACCAGGACCCGGACGAGACGGCCGGCTCCCCCTCGACCACCACCGGTCCACCCGTGAACCCCCGCTCCCCCTCCGCGCTGGCCGACATGTTCGCGTACGCCGACGAGCTGGCGGCCCGCAAGCGCGCCCACCCGGCCGACGACATCATGACGACGCTGGCCGCGGACCCGGACCTCACGGCGCCCGAACGCCAGATGTTCTTCTTCCTGCTCACCGTCGCGGGCAACGACACGGTGCGCAGCGCGGCTCCGGGCGGCCTGGCACTGCTGGCCGAGTCCCCGACCACGTACGAACTGCTCCGCATGGGGAAGGCCGACGTGCCGCCGGTCCTCGACGAACTCCTGCGGCGCCACCCACCGGTCCTGAGCTTCCGGCGCACGGCGAGCGAGGACACGACCCTCGCGGGCGCCCGCATCGAACGGGGCGACAAGGTGGTCGTCCTCCACGCCTCCGCCAACCACGACGAACGCGTCTTCCCCGCCCCGTTCACCCTGGACCCGGCCCGCACCCCCAACCCCCACGTCTCCTTCGGAGACGGCCCGCACGTATGCCCGGGCGCGCACTTCGCCCGCCTCCAACTGCGGGCGCTCTACGAGGAAGTGGGCCGGGCGCTCCCGACCCTGACGCTCGCGGCCCCACCGAAGCGTCTCGTCTCGAACTTCATCAACGGGATCAAGGAACTACAGGTGCACACGCCCACGATCCGGTGAGTTGCGGCGATCTTGGTCGCGGTCCACCGAGGGTTCTGCTCGTGATGATCAACAACATTCCGCGCACCGTCCGCCGCCTCGCCACGCTGCCCGCCGCCGCGGTGTCCGTCCTGGCCCTCGCCTCCGCCCCGTCGGCCACCGCGAGCGCCCCGGACGCCGACACCGCGAAGTCCGCCACCGCCGTGGCGAAGGCCGCGCCCTCCTCCTGCCCGGTCGTGCCCGACCGGCTCTACGCCGCGATCGACCGCGTACCGCTCGAGAAGATCTCGCCGGACCCGGAGTACCGCAGCGACTGCCAGACGCTGTACCGCGCGGACGGCCGCGCCCCGTCGGTGATCTTCAAGGAGGGCTTCGCGCCGAAGGACGCCGTGAACGGCCAGTACGACCTGGAGAAGTACGTCCTGAAGAACCAGCCGTCGCCGTTCGTCTCCACCACCCGCGACCACGACCTCTTCAAGAAGTGGACCAAGTGGATGCGGGGCGGCGCGTACAACTACTACATCGACGCCCCGAACGGCATCGACGTCAACGAGACGATCGGCGACACGCACAAGTACGCCGACCAGGTGGAGATCGCCTTCCCGGGCGGCGTCGCCCCGCGCTTCGTCATCGGCGCCTGCCCCATCAACAAGGAGACCAACACCGAGATCATGTCCGAGTGCGAGAGCAACCCGGCGTTCCGCCCGGCGACGGCGGAGACGGCGGCGGCGCAGTAGGCGCCGCCTGGCCGCCGCGACTCACTCGCCCGCGGGCTCCAGCCTGAGCGAGATCGAGTTGATGCAGTACCGCTGATCCGTGGGCGTCGCGTATCCCTCGCCCTCGAATACGTGGCCGAGGTGCGAGCCGCAGCGCGCGCAGCGCACCTCGGTGCGGACCATTCCGTGGGAGCGGTCCTCGATGAGCTCGACGGCGTCGGAGTCCTTCGGGTCGTAGAAGGACGGCCAGCCGCAGTGCGACTCGAACTTCTCGGTGGACGTGAAGAGCTCCGCGCCGCACGCCCGGCAGGAGTAGACGCCCTTCGTGGTCGTGTCGGTGTACTCACCGCGGAAGGCGGGCTCCGTGCCGGCCTGGCGCAGCACCGCGTACTCCGCCGGGGTCAGCTCCGTGCGCCACTGCTCGTCCGGCTTCTCGACGTCGTACGACATGTCTCTCAACCCTTCAGCTGGTCCAGAATGCGCGGACCGAGTTCCGTGACGTCGCCCGCGCCCATGGTGAGAACAAGATCGCCGGGTTTGGCCATTCCCGCGACCGCGGCGACCGCGGCGTCCTTGTCCGCGGCGGCCTGCACATCGGCGCCCGCCTCGCGCGCGGCCTCGATGATCAGGGCGCTGGTGATGCCGGGGATCGGGTCCTCGCGGGCCGGGTAGATGTCCAGGACGACCGAGGCGTCCGCGAGGGCGAGGGCCTCGCCCATCTCCTTGCCCAGCTCCTGGGTGCGGGAGAAGAGGTGCGGCTGGTAGAGGGTGATGATGCGGCCCTCGCCGGACGCCGCGGAGCGCATGGCCTCCAGGTCCGCCGTCATCTCGGTGGGGTGGTGGGCGTAGGAGTCGATGACCTGCACGCCGTTCACCTCGCCCTTGAGCTGGAGGCGGCGCTTGACGCCCGTGTACGTCTTGAGCGCGGAGGCCAGGTTCCGGGCCGGGATGCCCATCGCGACGCCCGCCGCGAGCGCCGCCACCGCGTTCTGCGCGTAGTGCCGGCCGGGGACCGAGACCGTGAAGGTCAGCAGCTTGCCGTCCAGGAGGACGGTGACCTCGCTGGTCAGTCCGCGCGGGGTGATCTTGTGGATGCGGATGTCGGCCGACTCCGACTCTCCGTACGTGACCACCTTGAGGGACGTCGTGTCGCGGACCCGGCGGGTCAGCTCGGCGGCGCCCGCCTGGTCGGCGGCGATGACGAGGGTGCCGCCGGGGGTGATCTTCCCGGTGAACGTCTCGAAGGACTCGTAGATCTCGTCCATGGACGCGTAGTTCGCGTGGTGGTCGAGCTCGACGTTGAGGATGATCGCGACTTCCGGCTTGTACTTGTGGAAGCTGCGGTCCGATTCGTCCGCCTCGGCGACGAAGATCTCGCCCTCGCCGTGGTCCGCGTTGGAACCGGGGGCGTCCAGGTCGCCGCCGATGGCGTAGGACGGCTTCAGGTCGAGGGACTTCAGGGACACCGCGAGCATCGACGTCGTGGTGGTCTTGCCGTGCGTGCCGGCCACCGCGATCGGGCGCAGTCCGTCCATGAGGGAGGCGAGGGCGTCCGAGCGGTGCACGACCGGAATGCCGAGCTCCTTGGCGCGGGCCAGCTCCGGGTTGTCCTCGCGGATGGCCGAGGAGACGACCACGCAGGTGGCGTCTGAGGCGAGGTGCGCGGCGTCGTGGCCGATGTGCACGGTGACGCCGAGCTCGCGCAGCGCCTGCGCCGTCGCGGACTCACGGGCGTCGCTGCCCGCCACGCGCGCGCCGCGCTGGGCGAGGATCTTGGCGATGCCCGACATGCCGGCGCCGCCGATGCCGATGAAGTGCGGTCGGTCCATGTCGGCGACGGAATGCGGCAGGCGGCCGGGTGCCATGCGTGGTCTCCCCTGGGTTCTCGGATGTCCTGGTCCGCGGTCACGACGACCACGGCGCGGGCCCCAGCCTATTGCCTCGGCCCGCGCCGCCTTGAACCTCGCCCCGTTACGCCTTGCTGTGCGAGAACTACGCCTTGCTGTGCGAGAACAGCTTCAGGACCGGTACGCCGACCTGGTGGCGGGCGCGCGAGGCCCAGTCCCGGTGGAAGAACTCCTCGACGTAGTGCGGGTCGGTCAGCACGATGACCTCGTCCGCCTTCACCTCGTCGACGAGCGCCTTGAGGGCGTCCAGCGGGTGGTCCTCGATGAGTCGGCCCACCGCCTCGCTGCCCGCCTGGTGCAGCGCGGCGAGGGAGACGGCGAGGGCCTTCTCCGCGGGCCCCTTGGCCTCGTCGCCCTCGGGCACCTCGTTCTCCTTGCCCGCCTCGTCGAACTCCCCCATCGCGACGTCGTCGATGGCCCGCAGCAGGCGGTCCGCCTGGTCGCCACGGGGCTGGAGCAGCACGTGGAAGGAGACGTCCTCCTCACCGTGCAAGGTGGTGACGAACTCCACGTCGGCGGAGGTCAGAGCCTTCTCGATCATCAATACGCTCGTGAACACGACGGGCGCCCTTCTTCTCCTACCGGGGGCCGCCTGACGACGACGCCTCCGGGTGGACCAGCGGACCTGCGGAAACCATCCTGCCCCGCATTCGCACGGGGACTGCGAGATGTAGTGTGCCCAGCCAAAGCTAAACGGAACGACTCATTCCGCCGAATGTCGCCGCGCGAACGCGGCGAGCGGCTACTGTCCGCCCCGCGACCGGCGGTAACGGGTGAAGAGGAATCCTTCCTCCTCCAACAGGGACGCCAGTTCGAACCGCTCCGGCACGGCCAGGGTCGAGCCGCCCGCGATCCGCTGCGCGTCACCCGCGGTGAGCATCGGGGACAGGGTCAGGCACAGCTCGTCGAGTACCCCGCCCGCCACGAATTGACCGAGCATCCGCGGACCGCCCTCGGTGAGCAGCCGCCTGAGGCCCCGCTCACCGAGCGCCGCCACCACGCGGTCCGGCTCGGCCGCCGCGCCGTCGCCCACGGTCAGCACCTCCACGCCCGCCTTGCGCGCCGCCGCGATCCGGTCGGCGGGGGCGCCCGCGCCGGTGAGCAGCAGCGTCGGCACGAGCGGGGCGGTGAACAGCGGCAGGTCGAAGTCGAGGTCGAGGCTCGCGCTGATCACGGCGATCTGCGGGGCGGGCCCCTGCCCGGCCGCCTCGCGGCGGGCGGCGAACGCCTCGCGCGCGCGGGCGGGCCGGTAGCCCTCCAGGCGGACCGTCTCCGCGCCGACCACGACGACGTCGGCGAGCGCGCGCAGCGTGCCGAAGATCCGCATGTCGGTGTCGCAGGAGATGGGCTGGGAGCGGCCGTCGTGCTGGGCCGCGCCGTCGAGCGTGGAGACCATGTTGGCCCGCAGCCACGGCGCGTGCGCGGCCCCGGACGGGTAGGCATAGGCGTCGGCGAGCTCGTCGAGACTCCACTCGCGGCCCGCCTCCCTCCCCTCGTACCCCTTGTCATCTGCTGTTTCGTACGTCACAGGGAACAGGCGTCGCATGACGTGCAGTGTGGCACGGCGACTAAGCTGGGTAGCTGTGTCGTCATCCCTCGAAGCCGCCGACTCACGGGAGTCCAGCCAGATGGGCATCAGCCCGATACCCGACGCGGCGCCGCTGTCCCTGTGCGCCCGCGAGCCGCACGTCCCCGCGGAGCGCCTGGTCGCCGAGATGGTGCCGCCGCCCCGGTTCGACTCCGTGCGCTTCGACACGTACATACCGGACCCCAAGCAGCCCAGCCAGACCGAGGCCGTCCGGGTCCTGAGCTCGTTCGCCGCCGGTCTCGGCGGGGCGCACGCGTCCGGGGGCGGCAAGAAGCGCGGCCTCTTCGGCTTCGGCAAGAAGCCCGCCGCCCCGACCGGACCCCGCGGCGTCTACCTCGACGGCGGCTACGGCGTCGGCAAGACCCACCTGCTCGCCTCGCTCTGGCACGCGACGCCCGCCGAGCCCCAGTACAAGGCGTTCGGCACGTTCGTGGAGCTGACGAACCTGGTGGGCGCGCTCGGCTTCCAGCAGACCGTCAAGACGCTCAGCGGGCACCGGCTGCTGTGCATCGACGAGTTCGAGCTGGACGATCCGGGCGACACGGTGCTCGTGTCCTCCCTGCTCGGGAAGCTGGTCGAGGCGGGTGTCGCACTCGCCGCGACCTCGAACACGCTGCCGGGCAAGCTCGGTGAGGGCCGGTTCGCCGCCGCCGACTTCCTGCGCGAGATCCAGGGCCTGTCGGCCCACTTCAAGCCGCTGCGCATCGACGGCGAGGACTACCGGCACCGTGGACTGCCCGAGGCCCCGGCGCCGTTCACCGACGAGCAGGTCACCAAGGCGGCGTACGCCACCGAGGGCGCCTCGCTCGACGACTTCCCGCACCTCCTCGAGCACCTCGCGCGCGTGCACCCCAGCCGGTACGGGGCGCTGACGGACGACCTGAAGGCCGTCTGCCTCACCGATGTGGCGGCCGTGCCCGACCAGTCGACCGCGCTGCGGCTCGTCGTCCTCGCGGACCGGCTCTACGACCGGGAGATCCCGGTGCTCACGTCCGGGCAGCCGTTCGACAAGCTGTTCAGCGAGGAAATGCTGAACGGCGGCTACAAGAAGAAGTACTTCCGCGCCATCTCCCGCCTCACCGCGCTCGCGCGCGACGGGAAGGGCCTCGTACACGAGTAATCACCAGGTGAGCGATACGTGTGCGGTGCACGGATTGTGTGCGCTACGCGCGTGGTTCCCGCCGCCAAAGGCACGTGATAAACACAGCCGGGTCACAGTTCCTGTCCGCCAGCAGGAGGTTGCACCCATGTCACGCACCGCTGACGCACGACAGTCCGCGACTCGCCGTCAAGTCCTTGCCCGCTCCGGCGCCCTCGGAGTGGGCATCGCCTTCGCGGGGAACCTCTCCGAGCTGTTCGCCGGCTCGGCAGCCGCCCAAGGACGCGCCGGATACGGCCCGTTGGTGCCCGACCCGGCCGGGCTGCTCGACCTGCCGAAAGGGTTCCGCTACAAGGTCCTGTCCCGCGAAGGGGAGCAACTCCGCTCCGGCGAGGGCAAGGTGCCCTCGAACCACGACGGAATGGCGGCCTTCGCCGGAAGACAGGGCCGCGTACACCTCGTACGCAACCACGAGAACCGGGTCACCGGAAAGATCGGGGTGCCGACCGTCGAGGGCCTGACCTACGACCCGATGGGCAAGGGCGGCTGCACCGCGCTCACCGTGGACCGGAAGAACGACGTGCTGTCCGAGCGGGTCGCCATCGCCGGTACGGCCGTCAACTGCGCGGGCGGGCCGACCCCTTGGGGCACCTGGCTGACCTGCGAGGAGACCGAGGACAAGGCCGGTACGAACGGCTACACCAAGGACCACGGCTTCATCTTCGAGGTCGACCCGGTCGATCCGCGCCGCTCGGGCGCCGTGCCGCTCACCGCGATGGGCCGCTTCCAGCACGAGGCGATCGCCGTCGACCCGCGCAACGGAATCGTGTACGAGACGGAGGACGCCTTCGACAGACCCTTCGGCCTCTTCTACCGCTTCCTGCCCAAGAACACCAAGGGCGGCCTCGGTTCGCTGCGCGCGGGCGGGAAACTCCAGGCGATGCGGGTGCCGGGCGTGCCGGACCTGTCGGCGGTCCAGGAGACCGGCGCCACGTTCAGCGGCATCGAATGGGTCGACGTACCGGACCCGCTGGCCGCCCAGACACCCATCCGCAACCAGGACTTCGGCCCGAAGGGCATCACCCACGCGCAGAAGCTGGAAGGCTGCTACTGGGGCGGGTCGAGCGTCTACTTCGTCTCCTCGTACGCCCGCAGCCGCGAGGGCTCGGCCGCCGACCACTACGGCCAGATCTGGCGCTACGACCCGTCGTCGCGGCGCCTGACGCTGGTCATCGTGTTCGGCCCCGACACGGACGTCCAACTGCCGGGCGAGGAGCCCGACAACATCTGCCTCGCGCCCAGCGGCGGCCTGATGGTGTGCGAGGACGGGGAGGGCGCGCAGCACGTGTTCGGCGTGACGCGGAAGGGCGAGGTGTACGCCATGGCGCGCGGCCGGCAGAACATCGGGACGGCCGACAAGCCCGAGTGGGGCGAGTTCGCCGGGGTCACGTTCTCCCCGGACGGCGACACGATGTTCGTGAACTGCTACACGCCGGGGACGACGTTCGCCGTGACGGGCCCCTGGCACTAGGCGGCGTCGGGCGGCCGTCCACGGCTGGGCGGCCGCCCGCATGGCCGGTTTTCGCGGGTGCCGCACCGCGTGCCGGGCGAGTGCCCCGGGCAAGGTCACCCCATGGAAGAACGGTCAACCATTCCTTGGGAGTTCACCGACGACCGCGGGCACCTCACGTCCGCGAGCGAGGCGCCACAGCGCGTCGTCGCATACATACAGGCCGGGGCGAGCCTGTTCGATCTGGGCATACGCCCCGTGGGGATCTTCGGCTCGTTCCACGACGGGGACGAGCCCGACCGGGCCAAGTCCGGCGCGCTGCCGCTGGACGGGCTCACGTACCTGGGCGCCGGCGGCGGGCTCGCCCTGGACGACGTACTGGCGACGCGCCCCGATCTCGTCGTGGCGCTCACCTACGGCGGCGGGCAGGTGTACGGCATCGAGCCCGACACGGCGAAACATCTGGAGGAGCATGTCCCGGTCACCGTGATCGACGTGGGGCAGGGCCGCACCTTGGGAGGGGTGCGGGAGCGCTTCGCGGAGCTGGGGCGCACGCTCGGGGCCGCCGAGCCCGCGGAGACGCAGGACGAGCTGGCGCGGGCCGAGCGGGAGCTGGGGGTCGCGGCCCGTGCGGCGCGGGGCGTCCGGGTGCTTGCCCTGTCGGCCGCGGGAGCGGACTCGGTGCACCTGGCCCGGCCCACGAAATGGCCCGACCTGAGCGCGCTGGGCGGGCTCGGCGTGGGCATGGCGGCGCCACCCGAGGGCCCGGGCGCCAACTGGTACACCGGCACATGGCAGGACGTGGCCGCCCTGGCCCCGGATGTCATCCTGTCGGACGCCCGCGTCAACGCGGCCCCGCGCGAGCAGTACGCGGCCGACCCGCACTGGTCACAGGTCGCGGACCGGGCCACGGTGCTCCCCTGGAACCCGGAGCTCCCGGCCAGCTCCCGCGCCCACACGGCCCTCTTCGACCAGGTGTCAGGGGCGCTGCGAAGGCGTTAGCGCCGTTCCTCGCAGGGTGCCCGGGGCCGGGTTCAGTCGGCCGGCTCGTCCGGGACGGGCTGGTCGGGGTGGATGCCCGGTGCGTGGGGCGCGCCGGTGCGGCCGGTGCCCGCGACGTCCGAGTCGGGGACGGTCTCGTCGGGCTCGGTCCCGGTGTTCCCGTTCTCGGGCTGCGGCTCGGCGTCGCGCTCGGGTTCTGTCTCCGTGTCCGGGTCGGCCTGCTGGTCCGGCAGGTCCCTCGGGACGGGGTCCGGTTCCTTGGGCATGCGGGTCAGCGCCCCAGGGCCTTGGCCAGTTCGGCCTTGTTCATGTGTGAGCGGCCCTCGATGCCACGGTCCTTGGCCTCCTCGTACAGCTGCTCCTTGGTCGGACCGCCGGCGCCCCGGTGGGAGCGCAGGCCGCCGCGCCTGCCGGAGGAGATGTCGTGCGTGGACGTGCGACTGGCCTGTTTCGCCTCGCCCGTCCGGGCGCGCTCCTTGTTCACCGTGCGCGCCGCGATCTCCTCGGCCCGCTCGGTGTTCTCACCCCGGTCAAGGGCGCTCTTCTTGATCTTCTCGTACTGGCGTTCACGCTTGGCGCTGGATCCGCTCGGCATGGCGGCTCACTCCCTTCCCTTCCGTTGTAGCCCCTCCCGCTCCATGTCGCAGAACGGCGACCGGGGCCGGAGACTCACGCCCCCGGCCCCGGCTCCCTTCGCTCCCCTGGCCACTCGGCCGCGGGCCGGGTCCCCTCGCCCGTACCCCTCAAACTCGGCGTTTCCGCACGGTTGTTGTGGGCACCCGCCGCCGCATGCCGTTGCCAGTGAGGAAGATGGAGATGGAGTGGCTGGACAGGGCGGCGTGTGTCGATGAGGATCCGGATCTCTTCTTTCCCGTCGGCACGACCGGGCCGGCCATGGAGGACGTGGAGGCGGCCAAGCAGGTCTGCCGCCACTGTCCCGTAATCGTGGAGTGCCTGCGCTGGGCCGTCTCCACCGGGCAGACGACCGGGGTGTGGGGCGGCACCTCGGAAACCGAGCGGGCCAGACTGCTGCGGGCCGAACGACGCCGCTCCCGGGCCGAGGCCGGGGCCGCGCACTGAGGTAAAGGGCGAGGCACTGAGGTAAAGGGCGAGGAAGGGCGCGCCACCTCGCGCGCCCGCCGCGTCGCGCGCCCCACCATCCGCACGCGCGCCGAGCGCGGCCCGCCCCTCGGGATCACGTGTGCCCGGAATCACCACTGCCGGACGTCCCACTGCCGCCCCGGCTCCACCGCCGCGGCCGCTGGTCCTCGCTGCGCTTGGTGCTCGCGTTGCCGAAGCCGCTCAGCTGGTGCGGGGTGAGGCGGTCACCGCCGTCCCCCGTCTTCGGGACCTCGTCGGGCTCCCGCATCTCCCGGACCTCGTACACCGGTCCGTCGTCAGGGAGCTTTGGCTGGTCGGCGGGGTCGGGCGGGCCCGGCTCCCGGCGCCGGATCCGGATCCCGAGCCAGACCGCCCAGACGAGGGCCAGTGCGATCACCAGGCCCAGGACGAACGGTGCGAGCGAGGTCGAGGGGTCGGGGAACGCCACGGGTGCCGTCATGGGGGTCTCCGTCATTGGTGTCGTCATGGATGCCGAGTACCCCGCAGCACGGAGTCACGCCCCACTGGCCCCATTTGCACGATTTCGTATGATTGTCACGTTATCGTCACCGCGTGATCAGCTACCTGCGCCACGTCACGACGGCCTGCGCCTTGGGCGCCCTCGCCCTTGGCCTCGCCGGATGCGGCGAATCCGCCACATCGGGAGTCCCGGGCGCGACGCGCCCCAGCGGCTCCCCCACCGGCTCCCCCGAGAGCTCCTCCAAAAGCCCGCCGCGGACCTCGCCCGAGCCGAAGGCGACCCCCCGGCCCACCCTGGCGCCCGGCCCCGGCGGCACCACCCCCGTCTTCCGGCGGGGCGCGGAGACGAAGGAGCGGACGGTCGCGCTCACCTTCGACGCCGACATGACCGCCGACCAGGGGGCGCGGGCGCAGGCAGGAGAACGCTTCGACAACCCGCGACTGATCGGCACGCTGCGGAAGCTGAAGGTTCCGGCCACCGTCTTCATGACGGGCCGGTGGGCCGAGGAGTACCCCGACCAGGCCAGGGCCATCGGCCGGGACCGGCTGTTCGAGGTCGCCAACCACTCGTACAGCCACTACGCCTTCACCGGGGACTGCTACGGACTGCCGCGGGTGCCGGCGCGGGGCATGCGGGCCGATGTCGACCGCGCGTTCGGCGCGTTCCGGAAGGCGGGGGTCAGGCATGTCGCGCCGTACTTCCGGTTCCCCGGCGGCTGCTACGACCGGGCGGCGCTGCGGGCGCTGACGCCGACCGGGGTGACCGCGGTGCAGTGGGACGTGGTGAGCGGCGACGCGTTCGCCACGGACGCGGACGCGGTGGCCCGGCAGGTGCTGGACGGGGTGCGGCCCGGTTCGGTCGTCGTCCTGCACTGCACGCGCAGCGCGGCGCCGACGACGGAGCGGGTGGTGCGGGCGGTGGTGCCGAGGCTGCGGGCGCAGGGCTACCGGTTCGTGCGGGTGTCGGACCTGGTGGGGGCGGCGCGCGGGGCGTGAGCGTGCGCCCGCGTACGTACGCTGGAGGCATGGCTGATTACTGCGCCGGCGGCCCCGCGGAGCGCCCGGCACCCGTCGCGGACGCGGACGAGCCGGTCGCCGAGTGCGTGCTGTGCCGGAAACCCACGGAGTACCCGGAGTCCACGAAGGGCGCGACGCTGTGCCCGGTGTGCGAGTGGCAGGAGGCGCAGCGCAGCGCCTGCTCCGGTTAGCCGGGGGCTCGGCGACGGCCAGCGGCGGGAGGACAGCGCGCACGCGGCCGCCGCGCACACCCCGGCCACGACCACGGCCCCCGCGAGCGGCAGCAACAGAACCGGGACCGTGCCGTCCTGCGAACCGGTCACCAGTCCGCTCACCGCCGACTTCGCCGGTGAGCCGGGGGCGACCAGCGCGACGAGCGCTCACAGCACCAGGGTCGCCGTGCCGAGCCCGGTGCCGCGCACCACGGGCCACGCGGTGACGGCTCCGACGGCGGCGCCAACGAGCGCGCACAGCAGCACGGCGAGCAGCCCCGCGGCGGTGGCCGGCCACTTGGCGACGTGCGTCTGCCGGTCCCCCACGGTCGGGACGGGAGCTGTCATGGGGTGCTGGCAGACTGGAGGGCGTGACCAGCGACGACTCCCGAACCGAAGGTGCCGACCGGGCCGAAGGCGCCCAGCAGGCCGACAGCGACAGCCCCTTCCGCGCCGAGCCGACCGACCGCGACGAGGCGCCGCAGTTCGTGCTGCCGCTCGTCGTGCGCATCGAGCGGGCGGCGCCCCCGGCCCGTACGGACGCCCTCGAAGCGGCCGCGCGCGCCGTGCTGGTGATCCTCTCGGACGAGCGGTCGACCGGTGACGGCGCGTGGGCGCAGGCGATGCGCGACTGGCAGGACGCGCGGATCCGCAAGGTGGTGCGGCGGGCCAGGGGCGCGGAGTGGCGGCGCGCGGAGGGCCTCGACGGGATCACGGTCACCACCGGCACCGCCGAGGTCCGGGTCTTCCCGCCGGTCCCCCTCGACGGCTGGCCCAAGGACCTCGCCCGGCTCCAGGTCTCCGGCACGGACCTCGACGACCCGGAGGAGCCGCCCGCCCCCGACCTCTCGGCGCCCGTCCTGTGGCTCAACCCCGACCTCGACATGACGGCGGGCAAGACCATGGCGCAGGCCGGCCACGGCGCTCAACTCGCCTGGTGGGAGCTGTCCGACGCGCAGCGCAAGGAGTGGCGCGAGGCGGGCTTCCCCCTGTCGGTACGGACCGCCGACCCGGCCCGCTGGCCTGCACTGACGACGAGCGGACTTCCGGTCGTCCAGGACGCCGGTTTCACGGAGATCGCGCCCGGATCCTGCACGGTCGTCGCCGATGCGTCACAGTTGGATACGTGATCGATTGGCAGGTCTTCCTTCCGGCGGCCGTGGTCATGGCGCTGATTCCGGGGGCCAATCAGCTGCTCGGACTGCGCAACGCCGCGCTCGTCGGGGTGCGGCACGCCCTGGTGGGAGTGGTCGGCCGGTTCTGTGCCTTCGCGCTGCTCGTGGCGCTCGTCGTGCTCGGGCTCGGCACGGTCCTGGCCAGGTCGGCCGTCGCGTTCGAGGTCCTGCGGTGGCTGGGTGTCGGGTATCTGATCTGGCTGGGCGTGACGACACTGCGCGGCGCCGGCCGTGAAGCCGGGGACCCGTTCGGGCGGGCCGGCGCCGTGCGGCCGCTGGTCGTCGCGCGGCGGGAGTTCCTCACCGCCCTGACCAACCCGAAGGCGCTGCTGCTCTTCGCGTCGTTCCTGCCGCAGTTCCTCTCCGCCGCCGCCCCGCCCGCGACGCTCGTCCCGCTCGCCGCCGCGTACATCGGCGTCGAGGGGGTGGCCGCTCTGGTCTACATCGCGGCGGGCCGTGGCTTGCGGAGGAGTGACGGGCGGCTGAAGCTGCCGCGCCGCCGCCTGGACCAGGCGACGGGCATCGGATTCCTCGGATTCGGCGGCTACTTGATCCTCGCGCGGCGCCCCTGAGACGCCGGTGGGCTACGCGTCCGGAGCCCACCCAGTGGCCGCCACCACCTCACGCGCGATGACCCGCACATCGCGCCCGTCGGTCGCCACCCGCACGGTGTCCTGCGGCGCCTGTTCGTCCAGGAGACGGGCCTTGCGGAGGCTGCCGCGCAGCTCGCTCTCCAGCTCCGAACCGAGTTCACGGCCCGCGAGCCGCTCCCCCGCAGTGGCGTCCGACGCCGTGAGCAGCACCCGTACGAGGCGTACGTCCTCGCCCATCGCCCGCCGGAACATGCCCTCGCTGCCGGTCAGCACGCTGACGGTGTTCGTGTAGACCAGCCGACGGTGGCCCAGGTCCGCGAAGGTGGACCACAACGCGGCGAGATTGCGTGCGGTGACCGCGCTGCGGCGCGGGTCGTCCGGCGGCGCCGGGTGCACCTGCCCCAAGTAGTCGCCCTCCAGGACGCAGTGCGGGACCTCCGCAGCCCGCAGGAGCGCCGAGACCTCCCACGCCACCGACGTCTTCCCGACCCCGGCGCGTCCCCCGATGAGCAGTGCTTCCGCCTGATCCATCGCATCAGCGTGTCAGCCGGGGCCCGTGGGTGAAAGCTCAAATGTTGCTCTGAACGTCCTCTCTCGGGGGTTCGGGCGGTGCCGTCGCGGTCAGGAATCCAGGAAGCGGGGCGGCGGAGGGGGAGTTCCATGGAGCTGGGTACCGGGATCGGCTGGCGGCCCGAGATCGCGGAGACGGTCGAGGCCATGCCGGGCATCGACTGGGTGGAGGCCGTCGCCGAGAACCTCTGTCCGGGGCAGCTGCCCGACTCCCTGCTGCGGCTGCGCGAGCGCGGCGTCACCGTCGTGCCGCACGGCGTCTCGCTCGGCCTCGGCGGGGCCGACCGCCCCGACGAGGGCCGGCTCGCCGAACTCGCCGCCCGCGCGCAGGCGTTGGGTTCACCGCTGGTCACCGAGCACATCGCGTTCGTACGGGCCGGAGGCGAGCGCACCGCGTCGCCGCTCCTTGAGGCGGGCCACCTGCTGCCCGTGCCGCGCACCCGCGACGCGCTCGACGTGCTGTGCGAGAACGTCCGGATCGCCCAGGACGCGCTGCCGGTGCCGCTCGCCGTGGAGAACATCGCGGCCCTGTTCGGCTGGCCCGGCGAGGAAATGACGGAGGGCCAGTTCCTGTACGAGCTGGTGGACCGCACCGGCGTCCGCCTCCTCATCGACGTCGCCAACCTGCACACCAACCACGTGAACCGCGGCGAGGACCCGGCGAAGGCCCTGGCCGAGCTGCCCGTCGAGGCCATCGCGTACGTGCATGTGGCGGGCGGCTTCGAACGGGACGGCGTCTGGCACGACAGCCACGCCCACCCCGTGCCGCAGGTCGTCCTCGACGTTCTCGCCGAACTGGCCTCGCGCGTGACCCCACCGGGCGTGCTCCTGGAGCGCGACGAGAACTTCCCCGAGGACCGAGGGGAGTTGGAGCGCGAGGTGGAGGCCATCCGCAAGACGGTCGCGGCCGGATCCGGGCCCCGCGCACAGTTCCCGGACCGCCGGCCGGCTGTCGCGGAACCGTCCGCCGACGACGCCGCGCGCCGGCGCCTCGCGCTCGACCAGGCCGCCCTGCTCTCCGCGCTCGTCGCCGGCACGCCCGCCCCGGAGGGCTTCGACCGCGCGCGGCTCGCCGTGCAGAGCCGGGCACTCGCGGGCAAGCGGGCCGACGTCGTAGCGAAGGTGGCGCCCGAACTGCCGGTGATCCTGGGCGCGTCGGAGTACCGCTCCCACTTCCTCGGCTACGCACGCCGCCACCCCATGACGAGCGGCTACCGCCGCGACGCCCTCGACTTCGCCGAAGACCTGCTGCTGGCGCAACGAGTACGCGACGCGGGAGCCCGCCGCGCCCTGACCCACTGGTGGCTGGACCGGTCGGGACCGAAGCCACTGACCCGCCGCCCGATGGCCCGGGCCCTTCGAACGGCAGCGTTCGCACTACGACGGGCCCGTTAGGGCCCCTGCGGCGATTGAGCAGCGGGGTCCGGGGCAGCGCCCCGGGACCGCAACCCCGACGCAGCCCACGGACCCGCATACGTACCGCACCTGACGTACTCCGGGTCGAACCCCACCGCCACAGGGAAGCCGCGCACTAGCGTGCGGTGCCGCACCAGGAGGCACCATGCAACTGTTCCCACCCGGCGGCACCCGCATCAACGGCACCACGCTCCTCGTCACAGGTCTCGTCGCGACACTGGCCGCACTCGTCTTCCCCATCTGGTCGTACGCGGACCGCTCGGGCACCGGACTCGCCGAACTCGACGCCCAGACGGTGTCCACCAGATTCGGCCCGCTGTCCGCCACCGACCGCCTCTTCATCACCAAGGTGCGGCTCGCCGGACTGTGGGAGCTGCCCGCCGGACAGCAGGCGCAGGAGCGGGCGCCGAGCAAGGCCGTCGAGACGGCGGGCGAGCACCTCGTCGAGGGGCACACGTTCCTGGACGCGCAGGTGCGCGAGGTGGCGGCCCGGATGAACCTGGAGCTGCCCAGCCAGCCGAACACGCAGCAGCAGCGCTGGCTGCGGGAGTTGACCGCCGCGCGGGGCGAGGACTACGAGCGGAAGTTCGCCAATATTCTGCGCCGCGCCCACGGCCAGGTCTTCGCGCTGGTCGCCCAAGTCCGCGCCTCGACCCGCAACGCGCTCGTGCGGCAGCTCGCGGACGACGCCAACACCACCGTCCTCGACCACATCAAGGTGCTGGAGGCGACGGGCCTCGTCGACTTCGACGCGCTCGCCCGTGACGCGGCCACCGCGAGCCCGCCACCGGTCACCCGCTCCCCCGCCCCACCGGGCCCGACCCCGGCGCCGGACACCCCGACCCCGGTCTCGCCTTCGCCCACTCCCTCGTTCTCCCTGCCGCCCGCCGCGTCCCGGCCGAAGTCGGCGCCGGACGTCACGAGGTGATAACAGGCCGTCCACATTGTGAGCGGCCCGTAGCGGCGTCGGCACAACTGTCGTAGAAACTGCGCATGTTGTGGGTCCTGTTCCTCCTCGTCGCCTGCGCCGCCTCGGGTGTCTCCTGCGGGCGGCTGTGCCTCGCGGCCGTGCGCGCCGCGGAGAGCGAGCGCGCACGGGAAGACGGGCTGCCGCCCCGGGAGCACGAGCTGTCGCTGTACGAGACCGCCTTCCTGTCGGGCGGTCCCGAGCGGGTCGCCGAGGTGACGCTCGTGTCGATGGCCCGCAGCCGCCGACTGCTGCTGGCGCACACCGGCTGGGCGACCGTCGTCGACCCGGTGCCCGAGGACGCCATGGAGCGTTCGGTGCTCGGCGCGATCGGGCCCGAGGGGCAGGCGCGGACGGCTCCGCTGCGGGCGGCGACGGCGGCCGGGGACGCGGTGCGGCTGCTCGCCGAGCGGCTCGTCGCGGCCGGGCTCGCGACGCCGGACCACGAGCGGACGACGCTCACGGGCGCGGTCCGCCAGGTGCGGCGGGCGGCGGTCGCCGTACTGGCGCTCGGCGCGCTCGCGGTCCTGTGGCCGGGCGAGAGCGCGCGGCAAGGGGGTCCGGTGGCGCTGTGGTTCGGGCTTCCGCTGCTGCTCACCCTGAGCTGTCTGACGCTCGCCCGCATCGAGGTCCACTCGTACACCCGCTGGGCCTCACCCGCGGGTCGGCGGCTGCTCGCGGGCCGGACGCCCGGCAGCGGCAGCCTGCTCGCCGTCGCGGTGCGCGGGGTGCGGGCGATCGACGACCCGCAGCTGCGCGCGGCGCTGACCGGCACGGGGCGGCCTACCACCGAGTGAGCGGGACCGCACGCGGGGAGCGGCTCGAACCACGCATCAGGGTCATCGTTCCGACACCCACGACCTGGTGCTTTACATCGTCAACTCCCGCCCCAAGGATCCCTTTTGTTCGCGCGTGGCTCGTCGACCGTACGAGTGCACGAGCCCTGACGAAAGGGACACGTCCAAGCGATGAGAGCAGCCCCCGTCCTCGGCGCCACCGCCGGATCCTTGATCCTCGCGGCCCTGGTCACCGCCCCCGCGAACGGCGCGAGCGCCGCCGCGCCCACGCCGCCCACGCCGCCCACCCCTGCCGGGACGGCCGGCACCGGCATCGCCGCGGCGCGCGCCGAGTCCGCGGGGATCCACTGGGCGGACTGCCCCGAGTCGGAGGAGCTGCCGAAGCCGATCCGGTGCGGCACCGTCTCCGTACCGCTCGACTACGCGGATCCGCTGGGCAAGCAGATCAAGCTGACCGTCAGCCGCGTGAAGGCGACCGGCAAGGACAAGGGGAAGAAGGTGGAGCGGCAGGGCCCGCTCGTCTTCAACCCGGGCGGGCCCGGCGGCAACGGCATGTACTTCCCCCTGGCCCGCGCCCAGGCGGCGTGGCGGCCCATCGCCGCCGCGTACGACCTGGTCGGCTACGCCCCGCGCGGGGTGGGGAGGTCGGCGCCGCTGTCCTGCGGGGACCCGAAGAAGTTCCAGCGGGCGCCCTCGGAGTCTCCGGTGCACCCCTCGGCCGCGTACAAGAAGAAGCGGATCGAGCGGGCGAAGGAGTACGCGCGCGCGTGCGTGGCGAAGAATCCGGGGATCGAGCACTACACGACGCTCAACAACGCCCGTGACCTGGACGTGCTGCGGGCGGCGCTCGGCGAGCGGAAGCTGACGTTCATGGGCGCCTCGTACGGGACGTACCTGGGGGCCGTGTACGCGGAACTGTTCCCCTCGCACGTGCGGCGGATCGTCTTCGACTCGGCGGTCGACCCGTCACCGGAGGGGATCTGGTACGCCAACAACCTCGCTCAGTCGGCCGCGTTCGAGGGCCGCTGGGCCGACTTCAGGGCGTGGGTCGCCCGCAACGACGCGACGTACCACCTGGGGAAGACGCCGCAGAAGGTGCTGGCCGCGTACGAGAAGGTGCGCGCCGAGCTGTCCCGCAGGCCGGCCGGCGGCAAGGTCGGGCCCGGACAGTTGCAGGCGGCGTTCCTGCAGACCGGGTACTACGACGACTACTGGCCACTGCGGGCCTACGCGCTCTCCGCCTACGTGAAGGGCAACCCGAAGCCGCTCGTCGACCAGGCCGCGCCGATCCCGAGGGCCGCCAAGGAGGACGAGAACAGCAACGCCGTCTACACGGCCGTCCAGTGCAACGACGCGTCCTGGCCGACGGACTTCCGCACCTGGGACCGGGACAACACGGCCCTGGCGAAGCGCGCCCCGTTCGAGACGTGGGACAACGCGTGGATGAACCTGCCGTGCGCCTACTGGTCCGCTCCGCGCCAGCAGCCGGTCGACGTGCGCACCGCGCCGGGCGAACTCCCGCCGACTCTGATCCTGGCGGCCGAGCGGGACGCGGCGACGCCCTACCAGGGCGCCCGGGAGCTGCACAGCCGCCTCGCGGGCTCGTCCCTGGTGACCGAACGCGAGGCGGGCACCCACGGCATCGCCGCGGGCCCGAACGCCTGCGTCAACGGCCGCCTGGACGCGTACCTCCTGCACGGCGAGCTGCCGGACAACGGCGCGGCGTCCTGTGCGCCGCACAAGGAGCCGAAGCCCCTGGGGTCGAGCGGCTGAAAATCCAGCCCCGCCGGCGATTGAGGCGCGGGGTCCGGGGCAGAGCCCCGCGACCCCGCCGCCGGGTGGGCGCGACGGTTACGCGAGCCCAGCCACCAGATCCGCGACCGACTTGCGGCGCCCCGTGTAGAACGGAACCTCTTCACGGACGTGACGCCGCGCCTCGGACGCCCGAAGGTGCCGCATCAGGTCCACGATCCGGTACAGCTCGTCCGCCTCGAACGCGAGGATCCACTCGTAGTCGCCGAGGGAGAACGACGCCACCGTGTTGGCCCGCACGTCCGGGTAGCCGCGCGCCATCTTGCCGTGGTCGGCGAGCATCTTGCGGCGCTCGTCGTCGGGCAGCAGGTACCAGTCGTAGGAGCGCACGAACGGGTACACCGAGATGTAGTCGCGCGGCGTCTCGTCGGCGAGGAACGCCGGGATGTGCGAGCGGTTGAACTCGGCGGGGCGGTGCAGCGCCATGTTCGACCAGACCGGCTCCAGGGCGCGGCCGAGCTTCGTGCGGCGGAAGAGGTTGTACGCCTCCTGCAACTGGTCCGCCGTCTCGGCGTGCCACCAGATCATGAGGTCGGCGTCGGCGCGCAGGCCCGACACGTCGTACGTGCCGCGGATCGTCACGTCCTTCGCGGAGAGCTGGTCGAACAGCTCCTGGACCTCGTCGGCGTAACCGGAGCGGTCCGCCGGCAGCACGTCCTTCAGCTTGAAGACGGACCACAGGGTGTAGCGAATGGTCTCGTTGAGATCCTTCGCCAGCTTGCCCTTGTTCGGTACGCGCTCGGCGTCGGTGTTGGGGGTGTCGTCGCTCATGTCCTCATTCTCCTGCTCCGCCGTGCATGCTCTGCACCGGGTCGGCCTTCAGCTCGTCGAGCGCCGCGCTGTCGCCGCTGAGCATGTCCACGGCGGCGTAGGCACTGGCGATGCACGCCGGGATGCCGACGCCGTCGTACGCGGCTCCGCACACGGCGAGGCCGGGCACGGCGCCGATGTGCTCGCGGATCCGGTCGACGCGGGCGGCGTGCCCGACGGGGTACTGGGGCAGCCCGTCCTTCCAGCGCGTGACGTGTGCGGCGACGGGGGCGGCGGTCAGGCCGGTCGCCTCGCGCAGGTCCTGGCGGGACAGGTCCACGAGGTCGTTGTCGTCGCGGGCGAGGTCCTTCTCGTCGCCGTAGCGGCCGACCGAGGTGCGCACGACGAGGAGGTCCGGGTTCTGCTCGGCGATCCAGCCCCACTTGCGGGAGGCGAAGGTGGCGGCCTTGATCGTGTGGCCGTCGACCGGCGGGACGAGGAACCCGCTGCCCTCCGGGACGTCCGCCTCGGACTTCTTGAACGCCATGGTGATGAGGGCCATGGAGGCGTACTCGATGCGGCGCAGTTCCTGGGAGGCCATCGGGGACGCGGTGCGCAGGACGCTCGCGGCGGCGCGCGCCGGGAGCGCGACGATCACCTGGTCCGCCTCGAAGACGCGTCCCGACTGGGTGCCGAGGCGCCACTGCGCGGCGCCTTCGGTGTGGCCGCGCGAGGTGAGGGACGTGGCGCGCTCGCCGAGCAGGATCTCGCCGCCCTTGGCACGCACCGCGTCGGCCACGGCGCCGGGCAGCGTGCCGATGCCGCCCTCGATGCCCATGAACACGGGGCCGGTCTGCTGATTGGCCGCCGCGCGCTCCTGGATGGCGCGGACCGCCTCCGTGAGCGAGACGTGCTTCGCCGCCTCCTCGAACAGCTGCGGGACGGCGCTGCGCATGGAGATCAGGTTGGCGTCGCCCGCGTAGACGCCGCCGAGCAGCGGTTCGACGAGCCGGTCGACGACCTCGCGGCCCAGGCGCGCGGTGACGTACTTGCCGACGGCGACGTCGTCGCCGAGGTGGGTGGGCGGCAGGTGGTCGTCGCGGCGGATGCGGCGCAGTCCCTCGTCGGACAGCACGCCTTCAAGTGCTTCGGCGGTGCCGGGCACGCCCATGACGTGGCCCTTGGGCATCGGGCGCAGGGCGCCGCGGGTCCAGATGGAGGCGGTGGCCGTGGACGGTGGCTGCAGCCGGTCGCCGAGGCCCACCTCGCGGGCGAGGCCGACGGCCTCGGGGCGGCGGGCCAGCATCGACTCGGCGCCCAGGTCGACGCGCGCCCCGGCGATGTCGCCCACGCGCAGCTTTCCGCCGAGCCGTTCGTCGGCCTCCAGGACGGTCACGTCGACGCGGTGGCCCCGCTCGTCCCCTTCGAGCAGCCGGTGTGCGGCCGCGAGGCCCGCGATGCCGCCGCCGATGACGAGGACTTTCCTGCTGCCCCGCCGGTCCCTGCCCGTTTTCGTCACAGTGTCCGCTTCACGCATGCCCCCACTTTGTCAGAACGTCAGCGCCGGATTGACGCGCACGGACGTGTCCCGACCGTGACCCGTTCGGGATCGGCCGGCAACCACCGTTCGCGCCGTTCGCGCGTCGAAGGAGACGTCCGATGACCGTCACGCCTTCGGGGGTACGTCGATGCATGTTTCCGGTACGAATCGCACCAGGCCGCGGCCGCTGGCGCTGCTCGCCGCGGCGCTGTTCGCGGTGTCGCTCGCGCTGACCGGCTGTTCGGGGGCGGCGGGCGGCGACGCGGAGAAGAGCGTGGCGGACGACAAGGCCGCCGGTCGCGCGGAGGCCCCCGCCGACGGCCCGGCGGGCGGCAAGTCCGGCTCCGGCTCCACCGGGCGGCAGGTCAAGAAGCCGCCGAAGCCCACCGGCGTCCACATCATCCGCACCGCGCACCTGTCCGTACGCGTCAAGGACGTCCCGGACGCGCTCGACAAGGCGCGCGCCGCCGCCGAGGACGCGGGCGGCATCGTCGGCGACGAGACGACCGACCGCGACGGCGAGGGCCACGAGCGCTCCCGCGTGACGCTGCGCGTGCCGCAGGAGTCGTACGAGGACGTGCTCGAGCAACTGGCGGGAAGCGGGCGTCTCTTGGAGCGGCACGTGACGGCGAAGGACGTCACGGACCAGGTCGTGGACGTCGACAGCCGGATCACGTCGCAGCGGGCGAGCGTGGCGCGGGTGCGGGAACTCATGGACCGGGCGGAGAAGTTGAGCGACGTGGTGGCCCTGGAGGGCGAGCTGGGCACGCGCCAGTCGGAGTTGGAGGCGCTGCTCGCGCAGCGGGACTCGCTGAAGGACCGCACGACTCTCGCGACGATCACGCTACGGCTGACCGAGGCCCCGTCGGCCCCCGCGACCGACGACGACCCCGGCGTCCTCGACGCGCTGGCGGGCGGCTGGTCCGCCTTCGTCACGACCATGAAGTGGATCGGCATCGCCTTGGCAGCGGCCCTGCCGTTCGCGGCGGTGCTGGCGCTGGTGGTGTTCGTGTTCGCGCGCTTCGTGCGGGCGCGGACACTTAAAGCCCCTGCGGCGACTGAGCAGCGGGGTCCGGGGCAGAGCCCCGCGGCCGCACCCCCGGGTTAGCGTGACGGGATGAGCACCGAGAACACCGAGCGTGAGCGCCTCGTGGTCATCGGCGGCGACGCGGCCGGCATGTCCGCCGCATCGCAGGCCCGCCGCCTCAAGGGCCCCGAAGAACTGGAGATCGTGGCCTTCGAGCGAGGGCACTTCACGTCGTACTCGGCGTGCGGGATCCCGTACTGGGTGGGCGGCCAGGTCGAGGGGCGGGACGAGTTGATCGCCCGGTCGCCCGAGGAGCACCGGGCGCGCGACATCGACCTGCGGACGCGGACCGAGGTCGTGGAGATCGACGTCGCGGGGCGCCGGGTCCGCGCGCGTGACCTGGACGGCGGGGGCGAGTCCTGGACCGCGTACGACAAGCTCGTGATCGGGACGGGGGCCCGGCCGGTCCGCCCCGATCTGCCCGGCATCGACGCGCCGGGCGTGCACGGCGTGCAGACGCTGGACGACGGGCAGGCGCTGCTCGACACGCTGGGGGCGACCGAGGGGCGCAGGGCCGTCGTGGTGGGCGCCGGTTACATCGGCGTGGAGATGGCGGAGGCGCTCATCAACCGCGGGTACGAGGTGACGGTCGTGAACCGCGGCGCCGAGCCGATGTCGACGCTCGACGCGGACATGGGCGCCCTGGTGCACGAGGCGATGACCGGCATGGGCATCACCATGGTCGACGACGCCGAGGTCACGAAGATCCGCACCGGGGACGACGGGCGGGTCAGGGCCGTGGCCACGCAGGACGCCGAATTCCCGGCGGACGTGGTCGTGCTGGGGATCGGGGTGCGCCCGGAGACGGCCCTCGCGCGGGAGGCCGGGCTGCCGCTCGGGGCGCACGGCGGGCTGCTCACGGACCGGGCGATGCGGGTGCGCGGCCACGAGAACATCTGGGCGGGCGGCGACTGCGTCGAGGTGCTCGACCTGGTGTCGGGCAGCGAGCGGCACATCGCACTCGGCACGCACGCCAACAAGCACGGGCAGGTCATCGGCGCGAACGTGGGCGGGGACTACGCGACGTTCCCCGGCGTCGTCGGCACCGCCGTCAGCAAGGTGTGCGAGCTGGAGATCGCGCGCACCGGCCTGCGCGAGAAGGACGCGCGGCGTGCGGGCCTGCAGTACGTGACCGTCACCATCGAGTCGACCAGCAGGGCGGGTTACTACCCCGGCGCCGCCCTGATGACGGTGAAGATGCTGGCCGAGCGGCGTACCGGGCGGCTGCTCGGCGTGCAGATCGTGGGCCGGGAGGGCGCGGCCAAGCGGGTCGACGTGGCGGCGGTCGCGCTGACCGCGGGCATGACGGTGGAGCAGATGACGATGCTCGACCTGGGGTACGCGCCGCCGTTCTCACCGGTGTGGGACCCGGTGCTCGTGGCGGCGCGGAAGGCGGTGGCGGCGGTGCGGGCGGGCTGACGCCGCCCGGCGGACCACCGCTGCTCGGAGCGTCGGTTCAGAGCGCCGCCTCCCGCGCCGCGACGACCGCGTCCACCAGGCCGAGCCCGGACTCGCTCCCGGCGGCGATGGCGTCGAACCAGGCACGCAGCGCCGACCGTACGTCGGCCACGAACTGCTGCGCGGCGGGGGCGAGTTCACCGGCGCGGTGCACGACACCGAACGGCGACTCGATGAGCGGGTCCGTCTCGACGACCTCGGCCCCGGCGTCGAGCGCCGCCGCGCACATCCGCAGCGGCAGGAACGCCTGGAACCCGGACCGGAGCACGAACGTGAGCTGCGCGTTCCTGCTGGGCACGGTCGCGCCGGTCGTCGCGTCGACGCCGTGCGCGGCCAGCGCCGCCTGCACGGCGTCCTCCTCGTTGCGGGTGACCTGGCGGCGGGCGAGCGGCAGATCGCCGATCCCGGCGAGGGGGACGCGCCGCGCCGCCGTGCCGGGGTGCCGCCCCGGCGGACGGACCAGCAGCAGCCGCTGCACCCCCAGCTCGATAAAGTCGAGATCGCCGCGGAGCTCGTCCGGGGCGAGCGTGAAGCCCAGTTCGGCGCGCCCGTCGGCGACCGCCGCCACGAGTTCGTGCCGGGAGCCGACCTCGCTGATGTCGAGCCGGACGGCCGGGTACGCGCGCGTGAACCCGCCGGCCCAGGAGGCCACCGCCTCCCCGGACATGTCGGGCGTGCACATCACCGTGAGGACACCCCCGCCGACCTCGCGGGCGCTGCGCATCGCGTCCTGGACGGCGACCACGTCGTCGAGCACCCGCCGGGCCAGCGGCACCAGTTGCCGCCCCGCGGAGGTGGGCACGAGGCGGCGTGCGGTGCGGTGGAACAGCTCGACCTTCAGCTCGCGCTCCAGGGCCCGGACGGAGGCGGAGACGGTGGGCTGCGACAGGTACAGCCGCTCGGCGGCGCGCCCGAGACCTCCGTGCTCCACCACGGCCAGAAACTGCTCCAGCTGCCTCAGCTCCACCGGGTCTCCCTCGAAGTGCTACTCCCCCACGGCCGCTCCGCGGGTGACACGGTAAGTGTCCGGAAGCGTCCCGTCCACGCCGACCTGCCTGGTCACGGCCCGTCCGAGGTTGCGCTCGTGCACGGGCGAGGACCCCTCGTAGATCCGCAGCGCCCGTACGTCGCGCCACATGCGCGGTACGGGGTGGTCGCCGACGATGCCCTCGCCGCCGAGGAGCTGGACGCAGCGGTCCGCGACGCGGCTCGCCATCTCGGAGGCGAACAGCTTGGCGGCGGCGATGCGGTGGCGCGGCACGGTGCCGGAGTCGAAGGCGTGCGCCGCCTCCATGGTCAGCGCGCGGGCGGCCTCCAGGTCGGCGAAGCAGCGGCCCAGGTCGGCCTGGACGGCGCCGAGGTCCGCGAGGGGCGCGCCGAACTGCTCCCGACCCGACAGGTGCCGGGAGGTCTCCTCCAGCATCCGCGTGGCCTGTCCGACGCAGGTGGCGGCGACGTGCAGCCGGGCGTGGTTGATGCCGCGCAGCGCGGCCTTGAACCCGGCGCCGAGTGCACCGCCGAGCAGCGCGGAGTCGCCCACGCGGACGCCGGCCAGGTCGATCTCGGCGACCGGCGCCTCGGCGTGCCCGTTCATGCGGGTGGGCAGCCGGGTCGTGACGCCTTCGGTGTCGCGCGGCACGAGGAACGCGGAGACACCGGCGGCGCCTTCCTCCGGCTCGCCGGTCCGGGCGAACACGACGAGTTCGTCGGCCCAGTGGGCGTTGGTGATGTACCGCTTGTGCCCGTCGAGGACCCAGCCGCCGTCGGTCCTGCGCGCGGTGGTGGTCAGCGATCCGGCATCGGAGCCCGCGCCGGGCTCGGTCAGCGCGAACGCCGTGACGTGCTCCCCCGCCGCCATCTTCGGCAGCAGGCTCTCGCGCTGTGCGTCGGTGCCGTGGTCGAGGATCGCCTGCGAGCACAGCCCGATCACGGTGGAGAACCGGGACCGGTACACGCAGGAGGCGCGGGTGAACTCCATGGTCAGCCGCACCTGTTGAGCCATGGACCACTCGAGCCCGCCGAGCCGCCGCGGGATCGACACCCCGAACAGCCCGTTGTGCGCGAGGGCCTCCAACACGTGCTCGGGGACCTCCCCCGCTTCCACCATCTCCGGTTCGGCAGGGATGAGGACGTCGTCGGTGAGGCGGGCCACGCGCTCCAGGTACGCATCGAAGCCGAGGTCGAGAACATCAGGATCGATCATGCGAATTCTCCTACGGGTGATGGCGATTGACGGGGGGCGCCGGCGCGACCGGCGCCCCCGCCCCCGCCTTGGGCAATCTGCCGCCTTGGGCGGCAGGGTGGGCAAGGCGGCCCCCGGTGCCGCGCAACGATGGCTAAGGGGTCCGACCACGGACCGGCGCCGACGGCCCGGCAGACGCGACATCCGCCGCAACCACCACCCCGCCCTCGACCAGCGCCCGGATCTCCCGCTCGCCGCACCCGAGTTCCGCCAGGACGGCCCCCGTGTGCTCACCGACCCCCGGCGCCGGAGGCGTACTGACCGGACGCCGCCCGCCGACCGAGAAGGCGGTCGTGGGCGCGGTGTGTCCGGCGCCGCAGTCCGCGATCAGCCCGGAAGCGCGTACGTCGGGGTCGTCGGCGAGCTCGTCGAAGCGCCGCACCGCCCCGCACACGATCCCCGCGCCGCGCAGCCTCTCCAGAGCCTCGGCCCGGTCGAGCCGGCCGAGGGTGTCGTGCAGCAGGTCGAGGAGTTCCGGCCGGTGCTCGACCCGCGCGGGGTTGGAAGCGAACCGGGGATCGTCGGCAAGGTCCGGCCGCCCGATGACCCCGCACAGCGCCGCGAACTTCTCCCGCGTGTACGCGGAGAGCACCAGCGCCCCGCCGTCCCGGGTCCGCACGAGGTCCGCGGCGGGCGCCGCCAGCGCCTGCCCGTTGCCGCGCCGCCGCGGCACGCTGCCGCTCAGCTCGTGCTCGGCCCAGGTGGACGCCTGGGCGTGCACGACGGCCTCCATGAGCGAGGTCTCGACGACGTCGCCGCGGCCGGTGTTCGCGCGCTGCAACAGCGCGGCGAGGACACCGGACGTGAGGGCCTGCGCCGCCAGCACGTCCGCGACCGCGAACCCCACCCGCTGCGGGTCCCCGTCCGCCGTACCCGTGAGGTCCATGACGGCGAACTCGGCCTGCGCCGCGATGTCGAGGCCGACCCGGTACGCCGAGGGGCCCCGCGTGCCGAACCCGGTGACGTAGCCGTAGACGAGCCGCGGGTGGCGGGCGAGCAGGGTGTCCGGGCCGAGTCCGAGGCGCTCGCTGACGCCGTGCCGGAAGTTGTGCAGCAGCACGTCCGCGGTGCCGAGCAGCTCGCGGACCACGGCCTCGCCACCGGGCGAGCGCAGGTCGACGGCGATGCTGCGCTTGCCGCGATTGTTGGCGCGGACCATCGCGGTGCCGAAGGGACCGATGCCGCGGGCCTGGTCGCCTGAGAGGGGTTCCACCTTGATGACGTCGGCGCCGAGGTCGGCGAGGTTCTGTCCGGCTCCGGGCGCGGCGATGTACTGCCCGAAGTCGAGGACGCGGAGCCCGGTCAGGGGACGTTCGGCGTTCATCGGGTCACCTCCGAGGCGTCGGCGGCGGCCTTGCGGCGCGCGGTCTCGGCGAGCAGCGCCTCCCGCGAGCGCGCCGGGTTCAGCAGCAGTCCGCCCGCGACGGCGAAGACGCAGATGGTGATGCCGACGACCAGGAACCCGTCGGCGTACCCCTGCGAGACGGTGTCGGCGGCGTCCACGATGACGCCGAGCAGCCACGGCGCGACGATCCCCGCGACGCTGTACGCGGCGATGATGCAGCCGAAGAAGCCGGGCCGGTGCCTGCGGGGCAGGAAGTCGGCGGCGCCCGCGAAGGCGACGGAGAACGCCACGCTGTTGATGGAGAACGCGGCGACGACCAGGGCCAGTTGGAGTCCGCCCGGCGGCACCTGCGTGAAGGCGATCATGGCGACGCCCGCGAAGCACAGGTATCCCATCGTCAGGAATCCGCGCGCGGCCCGCGCCGAGCGCCCGGCCTTCAGCATCCGCCCCGAGATCAGCCCGGCGGTGAGCAGCACGACGATCGCGAGCCCGTACGGGAGGGTGGCGAGGAGCCCGACGGTGCCGCGCGAGTAGCCCATCCCGTCGTGCAGGAACGACGGCAGCCAGGACACCTTGAGCGAGGAGATGAGGTACCCGGCGAAGGAGAGCAGGGCGAGTCCCCAGAAGCTGCCGGTACGCAGGAGCGAGGTCAGCGGTACGTCGATGTCACCGTTCGGGTCGGCCTCCTGCGCCACGGGCCCCGCGAGGCGCGGCCCCATCCCCGGCTCCCGCCGCGTCACGACCAGCCACAACACGGCCCACACGGCACCGACCACGACGAGCACGATGAACGCCGCATGCCAGGTCCAGGTGATGATGACCCACGTGAGCAAGGGAGTCGCGATCAACGGCCCCACGGACGAACCCGCGTTGACGACCGCGCCGGCGAACGCCCGCCGCTCGGAAGGGAAGCGGTCCGCGACGACGGACTGGCACAGGGCGTGGGCCGGGCCCTCGAAGAAGCCGAGCACCATCCGCGAGGCGATCACGACGCCCACGGTGGTGGGCACGGTCAGCGGCGCCATGCTCGCCACCCACGCGATCATCAGCCCGGCCGCGGACCAGCGCCAGCCGATCCGCCGGAAGAACAGCGCGAGGACGACCGCACCGGCCGCGAACAGCCAGAAGAAGGCGCTCGACATCAGTCCGTACTGGGCGGCGGTGAGCCCGAGGTCCTTCTCCAGGTCGGGCGCGGCGAGCCCGATGGCCGCCTTGTCGGCGAAGTTGAGGGTGAAGAAGGCCAGGAGCAGGCCGATGATCCACCAGTCCTTCGCGGACACCCCTCGACGGGTTCCGGGCGCCTTCGCGGTCCCGGCCCCGGCCGCCGCCTGCGACGCTGCATGCGCGGTCACGTCCACCTCCACGGTCCCACGCCACCGGTTCGGGTGGCGCACCGCACAGGCAATCGGAGGTGACGGGCGCGAACAATGGCCGCTTTCCGCAGGGACCCTTCGGCGATTCCGAAGGGTCTCCCGCGGCGGCGCGGACTACTTGGCGGTCTGCGTGTGCACGTACTCCACGAGCCGGGTCAGCGAGTCCGGGTCGGTGGTCGGGAGCACGCCGTGGCCGAGGTTGAAGACGTGGCCCTCCAGGCCGGAGGCGGCGTCGAGCACCTCGCGGGCCTTGGCCTCGACGGCCTCGCGCGTGGAGAAGAGGACGGCCGGGTCGATGTTGCCCTGGAGCGCCTTGCCGGGGCCGACGCGGCGGGCGGCCTCGTCGAGCGGGACGCGCCAGTCGACGCCGACGACGTCCGCGCCGGCCTCGCCCATGAGCCCGAGCAGCTCGCCGGTGCCGACGCCGAAGTGGATACGGGGCACCCCGTAGCTCTCGACGGCGCGGAAGACCTTCTCGGATGCGGGCATCACGGAGCGCCGGTAGTCGGCGGGCGCGAGCGCCCCCACCCACGAGTCGAACAGCTGGACGGCGCTGGCGCCGGCCTCGATCTGCACCTTCAGGAACGCGGAGGTGATCTCGGCGAGCCGGTCGATCAGGTCGGCCCACAGCTGCGGGTCGCCGTACATGAGCGCCTTGGTGTGCTCGTGGTTGCGGGACGGGCCGCCCTCCACGAGATAGCTCGCAAGAGTGAACGGCGCGCCCGCGAAGCCGATGAGCGGCTTCTCGCCGAGCTCGGCGGTGAGCAGCCCCATGGCCTCGGTGACGTACCAGACGTCCTCGGGGGTGAGGTCGCGCAGCTGGGCCAGGTCGGCGCGGGTGCGGATCGGGTTGGCGACGACGGGGCCGACGCCGGGCTTGATGTCGAGGTCGATGCCGATGGCCTTGAGCGGCACGACGATGTCGCTGAAGTAGATCGCCGCGTCCACGTCGTGGCGGCGCACCGGCTGCATCGTGATCTCGGCGACGAGGTCGGGACGCATGCAGGAGTCCAGCATCGCGATGCCCTCGCGCGCCTTGAGGTACTCGGGCAGCGAGCGGCCCGCCTGGCGCATGAACCACACCGGGGTGTGCGGAACGGGCTCGCGCCTGCACGCCTTGAGGAAGGCGGAATCCTTGGTGGCTTCGTACGTCGCTGACGGCTGCTGGCCCGTGGCCTCGGTGTTGGCACTCACACCCGAGAGTTTCGCACGCCCGCGAAGTCCCCCGCGAAGGACTGCCGTCGACGGCGCCTGTGAAGGACATGGGAAGGGGGCGCGGTGAGGGGTGTTCTTCCCCGCGCGCGGGGACACTTCCCCTTAACCTTCCCGGCATGGCTGCGGCTCAGGGACGACGGTCGGACGACGGGCGCCACGACCACAACGGGACAGGCGGGATGAGTGAATCGGTGCGGGAGGGGCAGAACGCTCGGGACATGAACGCTGCACAGGAGCACGACCCCACCCCGCCCGCCTTCCGCACGGCGGTCGACGCCCTGCGTTCCGCACGGCTGCGCCCTGAGATCGAGATCGACCCGACGCGGCCGCCGCAGCGCCTGGCCCCTTATTCGTACGCGCTCGAGGCCGCGGTCGTCGACGGCGAGGACGATCTGGCCGACGGCCGGCTCGTCCTGCTGCACGATCCGGCGGGGCACGACGCCTGGCACGGCACGTTCCGGCTCGTGACGCTGGTGCGGGCCGAACTCGAACCGGAGATGGCGGCCGACCCGCTGCTGCCCGACGTCTCCTGGTCGTGGCTGACGGGCGCGCTGCAGGCCCGCGGACTGTCCTACGGGGAGCCTTCGGGCACCGTCACCCGTGCGAGTTCGCACTACTTCGGCGGGCTCGGCGACCGGGCGCCCGCCTCACAGATCGAGATCCGGGCGTCGTGGACCCCGCGCGAGGGCCCGGGTGGCGTGCCGGACACGGCGGCGCATCTCGCGGCGTGGTGCGAGGTGCTGTGCCAGATCGCGGGTCTTCCGCCGGTGGCGGCGGGGCCGCAGGGGCAGGACGGCGCGGTGGTGACGCTGCCGCAGCGGCGGGGTCCGCAGCCTTCCTGACCGCTCGCCCCCCCTTTGCACGGGTTCCCGAGGGGATCGTTTTCGGCCGCGTCGGAGTCTCTCCGGCGCGGCCGCCGCATGTTTCGGGTCCTTTCGAATGGGTCTCCTTGATTCCCCTTTAGCCCACTTACATGCGACTGATGACTATTCGCCACCCTTTCGAATGATCGCTAGTCTGTCCGAATTGGGTGCATTGTTACTCACCAAATCGTGATCATTCTCTAAAGGCGACCGGGTTTGGTGCCGAAGGACCCAGTGACCTTGAAAGCACGGTTCATCCCGGCTTCATCCCCGAGCCGGCTCCGTCCCGCACCCCAGGAGGCCTGGTGTCCGTTCTCCTCGAGCAGCCCTCAAGCCTGGTCGCCTACCGCCCGAACAAGCCGACCGCGATGGTGGTCGTGGCCGACCCCCGCGTCCGTTCCACCGTGACCCGCCATCTGTGGGCGCTCGGTGTTCGTGACGTGATCGAGGCCTCGTCCGTCGCGGAGGCTCGTCCCCGCATCGGCAACCCCCGCGACATCTGCGTCGCCGACGTCCACCTCCCCGATGGATCCGGCCTGACGCTCCTCTCCGAAACCCGAGCCGCCGGCTGGCCCAACGGGCTCGCCCTCTCCGCCGCCGACGACATCGGCGCCGTGCGCAACGCCCTCGCGGGCGGCGTCAAGGGCTACGTCGTCACCGGCACCCGTACGAACATCGGCCTGCCCACCCGTCCCGGCGCCGCGCCCATCGGCGCCGCGGCCGCCCGTATGCACCGTCGCCCCCCGGGTGCCCCGAGCCACCCGGGCGGCTACCGCGAACTGTCCGGCCGCGAAGTGGAGGTACTGCGGCTGGTCGCCGAGGGCCAGTCGAACAAGGCCATCGGCGTCTCCATGGGCCTGTCCGCACTGACCGTCAAGAGCCACCTCGCCCGTATCGCGCGCAAGCTCGGCACGGGGGACCGGGCCGGGATGGTGGCGGTGGCGCTTCGCACCGGCATCATCCACTGACAGGTACCGGGCTCGGACGCCAGTCCGAGGAATCGGTGCCCGCGACACCACTGTGGCCTGAATCATCCGCTTTACTGCGGCACGATGCCCGTCGACGTAACGTTCCGTCGACGGGCGTCGTGCGTTCACAGATACTCTTGACAGGTGACCGACGCCCAAGAGACCGCAGCAGACAGTTCACTGCGCACCACCGGAGGCGCCCCTCCGGACGACGGCGGATCTGCTGAAGGATCTGTTGGATCGGTGCACGGTGCGCCCACACCCCTTCTCGAACCGCGCGAGGGCATCCCGCCGGTGATCGCCGACGAGTCCTCGCTCGCCGACGTCGTCGCCGCCTTCGCCGCGGGCTCGGGCCCCGTCGCCGTCGACGCCGAGCGCGCGTCCGGCTACCGCTACGGGCAGCGCGCCTATCTGGTGCAGCTGCGCCGCGAGGGCGCCGGCACCGCACTCATCGACCCGGTCGCCTGCCCCGACCTCTCCTCCCTCGGCGCCGCCATCGGCGACGCCGAGTGGGACCTGCACGCCGCCACCCAGGACCTGCCCTGCCTGCGCGACATAGGCATGCGGCCCGCACAGCTCTTCGACACCGAGCTGGCCGGGCGGCTCGCGGGCTTCCCGCGGGTGGGCCTCGGCGCGATGGTCGAGAACGTGCTGGGCTACGTACTGGAGAAGGGCCACTCCGCGGTCGACTGGTCGACGCGGCCGCTTCCCGAGCCCTGGCTGCGCTACGCGGCGCTCGACGTCGAACTCCTCGTCGACCTGCGCGACGCGCTGGAGAAGGAGCTCGACCGGCAGGGCAAGCTGGAGTGGGCCCACGAGGAGTTCGACGCCATCGCCTCCGCGCCGCCCGCACCGCCCCGCAAGGACCCCTGGCGGCGCACGTCCGGCATGCACAAGGTGCGGCGCAGGCGTCAGATGGCGGTCGTCCGCGAGCTGTGGACGGCGCGCGACCAGGTCGCGCAGCGGCGGGACGTCTCGCCGGGCAAGGTCCTCGGCGACTCGGCGATCGTCGAGGCCGCGCTCGCGCTCCCGCAGAACGTGCACGCGCTGTCCGCCCTGCCCGGCTTCGGCCACCGCATGGGCCGGCGCCAGCTGGAGCAGTGGCAGGCCGCGGTCGACCGGGCCAGGGCTCTGCCCGACTCCGAGCTGCCGCAGCCGGGCCAGGCCACGACGGGCCCGCCGCCGCCCCGCGCCTGGGCCGACAAGGACCCCGCAGCGGCGGCCCGCCTCTCGGCGGCGCGCGCGGCGGTCACCGCCCTCGCCGAGACGCTCTCGATGCCCCAGGAGAACCTGATCACGCCGGACACCGTGCGCCGGGTGTGCTGGGAGCCGCCGGCGTCCATCGACGCGGAGTCGGTGGCCGCGGCCCTGACCTCGCACGGGGCCCGTCACTGGCAGGTCGACCAGGTCACGCCGATCCTCCTCCCGGCGCTTGCGTCCCGCGGCTGACCCGTACCCTCCGCCACGTACGCCCCTCGGCCCACGCCCGGGGGGCGTTTTGGCGTGCGCGACCGTCCCCCACGCCACGGGGCTCCGCCCCGGACCCCGCAGGCTCTCGTACGAAAGGCGGGCTTAACAGTGCCCGCCGCAAATGTGACCTTCGCCGCTCCGGCCGAGGGGGCTTCAAGACTTGGTTACTCGCAAGTAGCATGGCGGTATTCGCAGCGCGCCGTCCGCGTACCCGGAAACGGATCCGTACCGGACGCCCGCGCCGCGCGGCAGCGCATTCCCGCACCTGGAGGAGAGCCATCGTGCCTCGTACCGTCAGGGACGTCGTCTTCGTCGACGGCGTCCGCACCCCGTTCGGCAAGGCGGGCCCGAAGGGCATCTACCACGAGACCCGCGCCGACGACCTGGTCGTCAAGTCCATCCGGGAGCTGCTGCGCCGCAACCCGAACCTGGACCCCGCCAAGATCGACGAGGTCGCCGTCGCCGCGACCACGCAGATCGGTGACCAGGGCCTGACCATCGGCCGCACCGCGGGCATCCTCGCCGGTCTGCCGCAGTCGGTCCCCGGCTACTCCATCGACCGCATGTGCGCGGGCGCCCTGACGGCCGTCACGACGACGGCCGGCTCCATCGCCTTCGGCGCGTACGACGCCGTCATCGCGGGCGGCGTCGAGCACATGGGCCGCCACCCCATGGGCGAGGGCGTGGACCCGAACCCGCGCTTCGTGTCGGAGAAGCTCGTCGACGAGTCGGCCCTGTTCATGGGCATGACCGCCGAGAACCTGCACGACCGCTACCCGCACATCACCAAGGAGCGCACGGACAAGTACGCCGTCGCCTCCCAGGAGAAGGCGGCCAAGGCGTACGCGAACGGGAAGATCCAGCAGGACCTCGTCCCGATCTCCGTGCGCAACACCAACGCCGAGGTCGGCGAGACCGGCTGGGGCCTCGTCACGGCCGACGAGCCGATGCGCCCGGGCACCACCCTGGAGAGCCTCGCGGGCCTCAAGACCCCGTTCCGCACGCACGGCCGCGTCACGGCCGGCAACGCGGCCGGTCTCAACGACGGCGCGACGGCCTCGATCATCGCCTCCGAGGACTTCGCCCGCGAGAACAACCTCCCGGTGAAGATGCGCCTCGTCTCCTACGCCTTCGCGGGCGTGGAGCCGGAGGTCATGGGCTACGGCCCGATCCCGGCCACGGAGAAGGCCCTCGCCAAGGCGGGCCTGTCCATCGAGGACATCAACCTCTTCGAGATCAACGAGGCGTTCGCCGTCCAGGTCCTGGCCTTCCTGGACCACTACGGCATCGCCGACGACGACGCGCGCGTCAACCAGTACGGCGGCGCCATCGCGTACGGCCACCCGCTCGCCTCCTCCGGCGTCCGTCTGATGACGCAGCTGGCCCGCCAGTTCGAGGAGCAGCCGGAGGTCCGCTACGGCCTCACGACCATGTGCGTCGGCTTCGGCATGGGCGCCACGGTCATCTGGGAGAACCCGCACCACAAGGACGCCGGAGGCGACAAGTGAGCACCACCACCGCTGAGCTCCTGAAGGGCGCATCGGCCCTCTTCCCCGACGAGGTCGTCACGTCCGCGCACGTACGCCACCTCGACCTCCCGTACGGTGCGGGCAAGTTCGCCCTCATCACGCTGGACAACGGCCTGGACCACACCAAGCCGACCACCTTCGGTCCCGCGTCGCTCGCCAACCTGAACACGGCGATCGACCAGGTGGAGAAGGAGGCCGCCGAGGGCGACATCGTCGGCGTCGGCATCACCGGCAAGCCGTTCATCTTCGCGGTCGGCGCCGACCTCAAGGGCGTCGAGCTGCTGAAGAAGCACGACGACGCGCTCGCCATCGGCAAGGGCGGCCACGAGGTCTTCAAGCGCCTCTCCGCCCTCGCGGTCCCCACCTTCGCGTACTACAACGGCGCGGCGATGGGCGGCGGCGTCGAGGTCGGTCTGCACTGCAGCTACCGCACCGTCTCGAAGGCCCTCCCGGCCTTCTCGCTCCCCGAGGTCTTCCTCGGCCTGGTCCCGGGCTGGGGCGGCTGCGCCCTGCTCCCGAACCTGATCGGCGCGGACAAGGCCGTCTCGGTCATCATCGAGAACAGCCTCAACCAGAACAAGCAGCTCAAGGGCAAGCAGGTCTACGAACTCGGGATCGCCGACGCGCTCTTCGAGGGCGCCGACTTCCTGGAGCAGTCCCTCATCTGGACCGCCCAGGTCCTCAAGGGCGACATCAAGGTCGAGCGCCCGGACGTCGACCGCGGCGAGGCCTGGGACCAGGCCGTCGCGCGCGGCAAGTTCATCGCCGACGGCAAGGTGCACGGCGCCGCCCCGGCCGCGTACCGCGCCCTCGACATCATCGCGAACGCCAAGTCCGGTGACCTTCAGGCCGGCTTCGACGCCGAGGACCAGGCCCTCGCGGACCTGATCATGGGCGGCGAGCTGCGCGCGGGCATCTACGCGTTCAACCTCGTCCAGAAGCGCGCCAAGCGCCCGGCGGGTGCCCCGAGCAAGGACCTCGCCCGCCCGGTGACGAAGGTCGGCGTGGTCGGCGCGGGACTGATGGCCTCGCAGCTGGCCCTGCTCTTCCTGCGCCGCCTCGAGGTCCCGGTCGTCCTCACGGACATCGACCAGGAGCGCGTGGACAAGGGCGTCGGCTACGTCCACGCCGAGATCGAGAAGCTGCTCGGCAAGGGCCGCATCAACCAGGACAAGGCGAACCGCCTCAAGGGCCTCGTCTCCGGTGTCCTCGACAAGGCGGACGGCTTCTCCGACGCCGACTTCATCATCGAAGCGGTCTTCGAGGAGATCGGCGTCAAGCAGCAGGTGTTCGCGGAGGTCGAGGCGGTCGCCCCCGCCCACGCCATCCTGGCGACGAACACCTCGTCCCTCTCCATCTCGGAGATGGCCTCGAAGCTCAAGCACCCCGAGCGCGTGGTCGGCTTCCACTTCTTCAACCCGGTCGCGATCCTCCCGCTCCTGGAGATCGTCCGCGGCGAGCAGACGGACGACGCGGCGCTCGCCACGGCGTTCGGCGTCGCCAAGAAGCTGAAGAAGACCGCGGTCCTGGTCAAGGACGCCCCGGCGTTCGTGGTCAACCGCATCCTGACCCGCTTCATGGGCGAGATCCAGAACGTCATCGACGAGGGCACCCCGGTGGCCGTGGCGGAGAAGGCGGTCGAGCCGCTCGGCCTGCCGATGTCCCCGCTGGTCCTCCTGGAGCTGGTCGGCCCGGCCATCGGCCTGCACGTCTCGGAGACCCTGAACCGCGCCTTCCCGGAGCGCTTCACGGTGTCCCCGAACCTCGCGGCGGTCGTCAAGGCGGGCAAGCGCGGCTTCTACGTCTACGACTCCGGCAAGCCGGAGCTGGACCCGGAGGTCGCCGCGCTCCTCAAGCAGGGCGACAGCGTCCTGACCGAGGAGCAGGTCCGCGACCGCGTCCTCGACGCGGTGGCGCAGGAGATCGGCCTGATGCTCGACGAGAACGTCGTCGCCGAGGCCCAGGACATCGACCTCTGCCTGATCACCGGCGCCGGCTGGCCCTTCCACCTGGGCGGCATCACGCCGTACCTGGACCGGGCGGGCGTCTCGGAGCGGGTCATCGGGAAGAAGTTCCTGGAGGCCGGGGTGGCTTCGGTCCCCGCGTAAACAGGAACGCCTGACACGACAGTGACGGCCACACACGACATGTTCGTGGGTGGCCGTCACTGTTTCCTGTGTTCCCGGGGGCCTCAGCCCACGTCCCGCCAGCCCTCGAAGGCGAGCCCGGGCTCGTCCCGCTTCCGCCGCGCGATGTGGAACCGCGCGGGCTCCCCCGGCACCCAACTCCCGGCCACGACACGCCCATTGCGGTCCTCCGCGAGCGCGACCCGCGCATCCGCCGGAAGTTCGGGACCGGACTCCGCCCACCAGGCGCCCGCCGACTCCGTCTCGGTCGGATACGCGGCGAAGGCGACCCGCCCCGACGCCGCGCGCTGGGCGAGCACCGTGCAGTCCACGTCGTCCAGTCGACACCGGATCGCCGAGACGGGCCCCGGCCCGGCCGCGTCCAGCAGCCGCACGGGCGCATCCTCCCCGCGCCAGGCGCACACGGCGCCGTCCTCGTCGATGAAGAAGAGGGTGGTGTGCTCCGGGGACGTCGCGAGGGCGTGGAGGGTGTCCGGCCGGGCGGCGGCCGACTGCGGCTTCTCGTCCCGTACGAGGGGCTTGCCCGGCTCCTCCTGACGCCAGCGCAACAGGCTGCCGTCGGCGGTGGCCGCGTACAGGGTGACGAGTCCGGACTCCCCCGCCACCGCGGCGAGTTCCCCGCGCACGTCCTCACCCTTGAGATCCCGCCAGGGCCCCCAGCCGCCCTTCTCCTCCTGCATGCGCAGGCTGACTCCGCCGCCCTTGTTCCGTACGAAGACGTGGGCACGCCCCTGCGCGTCGACGGCGATGGCGGGCGGCCCGGTACGGTCGCCCTTCTTGTTGGGGTGACCGATGGACGCCCAGTCGAGCGCGGCGAGATGCGACTGGAAGTGCGTCGAGTGCACGAGCCCCGACTCGCCGGGGACGGTGGGGCGCCAGGTGACGAGGTGGGCGTAGCCGTTGGCGCTGCGGGCGACGGCGACGTCCCGGCGCACGCGCTGCTCACCACCGACCACGCGGGGCGCCGTCCAGGCCCCTTCGGGGTGCTCCTCGACGCGGCACACGACCGCGTCTCCTTCAGGTGCGTACGCATACGCACAGAGGGCACCGTCGCGCCCACCGATCAGCCAGTCGCCGTTCACGGGTTCCAGCTTAGGTCGCGCGTTCTTCACTTCGTCCCCGGGTCTCACAGTCGCTTGGCGCTGCGGAACAGGCCCGCATAGAAGCCGTTGCCGTCGATCCGCGAGGTTCCGCCCTGGTCACCCATGGTCGGTCCGTTGACCTCCTTGCGGCTGGAGATGAAGACACGGTGGCCGTTCGTGTCGAGGCCCAGGTACAGGGCGACGTGGTCCATGTGGTTGCCCGTGCGGTGGTCCATCTTGAAGAACAGCAGGTCGCCGGGCTGGAGTACGTCGATGTTGGTCGGCCGGGTGTACCAGGGCGAGGGTCCCTGGATCTTGATGATGTCGACACCCACCTTGGAGCGGGCCATACCGTCCGCGGTGCGCGGCAGTCCGTCGCCCACCTTGTTGGTGGCCGCGAGCGGGAAGCGGGCCCGGTAGCCCCACACCATGCGCATGAAGCCGGAGCAGTCGAGGGACCTCAGGCGGTCCGCGTGCGGTTGCAGCGTCGTGCCGTTGCGGAACGTGTACGGGATGCCCAAGTAGTCGTAGAAGTCGTTCTGTTCGAGGCGGTCGACACCGTCCTCCTTGAACGGGCCGAAGAACGCGTCGCCCGCGTACTGCTGTCCCTCGTCGTCCTTCTTCACGGGCGCGCCCTGCACGTACTGGAAGGCGTACGCGAAGACGTCGTCCTCCTCGTTGCCGTAGTACTTCTTGAACCAGTCCTTGAACCACTGCTGCTTCTCGGCGCCCTTGGCCCAGGCCTCCGGCATCAGGCGCACCCAGTCCTCGGTCACGACCTTGGACTCGGTGTTCGCGGGCTCGCTGAAAGTGCGGGAGGGGCCCTTGAGCGTCGCGGTGCGGGCGCCGTCGGTGAACGTCGCGAGGACCTGACCGCCCTCGCCCCGCAGCACGGACCGCTCGGGGTTCTTCAGGCGCTCCCAGGTCTGCTTGCCGCCCTTGTCGCCGGCGCTGGACTCCAGGAGCGGCGAGTCGGTGACCGTCTGCACGGTGGGCGCCTTGGCCTCCGTGTCCTTCCTCAGCTCGACGGTGAGGTATCCGCTGGCGCCGAGCAGGGCGAGGACGGTGACGGCGTGCAGGACGGGGCGCTTCTTCTTGGGAGGCATGGGGGTTCGGCTCCGGAGGTCGGGTGGCGGGTCAGGCGGACGGCATGAAGCCGAGGAGGATGCCGGCGGTCAGGACGACGTAGGCCATCAGCGTCACCGAGCCGGTCGCGAGCAGCGTGGGCCCCTTGGGCTGGCGCACCAGCTGGTAGCCGATGAGGCCGGGCACGATGAAGCCGAGCGTCTGGTTCGCGTACATCAGCGGGAACTCGATGGACAGCACGATCATGACCGTGGCCTGCAGCGTGACGCCGAGCAGCACGACGGCCGCGAACAGCCGCTTGCCGTAGAGGATCACGAACTTCTGCATCAGCAGGGTGCCGACGTACGTCAGGACGGTGACGCCGACGACCATCGCGGCCCGCTGCAGGTCCTCGACGAGGGTGAGGGCGAGCCAGCCGGGCGTGATCATGCCGCCGGGCGACAGGTTGGTGGTCAGATAGCAGATCAGGGAGAACAGCAGCCCGATCGCGATGCCGATCGCGGCGATCTCGGGGGTGAGGACGGAGGGGATCAACGCTGCTGCTCTCCTGCTGAGTCGTGCCACTGCTCGAAGTCGTCGGCGGGCGGGGAGGGGGGTACGACGGGGTCGAACATGCCGCGCGGGCGGACCGGTTCGAGGTATGGACCGGGGTAGGAGTAGTCGCTGTCGGTCCGCTGCACGGGGATGACGGGCGGCGTCACGTACCGCTCCTCGTACGCCGGTGAGTACTGCTGGTACGGGTCGATGTGCGGCGCGTACAGCTGGATGGTCTCGACGTGCTGCGGCATCCGGTCCGCGGGCTGCGCCGGGCCGTGGTCCCGGCTGTCGTCGGGGCTCTCGTCCGGCGGGAGTTCGGCGAGGAACTCCAGGAGGTGCTCGCCCTGGCCGTGGATGTTGCCGATGGCGACGAGCGAGCAGTCCGGGCCGAGGCGGCCGAGCAGCTGTCCCATGAACTCGTCGGGGTCGCGGCGGTCGCCGCCGAGGTCGACGGCGCGGTCGCGGTAGGCGGCGGGGATCGCGTCGATCGCGGACTTGGCCGGGTGGCCGATGACGAAGACGTGCTCGGGGTCGAGGTCGGGGATGATCTCGCCCATCTGCCCGTTGCGCTCCACACGGTCGGGGCGGCAGTTGATCACGACGTTGAGCGGGCGGTGGATGGCGCCGAGGTCGAGCAGCTGGTTGATGTTCATCAGCGTCGACTCGGGGTCGTTGGCCGCGAAGACGTTGGCGAAGCGGAGCCTCTTGTCGCCGGGGGCGACGTAGCGCTCGACGGAGAGGACGCCCGGGTCCGGCGGGGCGTCGTACATGCCCTGCAGGGCGGTCTCCCGCTCCACGCCGAGGAGCTCGGCGACGACGAGGGCGATGGCGACGTTCTCCTTGAACGTGAACCAGCTGAAGCCGCGCAGCTCCTCGTCGCTGACCATCTCCGGGTCGGCGTACACCAGCTTGCAGTTCCGGGCGTCCGCCTCCTCCTGAAGGATGTGGAAGCGGTCGACCTCGGCCGTGACGCAGATGCCGTTCTCCGGCATGGAGCGGCACAGCGAGCGGGCGACGTCGTCCAGGGTGGGGCCCATCTCGGCGAGGTGGTCCTCACGGACGTTGCACAGCACGCCGATCGTGGAGCGGATCAGCTTGGACTGGTTGATCTCCTGGAGCGCAGGCATGACCGCCATGCACTCGATGACCAGGGCGTCCGGGTCGTACGCGGCGGCGCGGCGCACGATGCCGATCTGCTCGACGACGTTGGCGATGCCGAACTTGCGGTAGACGGGCTCCTCGGTGGCGTCGGGGTGGATGAAGCGGGCGGCGGTGCCGGTGGTCTTGGCGACCGTGGTCAGGTCGCCGCCGCGCAGGGCGCCCGCGCACAGTCGGGTGATGGACGACTTGCCGCGGATGCCGTTGACGAGCACACGGCTCGGTATGTGTTCGAGATTGGCGAAGTGCCGTCTCTGCTCGATCACTCCGGCGATCAGCAGGACGGCTCCGCACACCACGAGCACGGAGTAGAGGAAGAGCACGGTGGTTCCTAATTCCTTCGGCCTGCGGCAGGCGGGCCCGCGGGGGCGCCCTGCCGTCGCTGCTGTTGCCGCTGTCCCTGCAGTTGTCCGCGGACGAGTTCGAGGCTGCGGGTGATGGCACCGACCTCGTCGTGGTGCCGGGGGAAGAGCACCGTCTTGCGGTCGCCGTCCGCGAGGCGCTCGGCCTGGCGGGCCAGTTCGCGCAGCGGCCGGACGACCACGATGTGCAGCCAGCCCAGGCACGCGGCGGCGGCCGTGCCACCGAGCAGGCCCGCGAGCACGGTGCGGTCCTGGTAGGTGTACGCGGGGATCGCGAGGCCCGACGCGGGCTGCCAGCTGACGACGGTCCAGCCGAGCGACTTCGCCACGCCGCCGCCGACGAAGGGCGCCGCCGCGGCGATCCGGATGTCGCCGCCGTCGCGGAGGAGCACGCCGCTGGGGCGCGGGGCGAGACCGACCTTCTGGTTGCTGCCCTCGACCAGTTCGTCGAGGTGGCTGCCGGGCAGCCGGTGGAAGGCGAGGTAGCCGGTGTTGCCGCCGATGATGCGCTTCTCGGCGTCGACGACCCGGACGTCACCGAGTCCCGGCCGCTTCAGGAGCGCGTTCAGGAAGTCGATGCGGATCTCGCCGACGACGGCGGCGCCACCGCGGCCCGGCAGTTCGGCGGTGCCGAGGACGACGGGGGTCTTGCCGCTGTGGTCGAGGACGCGGACGGCCTTAGTCGAGGGGGCCTTGCCCTCGGGGCTGTGCACCTCGCCGCCCGCCTTCGCGAGGACGGTGCCCTTGGCGTCCAGGACGTAGATCGACTGGTAGCGGGTGTGCTCGCTCATGGTGCGTTCGAGCACGTCGGCCATGTCGTCGGGGCGGGTGCGGTCGCCGATCAGGGAGGCGACGGACGCCAGGTCCGCCTGCCCCTCGTTGAGGGCGCGGCGCACCCGGTCGCTGAGGGTGTCGGTGCGTTCGCGCTGGTCGCTGACGATCTGCTGCGGTACGACGGCGGTGTCGCCGGCCCGGTTGAGCAGGAGCAGCAGCGGCGCGCACCACACGAGGAGCAGCACCGCCGCGACCGCCAGGAGGCCGCGGGCGCCGAAGCGGCCGCGCGGGGCCGGCACGCCCTTCGCGCTGTCCTCGGGGCTCGCGCCGAGCAGTTGCCTGCGCAGGCGCTCCAGGGCGGCGCCGATCCGGGCGGCCTCGCCGCGGCGGTGCACGCCGACCGGGCGGGCGAGGTCGCCGCGGGTGAGGCGGCGGCTCTCCAGGAACAGCCGGATGAGCGGGCGTTGCACCGTGCCGATCAGGAACGCGACGGTGAGGCCGCCGATGACGAGCAGCGCGGCGGCAGCGACCAGGCCGAAGACGGGGCTGGTGGCCGCCAGCGGGTCCTCGGCGACCTTCGTCATGGCGACGACGCTGAGGCCGAGCGAGGTGGCGACGGTCGTCTCGCCGGCCTCGGGCGCGGCCAGCGTCGCGTATCCGGCGATCTGCCGCTCGCCCAGGTAGCGGTCCCCGGTGAGGCTGCCGCTGACGCCGGTGAAGCCGCCGGATCCGGGCTCCTTGGACTGGACCGGGTTCTGTTCGGACTTGCGTGCGGCGGTCTTGGCGAACGCCGTGAGCTGCCGGTCGGTCTCCTTGGCCTCCTGGCGCTGGAGATCGGTGCGGACCTGATCGGGGTCGGGCACGCCGTCGCTGCTGAGCACCTCGCCGGACGCGTCGACGACGGCGATGGAGCGGAACTTGCCGAGGCTGATGCCGGGGAACTTCAGGCTGGAGGAGGTGACGACGAGCTGCTGCGGATGGCCCTTCCAGGCGAGCAGGCCGAAGGAGAGCAGTCGGCTCTCGCCGCTGCGCAGGCGGACCATGCGCGGGGCGAGGCCGTCCTCCGCGGCGAGCTTGCTGCGGTCGACGGCGGTCAGCGGGACGTTCTCCCCGCGGGCGGCGAGCAGCTTGCCGGACTTGATCTCGACGACGGCGGAGCCGGTCCACTTCTGGTAGACGTTCCCGATCTTGTCGAGGACCGCGTCGGCCGACACCGGGTCACCGGCGTTGAACAGGGCGGCCGTCCGCGTCAGGTCGGTGACGCCTTCGTCGACGGAGGCACGGAGCGCGATCGCCCCGTCCTCCGCGAAGTGCTGCTGCGACGTCATGACCGCCTTCGGCAGGCCCGCGTTGTCGGCGCGGCCGAGCGTCAGAGCGGTGACCCCCGCGAGAGCGAGAAGCAGAACCGACAGCACCGCGATGGGCGGACGTATTCCACCCAGAAGGGACATGTCGGATCGTCGGCGGACCTTGTGCCGTCGCTTCGAACTCGAAGCGGCCAAGGGAGGACTCCTCTCGGGCGGATCAGTGCGCGCACGCACGGTCAGAACACGCGCGGGCGTGAGACCGCGTACAGAACCCGCGGTCCAGATGCATCTGACTCGGACGAGACCCGAATGGTTGCATGAGGATTATGTGAATGTGACCCACGCCTCAATGGGGAGTGGTAGGAGATCAGTTCGGCAGCGACCGCAGGGGCTTGATGCCGTCCTTCGTGGCACCCCGGTTCAGCATGGTCCCCTCCGTGCGCTGGAACGCCAGGCGGTAGCGGGCGCGCTGCTGCGCCGTCAGACCGTCGCCGCCCTGGAGCGCGGAGGCCACGTCGACGAGCCGGTGGTCGGCGACGGCGCCGTCCGGGACGTCACCCGACTCGTCGGGATCCGGCGGGATCTCGGTGAGCGTGGGCACGTACTTGGCGCGCACGTCCCAGTCGCCGCCACGCTTGCTGAACTCGAACCAGCCGATGGCGCCCTCCTCGGTCAGTCCGGTGGGCACATCGTGGCGGGCGAGCTCGTTGCCGAGCCCGTACGCGATCCACGTGCCGTCGACCTTCTCCATCGGCTGCACGACGTGCGCGTGATGGCCGATCACCAGGTTGACGCCGGTGTTCTCGGCGATCCTGCGGCCCAGCGCGAGCTGCGAGCGGCTCGGGTCCGAGTGGTACTCGCGGCCCCAGTGGATGGAGAGGATCACCACGTCCGCGCCGGCCTTGCGGGCCCGCTTCTCCGCGGCGGCGATGCGGTCGAAGTCCGTCTCGTTGGCCAGCCAGGGCTTGCCCTTCTGCAGTTCGTTGCCGTTGAACCCGAAGGCGTAGGAGAGCTGGGCGACCTTGACGCCCTTGACGTCCATGATCAGCGGCTTGGCGGCCTCGGCGGCGCTGCGGGCCGAACCCGTGTGCTTCAGACCCGCCTTGTCGAGGACGTCCAGCGTGGTGGTGACACCGGCGGCGCCGTGGTCGAGCGTGTGGTTGGAGGCGGTGGAGCAGGTGTCGTAGCCGACGTCCTTGATCGTCGTGGCGATCTGCGGCGGCACCCGGAAGGCGGGGAACCCCTCGAAGGGCCCGCCGGGCTTGCCCGCGACGGGTTCGAAGTGGCAGATGGCCAGGTCGGCCCTGCTGATGACCGGTTCGACACCGGCCAGCATCGGGCCGAAGTCGAGCCCCTTCTCGCCCTTGCCCGTCTTCTTGGCGTCCTTGCGGGCCTGTTCGGTGAGTTCCGGGTGGACGAGGATGTCACCGGCCGCGGCGACGGTGAACGAGGGTCCGCCGCCTCCGGCGGCCTTGTCGTCGTCCGAACCGAACGGGCCGCAGGCTGCGACGCCCGCGAGCAGGACGGTCAGGGCGGCACCGGCTGTCGCGAGGCGGGCCGGGCGTGGAGTGCGGAGGGGGCGTCTGATCACCGGGATATTTTTATACAACTATGACGGCGAACAAGACAAAGATGGTCACAATTGCAGCAATCCTTGCCGTTGTCGGCGCTGTGGCCATACTCCTGACGACCGGGATCGCCCGGCAGCACTCCGTCGGCACGGCCGACGGCGCCCCGTCCGGGAGCCGTTCGGGGGTCGACCTGAGGGCCCGCGTCGACGCCTACGCGGACCGCTTCCGGCCGGACTCCGGCTACCGGGAGCCGTCGCGCCACGACCGCGAGGCGGTGGCGCGAGGCGTGTCCCTGCTGCTCGACGGTGAGCGCGACAAGGCCCGACGCACGCTGTCCGACATCGACTTCACCGTCCGCACGGTCACCGACAGCGCGACCGGGCGGCGGTACGAGGAGGTCGCCGACCGGAGCGACGACGGGCCCACGCCCCGCGGCTGGGGCCGTGTCTACCTCGCCCGGGACACCACGCCCACGAGCCGGCGCTGGACGGTGCAGGTGCCGCACCCGACGGCGGACCGGCACACCGAGCGCCTCGGCGTCGGCGTCCTGCGCGGCGCGCGCGGCGGCATCATGGTGATCGCGGGCGCGCACCGCGCGGCCGGCGAGGGCAACGCGGCGGACGTCGCCCACCGCAGGGACACCGTGTTCGACGCCGTCTGCGCCGCGCTGGCCGAGCGCGGCCTGCCCGCCGTTCAGGTCCACGGTTTCGCCGACTCCTCCGCGCCCGGCCGCGACGCCGTCGTCTCCACGGGGCGGGGCACGGTCGCCCGCCCCGAAGGCCGGCTCCTCGCCGACGCCCTGCGCGAGCGGGGCTTCCCCGTGTGCCGCGCCTGGTCCGCCTCCTGCCCCCTGGAGGGCCGTACGAATGTGCAGGGCCGCAAGGCGGCGGAGGAACACGTACCGTTCCTGCACATCGAGTTCAGCAACCGGGCCCGTACGGACGAACAGCGCACGGCACGCGCCGTCGCGGCGCTCGGCCGGGTCACGGACCTGTGGCGGAAGGGCGAGCGGCCATGACAACACTTCTGGTGGTGGACGGCGCGAACGTGGTCGGCTCCGTGCCCGACGGATGGTGGCGCGACCGGCGGGGAGCGGCGGAGCGGCTGCGGGACCGGCTGGCCGAGTACGCGCGGGAGCACCCCGACGAGGATGTGGTGCTGGTCCTGGAGGGTCGGGCCCGTGGGGTCGAGCCGGTGCCGGGTGTCCGGGTGGAGGAGGCCCCCGGCGAGGGGGACGACCACATCGTGGCGGTGGCGGCGGGGGCCGAGGGGGCGTGTGTGGTGGTGACGGCGGATCGTGAGCTGCGTAGACGGGTGGCGGAGCTGGGCGCGAGCACCGTGGGCCCGCGCGCGGTCCGCGACGTCGGCCGGGGAGGAGACGATCGGCCGACGCGGGGCGGTCAGTAGTTCCCTCCGTAGTAGCCGTTCGCCGGCACACCGACCGGAGCGCCGAGAACCGTGAAGGGAATCTGCGCCGCCGGTGACTGCGCGCCGGACGGGTCGGCGGCCAGCACCTCCACGAGGTGCTGCCCCTCGTTCCACGCCCAGCCGGGAGCCCACACCCACCGGCCGTCCGGCGCCACGGCCGTCGTGCCGAGGAACACCCCGTTCTCCCGGAATCCGACCTGCGAGGCGCCCGCCGCGGTGCCCGCGAACGTGACCGCTCCGTCCATCACCTGCTCGTGCACGGCGGGCGAGGTGACCATCGGTGTGGTCGGCCCCTGTCCGCCGACGGGCATCGCCGCGACGGGCGAGGCCGCCACCGGGGCCTGCGGCGGGGTGGTGGCGCGCGCCGACACGGCGAAGGGAATCTCCGTGCGCTCCGAGTGGAAGCCGGAATGATCCACGCCGAACAGCCGGACGAGGTGCTTGCCCTTGGTCCACGGTCGCCCCAGCTCCCAGCTCCAGCTGCCGTCCGGCGCGACGTCCGGCGAGCCGAGGAACTTGCCGTGCTCCCACAGACTCACGCGCACCGCTCCCGGGGCCGAACCCATGAACGTCACGCGCGTGGTGGGCATCTCCTCGTTGAACGACGGGGCCAGCACGACGGGAGGCAGGAAGCCCTGCTTCACCACGGACGTGGCCGCGAGGTAGCCGTCGATGGCCGAACGGTCGTGATCCGGCTGTTCGTTGCCGTTGCGCACGAACCCGATGCGCGGGGCCATTCCGTCGATGAGGAAGTTGATGAGCCCCATGAGCACCGGAACGTTCCGTCGTGTCACATCGGTGTGATTGGTGATGAAGGGGGACTCACTGAAGATGAAATTGAAATTGCGGTATCTCTGGAACAGCCCGACGAACGGCTCGACCTGGACGGGAAACTGCTCGTCCTGCGGTGACGACAGGAGATAGATGTTGGCGTCGGTGTGTGTCTCGGACCGCACCAGATCGGGAATGATCGCGTCCAGAACCCGTACGTTCTCCTGCCGGTTGCCGTCGCCCATCATGTAGCGGGCCACGGTGGGGTGCTTTCCCTCGACGTATGTGCCGACCAGGAATTGGGGCACGATGGAGACGATGTTGCGGAATCCGTAGCGCAGACCGAAGTACAGGGCGGCGCTGCCACCCTTGGACCCGCCCCACATGGTGACCTGGTCGGGTGTGAGACCGAGGGACTTCATGACGTGGGAGATCAGCCCGATGACGGACTGTTCCAGGGAGAAGTCCATCTCCTTGCACCAGTAGTAGGTGTTCTTGCCGTCGAACTTGTCCCGTATCCAGAGGATGTTCGCCCTCAGGTTGTCGAAGACGCCGTTCGACCAGCCGTATTCGTCGGGCGCGGAGAAGTTCGCGAAGACGACGACCAGATGACGGTTGCCGCTCTTGGCGTGCGCGAACCGGTACTCGACGGGATAGGACCCCGAGGCCTCTATTCCGTTGAGCAACTTCCGTCCGCTCGCAGGTGCTTTGGACATGTACGACTCCCTCCCAGCGGATCGGACATCATGTCTGAATGCTTCGGATGTTTCGGTTGCCCGGCCCGACGAGGTCTGCCCGTCGGCGTCGCCTGGCGGCGGTTCTCGTCACGTCCGCGGTCGTCCTGACGGGCGCTGTCGTGCTGCTTGTGAGCCGGCCGACGACGCCTGCCCGGTCCCACCCGGCCGAGCGCACGCTGACGGTCGCCACCTGGAACATGTGCGGTATCGAGCGCTGGCACTGCGAAGGGACCGGTAGTCGGCGGGCCAAGCGTGACGCCGTCGTGGAGATCGCCACGGGCCGGGGCGCCCGGGTGATCTTCCTCCAGGAAGCGTGCACCTCGGACGTCGCGGCCTTGCGGACGCGTCTTGGCCGCTCCTGGCACTCGACGTTCCGCCCCTACGCGTGGCGCGGCAGGACGGGCCGCACCACTGCCGTGCGGTGCGGGACCGACGACCCCCACGCGGCCGGTTTCGCGATACTGGCCGCGTATCCGCTGTCCGACGTGCGCACGGTGGCCTCCCGTCAGCCCACGGTCGGCCTGCGCCGCGGCATCGTGTGCGCCTCGGTCGCCACGCACCGACTGACGGTGTGCAACGCCCATCTGAGCCGCCCGGGCGACGATCTGGCGCATCCCACATGGGAATTGCGGGACGACCAATTGAGGTCGCTCACCGGCGCCTTGAGCGGCAGGCGAGTCGTGTACGGCGGTGATCTGAACGTCGACCCGCCTGGCAGCCGCAATCCCGTGGCCCGGGTATGGCCGTCCGCTCCGTACCGCGCCCACCGCGAGTGCGATCAGCGGTCGGCCGCGGCCCGAGCGGGCCGCGCCACCCACATCAGCGGGCACAAGGTGGACTACCTCTTCACCGGTCTGCCCGGGGTCGGCTGCACGGTGCGCGACAGCGGCGCCTCGGACCACTTCGCCGTGCTGCTGCGCGTGCGCACCGGCTGAGCCGGTCCGCGGCCTCACACGATCACGCCCTCGTAGACCCGTGCGCCGGGCGTCGGCGCCAACGGCTGGACCATGTACGGCTGTTGGTACGGAACCGGTGGCAGTTGCGCCGCCTGGGGCTGTGCCGGGAGCGCGCGCAGCGCCCGCCCCTGCTGACCGTACACGTACTGCTGCCGTTGGGGGTGGGCGAGCGGCGTCATCGGCCGCGCCGCGCGCCGGGCGTCGACGGTGCCCACCGCGGGCGCCCTCGCCTCCCCCGGAGCCAGGTCGCCACCCGCGACGAGCATCCGGTCGGCGAGCCTCGCGGCCGCACAGCCGTCGTCGAGGTCGCAGAACTGGTCCTGGAACCAGCGGTAGCGCTCGGCGTACATCTCCTGGATCCGGTCGATGTCGCGAATCGCGCCGATCAGTTGCTCTGAGGTGTCGACCAGCGGGCCGGGGGCGCTGTTCGCGAAGTCGAAGTAGAAGCCGCGCAGAGTGTCGCGGTAGTGGTCCAGGTCGTACGTGAAGAAGAGGATCGGCCGCCCGGTGTTGACGTAGTCGAACATCAGCGACGAGTAGTCCGTGATCATCACGTCGGTTATCAAGGAGAGGTCGGCCATGTCCGGGTAGTCGGAGACGTCGAAGACGAAGCCGTCACCGGCGCCCGGTACCGGGTCCACCACGTTCGGGTGGCGGCGCACGAGGAGAACGTGGTCGGCGCCGAGGCGGGCGCGGGCGTCGTCCAGGTCGATACGGAAGTCCAGCTTGTACTTGCCGGGGGCGTAGAACTGGTCGTCCCGCCAGGTCGGGGCGTACATGACGACGCGCTTGCCGTCGGGCAGGCCGATGCGGCGGCGGATCTCCTGCTCACGGTGCTCCATTCCGGGGCGGCGCAGCAGGTCGTTGCGCGGATATCCGCACTCGACCATTTCGCCGGGGAAGCCGAAGGCCCGCTTGAGGATGGGGGTGGAGAAGCTGTTGGGCGAGACGAGCATGTCCCAGTTCTGCACCTCCTTCTCCACGCGCTCCAGGTAGCGCTTGTCCGCGAAGTGGATGGCCTCGATGTCGTGGCCGATCTTCTTCAGCGGGGTGCCGTGCCAGGTCTGGACGACGACCTGGCCGTCGCGCTTCTGGAACCAGTCCGGCATGTGGTTGTTGGCCACGATGTACGCGCTGGTGGCCAGGGCCTCGTACCACTCGGGCGACCACATGCGCACCGCGATCGCGGTCTCGGGGACCTGCACCTGGTCGTCCTTGACGACCCACAGGTGGTCCAGGTCGACGCCCCGGCGCACCAGTTCCTCGTGCAGGGCCCGTGGGCTGTCGGAGTACTGGGTGCCCTTGAAGGCATCGAACAGGATCGCGGGAAGCACCGGTCTTCGACGGGCCGCCGGGTAGGCCTTGGTACGCAGCAGCTTCTGCCGGTAGGGGCCACGGGCGTGGTCCGGCATCGCGGACTCCACCATCAGCGAGAGCCGGTCGTAGGCCTCGGCCTGGAGTTCGTAACCGCGCTCGTTCTCCTCGTACCGCTGCGGGAACGCGGCGATCAGATCCTGCGGGATCTTGATCATCAGGTCTTCGAGGCGCTCCTCGCGGCTGACCGAGGACAGGTCCTGCCGCCGCAGGTAGAAGTCCCAGCGACCGGAGGCCAGCGGGATCTCCCCGGCGAGGGTGCGCATCGCCGCGGGGGACAGCACGCAGCGAAACCTGTTGCCGTGCCACTCCAGCGGAACGTCGCGCTCGGCACCGTGCGCGCGCGAGCGCACCACGACGTGGGTGTCGCGGTACTGCTGTGCGGTGAGGGTGTCCGCGGCGGCGTACTGGCCGATGATCTCCAGGTCGCCGTTCTCGCGCCAGGCGATACGGTTCGCCGTCGGGAGGGTGGCCCGCTCGAACAGCACGAGGTAGCCGGAGCCGTTGCGGTGGACGACGATCTCGCGGTCGGCCTCGCCCGTCTGCAAGTGCGCCGGCATCCGGTAGTGGCCGTCGGGAGTGCCCCGTGCCACAACCGGATAAATAGCCATTTTCCGGCCCTCGACATGGAAGGTTGCCTTCCAGCCGTTGCTGCCCATGCTCCAGGACTCCGGGATGTCGACCCCGGCCTGAGCCTCGGCCCGGAACCCGGGGACGAGGGAGTCCAGCGGCAGCCGTGTGGTGAACGTGCACCAGCCGTCGCCGCCGGGTGTGAAGTGGACCCGGGCGTCGTGCCGTCCGGCGCCGCCCATGCTCACGACCCGGAACTTGCCCCACGCCGGGACCTTGGGGCCGAGATGGACGCCGCGCAGCTCGAGCTGATCTCCCACCACACGATGGCCGGTGATCCGGCACCGCACGATCTCCACGCGCAGCTTGAGCTTGCCCTGGACGAACACAGGGAGGATGCGGGTGTTGTTGTCGACGTACTTGTACGGCGGGTTGGCGGCGGCCCCGGAGCCGCCCCGGTCGATGCCGCGGTAGCGGAACAGGCCGCGGCTGAGGACCCCCGCGGCGACGTCCCAGGTGCCCTCGACCCACTTGCCCTTCCGCTTGAGCCGGGTCGTGTCGATCCGCGTCTCGAAGCCGGCCCAGTCGTAGCAGTAACGATTCTGGTTGGAGCGCTCGGTGGCCTGCGGTGCGTACGTGGTCTTCGCCGCGGTGACGACCATGCGCCCCTGCTTCTTGTTGCGCAGGGCGATGGCTTTCACCGACATGTGCTTCTTGTGCACGTTGATGAAGCGGATGTAGGCAGAGCCGGTCAGCGTGAGCAGATCACCGTTGGTGCTCCAGCGGGCACCGGCGAGCGAACCGCTGAGGGACAGCTCCTTGTCGAGACGGTACGCCTTGCGGTCCAGGCCCACCTCGCGGTCCCCGAGGTAGGGGTACTTGAGGTAGCGGTGGAAGCGCCGCTGGACGGGGATGGGGCCGCCCTTGCGCTCGAACTCGATGACGTCGAGGAGTTCGTCGAGCCGGTCCTCGCGCACCAGCAGCCATTTCACGCGGATCTCGGCGGGCAGTTCGTCGATGATGTCCGGGTCGGCCTCGTCGAGGAACTCGTTCGCCCAGTCCATGAAGGCGTCCTGGTACTCCTCGTCCGCGTCGGGCAGCACCTTCAGATGCAGCAGGAGATCGGACTTGAGGCAGGCCAGGTCGTACTTGCGCTTGCTCTCCAGGTAGAGCTTGGACCGTCGTTCGGCCAGGAACCGGCTGACGGACTGGACGGCGGCGACCCGGTCGCGCAGGTTGGACAGTTCGGTGTGGCGCTGGGTGATGGAGGGAGCGGCACCTCCCTCACGGCGCCGCCAGAAGTAGACGGTGTCGCTGATGACATCGACCTTGGTCGCCCGGAAGTGGGCGAACATGTTGACCCAGGAGTCCTCGTAGAGGACGCCCTCGGGGAACTCGATGTAGTGGTGGTCCCAGAAGGACCGCCTGAACAGCTTGTTCCACACGGTGCGGTCGTAGATGAGCGCCTCGTTGCGGGTGATGTGGGTGCCGCGGCGGTTCTTCTGCATCGGCCCCTTGTGCAGGGGCGACTGCCACTTCTTGGTGGAGTTCATCATCTGCACGTTGCCCGAGACGAAGTCCGAGTCGGACTCGTCCAGGGTGCGCACCAAGAGCTCGTAGGCGTACTCGGGAAGAACGTCGTCACCGTCGACGAAGGCGAGGAACTCGCCGTCCGGATGCATCGCCCGCAGGCCGGTGTTGCGCGCGTGCCCGGGCCCTTGGGGCTCTTGGCGGAGCAGGTGGAACCGTGGGTCCGCGGCACAGAACTGGCCGGCGATCCGCGTGGATTCGTCGGTGGATCCGTCGTCGACGAGGATCACCTCGAAGTCGCGGAACGACTGGCGCGCGATGGACTCCAGGCACTCCCCCAGATATGCCTCAACATCCTGAAAAGGGACAACAATACTCAGCCGCGGACTACCCACCGGTCCACACTCCTACCAAGACATATCGCCCTATGGGCTGCTCGCCGCACCACGTGGGTGCCCTCCCCTTGCCCGGCGCGCCCACAAGGCACTTCACGTCGCCTTGGCGTCATCCGCCCTTGTGACCTCGTCAAAGCCCCCCGGCCCAGCGGTCACAAGTCCTTCACATCTTATGCAACTCTTTTGAGTGGTCAACCGCTGTTAATGTGCTGGCCATCTTTCAGGAACGGTCGGAAACCGTCTTCAGAGCCGCTGCCACCGGGACAGCGTCAGCCCCTCGCCGTCCTGCCTGGCGACCGCGGGTACGCCGTCGGGCCCGAGCAGGGCCACCACTATGCGGCCACGCCCGTCCCTGGCCAGAGCCGGGGAACCCTGACAGGCCTCGTTCAGGTCGTACCACCAGAACCCGCCCGCCTCGTGCTCCGTACCGCCGAGTCCGAGCACGGCCCCGCCGTCCGGACCCCGACCGGCGAGGACGACACAGTCGAAACCGTCAACGGGGGCCCGCAGTACGGCATATGGGCCGTCGGCAAGGCCACCGCCCAGCGGCAGCGGCCAGGCGCCGGTCCGCCACGCCGCCGCACTCCCGGCCGCACCGTCGGCCCAGAAGACGGTCGGCCGCCCCGGACCGGTCTCGACCGCCGCGAGCGTCCCCGGGGTCGGGTGAAGGCCGAACCCACGAGGCCCGGTGAAGTCACCACCGGGCTGCACTTGCCCCCAGACGAACACGCCCGTCTCGGCGGCGGAGACGACCTCGATCCGGCCGTCGTCGAGGGCGACCGGGGCCGACCGCGCGTCGAGCCCCGCACCCCCAAGGTCCTCCCAGGCACGCCACTTGCCGCTCGGGTGCTCGCGCCGCACCATCAGCCCGCCGTGCGCCCCGCGCACGAAGACGTGGACGGTGCCGTCCCGGGCCGTCGCCCCGACCGGTGGGGCGACATGCCGCCCCTGCTCGCGGTCCTTGTGCGGGTTGCCCAGCGAACGCCAGTCGGTGAAGGCGAGGCCGGTCTGGTACTGGGTGGCGTGGACGACATCGACGCTCGGCGCACCGTCCGCCCCCGTCCGCCGCCTGCGCCCGAGGAAGTGGACGTACGTGTCCGCCCCCTGCACGACGGCCAGATGCGTAAGATCCGGCGCCGGCACGGCGTGGGGGCCGTCCCAGCCGGGCCCGCCGACGGTGCGCTCGGTCCACCTCAACAGGGCCCCATCGGCGAGGGCGTAGAGACTGAGCCGACCGTCCTTGCCGGTCGTGAGCCAGCGGCCGTGTGCGGCGCGGGACGCGAGGCGCGGCTGCCCTTCGGCCACTGGCCGGTCGGCACCTTGGGTATCTGGCGACCTTCTCCGCATGGCCTGGCGTACCTTCCTGGATCTCGCCGTAGGGATACGGACGCACCGGGAGCGCCGTCCGTGACGATGCGCGCATACTATTCCTTCATTCAAACTTCCAAACTTGGACACGTTTCGGTCACATGCCCCGCTCTATCGGGCGATTTCACGTCTATAGTGCTGCGACAGTCCCCAGCCACACCGCGGACCGGCTCTCCCCCCACCCGAGTCCTCACACCGAACACCCGCCCCACGGGCACGACTTACAAGGACTCAGGCCGATGAGCCATGCCACCACGACCTCGCGCCGCCGTGCGGCTCCTCCCGAGCGGCGTGGGCGCCGCAAGGTGAAGAGTCGTGGCAGACGGGTTCGACGGATCATCCTGTGGACCCTGCTGGTCCTCGTCCTCGCCGCAGGCGGCACCGGCTACTGGCTCTACAGCAGCCTCGACAGCAACATCGACGGCGTCGACCTCGACAAGGCCATCGGCGGCGAGCGGCCCGAGAAGCTTCCGACGTCGGGGCAGAACATCCTGGTGCTCGGCTCCGACTCCCGGTCGGGCAAGAACGCCTCGCTCGGTACCGGCAAGGTCGCCGGCGCCCGGTCCGACACCGCGATGGTGCTGCACATACCCGAGGGGCGGTCCCGTGCGACCGCCGTGAGCATCCCGCGCGACACCCTCGTGAGCCGGCCCGCGTGCACGAAGACGGACGGCACGACGACGCCCTCGGCGCAGCGCGTCATGTTCAACTCCGTGTACTCGCTTGCCGGTCCGGCGTGTGTGGTCAAGACCGTCGAGGCGATGTCCGGAGTGCGCATGGACCACTTCGTCGAGATCGACTTCTCCGGGTTCAAGGGCCTGGTCGACGCCATCGGCGGGGTGACCGTCACCGTCGACAAGCCGATTCACGACAAGTCCAGTGGGCTCGACCTGACCGCCGGGACGCACAAGCTGGACGGCACGCAGTCGTTGGCGTTCGTCCGGACCCGGCACGGCATCGGAGACGGCTCCGACCTCGGCCGGATCGGGCTCCAGCAGCAGTTCATGGTCGCCCTGTTGAGCGAGATCAAGCAGCAGGATCTGCTGGGCAGCCCCACCAAGACGTACAAGATCGCGGACAGCCTCACCGCCTCGCTCACGACCGACAACGGGCTCGCCTCGCTCACCAAGCTCGCCACGTTCGGGCGGAGCATGCAGGGCGTCGACCCGGCGAGCATGGAGACGATCATGCTTCCGGTCGCCTACGACAAGACGGACCCGAACCGGGTCGTGGCCGCGCAGCCGCAGGCCGACACGTTGTGGAAGGCGATCCGCGGCGACCGCGAGATCCCCGAGTCGGCGAAGAAGTCTCCCGCGAAGGGCGGCTGACCGGCGGCCGGCCAGGACGGGGCGCTCTGGTCCGCGTGGATCCGCACGTACACCACCGCCCCCTCCACCCGCTCCACCGGCCGATACCCCGCCAGCATCCGGCGCACCGCCCCCACGCGCCCCGGCCCGTACGCCTCCCCGCGCGAGTCGTCCACGATCACCGTCGGGGGGCGGCGTCGCACCTCCGAGCGGAACGTCGGCCAGCTGCCCGGTACCCCGTACCGCTCCCCCACCCTGCCGCCGTCGCGGCCCCCGCTGTAGTTCGTCAGGAGGCCCGCCGTCAGGAAGCGGCTCGCCGGGGTGCGGTTCGCCAGCCAGTACGTTTCCGGGTGCATGCCCCAGATCAGGACCCGCTCGTCCGGGGAGGCGTGCTCCTTGACCACGGACGCCACCCGCTGCGCGTGGGCGAGTTCGGTGCGTGGTGCGAGCAGGCCCCACGTCAGGAACAGGGCGCCGCAGGCCGCCGTGGCGAGCAGGGAACGTCTCAGGTGTTCGCGGGGGAGAATGTGCAACGCCAGTGCCCCCAACAGAGCCAGCGGCGGCACCAGTTGAAGGTAGTAGTGGCCGAAGAAGTGGAAGCCGACGGCGACCGCCGCGGCCGATGACGCGAGCCAGAGCCACAGGTCCGCGCAGCCCGTCCGCGCGATCCGCAGCACCCGCACGACCGGCGGCAGCACACCCGCGCACGCCCCCGCGAGGATCGCCGCGTTGGTCAGTCCTCGTACGAGTACGTGGAGTTCGGAGCCGGTGACGGCGGCGTAGGCGCCCGAGCCCGTCACCGTCCAGAAGACGAAGCCGGCGGGGTTCGTGGCCAGCGCGGCGGCCGCGAGCGGTGCGAGCGCCCCGGCCGCGCAGCGCAGCAGCCCGCGCCGCGGCCACCCCGCCCGCCACAGCATCCACACCACCGGCAGCAGCACCGCTCCCCCGGTCTGCTTCGTCAGGAACGCGCCCGCGAGGGCGATCCCGCACCAGCCCCACCTGCGCCGGTCCGCGCACCACATCGCCGCCGCGGTCCACGGCAGCATGAACACCTCGAAGGTGGCCGCCTGCGTGTCCTGTGGGTTCAGGCCGATGGACAGCACGACGTACAGGGCGCCCGCCGTGGCGCCCGCCGGGTCGCCCCAGCGGCGGCGGGCGAGCGAGGCGAGGAAGACCGCCGTCACCACGTGCGCCGCCACCGCGCAGATCCGCACCGGCGTGAGCGAGTCCGAACCGAAGAGCGCGAACACCGCCTCGTAGAGCCAGGGCAGCAGCGGGGGTTTGCGGTCGACAACGGTTTCGTAGAGCGTGCCGCCGTGCGCCAACATCCGTGCCTGGACCGCCAGATAGCCCTCGTCGGGGTTCCACAGCGGGCGGGTGAAGGACGGGATGCGGGTGACGCAGGTGACGACCGTCAGACACAGGATCAGGCGGGGCCAGTAGCGGCGGGTGCGGCCGCGTCTTGAGGAGCCGGCGCGGTCTGTGGATACGTACGGTCGTGACCGGGGCGCCTCGGTGAGCATGGGCGCCAAACTATCCGCTCCCGTATGTCCTACTTAGTAAGGACATAAGGGGGCGGAGGATCGAGCGACGATTACCGGGCGCCGCCCCGCGCCGTCTTCTCCTCCACCGCGCGGCTGTGCTTGCGGCCGTACGCGAAGTAGATGACCACGCCGACCACCATCCACACCGCGAACCGCAGCCATGTCTCCACCGACAGATTGAGCATCAGCCACACCGAGCACGCCACCGAGGCGATGGGGAGGAACGGGACCCACGGGGCTCTGAAGGCGCGCGGCAGGTCGGGGCGGGTGCGGCGGAGGATCAGGACGCCGAGCGCCACGACGACGAAGGCGAACAGCGTGCCGATGTTGACCAGCTTGGAGAGCTCCTCCAGCGAGATGAAGCCCGCGACCAGGGCCGTCAGGAAGCCCAGGATGATCGTCGAGCGGTAGGGCGTACGGAACTTGGGGTGCACCGCGCTGAAGATCGGGGGCAGCAGTCCGTCGCGGCTCATCGCGAAGAAGACGCGGCTCTGGCCGAGCAGCAGAATCATGCAGACGGTCGTCAGGCCGATGACCGCGCCGAAGGAGATCAGGCCCGCCCAGAACGGGTGGCCGACCGACTTGAAGGCCTCCGCGAGGGGCGCGCCCGGGTCGAGGTCCTTGTAGTTCTGCATGCCGGTGACGACCGCGGCCACGGCGACGTAGAGGACCGTGCAGATGGCGAGGGAGCCGAGGATGCCGCGCGGGACGTCCTTCTGCGGGTTGCGGGTCTCCTCTGCGGCGGTCGCGACGACGTCGAAGCCGATGAACGCGAAGAAGACGACGGCCGCCGCGGTGAAGATGCCCATGACGCCGAAGCTGGACGGCGTGAACCCGGCGATGCCTTCGAGGAGTGTCGCGCTCAGACCCGAACCGCTCTTGTTGTCCTGGGCGGGCGGGATGTACGGGGTGTAGTTGGCGCCCTTGATGAAGAAGGCGCCCACGGCGATCACGATCAGGACGACCGTCACCTTGATGGCGACGACCACGGACGTCACCCACGCCGACAGCTTCATGCCGATCACGACGACCGTCATCACGGCGATGACCAGCAGGAACGCGGCGATGTTGAAGCTGAAGCCGTCGTGGCCCGAGCCGGGGCCCTGGAGCGCCGCCGGGAGCGGGATGCCCCAGCTGTCCAGGAGGGACTGTACGTAGCCCGACCAGCCGACCGAGACCGTCGCGCAGCCCAGTGCCAGTTCGAGGATCAGGTCCCAGCCGATGATCCAGGCCGGGAACTCGCCGAGCGAGGCGAAGGCGAAGGTGTACGCGGATCCGGCGACCGGGACCGTCGAGGCGAACTCGGCGTAGCAGAGCGCCGCGAGGGCGCAGACCACGGCGGCGACGACGAAGGCGATGGTGACGGCCGGGCCCGCGTAGTCGGTGGCGGCCGTGCCGGTGATGACGAAGATGCCGGAACCGATGACGACACCGACGCCGAAGACCGTGAGGTCGAGGGCGGAGAGGGACTTCTTGAGCTGGTGCTCGGGCTCCTCGGTGTCCTGGATGGACTGCTCGATGGACTTGGTCCTGAACAGGCCGTTGCGGGTGCGTTCCGCGCCTGCGTCTGGCTGGGTGCTCACCGGCTACCTCCATGGGCTTCGTCGTCCCATGATCGAGACGCATTGGCTTCGGCGCGCGGGCGAGTCAACCGTATTCATGCGAATGGGGCCGGTCGAGCCCCCTAATGGGGGATCGACCGGCCCCGGTCGCCGATTTCGGGGCGCGTGTCAGTCGCGCGCGGGCTCCACCGTCTTCGCGGGGGCCTCCTCGTAACGGCCGTCCAGCTTCGACACCAGACCCGTCACCTGGCGGGCGATGTCCGGCGCCGTGAGGCCGATCTCGGCCATGATCTCCTTGCGGGAGGCGTGGTCGAGGAAGCGCGGCGGGATGCCGAAGTCGCGCAGCGGGACGTCGACGCCCGCGTCGCGCAGGGCCTGGGCGATGGACGAGCCGACGCCGCCCACGCGGGAGTTGTCCTCGACGGTGACGACGACGCGGTGGCGCTCGGCCAGCGGGGCCATCGCCTCGTCGACCGGCTTGACCCAGCGGGGGTCGACGACGGTCGTCGTGATGCCCTGCTTGTCGAGGAGGTCGGCGATCTCCAGGCACATCGGGGCGAGGGCGCCGACCGAGACCAGGAGGACGTCGGGACGCTCCGAGGAGGCCTTGCGCAGCACGTCCATGCCGCCGATCCTGCCGACCGCCTCGACGGCCGGGCCGACCGCGCCCTTGGAGTAGCGGACGACGGTGGGGGCGTCCTTGACCTGGACCGCCTCGCGCAGCTGGGCGCGGACCTGGTCGGCGTCGCGCGGGGCCGCGATGCGGCAGCCGGGGACGACCTGGAGGAGGGACATGTCCCACATGCCGTTGTGCGAGGCGCCGTCGGTGCCGGTGATGCCGGCCCGGTCGAGCACGAACGTCACGCCGCACTTGTGCAGCGCCACGTCCATCAGGACCTGGTCGAAGGCGCGGTTGAGGAACGTCGCGTACACCGCGAAGACCGGGTGGAGGCCGCCCTGGGCGAGGCCCGCCGCGCTCGTCGCCGCGTGCTGCTCGGCGATGCCGACGTCGTAGACCCGCTCGGGGAACTCCTCGGCGAACTTCTTCAGGCCGACCGGCTGCAGCATCGCGGCGGTGATCGCCACGATGTCCTCGCGCTCGCGGCCGAGCTCGACCATCTCGTCGCCGAAGACGGAGGTCCAGTCGGCGCCCGAGGCCTTGATCGGCAGGCCGGTGTCGGGGTGGATGGGGCCGATGCCGTGGAAGCGGTCGGCCTCGTCCTGGAGGGCGGGCGTGTAGCCGCGGCCCTTCTCCGTGAGGCAGTGCACGATGACGGGGCCGCCGAAGCGCTTGGCGCGGTTGAGCGCGGACTCCAGGGCCTCGATGTCGTGGCCGTCGATCGGGCCGACGTACTTCAGGCCGAGGTCCTCGAACATGCCCTGCGGGGCGATGAAGTCCTTGAGGCCCTTCTTGGCGCCGTGCAGCGTCTCGTAGAGGGGGCGGCCGACGACCGGAGTGCGCTCCAGGAGGTCCTTGCCGCGGGCCAGGAAGCGCTCGTAGCCGTCCGTGGTGCGCAGGGTCGCGAGGTGGTTGGCGAGGCCGCCGATGGTGGGCGCGTAGGAGCGCTCGTTGTCGTTCACCACGATGACGAGGGGGCGGTCCTTGGCGGCGGCGATGTTGTTCAGCGCCTCCCAGGCCATGCCGCCGGTGAGGGCGCCGTCGCCGATGACCGCCACGACGTGGTCGCCGCGGTCCTGGATCTCATTCGCCTTCGCGAGGCCGTCGGCCCAGCCGAGGACGGTGGAGGCGTGCGAGTTCTCGATCACGTCGTGCTCGGACTCGGCCTGCGAGGGGTAGCCGGACAGGCCGCCCTTCTGCTTCAGCTTGGCGAAGTCCTGGCGGCCGGTGAGCAGCTTGTGCACGTAGGACTGGTGGCCGGTGTCCCACAGGACCTTGTCCTGCGGGGACTCGAAGACACGGTGCAGGGCGATCGTCAGTTCGACCACGCCGAGGTTCGGGCCGAGGTGGCCGCCGGTCTTGGAGACCGCGTCGACGAGAAAGGTCCGGATCTCGCCTGCCAGCTGGTCCAGCTGCTCCAGGCTGAGCCGGTCCAGATCGCGCGGTCCCGTGATGCGGGTCAGCAACGGCACCCGTGCCTCCTTGCGATAGAGCTGTGAGTAGCTGGTTGAGCTGTCGAGCTTGCTGGGCCTGTCGATTCTAATGTTCCGCCGGTCGCGACGGCGTGCGGGCCGTGCGTTCCTCGTCACGCCCTCGTCACGAAACGGAACCAGTACCCCGCGGCGCGCGCATGACTGTGCCCGGCGTCGCCCTTGACGCCGGGCACAGTCAGTCGAGGCCAGAAGGGCCGGGAGCCGTCAGGCGCGGCCGGCGGTCTTCTGGGTCTTACGGGTGATCGAGTCGATGACGACCGTGGCGAGGAGCACAGCGCCGGTGATCATGTACTGGATCGGAGTGGCGATGCCCTGGAGCTGGAGGCCGTACTGGATCGACGTGATCACCAGCACACCGAGCAGCGCGTTCCAGGTGCGGCCCCGGCCGCCGAAGAGGCTGGTGCCGCCGATGACGGCCGCGGCGATGACGTTCATCAGAAGGTCACCGGCACCGGCGCCCTGGTTGGCCGCCGCGATCTTGGAGGCCCAGAAGAGGCCGCCGACCGCCGCGAACAGGCCCGCGAGGGAGAAGACCGAGATCCGGATCGCCGTGACGTTGATGCCGGCACGCCGGGAGGCCTCGACGCTGCCGCCGAGCGCGTTGATCTTTCGGCCGTACGAAGTGCGGCGCAGCATGAAGTCGGTGCCGACGAGGACGATGCCGAAGAGCAGTACCGCGAGCGGCAGGCCCTTGTACTGGTTGAAGATGACCGCGACGCCGAAGACGGCGATCGCGAGCAGCACCGTGCGCAGCACGATGTCGCTGAGCGGCCGGGACGGGATCCCCGCGGCCTCGCGGCGCCGGTTGCCGAGGAAGGTCGGCACGAAGTAGCCGAGGACCGCGATCACGGCGAGGCCGTAGGCGGCGGCGACGTCCGAGAAGTAGTACGTGGTGAGCTTGCCGACCACGCCGTCGCCGTCGAGGTTGATGGTGCCGTTGGAGCCCAGGATCTGGAGCATGAAGCCGTTCCAGAACAGCAGGCCCGCCAGGGTGACGGCGAACGCCGGGGCGCCGAGCCGTGCGAAGAAGAAGCCGTGCAGGGCTCCGATGACCGCGCCCGCGGCGAGCGACGCGAGGACGGCGAGCCATTCGTTCATGCCGTGCGTGACGCTCAGCACCGCGGTGATCGCCGAGGAGACACCGGAGACGGATCCCACCGACAGGTCGATCTCGCCGAGCATCAGCACGAAGATGATGCCGACCGACATCATGCCGGTGGCGACCATCGCGACGAAGATGTTGCTGAGGTTCTCCGCGCCCAGGAACGCCGAGTTCATGCTCTGGAAGATCGCGCCGATGACGATCAGGCCGATGACGACCGGGATGGCGCCCAGGTCACCGCCCTTGACCTTGCGCTTGAACTCGCTGATGTAGCCCGCGAAGCCCTGCTCGCGCACGAGGAGGCGGGGGTCCACGGCGGTCACTGCGGCTCCGGCGGCGACACCGGGTTCGTCCACGGGGGCTTTGGTCTTGTCGATGCTCACTTCTGAGCCTCCCCGTTCGCGCGCGCCGCACGTCGGGTCACGGCGTTGTCCGTGGCGCCGGTGATGGCGGAGATGATCTCTTCCTGAGACGTGCTCTTGACGTCGAACACGCCGTTGTTGCGGCCGAGCCGGAGCACGCCGACCTTGTCGGCGACGGCCTTCACATCGGCCATGTTGTGGCTGATGAGGATGACCGCGTGGCCGCGCTCGCGCAGCCGCTCGACGAGGTCGAGGACCTGAGCGGTCTGCTCGACGCCGAGGGCGGCGGTCGGCTCGTCGAGGATCACCAGCTTGGGCTCGCCGAGCATGGAGCGGGCGATCGCCACGACCTGGCGCTGACCGCCGGAGAGCGAGGCGACCGGGATCCGGACGCTGGGTATCCGGATCGACAGCGTGTCGAGCAGTTCCTGGGCGCGGCGCTCCATCTCGACCTCGTCGAGGATGCCGCGCTTCTTGATCTCGCGCCCCAGGAACAGGTTGCCGACGACATCGATGTTGTCGCACAGCGAGAGGTCTTGATAAACGGTCGCGATCCCCAGGTCCTGGGCATCGTGCGGCCGGTTGACGGCGACGGCCTTGCCGTGCCACTCGATGACACCGTCATCGATGGGGTGCACGCCGGCGATCGTCTTGACCAGGGTGGACTTTCCGGCACCGTTGTCGCCGACCAGGGCGACCACCTCACCGGCGTGGACTTCAAGCTCTACGTCGGTGAGCGCCTGCACGGCACCGAATCGCTTGGAGACCCCGCGCAACGCCAGCACGGGCGTAGCGGACACGTGAACCATCTCCTTCACCGCCAAGGCCTGACCCGGCGGGAGGTTGAACTCAGAAGAATGAGGGGGGTGTTGGGTGTTCCGTCCGGCGCCCGGCCGTTGAGCTGCGGGGCTGTTGGCGGCGGGGCGCCGGACGTGCATCAGAGGGCGACTTGCGCCCATGTGCGGGTTACTTCAGGCCGATCTTGTCGCAGGCCTTCTTGTACTTGGCCGTGCAGATGTCGTTGACCGTGTAGTAACCCTCCTTGATGACCGTGTCCTTGATGTTGTCCTGGGTCAGCGAGACCACCGGGACGATCACGGAGGGGATGTCCTTCGCACTGCCGCTGTCGACCTTGGTGGTCTGCAGCGAGCTGTCGAGCTTGCCGTCCTTGGCGATCGAGACGGCCATCTTGGCGACGGTCTCGGCCTCCTGCGGGTACGACTTGAAGACCGACATGTACTGGTCGCCGGTCACGATGCGCTGCACGCCGGCGAGCTCGGCGTCCTGGCCGGTGACCGGGGGAAGCTTGGAGACGCCCGCGCCCTTGAGCGCGGTGATGATGCCGCCGGCCAGGCCGTCGTTGGCGGAGTAGACGCCCACGATCTTGTCCTTGCCGAGCGCGGAGATCGCGGCCTCCATGCTGGCGTTGGCGTTCTCCGGCTTCCACTCCTTGGTGTCGTACTCCTTGGCGACCTTCACCTTGCCGTCGAGGACGGAGTGGGCGCCCTTCTTGAAGTCACCGGCGTTCGGGTCGGTGGCCGAGCCGTTCATCATGACGATCTGGTTGCTCGGCTTGGCCTTGTCGCCCAGGGCCTTCAGCAGCGCCTTGCCCTGCGTCTTGCCGACCTCCTCGTTGTCGAACGAGGTGTAGGCGGAGATCGGACCCTCGGCCAGGCGGTCGTAGGCGACGACGGGGATGCCGGCGTCCTTGGCCTTCTTCACACCGCCGGCGACGGCCTTGGCGTCGACCGAGTCGAGGATCAGCACGTCCACCTTGTTGGTGATCATGGTGTCGATCTGCTGCGACTGGACGGACGCGTCCTGCTTGGCGTTGAGGTACTGGACCTTGCCCTTGCCGTTCGTCAGCTTCTTGACCTGCTGCTCGATGATGGGCTTGTCGAACTTCTCGTAACGCGCCGTCTGGTTCTCCGGAAGGAGCAGACCTATCTTCAGCGCGTCGGTCTTCTTGCCGGCGGTCTTGTCGCCCTCGTCCTTGGACTCCTTGGCGCTGCCACAGGCGGCGAGAGACACGGCCATGGCACTGGCACAGATGGCAACGGCGGCACGACGCATACGCGTGTTCACTTCAGAAACCTCCCTGACGAGGCCGCGTCGTTGCGGCCGAGGTGGCTGGAAGTCAACTCGGCCGCAACCGCAGCGTCAAGGAGTAAATCCTTAACGGGTTGGCAACGGTGTCATGCGTTTTCTAAGTGAAGGCAGGTGTGGCTGCGGGCACAGAGCCCGCACCGGACCCGTCCAAAAGCATCGAATCGCCCATCTCGCTCAGCGCGAGGGCCAGTGCCCCGAGCACCTCGGCGCGGCCGCCCAACGCCCCTGGGAGGACCGAGAGTTGGCGCCCGGCGCTGGGGATCGCGTAGCGCCCCACGGACTCCCTGATGGGCCCCAGGACCAGCTCTCCGGCCTCCGCCAGATCGCCGCCGAGCACCACCCGGCTGGGGTTCAGCAGATTGCACAGGTTCGCGACGCCGGAGCCGATGTGCCGCCCCACGTCCGCGACGACGCGGCGGCAGCCGGGGTCCCCGTCGCGCGCGAGCCGCACGACGCCCTCCATCGTGAGGTCGGTCCCGTGGCTGGACTGGAGCAGGGGCAAGACGTACCGGGCGGCGGTGAAGGTCTCCAGGCAGCCGCGGTTGCCGCAGCGGCACACGGGCCCCGACTCGTCGAGCGTGATGTGCCCGATCTCGCCCGCCGTGCCGCCGGGGCCGCGGTAGATCTTTCCGCTGATCACGAGCCCTGCGCCGACACCGCTGGCGACCTTGATGTACGCGAGGTCCTTCACACCGCGGCCGCTGCCCCACACCAGCTCGCCGAGCGCGCCGAGGTTCGCGTCGTTGTCGACGTGCACCGGGACGCCCAGGCGCCGCGCCAGCTCCTCGGCGGGCTTGGTGCCGGCCCAGCCCGGCAGGATCGACGTGGAGCCCAGCGTGCCGCTCTCCACGTCGATCGGTCCTGGCACGCCGAGCCCGACGCCCGCGACCTTCGAGCGGTCCACGCCCGTGGCCTCGATGAGGCGCTCCACCAGCTCCTCGGCCCGGTCGAAGCCCTGCGCGGCGGAGGCGTCCACGTCGAGCGGCTCGGACTCCTCCGCGAGCACCTGGTGGGCGAGGTTGCCTACGGCCACGCGCAGGTGGGTGTGGCCGAAGTCGACGCCGATCACGATCCCGGCGTCGCCGCTGAGGGAGACGCTGCGGGCCCGGCGGCCGCCGGCCGATGTGGGCGTGACCTCGACCGTCCCGCCGTCCTTGAGCTCCCTGACGATGTTGGAGACCGTCGCGGCCGACAGGCCCGTCGTCCTCGCGATCTCCGCCTGCGTGAGCGAACCGGCAAGCCGCACGGCACGTACGACCCGCTCGAGATTGGCCCGGTGCAGCGAGGACTGCGACCCCGGAGTCTCCATTGACTCTCTCCACCTCATCTTTGGTCCGCGTCACCCAGTGTGACCGGACCTTGTACAAGTTATGAACTCCAAGCTCCGCTGAAGGTGTCTCCGCCGTCAAGCCCTTGACGGAAATACCTTGCCGAGGAAACGCGCAGAAGTCCGGCCCCGGAGGGATTTGCCCCGGGGCCGGATGGTTCGTCGCACCAGAAAGCAGAGCGCTACTTCAGCGCCCCCGCGGTCAACCCCTGAACGACCTGTCGCTGGAAGATGATGTACGCCGCCAGCACCGGCAGCATCGCCATCACCAGGCCCGCGAAGAGTCCGGACCAGTCGCCCTTGTATCCCTGGCTCGTGGCGAGCTCGACGAGGCCCTGGGCGAGGACGCGCTTGTCGGCCTCCGTGTTGAGGACCGTCGGGATCATGTACTGGTTCCACTGCCCGAGGAAGTTGAAGATGCCGACGCTGATCAGGCCGGGCTTGGCCATCGGCAGCATGATCTGGAAGAACGTCCGGGTGTGCGAGGCCCCGTCGACGAACGCCGCCTCCGCGATCGAGGTGGGCAGCGTCCGGAAGAACGAGGTGAGGAAGAACACCGTGAACGGCAGCGAGTACGCGATGTAGGCGAGCACCAGGCCGTGGATCGTGTTCAGCAGGGCCATGTTCTTCATGACGAAGAACAGCGGCACCAGGGCCAGCATGATCGGGAAGCTCATGCCGCCGATGAACAGGAAGTAGATGAAGCGGCGGCCCGGGAACTCGAAGCGGGCCAGCACGTACGCGACCATCGAGCCGAACACGAGCGTGCCGGCGAGCGAGAGACCCACCACGATGATGGTGTTGAGGAAGTACTCGCTCATGTGCGCGTCGGACCACGCGCGCGACCAGTTCTCGAAATGCAGCTTGTCCGGCAGCGACCAGGGCGAGCCGAAGATGTCGCCGTCGGTCTTGAAGGACGTCATCACCGCCCACAGCAGCGGCATGACGACCATGAAGGCCCAGAGGACGAGCATGCCGTGCGAGAAGACGTTGAGGACGCCGCCCTCGCTGCTCTTCTCCTTGCCCTTGCGGGAGGGCTCGGTCTTGGTGACCGGGTCGCCGCCGCTGCCGCGCTGGGCGGGCACCTCGGACGGCGGGGTGTCGGTGGTCTTCATGGTCAGTACTCCAGCCGCTCGCGTCGACCGAGGCGCATCACGACGGCCGCGAACAGCAGCGTGAGGACGAGCAGGGCGACACCGATCGTCGTTGCGTAGGCGGCGTTCGCGTCACGGAACGCCGATTGCCAGACGTACAGGGGAAGGACGGTCGTCGAGTAGGCGGGGCCGCCCGGCCCCACGGACATGATCTGGACCGAGGCGAAGGCCTCGGCGCCGAGGGCCAGGATGCCCATGTAGATCCAGCCGGACTGGATGGTGTCCCACAGCAGGGGCACGGTGATCCTGAAGAAGGTGGTGGCCCGGCCGGCCCCGTCGAGCAGCGCCGCCTCGTAGAAGTCCTTCGGAATGGACGCCATGCCCGCCGAGAAGAGGACCACGAAGAACCCGACGGTGCTCCACACCAGGACGGCCATGATGGACCACAGGGCGACGTTCGGGTCGCCCAGCCAGTCCTGCGCGAGCGAGTCCAGGCCGATCGCCCGCAGCGCCCCGTTGATCGCCCCGTCATTGGGGCTGTACGCGAACCGGAAGAGGATCGCGACGATCGCGATCGAAAGCACCTGCGGGAAGAAGTACGCGATCTTGTAGAAGCCCGAACCCCGCACTCCCGCGATGGTGGCGCCCTTCCGGTGCCGCCCGCCCACATTGATCATGAAGGCGAAGAACAGTGCGAGGCCGAGCGTCACCAGCGGCAGCAACACCACGAACATGACGCTGTGTTGCAACGCCTTCCAGAAGACGTCGTCCTCGAACATCCTCTTGTAGTTCGCGAAGCCCACCATCTTGAAATCCGGGCTCAGTCCGGTCCAGTCGGTGAACGAGTAGTAGATCGCCTGGATGAACGGCCAGATGACGAAGACCGCGTACAGCACCAAGGGGGCCACCAAGAACCCCACAATGAAGCGGTACTTGCCGTGTTGCATGGTTAACGACCCCGATCGGTAGGCGGGCGCCGCCGCTGGTGACAGTTGCTCATGTGCCCTGCTGCTACTGGTGCTTGTAGTGCTTGATGGACTGATCCTTGGCCGTCGCGTCCGCGAAGGCCTGGATCTTCTTGATGGCCTCGGCCGGGGTCATGCGGCCTGCCATCATCTCGCCCAGACAGGCGACACCGATCTGTTCCTTCTGGAGCTTCGCGTACCAGTCCTGCATACGGGGGTTGACCACGTTGTCCTTGGCCAGCTCGAGGGCCGCGTTGGCCGACTCCGTGCCCGACGTCAGCTTGATGCCCTCCGTGCCGCCGTTGTAAGCCGTCAGCGACTTCACGAGCTTCGTGGTGTTCTTCGAGGACGCCTCGCTGAGCATGATGCGCAGCTGCTCCATGCCGCCCTGCGTGTTCTTCGCCTGCGCCGGGACGATGTACGGCTCGGAGCCGGCCGCCCAGATGGTGCCGAACGGCATCTTGTCGCTCTTGTCGAGGCCGGAGGGGGCGCTGACGGTCAGCTCGAAGTCCTTGGGGATGACGCTCGCCGACTCGTTCTCGACCCAGGAGCCGTTCGGGAGGAACAGCGCCTTGCCCTTGGCCCAGGCGGTCTGGGACTGGATGTGGTCGATGCCTGGCGTGCCCTTGAGGATGTAGCCCTTCTTGTAGAGCTCGTAGTACGCCTCGAAGGCGGCCTTGACGGCCGGGTCCTTCCAGGCGTTCGGCTCCAGGTTGTCGATCTTGTCGAGGACCTCGCGGCCACCGATCTTGGCGATGAACGGGTAGAGCGAGAACGGCAGGTAGTACGGGTACTTGCCCGCGTACGTCCAGCCCGCCATGCCCTTCTTCTTCGCCTTCTCGCAGACGGCGAGCATGTCGTCCCAGGTCTGCGGGTACTCCGCGTCGAGGCCGTCGAGCGCCTTCTTGGAGTACCAGACGCCGTACACGGTGTAGGCCATGTACATCACGACGCACTGCGAGCCCTCGAACTGGCCCATTTCGACGACACCGGGGCGCAGCGTGTCGCGGAACTTCTTGTTCGGGTCGTCGACGGACGGGGCGTCGAGGAGCGGCGTGAGATCCGCGAGCTGCTTCTTCGAGAAGAGAACACCCATGTCCATCTGCTCGGCGCCGGAGTTGTCGATCAGGTCCGGCGGGGTGCCGCCGTTGAATTTCGGCTGCAGCTCGGACTGGATCTTCTGCGTCGAGTGGAAGTTGACCTTCGCCTTCGGGTGCGCCTTCTCGTACATCTTGGTGGCGTCCTTGGCGTACTGAGTACCGAACCCACCGTCGAAGATGACCACGGAGACGGCGGCGCTCTCGTTCACGCCCAGCGGGTTCTTGGCGGACTTCTTGCCGCCCTTGTCCTTGCTGCCGCTGTCGTCGCTGCCGCTGGCGCACGCGGAGAGCATGCCCATGGCCGGTACGGACAGCAGGCCGAGCGCCGCGGAGCGCTTCATCAGATCGCGGCGGCCGACGCCACCGTTGGTGCTCTGCGTGTTCTGCTCGGAAGTGGATCCCATGCTCAAGTCCTCGCCTTCTCCAGGACTCAGGCGGTGAACCGGATCCTCCCCGGCACCGCGGTGATGTGCTGCGTAACACAGGTGGAGCTGGGTGATGCCCGCCCGGAACTCACGACGGGTCGGGGCGGTGGCGACAGGTATAGTCCACTTCCTGTGAGGGGGGCAAGATCGAATGCAGGTTTGGGTATCGGTCTTTTCCGAGTTGAGACCTCCCGGAAATACGTCGCACGACCGACGAAGACGATCTTTCAACTTCCTTGCGTGCAAAGGGTGTAGGAGGAACGGTTCTCAAGGTCCCGGATTTCGCTGAACCATGAGGCGGGAAGCGACGCCTGCTACATTCCGGAACGTGTCCACGACCCGCCGGATGTGGCCGTTGTACGCGGCCGGTTTCACCACCGCCTTCGGCGCCCACGGAATCGCCGCCACCCTCGGCGGCGACACGGACGACGCGGTCACCTCACTGCTCGTCCTCGGCGGCCTGCTCGCCCTCTACGACGGCGCCGAGGTCGTGCTCAAGCCGCTCTTCGGGACACTCGCCGACCGGATCGGCGCCCGCCCCGTGCTCCTCGGCGGCCTCGCCGCGTTCGCCGCGGCCTCCGCCCTGTACGCGATCGCCGACAGCCCCGCGCTGCTGTGGGCGGCCCGGCTCGGCCAGGGCGCCGCCGCCTCCGCGTTCTCCCCCTCGGCGTCCGCGCTGGTCGCCCGGCTCAACCCAACGGCCAAGCACGGCAGGGCCTTTGGCTCCTACGGCTTCCACAAGTCCGTCGGCTACACACTCGGCCCGCTGCTGGGCGGCGTGCTGGTGTGGGCCGGCGGTCTGCGTCTGCTGTTCTTCGTGCTCGCGGTGCTCGGCGCCGCCGTCGCCCTGTGGGCCGCGCTCGTCGTGCCCGCCGTGCCGCCGCTGCCCAAGGCCCGGCAGACGGTCCTCGACCTGGCCCGGCGCCTCGTGGATCCGGTGTTCCTCGGCCCGACGGCCGCGCTCGCCGCCGCGACCGCCGCGCTCTCCGTCGGGGTCGGCTTCCTGCCGGTCTCCGGCCGCGTGGCGGGGCTCGGCACGGTCGCCACCGGCGCCGCCGTCTCCCTGCTCGCGGCCTGCGCCGCGGTGGTCCAGCCGCGGGCCGGGCGGGCCCTGGACGACGGGCGCCTCGGTACGCGTACGGGCCTGGCCGCCGGGCTGGCCGCCACCGCCGCGGGGCTCGCCTGCGCGATGCTGCCCGGCCTCACCGGCATCCTCCTCGCCGCCGCCCTCATCGGCCTCGGCACCGGCCTGATCACCCCGCTCGGCTTCGCCGCGCTGGCGTCCGCGACGCCGAAGGAGCGCCTCGGGCAGACCATGGGCGCCGCCGAACTCGGCCGGGAACTCGGCGACGCGGGCGGCCCGCTGCTGGTCGCCGCCGTCGCGTCGACGGCCACCCTCACGTACGGCTTCGGGGCGCTCGCGCTGGTCACCGCGGCGGGCGCGCTGCTCGCCCGCACCCGCCGACACGCACACTCGCTCCAACACCCTTGACACCGCTGCGCACTTGCACCCCTACTGGACCTTGCTCAGCAACTGACAACGTTGTCCAGTAGCCGGAGGGTACGCCCTTTATGCGAGGCAGATACAGACACCTCAGGTCCAGGCACAGACTCGGCGGCACGGCGGCGCTCGGCGCGGCCGCGCTCGTGCTCGCGGCGGCGGGACAGGGGCTCGGTCCCGCCCCGGCCGCCCAGGCCGCCGGAGGGAAGCCGGAGTTCCGCTCCTCCTTCGAGGCCGGGCAGCCCGCGCCCGACTGGCTGAACACCGTGGAGACCGCCCCGGGCGGGGAGAAGCGGGCGAGCGGCGTCGACGGCGCGTACAGCAGCGGCATGCCCGGCAATGTGAACGGCCATGTCACCGACGTCCGCGCCAGCGACGAGAACACGGGCGGCGGCGAGACCAAGGAGAACCTCGTCGACGGCGAGGCGACGACCAAGTGGCTGGCGTTCACGCCGACCGCCTGGGTCGAGTACGACCTCGACGAGCCGGTCAAGATATCGAAGTACGCGCTCACGTCGGCCAACGACCACGACGAGCGCGACCCCAAGGACTGGACCCTGAAGGGTTCGACGGACGGCAAGGACTGGAAGACGCTCGACACCCGCTCCGGCGAGACGTTCGACAAGCGGCACCAGCTGAAGTCGTACGACATCGAGAACCCGGCGGAGTACGCCCACTTCCGCGTCGAGTTCACCAAGAACAACGGCGCGAGCGACGCGACGCAGCTCGCCGACCTCCAGCTCTCGACGGGCGGGGACTCCGCCCCGGCCCCCGAGGACATGCTCTCGCTGGTCGACCGCGGCCCCACCGCCTCGCCGACCGCCAAGGCGGGCGTCGGCTTCACCGGGACGCGCGCGCTGCGCTACGCCGGTACCCACAAGGGCGACGGGCGCGCGTACTCGTACAACAAGGTCTTCGACGTGAACGTGGCGGTGGCCAAGGACACCGAGCTGGCGTACAAGGTCTTCCCGTCGATGGCGGACGGTGACCGCGACTACGACGCCACGAACGTCTCCGTCGACCTCGCCTTCACCGACGGCACGTACCTGAGCGACCTCAAGGCGGTCGACTCCTACGGCGGCGCGCTCACCCCGCAGGGGCAGGGCGCGGCCAAGCGGCTGTACGTGAACCAGTGGAACGCCGTGACGTCGGGCATCGGGTCCGTGGCCGCCGGCAAGACGGTCGACCGGGTCCTCGTCGCGTACGACTCCCCCAAGGGTCCGGCGAAGTTCCGCGGCTGGCTCGACGACATCAGCATCGCCAAGGCCCAACCGGTCAAGCCGAAGGCGCACCTGAGCGACTACGCGTCGACGACCCGCGGCACGAACTCCACCGGGGGCTTCTCGCGCGGCAACACCTTCCCGGCGACGGCCGTACCGCACGGCTTCAACTTCTGGACGCCGGTGACCAACGCGGGCTCGCTGAGCTGGCTGTACGACTACGCGCGCGACAACAACGCGGACAACCTGCCGACCATGGAGGCGTTCGCGGCGAGCCACGAGCCGAGCCCGTGGATGGGTGACCGGCAGACGTTCCAGGTGATGCCGTCGGCGAAGAAGGGCGACGCGCTCGACACCTCGCGTTCCGGGCGCGCGCTGCCGTTCAAGCACGACGACGAGACGGCGACGCCCTCGTACTACGGCGTGACGTTCCAGAACGGCGTGAAGGCGGAGATGACGCCGACCGACCACGCGGCGGCGCTGCGCTTCAGCTACCCGGACGACGACGCGAGCGTCGTCTTCGACAACGTCTCCGACCAGGGCGGGCTCACGCTCGACAAGGAGAGCGGGACCGTCACGGGCTACTCCGACGTGAAGTCCGGTCTGTCGGCGGGCGCGACACGCCTTTTCGTCTACGGCGTCTTCGACAAGCCGGTGACGGACTCCGCCGCCTCGGGCGTGAAGGGGCACTTCACGTTCGACGCGGGCAAGGACCGCACGGTCACGCTGCGCCTCGCGACGTCGCTGATCAGCGTCGACCAGGCGAAGGACAACCTCGCGCAGGAGCTCCCGGCGAAGCGGTCCTTCGGTGCCGTACGGGACGCGGCGCGCGCCCAGTGGGACACGCTGATGAAGAAGGTGGAGGTCGAGGGCGCGACGGACGACCAGCGGACCACGCTGTACTCCTCGCTGTACCGGCTGTACCTGTACCCGAACTCGGCGTTCGAGAAGGTCCGTTCGCAGGGCGGCAAGGCGACGTACAAGTACGCCTCGCCCTTCTCCCCCATGCCGAACCCCGACACCCCGACCCACACGGGGGCGAAGATCGTCGAAGGCAAGCCGTATGTGAACAACGGCTTCTGGGACACGTATCGCACGACGTGGCCCGCGTACTCGCTGCTGACGAAGAAGAAGGCCGGTGAGCTGGTCGACGGGTTCGTGCAGCAGTACCGGGACGGCGGCTGGACCTCCCGCTGGTCCTCCCCCGGCTACGCGGACCTGATGACCGGCACCTCCTCCGACGTGGCGTTCGCGGACGCCTACGTGAAGGGCGTCGACGGCTTCGACGTGGAGTCGGCGTACAAGGCGGCCGTGAAGAACGCGACCGTGGTGCCGCCGTCCGCCGGTGTCGGCCGCAAGGGCATGACCACCTCCCCGTTCCTCGGCTACACGTCCTCGGACACGCACGAGGGCATGTCGTGGGCGATGGAGGGCTATCTCAACGACTTCGGCATCGCGGAGATGGGCCAGAAGCTCTACAAGAAGACCGGCGAGAAGCACTACAAGGAGGAGTCGGAGTACTTCCGCAACCGCGCCCGCGACTACGTCAACATGTTCGACGACAAGGCGGCCGGTACCGGCTTCTTCCAGGGCAAGGACAAGGACGGCAACTGGCGGGTGAAGTCGTCCGACTTCGACCCGGCGATCTGGGGCTACGACTACACGGAGACCAACGCCTGGGGCTACGCCTTCACCGCCGTCCAGGACAGTCGCGGCCTCGCCAATCTGTACGGCGGCCGCAGCGGACTCGCCAAGAAGCTCGACACGTACTTCGACACGCCGGAGACCGGCTCCGCGGATGTCGCAGGCTCGTACGGCGGTGTCATCCACGAGATGACCGAGGCGCGTGACGTACGGATGGGCATGTACGGCCACTCGAACCAGGTCGCGCACCACGTCACGTACATGTACGACGCGGCCGGTCAGCCGTGGAAGACGCAGGAGAAGGTGCGCGAGGTCATGTCGCGGCTCTACACGGGCAGCGGGATCGGCCAGGGCTACCACGGCGACGAGGACAACGGCGAACAGTCGGCCTGGTACCTGTTCTCGGCGCTCGGCTTCTATCCGCTGGTCATGGGCAGCGGCGAGTACGCCATCGGATCCCCGCAGTTCACGAAGATGACGCTGCACCTGGACGGGGGCAAGGACCTCGTCGTCAAGGCGCCGAAGAACAGCGCGAAGAACATCTACGTGCAGGGCGTGAAGGTCAACGGCCGTACGTGGACGAAGACCTCGCTGCCGCACTCGGCCATCGCCAAGGGCGGCACCATCGAGTTCGCGATGGGCGACAAGCCGTCGAAGTGGGGCACGGGTGCGGACGCGGCGCCGACGTCGATCACGGACGACGACAAGGTGCCGTCGCCGCGTACCGACGCGATCAAGGGCTCTGGTCCGCTGTTCGACAACTCGTCCGCCACGTCGGCGAGTTCGGAGTCGGTGGAGCTGCCGGTCGGTACGGACGGCGCGAAGGCGGTCCAGTACACGCTGACGTCGGAGGACAAGGCGAAGGCCCCGAAGGGCTGGCGTCTGGAGGCCTCGGACGACGGCGAGGACTGGAAGACCGTCGACTCCCGGTCCGGCGAGTCCTTCGCCTGGGACAAGCAGACCCGGGCGTTCTCCGTGCCCTCCCCGGCGGCGCACAAGCACTACCGGCTGGTGTTCACCGGCGGGGCGGCGACGGTGGCGGAGGTGGAGCTGCTGTCGTGACGCGTCCCGGTCGGCGCGGGGGGCCTCACCCGCGCCGGCCGGGGCTCAGCCGGGGCAGTTCGCGTCGTCCTGGTACGTCCGGTAGAGCGGCACGGCACGCCCCCGCGAGGGGAACTCGACGACCGGCACCGGCTTGCACGCCGCCCACTGGTCGTTGCTCTCGAGCCCCGAGAAGCCGTACGTGCCCGTGGCGCCCTGGAGGCAGCCGCTGCACGTCGCGCCGCCGCTGGTGGACTGCGACAGGCTGTTGTAGACGTCCTTCGCCGTCGGCAGGCGCTCGGTGGTACCGGCCGCGTTGATCTCGCTGAAGGAGCGGCCCGTCGCCTGGGCGAGCAGCCGCAGGCCGTCGTAGTACGAGGCCGCGTACCCGTCGTCCAGGGGCTTGTCACCGAGTGCGTGCTGGCCCTTCAGGGTGTCGAAACGGTCGAGGAAGTCGTCGAAGCCCGCGGGGCGCGCGCTCGCCCCCTGCTTCTCCCACGCCGGGTCGAAGGACGAGGAGTCGACGATCGTGGCGTTGGCGGTGCGCAGGTCGCGCTCCGTCTGGGGCGTGGTGAGCGTCGGTTCGAGGCCGATGCCGATCTTCAGGATCCGGACGTGTGTCCTGCGGTCGCAGCTGCTGTCGTCGGCGAGGGCGTTGATGAACGCCGGGAGGTCCTGGTCGCGGCCCGCGAAGAAGACGGTGTCGGACTTGTCGCGGCAGATCTTGTTGACGGCGTCGGTGAAGAGCTGCGGGACGCCCTGGTCGTTGCCCGAGGAGCCGGTGAAACTGGAGTTGTGCGCCTTGAAGCCGTACTCCTTGCCGAAGCGGGTCAGGAGCGCGTCGCGCAGGTCGTCGGAGTAGACGTCGCCCTTGCGCCGGTCCCACAGGAGCAGCCCGTTCTTCTTCTGCGGGTAGCGCTTGAGGTAGCCGGCGAGCGCCTTCGCGAACTCCTTGTTGTTGGGCGAGGTCTTGAAGAAGTACGGGTAGTTCATCGACGACGCGGTTATCACCGGGCCGACCGTCGGGATCTGGTGGCGGCTCAGTTCGGCGAGGGCGTGCTTGGTCTCGGTCTGGCTGCTGGGGATGCCGGTGACGCCGACGAGCGGCGCGTTCGTGTCGCCCTGCCGCTTCGCCAGCTCCTCGACGACGGGCTCCCACTGGCCGAGGTCGCGGCCGTCGGGCGCGAACAGCAGCTGGAACTGCGGCCCGCCCTGTCCCGCGTTGGCCTCCTGGAGTCCCGCGAGCGTGCCGGTGAGCGCCCGGCGGATCATGTCCGGGGTCATGGCGCTGGAGTCGTCGGAGGTGAACGGCATCATCAGGGCGATCCGCACGTAGGGCGTTTTGCCGCCCTCCTTGGCCACGCGGGAGTTCTCGTCGGCGACGGCCTGGAGCAGCGTCTTTATGCCGGGGTCCGCGTCGAAGGTGTCCCGGGTGACGCCGACGCACTCGCCCGCGACCTCGCGCAGTCCGCCGTCGCACTTCCGCAGGAGTTCCCTGCCGCCCCAGACGCCGCCCGCGACGAGCGCGAGCACGACGACCAGCGCGATGCACCAGTCCAGCGGTCCCCACTCCCTGATCCTGCTGCCGAACATCAGCCCTCCACGGAGGTGGTCGTCGCGGGGACGGGCAGTTCCTGCCCCTTGCGGGCGGCCGTCGGCCAGTCGCGGGCGGCCTGCCCGAGCGCCGCGTACCAGGTGGGATGGCGGCGCGCGAGGAAGCCCAGCTCCTCCCCCACGGCCCGGCACATCCGGTCGGCGTCCGGGTCGAGGGCGGCGTCGGCGTACGGCTCGGAGAGGTACCACAGGGCGTGCAGCAGCCGGTTGATGCTGCGGCCCGAGGGGTCGAGGCGGGCGTAGCGGGCGGCGTGCTCGCCGTCGGCTATCTCGACGCGCTCGTCGCGCCAGGTGTCGTCGGTGGGCGGCACGGGCGCGCTGGCGCAGCGCTTGAGGCACAGCAGCCAGTGCTCGACGCTCTGCTCGGCCTCCTCGGCGTCGAACTCGTCGGCGAGCATCGCGACGACCTGCTGCGGGTTCCCGGCGGCGAGGTTGTGGCGCAGGGCGTCGGCCTCCTCGGTCTCGGCGCGCTGGACGTGGTGGAGGTGGAGGAAGGCGTGGACGGAGCGCCAGCTGTGCGGCTCGTCGCCGGGCGGCATGGTGCGCCGCGCCTCGTGGACCAGGAGCGTGCGCAGCAGCCCGCTGGTGACGAGGGGCTGGTCGGCGTCGGGGAGGTCCTGCCACTCCCGCTCGACGAGGTACTGGGCGGCGGCCGTGGCGGGCAGTTGCTCGGGGCCGACGAGGCCGAGGTCCTGGGCGAGCGCCTCGGCGGCCTTGGCGTCCCTGGCGAGGCAGAGTTTGACGAGGCGGTCGCGCTGTCTGCGGTCGGGCAGCAGATCCCGCAGCAGCACCTCGGTGACGGGTCGGCCGCCCTCGACGCGCAGGTCGAGCAGGTCGCGGGGGACGACGGTGCGGTTCTGCCGGGCGGTCTCGACGGCGGCGTCGGCGAGGACGGTGCTGGCCGAGGGGTGGCCGCCGGTGAGCGCGTGCAGCGCGGACGCGAGGTGGGGGTGGAGCAGGCGCGAGGACGCGCGGTCGAGCATGGAGAGGATGTCGTCCCTGGTCAGCGGGGTGAGCGGGAGGACGAGGAGGCCTTCGGACGGTTCGTGTCCGGTCCGCTTCCACAGGGTGGCGGCGTGTCCGGTCCGTCTGGTCCCGCCGGGCGGCAGAAGGTCGACGAGTTCCCGGCGTACGGCGTACGGCGCGTCCTCGTGGGGCAGGTCGCCGAGGCGGGTGGCGACGACGACGGTCCGGTCGTCGTACTTGCGCGTCCCCAGGGCCCGCTGTTCCAGGAGGAGTTCGAGGAAGCGGGCGCCTGCGGGGGTGTGCGCCTCGTCGAGGAGGATCAGCGGCCAGGGCTCGCGGTTGAGGCGGCGCACCAGTCCGTGGGTGTGGGCCAGCTCCTCCAGGAAGGCGGCGGTCAGGGCCTGTTCGGCCGCGTGCCGGTAGTCGCCGCCGCGGTGGAAGCGGCGGGACAGCAGCCACAGCGGGTCCTCCTCGGCGATGGTGCCGTCGGGGGTGGTGTGGCGCCGGCGGAACCAGGCGCGCGACGCGGCGAGCGGCATCCGCTCGGCGAGCTGGCGCAGCAGGGCGGCGGTGACGGGCTGTGTGCCGTCGGGGTCGTCGGGGTCGCCGTTGCGGGCGGCGGCCTCGCTGACGGAGGTCTCGACCCCCATGGCCCAGTCGCGGGCGACCTCGCGTTCGGTGCCGCGCGCGAGGCCGCTCGCGATCAGCATCCGGGCGTGGCGGCGGCAGACCGCGTCGCGCTCGTCGGTCTGTCCGTGGTGCCAGCCGGACACGGCGAACAGGGCGGGCATCAGCGTCCGGAAGAGCCCGTACGTGGGGGTGAGCGCGCCCACCAGGCGTTCGAGGATCTCGGCGGCGGAGGCGGCGGTCTGGGGCGGCACGCTGCCTTCGGGGACCTCCTCGGCGATGCCGGACGCGACGGGCGAGCCCGGTACGACGGCGCGCACGTGGGCGAGCGGGAGGCGGCCGCGGTAGCCGCGGGCGAGGGCGTCGAGGAGTGCGCTGCGGCCGGTGCCGTGCTCGCCGGTGAGCAGCACGACGGGCACGTCGGATCCGAACTCCCGCTTCGCTCGCATACGTTCGTGGAACGCGAGCCCGGTGAGTGCGGGGACGAGCGATCCCACCAGGGGTTCACGCCCGTACAGAAAGGGCGCCTTGGGCCTCGCCATCTTCGGCTGTCCTGCTTCCCTAGGGATCGTCAACTGCCATGTGAACCCTAGAACTTACCTGTGACGCGTATCTCTTGCCAGATGGGGCGAAGCGCTGCGCTGTGGTCCCGGCGGTCTCACGGTTGGGGGTAAATCTCCAGCTCGGCGCCCGTGGGCAGCTCCTCGACGCCCTGGACGGCGCCGCCGGGGTAGGCGATCCGCACCCGGCGCAGCGACGCGATCCCCTTCAGCGGGGAGAGGTCGAGGTCGCCGCCCTGCGTCACGTGCAGCTCCTCAAGGCCCTGCAACCGCCGTGACATGCGCCGCAGTTGGAGCGGGGTGCCGGGCTGGGCGTAGACGAAGAGCTTGGTCAGCTGGGGGATCTGGCTGGCGGGGTTGAACAGGAGGGTGCTGAGCTGCTCGGCGGACAGGCACAGGGTGCGCAGTTCGGGCAGCCGGCCGAGCAGGCCGCCCCAGTCCTCTGGCAGGAGGCGGCTGCTCGCGTCCTGGAGCCGCAGCTCCCGCAGGGCGACGCAGCGGGTGATGTCGGAGAGTTCGGAGGTGCCGGGTGGCAGCGAGAGCGTCGTGAGCCGGCCGGGCCTGGGGAGTCCGGCGACGCCGCGCCAGGGGACGCCCGCGCCGATGTGCAGGGCTTCGAGGTGCTCGCACTGGTCGAGCCGCTCCAGCGGCTCGAACTGCGGGACGTTCTCCAGGGTGAGGCTGCGCAGCAGGGGGAGCCCGGTGAGCGGGTCGGGGTCCTTGACGTTGCGGCAGCCTTGCAGGGTGAGGCTCTCCAGGTGCTGGAAGTCGTGCAGCAGCGTGAGGTCGTCGATCTGCAGCGCGCCGCGCAGCCGCAGCTCGCGGAGGTGCTCGGAGGAGAGGGCGGCGCGGATGGCGGAGGGGTCGAAGTCGCCGTGGATGCCGACGCGACGGCAGCCGGGGAGGCGCCCCAGGGCGTCGAGTTCGGCCTGCGAGCGGACGGTGACCGGTTCGTCGGGCGCGGCTTCGAGGAGCGGCGCGATGATCTCGCGGGCGTACGTCTCGGTGTCGAAGCGGTCCCAGTGGCCGAGGAGCTGGGCGCGCACGGTGGACTGCGAGGTGGTGAGGAATTCGCGCAGGCGCGGGATGGCGGCGTCGCCGCCGATCTGACAGATGGCGTGCGCGGTCGCCAGCTCGGCGTCCCCTTCGAGTTCGTCCGCCCTGGGGAGCAGGCCGAGCAGCAGGGGTCCGGTGCGGGCGAGGACGCGGGCCTGGCGCAGGCTGCGCGGCGGGAGCATGCTGGCGGCCTCGGCCTCGATGGTCTGGCGCACGGCGGGTTCGAGCCGCGTGGCCTGTTCGAGGGAGGCGAGGGCGAGGAGCCGGATCCTGGCCTGGACGGTCACGTCCTTCTCGCGCTTGCCGCGGTCGCTGAGCCGCATGAGCAGATCGGCCCGTCCGTTGTGGTCGGCTTGCGCGACGGCCATCTGCACCACGTCCTCCCACTGATCCATGTGAGCGTGTTTCACCAGCATGCCGAAGTCACGGTCCTCAAGAACAGCCTTGGCACCCAGGTAGTCCTGAAACGTGCGATGAATGAAGTCCACCGCTCCGGGTGCGGGCTCGCGGAGCAGCCCCGAGCGCTCCAGAAGATACTCCAGCGCGTGCTCCGGGCCGCCGAGCCGCTCCAGGCTCGGCACCTGCGGCTGGAGCCTGCGCAGCTCGTGGATCGCGTCGCCGCGCTCCATCTGGATGTCGTCGTTCCGGATCAGCCGGTACGCGAGCCGCTTCAGCGGTTCGGTCGCGGACTCCTCGTCGAGCCGCGGCCGGTCGTCGCCCCGCCCGTACAGATCGCGCTCGACGTCGCGCCGCTCCAGCAGCATGGACAGGGCCGCCCGGTAGAGCGAGGCCCGTCCGTTCGGCAGGAAACCGCGGCGTTCGCGGTGCAGGGCGCAGATCAGCGAGCACATCAGCGGGTTGGTGGCGAGGCGGCTCAGCTCGGGATTGGAGCGCAGGGACTCGACGAGTTCCTCGGCGAGTCCTTCGCGGGCGTCCGCCGCGATGTGCCACCGCGCGATGAAGCGGCGCAGATCCTCGGGGCTGAGCGGGTTGAGGCTCAGCTCGTGGAAACCCTCGGCGTCCAGGTAGCCCGGTTCGAGGGCGGAGGGACGGGTGGTGCACAACCACAGGTTGCCGGGGAATTGGCGCACGAGACGGCGCAGCCAGTCGCGTGCGCGCCTCCGGTCGGCTCGGGGGATCTCGTCCAGGCCGTCGACGAGGAGTACCGCGCGCCCGTTGCGCAGGACGCGGACGGCCCAGCCGTCGGGTTCGCTGCCGGACAGGTCGCAGCGCATCCAGTCCAGGAACTCCTCGGGCACCGGGAGCTCGGAGCCCTGGCGGGCCAGTGTCCGCAGCGGCAGCACGAACGGGACGCGTCCGATGAGCTGCGGCAGCGCGACGGGGACGGACTCCTGGCGTGCGGTGGTCAGGGCGAGCCACTGCACGAGCGTCGTCTTTCCGGTGCCGGCGAGGCCGTGCAGCAGGACCTTTCCGCATCCGGCGAGCACCGATTCGACGCTCTCCTCGGGCACGGACTCGTAGTCGCGCTCCTCCTGCTCCGCGGCCGCGAGCGGTACGGCGGTGGGGCTCAAGTACGCCTCGTCCAGCGGCCATTCGGGGCCTGCGGGGTCGCGGAGGTCGACGCCGTAGATCGTGAGGCGCCCGTGCCGCTCGACGACGTAGCGGGCGTACTCCTCCTCGAAGCGGAGGTCGGCGGCATGATGGTCCTCACCGGAGACGATCCGCAGCAAGCGTTCCAACAGCTCCTTCTGTTCGCGCAGTTGGCGGGAGTTCTCCAGCTCCGCGCGGGCCTGGAAGCCGGGCCGCTCGGTGAAGAACCGCACGAGGTGCACGCAGGCCGTCACCAGCAGCGCGTCGTGGAAGCGGGCCGCGTCCGCGGTGAGCAGTCCCCGGATGTCCCGCTGCGCCGCCTTGTTGAGCCTGGCGGCCAGCTCGTCGGGACCGAGCAGCACCAATTCGACGTCGTTCATGTCGAGTTGACCGAGGGCGAAGAGCGTACGGCTGAGGGCCTGGGCCACCGCCTCGTGCTCGTCGTCGGGCAGTCGGCTCTCGTTCGGCGGCATGGCCCGCACCGCGCGCCGCACCAGCTCCCGTGAGAGCCGGTACATGTCGTCACGGCTGAGAGCGGGATGATCGCCGACGAAGGACAGCAACGCCCTTATGCGCACAGGCTTTTCACCGGGGAACTCGGCGCCCGCCACCTTCGCCGGAGGCAGCACGAACCGCTTCAGCAGCGGCACCACCACCGAGGACGCGAGCTTCAGCCCCATTGCGCCCAGTTCCACCGCTCACCCCCGTCGCCCAACTGCCTTCCACCATACGTCCACAGCGAGTCGCGGCGCGGCAGCCGAAGCCGACGCGCACCGGGGGTTGTCGGCAACTCCCGGCGGTGCCACGTTGATTACATGCTTACAGCCGAACAGCACGAGGAGTTGCGCGGCTGGTTCGCCGGCCGTCTGCCCGACGGGCTCTTCGAGGGACCCGTCGACATCACCGTGGACCGCGAGGAGATCACCGTCGTCGGTCCCGTGCCCGAGCCGCGGCTCGCCAAGGACGCCTCCGACGCGGAGCGCGCGGCTGCCGTCGAAGGCCGTATCCAGGAGTTCCGGGAGCGTACGCGCGACGAGCGCATCGGCGTCGCGCGGCAGGCCGAGCACCGGTACGGCAAGAAAGTGTCGTGGGGCGTGCGCTGCGGCACCGAGGAGGCCCTGTTCACGCACGTGTCGGCGCCGGTCATGACCCGGTTGCGGCAGCGCGAGCGACAGGTGCTCGACACGCTGGTCGCCGGAGGCGTGGCGCGGAGCCGCAGTGACGCCCTCGGCTGGTGCGTGCGGCTCGTGCAGCGCAATGCGGAGGACTGGCTGAGCGAGCTGAGCGAGTCCCTTGAGCAGGTGCGGCGCGTACGGGCGCAGGGCCCGGACGCCTCGTAGAACAAGGAAACAGGACAACAGGAGAACAGGCGGAGGGCCGCACCCCGAAACCGGGATGCGGCCCTCGACTGCCTTGCTGACCTGCTTACTCGCTGATCAGGCTGCGCAGCACGTACTGCAGGATGCCGCCGTTGCGGTAGTAGTCCGCCTCACCGGGGGTGTCGATGCGGACGACCGCGTCGAACTCGACACCGGTGTCGGTCGTGACCTTCACCGTGGACGGCGTGGTGCCGTTGTTGAGCTCGGTGACGCCGGAGATCGAGAAGGTCTCCTCGCCGGTCAGGCCCAGCGTGTCGGCCGACTGGCCCTCCGGGAACTGCAGCGGCAGGACGCCCATGCCGATGAGGTTCGAGCGGTGGATGCGCTCGTACGACTCGGTGATGACGGCCTTGACGCCGAGGAGCGCGGTGCCCTTGGCGGCCCAGTCGCGGGACGAGCCGGAGCCGTACTCCTTGCCGCCCAGGATGACGAGCGGGGTGCCCTGCGCCTGGTAGTTCTGCGAGGCGTCGTAGATGAACGACACCGGCCCGTCGGCCTGGGTGAAGTCGCGGGTGTAGCCGCCCTCGGTGCCCGGCGCGATCTGGTTGCGCAGGCGGATGTTGGCGAACGTGCCACGGATCATGATCTCGTGGTTGCCGCGACGCGAGCCGTACGAGTTGAAGTCACGACGCTCGACGCCGTGCTCCGACAGGTACTTGCCGGCCGGGGTGTCGGCCTTGATCGCACCGGCCGGGGAGATGTGGTCGGTGGTGACCGAGTCGCCCAGCTTGGCGAGGACGCGGGCGCCGGAGATGTCCTGGACCGGGGCCGGCTCCATCTGCATGCCCTCGAAGTACGGGGGCTTGCGGACGTAGGTGGACTCGCTGTCCCACTCGAAGGTGTTGCCGGTGGGGACCGAGAGGGCCTGCCACTGGGCGTCGCCCGCGAAGACGTCCTCGTAGGACTTGGAGAACATGTCCTCGCCGATGGCGTTGGCGACGACGTCGTTCACCTCGGCCTCGGAGGGCCAGATGTCCTGGAGGAAGACCGGCTTGCCGTCCTGGTCGGTGCCCAGGGCGTCCTTGGTGATGTTCACCTTCATCGAACCGGCGATGGCGTACGCGACGACCAGCGGCGGGGACGCCAGGTAGTTCATCTTGACGTCGGGGTTGATGCGGCCCTCGAAGTTCCGGTTGCCGGAGAGGACCGAGGTGACGGCGAGGTCGTGGTCGTTGACGGCCTTGGAGACCTCGTCGGGCAGCGGGCCCGAGTTGCCGATGCAGGTGGTGCAGCCGTAGCCGACGAGGTTGAAGCCGACCTTGTCGAGGTACGGGGTGAGACCCGACTTGTCGAAGTAGTCGGTGACGACCTTCGAGCCCGGGGCGAGCGTGGTCTTGACCCACGGCTTGCGGGTCAGGCCCTTCTCGACGGCCTTCTTCGCGACGAGGGCGGCGGCCACCATCACGTAGGGGTTCGAGGTGTTGGTGCAGGAGGTGATCGCGGCGACGGTGACGGCACCGTGGTCCAGCTCGTACGTCGTGCCGTCGGGGGCGGTCACGGTGACCGGGTTCGACGGGGTGCCGTTGGAGACGGCCGGGGCGTCGGAGGCCGGGAAGGACTCCTTGCCCGCCTCGGAGTCGTCCGAGACGTAGTTGCGCACGTCCGTCTTGAACTGCTCGGCGGCGTTCGCGAGGACGATGCGGTCCTGCGGACGCTTCGGACCGGCGATCGACGGGACGACCGTGGAGAGGTCGAGCTCCAGCTTCTCGGAGAAGTCGGGCTCGGCGGCCGGGTCCAGCCAGAGGCCCTGCTCCTTGGCGTAGGCCTCGACGAGCGCGACCTGCTGGGCGTCACGGCCGGTCAGACGCAGGTAGTTCAGCGTCTCGTCGTCGATCGGGAAGATCGCGGCGGTGGAGCCGAACTCCGGCGACATGTTGCCGATGGTGGCGCGGTTCGCCAGCGAGGTGGCGGCGACGCCCTCGCCGTAGAACTCGACGAACTTGCCGACGACGCCGTGCTTGCGCAGCATCTCGGTGATCGTGAGCACGAGGTCGGTGGCGGTGGTGCCGGCCGGCAGCTCGCCGGTCAGCTTGAAGCCGACGACGCGCGGGATCAGCATGGAGACCGGCTGGCCGAGCATCGCGGCCTCGGCCTCGATGCCGCCGACGCCCCAGCCAAGGACGCCCAGGCCGTTGACCATCGTGGTGTGCGAGTCCGTGCCGACCAGGGTGTCGGGGTAGGCCTGGCCGTTACGGACCATGACCGTACGGGCCAGCTTCTCGATGTTGACCTGGTGGACGATGCCGGTGCCGGGCGGGACGACCTTGAAGTCGTCGAACGCGGTCTGGCCCCAGCGCAGGAACTGGTAGCGCTCCTTGTTGCGGCCGTACTCCAGGTCCACGTTCTGCTTGAACGCGTCCGAGGTGCCGAACTTGTCGGCGATGACGGAGTGGTCGATGACCATCTCGGCCGGGGACAGCGGGTTGATCTTCGCCGGGTCGCCGCCGAGGGCCTTCACGGCCTCACGCATCGTGGCGAGGTCCACGACGCAGGGCACGCCGGTGAAGTCCTGCATGATCACGCGGGCCGGCGTGAACTGGATCTCCTGCGCGGGCTGAGCCTGGGAGTCCCAGCCGCCGAGCGCACGGATGTGATCGGCGGTGATGTTCGCGCCGTCCTCGGTGCGGAGCAGGTTCTCCAGAAGGACCTTGAGGCTGTAGGGAAGGCGAGCAGAGCCCTCGACCTTGTCCAGCCTGAAGATCTCGTACGACTCGTCGCCCACGCGCAGCGTGCTGCGGGCGTCGAAGCTGTTCGCCGACACGACAGTCTCCTTCATATATGTGCGCGTTCCACCGCAATCCTGCCGCCACGTCGACTCGACGATCCGCTAAGGTAAGGCTAAGTTAGGTAACCCTTACCGACAGAACGTCCGCGCCGTGCGGCCACGGTGCGCCTCGGCAGATATCTCGATGTCGAGATAACTCTAATACATCACTCGGTGGTGCCATCAAGCGGTGCCGCCGAGTTCACACCTGGGCACGTACCCGCACCCGCCCTCTTCATCGTCGTACGAGGCGCGAACCTCGGCGACTCGTCACTCCTGCGCGCCTCACAAGATGCGGCATCTCATATCTGAGATAACCTGCCGCCATGGCAGACGACTACCTCGAACGCATCGGCAAGCTCATCCGCGACGCCCGTCAGCACAGGGGCTGGACGCAGTCGCAGCTTGCAGAGGCCCTGAACACCAGCCAGAGCGCGGTGAACCGCATCGAGCGCGGCAATCAAAACATCAGCCTTGAGATGATCGCCCGAATTGGCGAAGCGCTCGACAGTGAAATCGTCTCTCTGGGGTACGCGGGACCGATGCATCTGCGCGTGGTCGGCGGACGCCGGCTGTCGGGCTCGATCGAAGTGAAGACGAGCAAGAACGCCTGCGTGGCGCTGCTGTGCGCCTCGCTGCTCAACAAGGGCCGCACCGTGCTGCGCCGCGTCGCCCGCATCGAGGAGGTGTACCGCCTTCTGGAGGTACTGGGCTCGATCGGCGTACGCACCCGCTGGATCAACGACGGCGCGGATCTCGAAATCGTGCCGCCCGCCAAGCTCGACATGGACGCCATCGACGCGGACGCCGCCCGCCGCACCCGGTCGATCATCATGTTCCTCGGCCCGCTGCTGCACCGTATGGACCACTTCAAGCTGCCCTACGCGGGCGGCTGCGACCTCGGCACCCGCACCATCGAGCCGCACATGATCGCGCTGCGCCGCTTCGGCCTCGACATCACGGCGACCGAGGGGCTCTACCACGCGGAGGTGCAGCCGGACATCGCGCCGGACCGTCCCATCGTGCTGACCGAGCGCGGCGACACCGTGACGGAGAACGCGCTGCTTGCCGCCGCCCGCGCCGACGGCACGACGATCATCCGCAACGCCTCGTCCAACTACATGGTCCAGGACCTGTGCTTCTTCCTCGAGGCGCTGGGCGTCGAGGTCGAGGGCGTCGGCACCACCACCCTCACCGTGCACGGCGTGCCCCACATCGACGTCGACGTGGACTACTCGCCGTCCGAGGACCCGGTCGAGGCGATGAGCCTGCTGACCGCGGCCGTGGTCACGCAGTCCGAGCTCACGGTCAAGCGCGTGCCGGTCGAGTTCCTGGAGATCGAGCTGGCGGTCCTGGAGGAGATGGGCCTCGACCACGACCGCTCGGCGGAGTACCCGGCCGACAACGGGCGCACGCGCCTGATCGACCTCACCGTCCGGCCGTCGAAGCTCGAAGCCCCGATCGACAAGATCCACCCCATGCCGTTCCCCGGCCTGAACATCGACAACGTGCCGTTCTTCGCGGCGATCGCCGCCTCGGCCCAGGGCAAGACCCTGATCCACGACTGGGTCTACGACAACCGCGCGATCTACCTCACGGACCTCAACCGGCTCGGCGGGCGCCTGCAACTGCTCGACCCGCACCGGGTGCTCGTCGAGGGTCCGACCCGCTGGCGGGCCGCCGAGATGATGTGCCCGCCGGCCCTGCGCCCCGCCGTGGTCGTCCTGCTGGCGATGATGGCGGCCGACGGCACGTCGGTGCTGCGCAACGTCTACGTGATCAACCGCGGGTACGAGGAGCTGGCGGAGCGGCTCAACTCCGTCGGCGCGCAGATCGAGACGTTCCGGGACATCTAGGTCGTCGCCCTCGGCTCCCGCCTGCTCTGTGGGCGGGCGGGACGTGAGGGTGGCGCGTCCGCTCAGGGCAGGACGGCGAGTCCGTCGATTTCCACCATGGCCTGCTCGTCCCAGAGGCGGCTCACGCCGATCACCGCCATCGCCGGATAGTCGCGGCCCGCCAACTCGCGCCAGATCTTGCCGAGTTCGCGGGCGTGCGCCCGGTAGTCCGCCACGTCCGTGGCGTAGACGGTGACGCGCGCCAGCTGCTCGGGCGTGCCGCCGGACGCACGCAGGGCCGTGAGCAGGTTGGTGAGGGCGCGGGTGAACTGTCCGGGGAGGGTGTCGCCGACGACCTTGCCATCGGCGTCCAGGGACGTCTGGCCCGCGAGCATCACGAGCCGGCCGCCGGTGGTGACGACGGCGTGGGAGAAGCCGGTGGGCGGAGAGAGTTCGGGCGGGTTGATCCGTTGGAAGTCGTCGTTCACTTGGCCGCCTCCTTGTACAACTCGCGTGCGATGACCGTGCGTTGGACCTCGGACGCCCCCTCGTAGATACGGGGCGCCCTGACCTCCCGGTACAGGTGCTCCAGTACGTGGCCGCGGCGCAGCGCCCGCGCGCCGTGCAGCTGCACCGCCGCGTCGACGACCTGCTGGGCCGTCTCCGTCGCGAGGAGCTTGGCCGCGGCGGCGCGGCGCGGCACGTCGGGCGCGCCCTCGTCGTAGGCCGACGCCGCCGCGTAGACCATCAGGCGCGCCGACTCGACGCGGACCGACATGTCGGCGACCTGGTGGGCGACGGCCTGGAGGTCCTTGAGGCGGCCGCCGAACGCCTCGCGCCCCGTGGTGTGCGTCAGCGTCGCGTCGAGGGCCGCCTGCGCCATGCCGACGGCGAACGCGCCGACGCTGGGCCGGAACAGGTTCAGCGTGCCCATCGCGACCCGGAATCCGGCGTCGACCTCGCCGAGCAGGTCGGCGCGGGTGACCGGGACGCCGTCGAAGGCGAGCGAGCCGATGGGGTGCGGGGAGATCATGTCGAGGTGTTCGCCGGTCAGTCCTGGGCGGTCGGCGGGGACAGCGAAGGCGGTCACTCCGCGCGCGCCCGCGTCGGGGGTGGTGCGGGCGAAGACGGTGTAGACATCGGCCTCGGGGGCGTTCGAGATCCAGCACTTCTCGCCGGTGAGCCGCCAGCCGTCGCCTTCGCCGTCCCGGTCCGCCCGCAGGGACAGCGCCGCCGCGTCCGAGCCCGCGCCCGGCTCGCTCAGCGCGAACGCCGCCACGGCCCGGCCCGCGGCCACCTCCGGCACCCACCGCTCGCGCACCGCCGCGCCGCCGTACGCGTGGATCGGGTGCGCGCCCAGCCCCTGGAGCGCGAGCGCCGTCTCGGCCTCCGTGCTGACGCGGGCCAGGGACTCGCGCAGCAGACAGAGGTCGAGCGCGCCGGAGGTGAACAGGCGCTCAAGGAGGCCGAGTTGACCGAGTTCGGCGACGAGGGGGCGGTTCACGCGGCCCGGTTCACCCTTCTCGGCGAGCGGGGCGAGACGGTCGGCCGCGAGGGCGCGCAGCTCGCCGCACCACGCACGCTGCTCCGGTTCGAGCGAGAATGTCCCCATACGTGGTGCTCCTCTCACGACGGCCAACCGGTCACACAAAGGAACCGTATCGCGCCCCGTTGACTGTCGTCACCATCACGATACGCTCGTTGCGCGCCGCCTCACTCGGCGACGGCATGCGAGCCCACCACCACGAGGGGGCGCCCGGCCATGACCCACCATCCGCTCAGCCCGTCCGCCCACGTCGACACCTTCGCCCGCGACCATCTGCCGCCCGCGGAGCTGTGGCCGGGACTCACCTTCGACCTGCCGGAGCTGCGCTACCCGCAGCGCCTGAACTGCGGGACCGAACTCCTCGACGCCACCATCGAGCGGCACGGAGCCGACCGCCCCGCCTTCCACTCCCCCGGTCAACCCTCCTGGTCCTACGGCGAGTTGAGGGCAACCGTCGACCGGATCGCGCACGTGCTCACCGACGACCTGGGCGTCGTGCCCGGCAACCGGGTGCTGCTGCGCGGACCCACCACCCGGCATCTCGCGGCCTGCTGGCTCGCCGTGATGAAGGCGGGGGCCGTCGCCGTGACCGTGCTCGCGCAGGCGCGGGCGAGCGAACTGGCCACCGTCTGCGGGATCGCGCGGGTGGAGCACGCGCTGTGCGACATACGCTCGGTCGACGACCTGGCGAAGGCCGAAGTGCCGGGCCTGCACATCACCACGTACGGCGGGGACGGGCCCGACGACCTGCTCCACCGGGCGGCCCCGAAACCGGCGGCGTACGAGGCCGTGGCGACCGCCGCCGACGACGTCGCGCTGATCGCCTTCACCTCGGGCACCACCGGGCGGCCCAAGGGGTGCATGCACTTCCACCGGGACGTGCTCGCGGTCGCGGACACCTTCGCGCGGCACGTGCTGAAGCCGGAGCCCGACGACGTGTTCGCGGGGAGCCCGCCGCTGGGCTTCACGTTCGGGCTCGGCGGGCTCGTGCTCTTCCCGCTGCGGGCGGGCGCCTCGGCGCTGCTGCTCGAACAGGCGGGCCCGCAGAAGCTGCTGCCCGCGATCGCCGAGCACCGGGTGTCGGTCGTGTTCACCGCGCCGACCGCGTACCGCGCGATGCTGCCCGACCTCGCCTCGTACGACATCTCCTCGCTGCGCCGCTGCGTGTCCGCGGGCGAGAACCTGCCCGCCGCGACCTGGCAGGACTGGCAGGAGGCGACCGGGCTGCGCATCATCAACGGCATCGGCGCGACCGAGCTGCTCCACATCTTCATCTCGGCGACGGACGACGCGATCCGGCCGGGGACGACGGGGGTCGCGGTGCCGGGCTGGGACGCCCGCATAGTCGACCCCGAGGGGCGGCAACTCCCGGACGGGGAGCCGGGGTTGCTCGCGGTGCGCGGCCCCGTCGGCTGCCGGTACCTCGCCGACGAGCGGCAGACCGTGTACGTACGGCACGGCTGGAACATCACCGGGGACACGTACGTCCGCGAGGCCGACGGCTACTTCCGGTACGTGGCCCGCGCCGACGACATGATCATTTCCGCCGGGTACAACATCGCGGGCCCGGAGGTGGAGGAGGCGCTGCTGCGCCACCCGGACGTGGCGGAGGCCGCCGTGGTCGGCCGGCCCGACGAGGAGCGCGGCCAGGTGGCCGTCGCGTACGTGGTGCTGCGGCCGGGAGCCCGGCAGGACGCGGAAGCCCTGCGGGACTTCGTGAAGTCCGAGCTGGTCCCCTACAAGTGCCCGCGCGCGATCGAGTTCCTGGACGCGCTGCCGCGCACGGCCACGGGAAAGCTCCAGCGGTTCCGGCTCCGCGAACCCACGACCGTAGAGTGAGCACGTGCCCGAGCAGCCCACGCATACGCCCCGCTCCCTGATCGTCACCCTGTACGGCGCCTACGGCCGCGACCTGCCGGGACCGCTGCCGATCGCCGAGCTGATCCGGCTGCTCGGCGCGGTCGGCGTCGACGCCCCGTCGGTGCGCTCGGCGGTGTCGCGCCTGAAGCGCCGCGGACTGCTGCTCCCGGCCCGCACCGACACCGGAGCCGCGGCCTACGCGCTGTCCGACGACGCCCGCCAGCTCCTCGACGACGGCGACCGCCGCATCTACGGCAGCGGTTCGCCCGCCGACGGCTGGGTGCTGGCCGTGTTCTCCGTACCGGAGTCCGAGCGCGCCAAGCGGCACGTGCTGCGCTCCACGCTCAGCGGCCTCGGCTTCGGCACGGCGGCGCCCGGCGTGTGGCTCGCGCCCCTCGGCGTCTACGAGGAGACCCGGCACACCCTGGAGCGCATCGGCCTCTCCGGGTACGTGGAGCTGTTCCGCGGCGAACATCTCGGCTTCGCGGCGACCGCCGACGCCGTGGCCCACTGGTGGGACCTGTCGGCCCTCGCCAAGCTCCACGAGGCGTTCCTCGACGAGCACGAGCCGGTCCTGCGCACCTGGCTCCCCCGCTCCGAGGCCCCGCCGCGCGAGGCCTACCGGGACTACCTCCTGGCCCTCGACTCCTGGCGCCACCTCCCGTACGCCGACCCGGGGCTGCCGCCCGAGCTGCTGCCCGAGGGGTGGCCGGGGGTACGGGCCGCGGAGGTGTTCCGGGGTCTCGACCGGCGGCTGCGGGAGGCGGGGGCGCGGTTCGCCCGCGGCACGGCACCCTAAGGCAACCCTCAGGTTCCTCCGCGCTTCCTCTCAGAATGCGTCTTTAGCGTCGGTTCGCATGAGTCTCATGCGCAACATGAACCGGGCGCTGACCGCGACCACCGGCCTTCAGGTACGCCGCGCGCCCAAGGAGCCCGCGCCCGTGAAGAAGGAGGCCGCGCGGTCGGCACCGGTGAAGCGGCCCGCTCCGGAGTACCGATGTACGGACGATCCGGCGACCGACCGGCTGCTGAAGCGGCCCGTCTTCATCATGTCGCCGGTCCGCTCCGGCTCGACCCTGCTGCGGATGCTGCTCGACGCGCACCCACGGCTGCACGCCCCGCACGAGCTGCACATCCGCCGCCTGGAGGTCGGCTACGGCAGCAAGCTCTCGCAGCGCGCCATGGACGCCCTGGACCTCGGCCGCGGCGACCTGGAGCACCTGCTGTGGGACCGCGTCCTGCACCGTGAACTCGTGCGGTCCGGCAAGGACTTCGTCGTCGAGAAGACGCCCAGCAACGCCTTCGCCTACCGGCGGATCCGCGACTGCTGGCCCGACGCCCGCTTCGTGTTCCTGCTGCGCCACCCCGTCTCCATCGCCCGGTCCTGGCACGAGGGCGACCCCGACAAGCGCACCTACGACGAGGCCTGCGCGGACGCGCTGCGCTACATGAAGGCCGTCGACAACGCCCGCAAGGGCATCACCGGCGGCCACACCCTGCGCTACGAGGAGCTCACCGCCGACCCGGAGGGGAAGATGCGCGGCCTGTGCACATTCCTCGGCGTCGACTTCGAGCCCTCGATGCTGGAGTACGGCGCGCGCGACGAGACCCAGGTCCAGAAGGGGCTCGGCGACTGGCGCGACAAGATCCGCACCGGCAGCGTGCAGGCCGGGCGCGAGCTGCCGAAGGACGACGAGATCCCCGAGATCCTGCGGCCCATGTGCGAGGCGTGGGGGTACGCCAAGTGAAGCCCCGCGCCGAGATCGAGGAGGTGTGGCCGCGGGACGGGCGCATCGGGCTCGTCGGACGGCTGCACGGGGGCGCGGACGCCGGGGCCGGTGACGGCTGGCGGCTCCTGGTGACCCGGCGGTCGCACACCGAGCAGGTGCTCGCCTACGACGTCGCGTGGGACGGCGCGCGGTTCAGCTGCGCGTGGGACGTGGCGGACCTCGCCGCGTACGACGGGTTCGGCGACGCCGACCAGTGGGACCTGCACCTGAGCGACGGGGCGCTGAGGCTGCGCGTGGGGCGCCGGCTCGACGACATCCGCGGCAAGAAGGCGATCTACGTCTATCCGCGGCAGGCGGTGCCGGGGGCCGGGTTCGACGTGCGGCCGTACTTCACCGTCGAGGACAACCTGTCGCTGGAGTGCCGCGCATGAGCACCACCCGTACGCCGGTGAAGGTCCGCTATCTGCTGCTGCACGCCTACGGGCGCGGCGGAACCATCCGCACCGTGTTCAACCAGGCCAACTCCCTCGCCGCGGCGGGCTGGGACGTGGAAATCGTCAGCGCCGTGCGGCGCCGCGAGGCCCTGCAGTTCCCGCTGGACGAGCGGGTGCCCGTGACGACGGTCGTCGATCTGCGCGAGAGCGCCACCGCCACCGTGGTCAGGGAGCCGGGGCTCGGCGGCTGGTGGCGTGCCCGCAAGCGCGACAAGCTGGCGGCGACGCCCGCCCGCGAGATCCCGCGCGGCGAGTTCGGCCACCGCTACTTCGACCGGCGCCTCGAACTCGCCCTCGGCGCCTACCTGCGCTCGCTCACCGACGGCGTCCTCGTCACGACCCGCCCCGCCCTGAACTTCCTCGCCGCCGCGCACGCCACGAACGGCGTGGTGCGGGTCGCGCAGGAGCACATGAACCACGGCACGCACCGCCCCGACGTGCAGAAACGCATCGTCGAGACGTACGGGAACTTCGCGGCGGTCGCCGTGCTGACGGAACGCGACCGGAGCGAGTACGCCCGGCTGCTGCCCGGCACCCGCGTCGTGCGCATCCCGAACGCCGTGCACTCCCTCGACCAGATCCCGTCGAACCACGGCTCCAGGATCGTCACCGCGGCCGGCCGGCTCTTCCCGCAGAAGGGCTTCGACCTGCTGATCCCCGCATGGGCGAAGCTCGTCCGGGAGTTCCCCGACTGGCAGCTGCGGATCTACGGCGGCGGCGAGAAGAAGGCACAGCTGCGCGCCCTGATCGAGGAACACCACCTCTACAACCACGTCCTGCTGATGGGCCACACCGACCGGCTCGACGACGAACTCGCCAAGTCCTCGCTCTACGTGCTGAGTTCCCGGTTCGAGGGACTGCCGATGGTGATGATCGAGGCGATGGCGCACGCCCTGCCGGTGGTCTCCTTCGACTGCCCCACCGGGCCCTCGGACGTCCTCACGCACGGCGTGGACGGGCTGCTCGTGCCGGAACAGGACCCGGACGCCCTCGCCGACGCCCTCGCCCGCCTCATGGGCGACCGCGAACTGCGCGCGGAGATGGGCACGGCGGCCCTGCTCACAGCGGCGGCCTACGGGCCCGACGCGGTGCACCCGCGCTGGGAGGCCCTCTTCACCGAACTGACCGAATCCGACGAACTGCGGGCCGCCGACGGCGCCGCGGAAGGACTGCACGTATGACCACGGCCACCAAGGCCCGCCCACGGGGGGCCACGATCTGGCTCACCGGGCTGCCCAGTTCCGGCAAGACGACCGTGGCGCGCGCCCTCGCCGGGCAGCTGCGCGCGGAGGGCCACCGCGTCGAGGTGCTCGACGGCGACGAGATCCGCCGCTTCCTGTCGGCGGGGCTCGGCTTCAGCCGCGCCGACCGCGACACGAACGTGCAGCGCATCGGCCTCGTCGCCGAAGTACTCGCCCGCAACGGCGTGTTCGCCGTCGTGCCCGTCATCGCGCCGTACGCGGACAGCAGGGAGGCCGTGCGCAAGCGGCACGGCGCCAGCGACACCCCGTACGTCGAGGTGCATGTCGCGACCCCGGTCGAGGTGTGCAGCGAGCGCGACGTGAAGGGCCTGTACGCGCGCCAGGCCGCCGGGCGGTTGAAGGGGCTCACCGGGGTCGACGACCCGTACGAGCCGCCGGTCGACCCCGACCTGGCCCTGGAGACGCAAGCCCAGACGCCGCGGCAGTCGGCGGGGGCGGTGCGGGCGGTGCTCGCGGCGAGGGGGCTGGTGTGAGCGATCTCAGGTATCAGCTCAGCCACTTGGACGCCCTGGAGTCCGAGGCGGTGCACATCTTCCGCGAGGTGGCGGGCGAGTTCGAGCGACCGGTGATCCTCTTCTCCGGCGGCAAGGACTCCATCGTGATGCTGCATCTGGCGCTGAAGGCGTTCGCGCCCGCGCCGGTGCCGTTCCCACTCCTTCACGTCGACACGGGGCACAACTTCCCCGAGGTCATCGACTACCGGGACGGTGTGGTCGCCGCACATGGGCTGAGGCTCCATGTGGCGTCCGTACAGGACTACATCGACCGTGGTGTGCTCCGCGAACGCCCCGACGGGACACGCAACCCGCTCCAGACCGTGCCGCTGACCGAAGCCGTCCAGAACGAGCGCTTCGACGCCGTGTTCGGCGGCGGACGCCGCGACGAGGAGAAGGCGCGCGCGAAGGAGCGGGTGTTCTCGCTGCGCGACGAGTTCTCGCAGTGGGACCCGCGCCGCCAGCGGCCGGAGCTGTGGCAGCTCTACAACGGCCGGCACGCGCCGGGCGAGCACGTCCGCGTGTTCCCCCTGTCCAACTGGACCGAGCTGGACGTGTGGCAGTACATCGCGCGGGAGCGCATCGAGCTGCCCTCGATCTACTTCGCCCATCAACGCGAGGTGTTCGACCGCGGCGGCATGTGGTTGACCTCCGGTGCGTGGGGCGGCCCGAAGGACACCGAGCGGGTCGAGAAGCGGCAGGTGCGCTACCGGACCGTCGGCGACATGTCCTGCACCGGGGCCGTCGACTCCGACGCCGAGACGCTCGATCAGGTCATCGCCGAGATCGCGGCCTCCCGGCTCACCGAACGCGGCGCCACGCGCGCCGACGACAAGCTGTCCGAGGCGGCCATGGAAGACCGCAAGCGCGAAGGGTACTTCTAGAGATGTCTGTTGCCACGACGGCCGATGTGGGCACACTGCGGCTGGCCACGGCCGGTTCGGTCGACGACGGCAAGTCCACGCTCGTCGGCCGCCTGCTGCACGACTCCAAGTCGGTCCTCGCCGACCAGTTGGAGTCGGTCTCCCGGACCGGCACGCCCGATCTGGCGCTGCTCACGGACGGCCTGCGCGCCGAGCGCGAGCAGGGCATCACGATCGACGTCGCGTACCGCTACTTCGCGACCCCGCGCCGCCGCTTCATCCTCGCGGACACGCCGGGACACGTGCAGTACACGCGGAACATGGTCACGGGGGCCTCCACGGCGGAGCTGACCATCATCCTGGTCGATGCCCGGAGCGGTGTCGTCGAGCAGACGCGCAGGCACGCGGCCATCGCGGCGCTGCTCCGCGTCCCGCAGGTGGTCCTCGCCGTGAACAAGATGGACCTCGTCGGGTACGAGGAGTCGGTGTTCGCGGCGATCGCGGACGAGTTCACGGCGTACGCGCACGATCTGGGCGTCCCGGAGGTGACCGCGATCCCGATCTCCGCGCTCGCGGGGGACAACGTGGTGGAGCCGTCCGCGCGCACGGGCTGGTACGGCGGGCCGACCGTACTGGAGCACCTGGAGACGGTTCCGGTGGCGGTGGAGTCTCCGTCGGCGCCTGCCCGTTTCCCGGTCCAGTACGTGATCAGGCACGGTGAGGAGCGGTACTACGCAGGCCAGTTGGTGTCGGGGTCGCTGCGGGTGGGTGAGGCCGTGACGGTGCATCCTTCGGGGCGTACGTCAACGGTCGCGGCGCTGGATGTGCTGGGCACGCAGGTGGAGGAGGCGCATGCGGGGGCGTCGCTCACGGTGCGGCTTACCGATGAACTGGACGTGGCGCGGGGTGACTTGATCGCCCCGTCGGACGACGACCGGGCGCCTACGGTCACGCGGGACGTCCTGGCGTCGGTGTGTCATGTGGCGGACCGGCCGCTGCAGGTGGGTCAGCGGGTTCTGGTGCGGCACACCACGCGCACGGTGCGGGCGGTCGTCAGGTCGCTGGGCGAGGCGTCCGAGTTGTCGGCGAACGATCTGGGCGTGGTGTCGCTCCGCACGGCGGAACCCCTGGCCCTGGACGCGTACGCGGAGGTCCGCCGCACGGGTTCGTTCCTCTTGGTCGACCCGTCGGATGGCATGACCTTGACGGCGGGCATGGCCGCCCCACCGTCCTGACGCCCCGGGGCTCCGCCCCGTACCCTGCGCCTCAATCGCCGGCGGGACTTGAAGGAACGGGGCCCTCACTCATTCGCCGAACCGGGGTTGCGCCCTCGGGGCTCCGCCCCGGGCCCCGCTGCTCAATCGCCGCAGGGGCTTGAAGGACCGGGCCCCGCCCCGGCCCCCGCCGGCTCTGGCTCGAAAAGCGGGCTTGATCTGCACCCGGCGCCCCGCCCATCCCCCTCCCACCCGCCCCCTCCGGGGGCGTCGGCCCCACGGGGTGCCGCCACCTCGCCCCGGGCAGGCTGCCGCAGGCACGGCTTCCCGCCCGTGGCGGTGGGCCGCCTCCCGCCTTGGGCAATCTGCCGCCTTGGGCGGCAGGGTGGGCAAGGCGGCCCCCGGTGCCGCGGAACCGTGACGAGGGGCGGCCCCGGTGCGGGTCGGTCACCCCGGGAGGACCAGCCTCGGCTTGGGGGCGTCCAGGCGGCCGGTCTGGGGGCGGCGGCTGCCCGCCCCGTACTGCTGGGGCCACAGCACGCCCGGCCCCGTGCAGCCCTGTTCCGCCGCCGCGTGCAGCGTCCAGTTCGGGTCGTACAGGTGCGGGCGGGCCAGCGCGCACAGGTCCGTACGACCGGCCAGGACCAGGGAGTTGACGTCGTCCCAGGAAGAGATCGCGCCCACCGCGATCACCGGGACGTCGGCCTCGGCCCGGATCCGGTCCGCGTACGGCACCTGGTAGGAGCGTCCGAACGCGGGGCGCTCGTCCGAGACCACCTGGCCCGTGGACACGTCGATCGCATCGGCCCCGTGCGCCGCGAAGGCGCGGGCGATCGCCACGGCCTCCTCCTCGCTGGTGCCGCCCTCGGCCCAGTCCGTGGCGGAGATCCGCACCGTCATCGGCCGCCCTTCCGGCCACACCTCACGTACGGCGTCGAAGACCTCCAGCGGGAACCGCAACCGCCCCTCCAGCGAACCCCCGTACGCGTCCGTGCGCCGGTTCGTCAGCGGGGAGAGGAAGCCGGAGAGGAGGTAGCCGTGTGCGCAGTGGAGTTCCAGCAGGTCGAAGTCCGCGTGTGCCGCCCGCCGCGCCGCCGACGTGAACTGCTCTCGCACCTCCGCCAGTTCGGCCACCGTCAGCTCGCGCGGCAGCTGGCTGTCCGGTCGGTAGCGGAGTGCGGACGCCGCGACCAGGGGCCAGTTCTCGTCGGCGTCCGGGAGCGGTTCGTCCATGCCCTCCCACATCAGGCGCGTGGAACCCTTGCGGCCCGAGTGCCCGAGCTGCACGCCGATCGCCGTGCCGGGCGCCCGCGTGTGGACGAAGTCGACGATCCTGCGCCAGGACTCCGCCTGGTCGTGCGTGTAGAGGCCCGCGCAGCCGGGCGTGATGCGGCCCTCCGGGCTCACGCACACCATTTCCGTCATGACCAGCCCGGCCCCGCCGAGCGCCCGCGCCCCCAGGTGCACGAGGTGGAAGTCGCCGGGCACCCCGTCCACCGCCGAGTACATGTCCATCGGCGAGACGACGACCCGGTTGCGCAGCTCCAGGCCGCCCAGCCGGAACGGCGTGAACATCGGCGGTGTGCCCTCGGGGCAGCCGAACTCCCGCTCCACCGACTCCGTGAAGCCCGCGTCGCGCAGCCGCAGGTTGTCGTGCGTGACGCGCCGCGAGCGCGTGAGCAGGTTGAACGCGAACTGGAGCGGCGGCTGGTCGAGATAACGCTCCAGTTCCTCGAACCACTGGAGGCTGGCCCGCGCCGCCCGCTGCGTCGACGCAACGACGGGCCTGCGCTCCTCCTCGTACGCGGCCAGCGCCGCGTCGGTCGTGGGCTGTTCGGTGAGGCACGCGGCGAGCGCGAGCGCGTCCTCGACGGCGAGCTTCGTACCGGAGCCGATGGAGAAGTGCGCGGTGTGCGCGGCATCGCCGATGAGCACGCAATTGCCGTGCGACCAGCGGTCGTTGACGACGGTGCGGAAGGTGAGCCACGAGGAGTTGTTGGTCTTGAGGGTGCGGCCGCCCAGCGCGTCCTTGAAGATCTTCGCGCAGGCCTCGATCGACTCCCGTACGTCCAGGTCGGCGAAGCCGGCCGCCCGCCAGACCTCTTCGCGCATCTCCACGATGACCGTCGACTCGTGGTCGCTGTACGGGTAGCCGTGCAGCTGCATCACACCGTGCTCGGTCTGCGCGATGTCGAAGCGGAAGGCGTCGAAGGCGAAGTCGGCGGCGAGCCAGATGTAGCGGTTGCGGTGCTCCTCGATGTGCGGCCCGAACGCGTCGGCGTACGTCTCGCGGGTCTTGCTGTGCACGCCGTCGGCCGCGATCACCAGGTCGTACGCCTCGCGGAGGCCGGCGATCGGCGGCGCCTCCTCCTGGAAGCGCAGGTCGACGCCGAGCTCGCGGCAGCGGCTGTGCAGGATCTCCAGGAGCCGGCGGCGGCCGAGCGCCGCGAATCCGTGCCCGGTCGAGGTGGAGCGGCGGCCCCTGTGCACGATGTCGATGTCGTCCCAGCGCACGAACTCGTCCTGGAGCGCCCGGTAGACCACCGGGTCGGCGTGCTCGATGCCGCCGAGGGTCTCGTCGGACAGGACGACGCCGAAGCCGAACGTGTCGTCCGGGGCGTTCCGCTCCCAGACCGTGATCTCGCGGTCCGGGTCGAGGCGCTTGAGGAGGGCGGCCGCGTACAGGCCGCCGGGGCCGCCGCCGACGACGGCGATGCGCCGGGCGCGTACGATCATCGGCCGGTCACCTCCCCTGCCACTTCGGCGGGCGCTTGTCGGTGAACGCCGCGTGGAACTCGGCGTAGTCCTCGCCGTGCATGAGCAGTGCCTGTGTGGCCGCGTCCATCTCGATCGCCGCCGCGAGGGGCATGTCCAGCTCCGCGGTGAGCAGGGCCTTGGTCTGTGCGTACGCGAGGGCGGGGCCCTCGGCGAGGCGGTGGGCGAGGGTCTGCGCGGCCTCGTCGGCGCGGCCCTCGTCGGTCAGCTCGCTGATCAGGCCGATGCGCTCGGCCTCGGGCGCGCGGACGGCGTCGCCGAGCATCAGCAGGCGGGTGGCGTGGCCGAGGCCGACGACGCGGGGCAGCAGATAGGCGGCGCCCATGTCGCCGCCGGACAGGCCGACCTTCGTGAACAGGAACGCGAAGCGGGCGCTCGGGTCGGCGACGCGGAAGTCGGCGGCGAGCGCGAGGACCGCGCCCGCACCGGCCGCGACCCCGTGCACGGCGGCGATCACCGGGAACGGGGCCTCGCGCACGGCCCGTACGACCTGTCCGGTCATCCGGTTGAAGTCGAGGATCTGCGCGGTGTCCATGGAGAGCGTGGCGCCGATGATCTCGTCGACGTCGCCGCCGGAGCAGAAGCCGCGGCCCTCGCCCGCGAGGACGAGGGCGCGCACGGACTTGGTCCGGGACAGCTCGGCGAGGAGGTCACGCAGGTCGGCGTAGGCGCCGAAGGTGAGCGCGTTGAGCTTCTCGGGACGGTCGAGGGTGACGGTGGCGACGCCGCTCTCGTCCACGGCGTACGTCAGGTGCTGCCAGGAGTCGGTGCTGGGGGTGGAGCCGGTGAAGGGACTCATGCGGTGCCTCCGGCGGGTCATGGGCGTGCGGAGGGGCGGACGCGACGCGTCGACCGTATCACCGCATCGTGACCGCCGTCACGAGTACGCGATAACGCAAGAGGGGCCGGACGTCCCGACCAGCACCGACGGGAGCCTCTTTCGCCCCACGCCGTACCATTCATAAGGTTGAACGCAGGACAGTCCCCCTTGAGCCCGTTCCTCCGAGCCCGCCCACGAGCCGCGTCAGCGCCCTCCGCCCCCAGGATTCCGCCGTGCCTCCCTTCTCCGGTCCCCCCACGCCCACGTCGTGGCGCATAGCCCTGCCGCACACGGCCGCGGCCGTGCCGGTCGCGCGCGCCCTCGTGCGGACCGCGCTCTCCGAGATCGACTCACCGGCGGCGGACGCGGACACGGCGGAGCTGCTGACGGCGGAGCTGGTGGCGAACGCGGTGGAGCACACGGCGGGGGACACGCCGATCGAGCTGGTCGTGGAGCTGCTCGAATCCGGCTGTCAGGTCGAGGTGCACGACACGGACCCGGCGCCGCCGACCGACCTCACCAACCCCGAGGACACCGGGACGCCCGACCCCTGGCAGGAGCACGGCCGCGGACTGCTCCTGATCCGCACGCTCAGCTCGTCGTGCGGGCACCGCCCCACCGATTCCGGCAAGGCGGTGTGGTTCACGCTGCCCGCTACGGTGCCGATGCCCCGCCCGGCGTCCGAGGCGTAGCCTCCCCGCTGCGCCCGAGCCGCGAGTTGCGGCGGCCGTACAGCGCGTACACGAGCGCGCCCACGACGAGGAACACCGCGAACTGCAGCCACGTCGTCCACCCCGTGCCCCAGATCAGGTAGAGGCAGAAGGCGACGCCCAGGACGGGACTGACCGGGAACAGCGGCACCCGGAACGAGCGCTTCAGGCCGGGGTGCGAGCGGCGCAGCGCGATCACCGCGATGTTCACCACGACCATGGTGGCGAGCGTGCCGATGGTCGTCAGGTTGACGACGGCGTCGAGCGAGGAGAACGCGGCCGGGATCGCGAAGACGACCGCCACGATCCAGGTGTTGGTGACGGGCGTGTGCGTCTTCGGGGAGACCCGCTCGAAGACCCGCGGGATCAGCCCGTCGCGGGACATCGACATCAGGATCCGGGTCTGCCCGTACATCACCGCGAGGACGACCGAGGCGATCGCGACGACCGCGCCGAAGGCGATGACGCCGCCACCGAGGGACGAGCCGGTGACCTGGTCGACAACGAGGGAGAGCGCGGCCGGCTTGTCGCCGACGGCGTCCGCGCCGAGCGCGCCGATGGCGGCGACGGCCACGGCGACGTAGAGCAGCGTGACGATGCCGATGCAGATCAGGATCGCGAGCGGGATGTTGCGCCGCGGGTTCTTGACCTCTTCGCCTGCCGTGGTGACCGCGTCGAAGCCGATGTACGAGAAGAAGGCGAGCGAGGCGCCGGAGGTGACACCGGCCATGCCGTCCTTCAGGAACGGGGTCAGGTTGCCGGCCTCGAAGGCGGAGTAGGCGATGGCGCAGAACACGATCAGGATGCCGATCTTGAGCACGGCCATCGCGGCGGTCGCCCCCGCGCTCTCCCGGATGCCGCGCACCAGCAGCGTGGCGGCCATCAGCATCACGAGCACGGCGGGCAGGTTGATCACGCCGCCGTCGGCGGGCCCGGCGGACAGCGCGTCGGGCAGTTGCCAGCCGAAGACGCTGTCGAGCAGTTCGTTGAGGTACTGGCTCCAGCCGACGGCCACGGCCGACACAGAGACGCCGTACTCCAGGAGCAGACACCAGCCGACCAGGAACGCGACGCGTTCGCCGAGGGTCGCGTAGGCGAAGGAGTACGAGGAGCCCGAGACCGGGATCGCGCTGCCCAGCTCGGCGAAGGAGAACGCCGTGAAGATGCAGGTGATCGCCGCGAGGACGAAGGAGAGAATGACGGCGGGCCCGGCCTCGGCGACCGTGTCGGACAGACCGACGAAGATGCCGGTGCCGACGATCGCGCCGACGCCGAAGCACACGAGCTGGAAGAGCCCCATGGTGCGCTTGAGGCCATGGCCTTCGAGGTCGGCGCCCGATTCGGCGATGAGGGATTCGGGCGACTTGATGCGCAGCCCGGACGGCGTGGACGCCATGGGGTGGTGCTCTTTTCTGGTGGTGCGGTGCGACGGGATGTGCCGCGTGCCGGTGGGGCCGGAGAGGGTGTTCCGACCCCACCAGTTTGAACGCCTACTGGTGGAATATGCGGTTTGTCGCTACTGGCCGAGCGTCGCGACCATGACGGCCTTGATGGTGTGCATCCGGTTCTCCGCCTCGTCGAAGACGACGGAGTGCTCGGACTCGAAGACCTCGTCGGTGACCTCGAGGGACTCCAGACCGTACTTGGCGTGGATCTCGCGGCCGACCTTGGTGCCGAGGTCGTGGAAGGCCGGGAGGCAGTGCAGGAACTTCACGTCCGCGTTCCCCGTCGCGCGCAGGACGTCCATCGTCACCGCGTACGGCGTGAGGGCTTTGATCCGCTCGTCCCAGATCTCCTCCGGCTCGCCCATCGACACCCACACGTCGGTGACCACGAAGTCGGCGCCCGCGACGCCCTCCTCGACGGTCTCGGTGAGCGTGATGCGCGCGCCGCTGGCGGCGGCCAGCTCGCGGGCCTTGGCGACGATGTCCTCGGCGGGCCAGTAGGCCTTCGGCGCGACGATCCGGACGTCCATGCCGAGCAGGGCGCCGGTGACGAGGTAGGAGTTGCCCATGTTGAACCGGGCGTCACCGAGGTACGCGAAGGACATCTCGGTGAGCGGCTTGGCGCTGTGCTCGGTCATCGTGAGCACGTCGGCGAGCATCTGCGTGGGGTGCCAGTCGTCGGTCAGGCCGTTGTAGACCGGCACGCCCGCGTACTCGGCGAGCGTCTCGACGATGGACTGCTCGTCGCCCCGGAACTCGATGGCGTCGAACATCCGGCCGAGGACGCGCGCGGTGTCCTTGCTCGACTCCTTCTTGCCGATGTGCGAACCGGCCGGGTCGATGTACGTCGTCGACGCACCCTGGTCGGCGGCCGCGACCTCGAAGGAGCAGCGCGTACGCGTGGACGCCTTCTCGAAGATCAGCGCGACGTTCTTGCCCTTGAGGCGCTGTGTCTCGGTCCCCGCCTTCTTGGCCGCCTTCAGCTCCGCGGCAAGGTCGACCAGACCTCGGAACTCCTCGGCGGTGAAGTCCAGCTCCTTGAGGAAGTGGCGGCCGGTGAGGTTCATTCGGGGGCTCCTGCGCATGACTCGGGGACGGGGTCGGGACAGTGGAAGTCTATACGATGTTCCACATTTCTATTCATGAGTATTCCCGACCCCTGCGATTCACTGCCTACCCGAACGTGCGCTCCCCCGCCAGCCACGTGCCCCGCACCTCGATCTCCCGCAGCCGCATGGGCTCCGTGGCCCGTGGGTCCGCCGACAGCCACACCAGGTCGGCCGGGGCCCCGGGCACGAGAGCGGCGCGCTCGTCGGCGAACGCCTGGTGCGCCGAGCCCGCCGTGTACGCGGCCAGCGCCTCCTCGACCGTCAGCCGCTGATGCGGCAGCCAGCCGCCCTCCGGGGCGCCGTCGAACGTCCGCCGGGTCACCGCGACCTGGATCCCTTCCAGCGGCTCGTACGAACTCACCGGCCAGTCGCTGCCGAACGACAGCCGCGCACCGCCGCGCTCCAGCTCGCCCATCGGGTACTGGAGCGCCGAGCGCTTCTCGCCGATGCGCGGGACGGACAGCACGGTCTGGAGCGGATCGGGCTGCGCCCACAGCGGCTCGAAGTTGGCGATCACGCCGAACTCGGCGAAGCGCGGCAGGTCGGCGGGGTCGACGAGCTGGACGTGGGTGATCACGGGGCGCCGGTCCCACGCCTCGTTGGCCTGCGCCGCCGACTCGATCGCGTCGAGCGCGGCCCGCACCCCGGCGTCGCCGATGGCGTGGATGTGGATCTGGAAGCCGTCGGCGTCGAACGCCCGTACCGCCTCGGCCAGCGCCGCCGGTTCCCAGACGGGCATGCCGCAGCTGTGCGGGGCGTCGTCGTACGGCTCCAGGAGCGCGGCGGTGCCGCCCTCGATGACGCCGTCGCTGAAGAACTTCACGGTGCGGGCCGTGAGCAGTTCGCCGCCCTCGGCCTCGACGCGGCGCCGTGCCTCCCGGAACGTGGCCCGCTGCTCGCGCCAGCGGTCCGGGTCGGCGCGCTGGGCGAGGTTGACGCGGAAGCGGAGGGCGCCCCGGCGGGCGGCCGCCAGGTAGGCGTCGACCATCTCGGGTTCCACCCAGGCGTCCTGAACCCACGTCAGGCCCGCCCGCGCGTACGCCTCCCCCGCCACGCCGATCGCCTCGACCAGCTCGTCCACCGGGCGGCCCGGCACCCGGTCGAGCACCAGGTCGCAGGCGTGCCACTCGCGCAGGGTGCCCATGGGGGTGCCGTCGGGGCGGCGCACGATCCAGCCCAGGCGCGGCTCGGGCGTCGTGTCGCTCACCCCTGCGCGGCGCAGCGCCTCGGTGTTGCACCACACCGTGTGGTAGTCGTACGCCCGCAGCACGACGGGCCGGTCGGGGACCGCGGCGTCCAGCCAGCGGGCGTCGAACTCGCCGTCGGGGACGAGCGCCGGGTCGTAGCTCGCACCGACGATCCACTCCTCCTCGGGATGCGCGGCGGCCCACCGGCCGACCTCCGCGGCGATCTCCTCGACGGAGCCCAACTCCTTGATCTGCGGGCCGAAGTGCTCCAGGCCACCGAAGAGGGGGTGTGCGTGGCCGTCGCCGAAGGAGGGCATGAGCAGTCCGCCGGCGCCGAGGTCGAGCACCTCGTCGGCGGTGGCGGCCAGCGCCTCGGCCTCCGCCCCCAGGGCGGCGATCCGGCCGTCGCGCACGGCGACGGCGCCGACATCGCCGTACGCCTCGCTCCCGGTGCGGACGGTTCCGCGCAGTACCAGCACGTACGTGCTCCTTTCGATGCGGTGGTTCAGACGCGTCGATGCAGTGGTTCAGACGCGCTCGGCGTCGACGGTGGTCAGCCGGGCGTACGCGGCCGGATCGCGGCGCCGTGCCCGCAGCGCGACCGCGATCCCGAGCGCGAACAGCACGGGCAGCGGCGCGAGCAGCACGGCGTTGACGCCAGCGGTGGCGCCCGTGAGCAGGTCCAGGTTGACGCAGGCGAGGCCGATCAGAACGGTGAGCCCGACGCAGGAGACGAGCGGCGCGAGCACCACCCGCCACGCGGGCAGCCCACGCCGGTCCCGGCGGAAGAACCCGTACACCGCGAGCGCGGCGCAGGCCTGCATCAGCATCACGCCGAGGATCCCGGTGCCGTTGGTCCACAGGAACGTGACGCTGTACGGGTCGACGCCCGCGATCAGCGTCACCACGACCGTCAGCAGGGCGAGCGCCGACTGCACGAGCACGGCGACGGCGGGCGCCCGGGTGCGGGCGGTGACCCGGCCGAGGCGCCGCGGCAGCAGGCCCTCGCGGCCGAGGGCGTAGAAGTAGCGGGTGGCGCCGTTGTGGAAGGCGAGGGTGGCCGCGAAGGCGCTGGTGATGATCAGCAGGTGCATGGCGTCGGCGGCCCAGGACCCGACGAACCGCTCGGTCGCGGTGAACACCATGTCGCCGCCGCCGTCCCCGTTGGCGACCCGCTGGGCGTCGTCCGCCCCGTACGCGTTGATGATCGTCCAGACCGTGAAGGTGTAGAAGAGCGCGAGGAACGCGACGGCGATGTAGGTGGCGCGCGACACCGAGCGCTCCGGCTCGCGCGCCTCCTCGGCGTAGATCGCGGTCGCCTCGAAGCCGACGAAGGCGCCGATGGCGAGGACGAACATGCCGCCCACGCCCCCGTTCATGAGGTGACCGGGCGACAGGACGCCGAACTCCGGGCCGTGCGGGCCGCCGCCGTGCGCGAAGACCCCCGCCTCGAACACCAGCAGGACGAGCACTTCGAGGACGAGCGCGACGCCCAACACCTTGGCGCTGAGCGTGACTTTGAGGTACCCGAGCACGCCGATGGCGACGATCCCGGCGAGCGCCCAGGCCCACCACGGGACCAGTACGCCCGTCAGGTCCTGGAACCCCGACTCGGTGAACCAGCCGAAGGCCACGAGGAGTCCGACCTCGATCGCGTTGTACGCGAGCAGCGCGACGTACGCGGAGCCGACCCCGGCGGGGCGGCCGAGGCCCCGGCCGATGTACGCGTAGAAGGCCCCGGCGTTGCGCACATGGCGGCTCATCGCGGTGAACCCGGCGGCGAAGACGATCAGGAGCAGACCGGAGACGAGGTAGCCGAGCGGCGCGCCCTGCCCCGCCATCCCGATGGCCAGCGGGGCGACGCCCGCCATGACGGTCAGCGGCGCCGCGGCGGCCACGACGAAGAAGACCAGGTCGCCGGCGCCGATGGCGCCCTTCTCCAGAGTGCGGGCGGGGGCGGACGTGGCCGCGCCCTGTGCGGTCTCGGTGGACGACGTCAAAACGAATGCCTTTCGTTTGCCGGGTCGCCAGGACCGTACGCCGGACCGAGGTCATACGGGAAGGTCGCCTTGTCCGTGCCGCCGCAACGGGCGCAACTCGCGTATGAGCAGGACCTTCACGTCGAGCAGAGCCTTTACGTCGAGCAGAGCTACTACGTCGAGCAGAGCTGTTACGGGAACACGGGGTCGCGCTCCACCGGGCAGCTCATGCACCTCGGGCCGCCGCGCCCCCGCCCCAGCTCGCTGCCCGGAATCTCGATGACCTCGATCCCCTGCTTGCGCAGAAACGTGTTCGTCGTCGCGTTCCGCTCGTACGCGACGACGACGCCCGGCTCGACGGCGAGCACATTGCAGCCGTCGTCCCACTGCTCGCGCTCGGCGGCGTGCACGTCCTGCGTCGCGGTCAGCACCCGGATCTCGCTGAGCCCGAGCGCGGCGGCGATGGCCCGGTGCATGTGCTCGGGCGGATGGTCGGTGACCTTCAACTCGGTGCCGGAAGCGCCCGGTTCGATGGTGTACGAGCGCAGCATGCCGAGCCCCGCGTACTGCGTGAACGTGTCCGCGTCGACCATCGTCATGACCGTGTCCAGGTGCATGAAGGCCCGGCGCTTCGGCATGTCGAGCGCCACGATGGTGCGCGCCGAACCCGCCGCGAACAGCTTGTGCGCGAGCATCTCCACGGCCTGCGGCGTGGTCCGCTCGCTCATCCCGATGAGCACGGCGCCCTGCCCGATGACGAGGACGTCACCGCCCTCGATGGTCGAGGGATAGTCGGCCTGCCCTTCGGACCAGACGCGAAAGCCGTCTTCGGCGTCGCGGAACAGCGGGTGGTGCCGGTAGATCGCCTCGAAGTGGACGGTCTCGCGCTGCCGGGCCGGCCAGCGCATCGCGTTGATGGACACCCCGTCGTAGATCCAGGCCGAGGTGTCGCGCGTGAACAGATGGTTGGGCAGCGGGCCGAGCAGGAAGTCGTCCAGCTCCATGACGTGGAAGCGCACGGAGGTCGGCTCCGGGTGCGCCTCCAGGAACTCGCGCTTCGTCATCCCGCCGATCAACGCCTCGGCGAGCTCTGTGGACGGCAGCGTCTCGAAGGCGGCCCGCAGATGGTCCGTGGCGAGCGGCCCGTACTCCTTCTCGTCGAAGACCCGGTCCAGGACGAGGCCGCGGGCCGCTTCGACGTCCAGGGCCTCGGTGAGCAGATCACCGAAGAGGTGCACGCTGACGCCCCGGTCGCGCAGCACGTCGGCGAACCCGTCGTGCTCCTGCCGTGCCCGCCGCACCCAGAGCACGTCGTCGAAGAGCAACTGGTCCTTGTTACTGGGCGTGAGCCGCTTCAGCTCCAGATCGGGCCGGTGCAGAATCACTCGGCGTAGGCGACCGGCTTCGGAGTCGACGTGGAATCCCATGGGTCCATCCTTCCCCCGCCCCGCCACCCGCATCTTTCACGCGCCGGCGGGGCTTGAGGAATTTCAAGCCCCGCCGGCGATTGAGGCGCGGGGCCCGGGGCGGAGCCCCGGTCTTTCAAGCCCCTGCGGCGATTGAGCAGCGGGGTCCGGGGCGGAGCCCCGAGGGCTTGGCCACGGGGGGCCGGGCGGGAACGTCAGAGCCGAGGGTCGACCGGCTCCGACTCAAGCGCAAGGACCGCGAACACCGCCTCGTGCACCCGCCACAACGGCTCCCCCTCCGCCAGCCGATCCAGGGCCTCCAGGCCCAGCCCGTACTCCCGGATCGCCAACGACCGCTTGTGCCCAAGAAACCGCTGCCGCAACTTCGCCAGGTTCCCCGGCCGCGTGTACTCCGGCCCGTAAATGATCCGGAGGTACTCCCGCCCACGGCACTTCACCCCCGGCTGCACGAGCCGCCCCTGCGCATCCCGCACCAGCGCCCCGACCGGCTTGACGACCATGCCCTCGCCGCCCCGCCCGGTCATCTCCAGCCACCAGTCGACCCCGGCCCGCACCGACTCGGCGTCCCCCACGTCGACGTACAGCCGCCGCGTCGTCCGCAGCAGCCCCGTCGTGTCGTGCGCGACGACCCGGTCGATGAGCGCGAGCTGCTCGTCGTGCGGCAGCCCCGCGAGCGAGCGTCCCCGCACGGCCAGGATCTGGAACGGCGCGAGCCGCACCCCGTCGAGCCCGTCCGTGCTCCAGCAGTAGCGCCGGTACGCGTCCGTGAACGCGGCGGCGTCCGCCGCACGCCCCCGCTGCCGCTCCAGGAGGTCGCTCACGTCGACGCCCCGCTCCGCCGCCGTCTCAAGGGCCCCGAGCGTGCTCGGGAACGCGGCACCGGACGCCGCGCCCACCGCCGCGTACTGCGCGCGCAGCAGCCCGGACGCCTTGAGCGACCACGGCAGCAACTCGGCGTCGAGCAGCACCCAGTCGGTGTCCAGCTCCTCCCACAGTCCGGCGGCGGTGACGGCGTCCCGCACCCGCCCGAGGACCGCCTCGGTGATCGCCGCGTCGTCGAAGAAGGGCCGCCCGGTGCGCGTGTAGACCGAACCGGTGACCTGCCCTCCGTCGTCCTCGGCGACCCCGAACCGCTCCCGCGCCGCCTCCGCGTCCCGGCACACCAGCACCACGGCCCGCGAGCCCATGTGCTTCTCCTCGCACACGACCCGCTCCACACCGTCGGCGGCGTACTGCGCGAAGGCCTCGGCCGGGTGCTCCAGGTAGCCCGCCACCTCGGAGGTGGCGGTGGGCGCCATCGTCGGCGGCAGGTACGGCACGAGCCGCGGGTCGACCGCGAACCGGCTCATGACCTCAAGGGCCGCCGCCGCGTTCTCCTCGCGCACGGTGACGCGGCCCGTGTGCCGGCTCTCCACGGTCCGGCGGCCGTGCACATCGGCGAGGTCGAGCGGACGGCCCTCGTGCCCGCCCGGCGCCTCGGTGGCCAGCGGCCTGGCCGGCTCGTACCAGACCTGCTCGGCCGGTACGTCGACCAGCTCGCGCTCCGGCCAGCGCAGCGCGGTGAGCTTGCCGCCGAACACGGCACCCGTGTCGAGGCAGATGGTGTTGTTGAGCCACGTGGCGGTCGGGACCGGGGTGTGGCCGTAGACCACGGCCGCCTTGCCGCGGTACTCCTCCGCCCACGGGTAGCGCACGGGCAGCCCGAACTCGTCGGTCTCCCCGGTCGTGTCCCCGTACAGCGCGTGCGAGCGCACCCGCCCGGACGTGCGGCCGTGGTACTTCTCGGGCAGGCCCGCGTGGCAGACGACGAGCCTGCCGCCGTCGAGGACGTAGTGGCTGACCAGCCCCTCGACGAACGTGCGCACCTCGGCGCGGAACTCCTCGCTCTCCCCGCCCAGCTGCTCGACCGTCTCGGCGAGGCCGTGCGTGTGCTGGACGTTGCGCCCCTTGAGCCAGCGCCCCAGCTTGTTCTCGTGGTTGCCCGGCACGCACAGCGCCGTACCGGCCTTCACCATGCCCATCACGCGGCGCAGCACGCCGGGTGTGTCGGGGCCGCGGTCGACGAGGTCGCCGACGAAGACGGCGGTTCGGCCGTCGGGGTGCGCCCCGTCCACGTAGCCCAACTTGCCGAGCAGGGTGTCGAGTTCGCTCGCACAGCCGTGGATGTCGCCGATGATGTCGAACGGTCCGGTGAGGTGGGTGAGGTCGTTGAACCGCTTCTCGCGCACGACGCCCGCGCCCTCGACCTCCGCGACGCCGCGCAGGACGTGCACCTTGCGGAAGCCCTCCCGCTCCAGGTGCTTTATGGAGCGGCGCAGCTCGCGGGTGTGCCGGGTGATGACGCGGCGCGGCATGTCGGCGCGGTCGGTGCGCCCGGCATTGCGCGCGGCGCACACGTCCTCCGGCACGTCGAGCACGATGGCGATGGGCAGCACGTCGTACTTGCGCGCCAGATCGACGAGCTGGCGGCGGGAGTCCTGCTGGACGTTGGTCGCGTCGACGACCGTCAGACGGCCGGCCGCGAGCCGCTTCCCCGCGATGTAGTGCAGCACGTCGAAGGCGTCGCGGCTGGCGCTCTGGTCGTTCTCGTCGTCGGCCACGAGGCCGCGGCAGAAGTCGCTGGAGATCACCTCGGTCGGCTTGAAGTGGGCGCGCGCGAACGTGGACTTGCCCGAGCCGGACGCCCCGACCAGCACGACGAGCGAGAGGTCGGTGACGGGCAGCACGCGCCCCTGCGTGACAGTGGTGTCGGTGGCGGTCATACGGTCTTCGCCTCCTTCTCGTTCGCGGCCGTCGTCAATGTCGTCGGCTTCGTCGTCGGCTTCGTCGTCGTATTGATCGTCGGCTTCGTCGTCGGCTTCGTCGCCGTCCCTGTCGTCGGCCCGGTTGTCGGCTCGGTCCCCGTCTCGTTCATCGTGAACACCGCCATCTGCGTCGGCGGCCCCACCTCCGGGTCGTCGGGCCCCACCGGCACGTACCGCACGGCGTATCCGTGCCGCGCCGCGACCCGCTCCGCCCAGCCGCGGAACTCGGCCCGCGTCCACTCGAACCGGTGGTCGCCGTGCCGGACGTGCCCGCTGGGCAGGGACTCCCAGCGGACGTTGTACTCGACGTTCGGCGTGGTCACGGCCACCGTGCGGGGCCGCGCCGAACCGAACACCGCGTACTCGAGCGCGGCCAGCCGCGGCAGGTCGACGTGCTCGATCACCTCGCTGAGCACCGCGGCGTCGTACCCCTTGAGCCGCTTGTCGGTGTACGCGAGCGAGCCCTGCATCAGCCGTACGCGCGCGGCCTGCCGCTCGCCCATCCGGTCCAGCTTGAGGCGGCGGGAGGCGATGGTGAGCGCCCGGACGGACACGTCGACACCCACGATCTCGGTGAACCGCACGTCCTTCAGCAGCTCGCCCACCAACTGGCCCTGGCCGCAGCCCAGATCGAGCACCCGGGCGGCACCGGACTCGCGGAGCGCGGTGAGGATCGCCTCCCTGCGCCGCACGGCAAGCGGCACCGGACGCTCCTCGGTGTCGCTCTCCTCGTCCACGGCGTTGTCGATCTCGTCGACGTCCGTGTCGTCGGCGTCCGCGAGCCGGACCAGTTCGAGCCGGTCCAGGGCCTGCCGGGTCAGCGACCAGCGCCGCGACAGATACCGGCCGACGATCAGCTTCTGCTCGGGGTGCCCGGCCAGCCAGCCGTCGCCCGCGCGCAGCAGCTTGTCCACCTCGTCGGCCGAGACCCAGTAGTGCTTCGCGTCGTCGAGCACCGGCAGCAGCACGTACAGGTGCCGCAGCGCGTGCGCGAGCCGCAACTCGCCCTCCAGGACGAGCCGCATGTACCGCGAGTCGCCCCACTCGGGGAACTGCTCGTCCAGCGGTACGGGCGTGGCCCCGACCTCCCACCCGAGCGGCTCGAACAGCTTCCGCACGAGATCGGCGCCGCCACGCGCGGGCAGCGCCGGCACCTCGATGCGCAGCGGCAGCGCCTGCTCGGCCCGCTCGGGACGGGCCTTGCACACGCCGCGCAGCGCGCTGGAGAACACCTGGCTCAGCGCGACGGCGAGCAGCGACGAGGCGGCGTAGGGCCGGTCGTTGACGTACTGCGCGAGCGCCGCGTCGGGCGCTCCGCCACGCCCCTTGCCCCGGCCCTTGCGCGCCAGCGCCACGGGGTCCACCTCCAGCAGCAGCGCTGCCGTGCACCGTTCGTCGCCCGCCTCGGGGTAGAGGACGTGCGCGGTGCCGTGCGCCGTGCTGAAGGACTGCGCCCTTCCGGGATGCTTGTGCAGCAGAAAGCCCAGATCGGTGGCCGGATTCGCGGCGGTGCCCGTGGTCGAGATCGTCAGAAACACACGGCCGAGTATGACCATCGCGGCGCCCTCACCACCATGGGTTTTCGCCCGCCCGACGGTGCCCGCGTCATCGAAGCGCGCGCCGCTGACCTGCATGATGGGTGCATGGATCTTCGCGTATTCACCGAACCGCAGCAGGGCGCGACCTACGAGACGCTGCTCCGCGTCGCCAAGGCCGCAGAGGACTTGAACTACGGAGCTTTCTTCCGGTCCGACCACTACCTCCACATGGGGTCCGTCGACGGTCTGCCGGGGCCCACGGACGCCTGGACGACGCTCGCCGGGCTGGCCCGCGAGACCGAGCGGATCCGGCTCGGCACCCTGATGACCGCCGGCACCTTCCGGCTGCCCGGCGTGCTCGCCATCCAGGTCGCGCAGGTCGACCAGATGTCCGGCGGCCGCGTCGAGCTGGGGCTCGGCTCCGGCTGGTACGAGGAGGAGCACTCCGCGTACGGCATCCCGTTCCCGAAGGAGAAGTTCGGGCGGCTGGAGGAGCAGCTCGCCATCGTGACGGGCCTGTGGGAGACGCCGGTCGGCCAACGCTTCAACTACGACGGCACCTACTACCAGTTGAAGGACTCCCCGGCGCTGCCCAAGCCCACCCAGCAGCGCGTGCCGATCCTCGTCGGCGGACACGGCGCCAAGAAGACCCCGGCGCTCGCCGCGCGGTTCGCCACCGAGTTCAACATCCCGTTCGCCTCCATCGCCGACACCGAGCAGCAGTTCAAGCGCGTGAAGACGGCGGCCGGCGAGTACGGTCGCGCCCAGGACGCGCTGACCTACTCCAACGCGCTCATTGCCTGCGTCGGCCGCACCGATGCCGAGGTCAAGCGTCGCGCCGACGCGATCGGCCGCGACGTCGACGAGCTCAAGGCCAACGGTCTCGCGGGCTCCCCCGCCGAGGTCGCCGAACGCCTCGCCGCCTACCAAGCCGTGGGCTCCCAACGGATGTACCTCCAGATGCTCGACCTCGACGACCTGGACCACCTGGAACTGATCGCCTCCGAGGTGACCCCTCAACTGGACTGATCAACCGGGCGGACCAACCGGGCTGATCAACTGGGCTGATCAACCGGACCGACCGAACCAACACGGCACCTCCCACCTGCCGCCCCGGCGGCGTCGTCGTTCGCGCATCTGTCCCCTCGCACAGGCGTCGAGTCCGCCGTCCGCTCCTTCGGGCTCGCCACCACGGTCGGGTGAAATCACGTCAACCCGCACGTGGTGGCGGGTGCGCGCAGTGACCCGGCCCCGGTCGTGATCGTTGTTCCGGGCGGAGCCGGACCGCCCGGCACCCGCGCCGGCGGTCGCTGCCGGGCGTCATCATGTGTCAACTCCTCTCCCCAGCGGGAGAGCGAGGGCCGAGGAGGCCGCCATGTCCCACGAAGCCGTGCCCGATCAGGACGTGCACGCCACGTCCGCACCGGAGCAGGAAGAGGCACCCAAGGGTCTGCTGCAGCAGATGGAAGAGCTGATGGCCGCGCTCAACGCCGACCTGACGCAGCTCGACGCCGACCTCCAGCAGCCGCCCGGGACCGCGCGACCGACCGGCGAGAACGACTGAGCGGTACGTCCGCCGGTCTCACGCCGCCGAGTCCGAGTCCGGTTCCGGCTCGGGCTCCCGGTCGGCGAGGGTGAGTGCGACGCCGCGCACGGGCAGCCGCCGCAGTATGTCGATGACCCTGTCCCGCGACTCGTCCGCAGCGTCGATCGCTTCCATGCACTGCCAGTAGGCCCCCTCCTCGACCGACTCGCTCGCCACCGCGACGAGCGCGATGCCCACGTCGCTGAGCAGCGCGCCGAGCGCGAGCAAGGCCTTCTGCACATCGCCCAGTTCGGTGAGCTGGGCCGCCCGTATTCCCCCGGCCCCTACGACCGGTGCCGCCGAGCCACCGCTGCCGCGGGCCCCCGCTTCGCTCAGTCCCAGCGCCACGCCTCGTAATTCCCGTGGGCCCTGGATCGCGAGGCGACTCCCCATCGCCTGCGCCAGGGCCTGGGCCTGCCACGCCTCCCTCATGATGTCCGGCGGCTCCTGGCTCTCCGCCAAGACCCGTCGGCCGACCCCGATGAGTCGCACCGCTTCCATCGTGTCCCCGTCCATCTCCCGGCCGAACACCTCTGTCCACTACCCAGAGTGAAGGCATGCGCGACGAAAAGCTAGGGGAAGCCCGAAATCTGTGGACACAAAGTGCGTTGTGGATAAGTTAACGACTTCGGAGAGTGACAATCGGTCCCTGGAAGGGCAGTTGACGGAGGCCGGGCGTCCGGCCCAGCAGTCCTCCGAACCGATCCAGCAACCGATCCAGCAACCGATCCGGCAAGCGCTCCGGCAACCGATCTAGCCCTCTCCCCCGCCGCGCGCCGGGAACCGCAGTTCGTTGCGGTCGATCTTCGCCGCGAGCGCGGCCAGCGCGTCGACGCCCAGCACCTCGCACAGTTGCAGCAGATAGGCGAGGACATCGGCGACCTCGTCCTCGACCCGGTGGGCGGATTCCGGGTCCTCCATCACGCGGGCCGACTGTTCCGGAGTCAACCACTGGAAGATCTCGACCAGTTCGGCCGCCTCGACGCTCAGCGCCGTCGCCAGGTTCTTCGGCGTGTGGAAGGGCTGCCAGTCGCGGGCGGCCGCGAATCGGGCCAGCCGCTCCTGCAAGGTCGCCACGTTCAGTTCTACGCGTTCCTGTTCCTCGTTCACCGCCCCAGGTCTACCATCGCGGCCCCCGCCTCCCGCGCTCCCCGCTCCGCGTCCGATCCCTCGCCGACCGCGGCGACCAGTCGGATGTGGCCGCGGGCGCACATGCGGGCGGCCAGCGCGGTCAGTTCGGCGCACTGGGTCCGGTCGAGACCCCGGTCGAAGCCGTCCGCGAGCACGGTCAGACTCTGGTACGCCTCGGGGACCTCGGCCGCCGTGTCGACGGCGAGCACCCGCGGCCCGGTGAGCAGGACGAGCGCGAGGGCGAGATACCGCAACTCGCCGTCCGCGAGCCGCTCGACGGGGCTGGTCACCCCGTCGCCCCGGTCCACGACGGCGCGCACGGTCCCGTCGGGCGCGGTCTCGGCGCGTACGTCCCGCACAGGCCCCACCAGGCCCGCGCGGGCCGCCGCGACGAACAGCGCGTGCCGGTTCCCGCACTCGGCTCCGGTGCGGCGCAGCACCGCGGGGAGGTTGTCGCAGCCGCCGTGCAGCCGGTCGGCCGCCCTGCGGACCGGGGTGCGCATCCGCGCGGGGTCGGGGTCGCAGGCGAAGGTGGAGCGCAGCCCTACGACGACTTGTTCGGCCGCGGCGAGCACCTTGCGCTGCCCTTCGGTGCGGCCCGCGACGCGCAGCGGGAGCATCGCCGTACCGAGCAGGTCGTCCGGGAGCGGCCCGCGGGTCACGGGCACCGACCCCGCGGTGTGCCAGGCGGCCTGGACGTCGCGCCGGCCGGGGTCGCGCAGGGCGGTTTCCAGGTACGTGATGTCTGGGCCGGTCAACCGCTCGCCCACCACGCGGAGTTCGGGCTCCGCCTGGACGGCCAGGTCGAGCCGGACGGGTCCCATCGGGCCCTCGACGGTGCAGCCGATGTGGAAGCCGCGGCGGCGTTCGGCATCGGGCCGCGCACGCTCGGGAACGTAGGCGCGGGGGTCGGGGAACACGTCGGCCAGGTGTGCTCCGCCGCCGAGTCCGGCGAGCGCCGCGAAGGCGCGCAGCGCGCTGCTCTTGCCGCTGCCGCTGGGGCCGGACAGGGCGGTGAACGGGCCGAGGGGGACGGTGGTGCCGCGGTGCCGGGCGAAGGCGGAGAGCCTGAGCCGGGTCACGCGCGGCCGGTCGGCGGAGGCGCCGGGGAGCGGGGCAGCGCCCCGGCGTAGCACGGTCATGGGATGAACGTAGGTGGGCCGCGCAGTGCAGAAGCGTTTGCGCTCGCAGGCCTTCCTACGATCGGGGGACTATGCCTGTCGGGCTTGCCCCGACGTCCGCCGGGGCACCGCTCAGGAGACGGCGCCCTGCACCAGCCCCTGCACCTCCGTGCCGGGAGGGGCGAGGAGGAAGACATTGCGGTCGACGCGGTGCATGCCGCAGCCGAGGCCCATGACGACGCCGCTGCTGAAGTCCAGGACGCGCTTGGCCACGTCGGTCTCGGCGCCGGTCAGATCGAGCAGCACCGGGATGCCGGACATGACGGTCTCGGCAACCTCGCGCGCGTCGCCGAAGACGTTGACACGCAGGACGACGAAGCGGCGCCGCGGTTCGGTCTCCGCCTCGGGCATCGCCCGGTGGTCGACGGCTGACGGCCACTCGTTGCGGCTGCGCAGCGGGACGACCTGGGCGAGCCCTTCCCACTGTTCGTCGGTGACGTCGTGGCTGTTCAGTTCCCCCACCCCGTTTGGGCTCGCACTCGTGTCTGCACCGCCCAATTCTTACGTCATGTAACCCGTTCGGCCCAACACCGACACACGCCGGTGCCCGTGCGCCCGGTCACACCTGGTCGCCGGAGCGGGCGAGCCAGCGTCCGGCGTGCCGGGTGACCTCGATGGGGCGCCCGAAGCAGGAGGTCATCAGATCCTTCGTCAGCACGTCCTCGACGGCGCCGCGGGCGAGGACGCGGCCCTCGCGCAGCAGGACGGCGTGGCTGATGGCCGGGGAGAGCTCCTCCAGGTGGTGGGTGACGGTGACGGTCGCCAGTTCGGGGCGCCCGGCCGCGAGCTGCCGCATCGTGTCGATGAGGTCCTCGCGGGAGGGCAGGTCGAGCGCGTTGAACGGCTCGTCGAGCAGGAGCAGCGCCGGGTCCGCCATGAGGGCGCGGGCGATGAGGAGCCGGGCGCGCTGGCCGCCGGAGCAGACGCCGTAGGGGCGGTCGGCGAGTTCCTTGACCTGGAGTTCGGCGAGCAGCGCGTGGGCGCGCTCGCGCACCTCGTCGTCGTACGACTTCCAGAGCGGCTGGACGGTGCCGCTGTGGCCGGTGAGGACGACGGTGTGGCCCGGCAGGTCCTGGGGGACGCGCTGGGACGTGGAGACGTGGCCGATGAGGGCGCGCAGCTCGCGGACGTCGACGCGGCCGAGCCGGTGGCCGAGGACCTCGACGGTGCCGGTGGTGGGGAAGTTCGTGGCGCCGATGAGCCGCAGGATGCTGGTCTTGCCCGCGCCGTTCGGTCCGAGCAGTGCCCAGTGCTCGCCGGAGCGCACGGTCCAGTCGATGTCGTCGAGGATGACCTGGCCGGTGGTGTAGCGGCGCATGCTCACGCCGTCGAGGGCGGCCACGGCACGGCCCTGGTTCTCGTTCACGGCGCCTCCTGCCTCGTCGCGTACGACCCGGTGACGGGGTCTCGTACACCCCGGAGAGTAGCTGCATGCTGCATTCATCCCGATGGGTGTCCATTTCGTGGACGGGCGGGCCCGGCGGCGTCCTTGACGCGCTCGTGTCCACCGACCGGTGGACCCCGGGTTCCACCGGTCGCCGCTGTCCGCGGATGCACCGCCGCGACCAGCATGGACGCCATGACCAACTACCCCGTGAACATGGCTCGTTGGAGCGCCGGGCACCCCTGGAGGGCGATCGCCGGCTGGTTCCTCTTTGTCGTTCTGTGCCTCGGTGCCGGGATCGCCGTGGGTGGCAACGCCGCCACGTCCGCCGACTTCGGAGTCGGTGAGGCCGGCCGCGCCGAGGCCGTCGCCCGTGACGGTGGGCTCGCGCAGCGGCCCGTCGAGCGGGTGCTGATCGAGGACCGCTCGGCCGGGCGGCTCGACCGGGCGGCCGGCGGGGCCGTCGCCGCCGATGTCGCCGACCGGATGCGCGGGCTGCCGCAGGTGCGGTCCGTGGCCGTGCCCGTGTGGTCGAAGGACGGCCGGGCGGTCCGCGTCGACGTCACCATGAAGGGCGCCGAACTCGAAGGGAAGAAGCACGTCGACCCGCTGCGGGCGCAGACCGCCGCCGTGCAGAAGGCCCACCCCGACCTGCGTGTCGAGGAGACCGGCGGCCCCTCCATCAGCCAGGGCGTCGACAAGCTGCGCGGCAGCGACCTCTCCCGTACGGAGATGATCGCGCTGCCCATCACGCTGCTCACGCTGCTGCTCGTCTTCCGGTCCGTGGCGATGGCGACGGTGCCGCTGCTGCTCGCGCTGTCCGCGATCGTCGCGTCGATCGGCCTGTCGATGCTCGCCTCGCACGTCTTCCCCGACGCAGGCGTCGGCACGAACATCATTCTGCTGATCGGTCTCGCCGTCGGCGTCGACTACACGCTGTTCTACCTGAAGCGGGAGCGGGAGGAACGGGCCCGTGCGCAGGGGACGTTGAGCACGCGGGCGCTGGTGGAGCTGGCCGCCGCCACCTCCGGCAGGGCCGTCGTACTGTCCGGGCTCGCGGTCGCGGTCTCCAGCGCGACGCTCTATCTCGCCGACGACGTGATCTTCTCGTCGATCGCGACGGCCGCGATCGTGGTGACGCTGGTCGCCGTGGTCAGCTCGCTGACGGTGCTGCCCGCGCTGCTGGTGAAGATCGGCTCGCGGGCCGAGCGCCGCGCCGCCCGCAAGTCCCGTGGGACCAAACCGCCGAAGCCCGTACGCCACAACGCCCTGCTGCGGCTCACCGCCCGCCGGCCCGGCGCCGTACTGGCCGTCGCGGTCGTCGCTCTCCTCGCGCTCGCCGCGCCGCTGCTCGGCATGAAGCTGACCGACATGGGCCGCGAGACGCACTCGCGACAGACCCGGTCGATGCCCACCTTCGACCGGCTGAACGCGGCGTTCCCCGAGGTCAAGGCGGCACATCAGGTACTCGTACGGGCCGACGCCGACCGCGCGGGCGAGGTCGAGGGGGCCCTGCGCGCCCTCGCCGCCGACGCCAAGGACGACCCCGGCCTGAACGGCACGTACACCCTGCGCACCTCCGCCGACCACCGCGTCACCTCGCTGGACCTGCCCGTCCCGCACTACGTCAGCACCAAGCCCGCCCAGGAGTCGCTGGAGCGGCTGCGGTCGGAGTATCTCCCCGCCACCGTCGGCAAGCTGAGCGGGGACATAGAGGCCGGCGTCACCGGTGACGTGGCCCGCTACGCCGACTATCCCGCGCACCAGAAGCAGAAGCTGCCGCTGATCATCGGGGCGCTGCTGCTCGTCACGTTCGCGATGACCGTGTGGGCCTTCCGGTCCGTGGTGCTCGGCCTCGTCGGAGTCGCGCTGAATCTGCTGTCGGCAGCCGCCTCGCTCGGCGTGCTCACCCTTGTCTTCCAGGGCAGTTGGGCCGAGGGGCTGCTCGACTTCCAGTCGACGGGCACGATCGGTTCGCGCGTGCCGCTGTTCCTCTTCGTGATCCTCTTCGGGCTCTCCATGGACTATCAGGTGTTCGTGATCAGCCGGATCCGGGAGGGTGTGCTGCGCGGGGTGTCGACCCGGCAGGCGGTGCTCGACGGGGTCGGCAGTTCGGCCGGGGTGGTGACCAGCGCGGCGTTCGTGATGGTGACCGTGTTCGCCAGCTTCGTGTCGCTGCACTTCATCGAGATGAAGCAGATCGGCTTCAGCCTGGCCGTGGCGGTGCTGCTGGACGCGTTCGTCATCCGGGTGCTGATCCTTCCCGCGCTCATGCTGCTGCTGGGCGAGCGGAGTTGGTGGCCCTCGCGCGGACCGCTGCGGGCCGCGAATACCCCGCCGCGGCGCCCACTGGCGAACGTAGGCTGATCGTCGTGGACAGCAGCCGCGCGCCTCTCCTCGCCCCGAGTCCTACGCCCGTGCCCCTCACCCACCGCTGGAACGCGGTGCTGTGGGTCCTGTGCGGCCTCGTGCCGCCCGCGATCGCGGTGGCGGACGCCCCGGCGGGGACCAAGTACCCGACGTTCGTGCTGCTGTCCGTGATGACCTGCGCCTACGCGGCCGTGGCGATGTTCCCCGGCCGGGAGCCGCTGCGGCCGACCGCGTATCTCGCGGTCCTCGCCGCCGGGGTCGGCGCCGTGGCGTACCTGATGGGCAGCGGCGCCGCCCTGTTCATCGTCTCGCTGCCGCACTTCTGGATCTACGCCTCCGGGCCCGGCCCGGCGCTCGCCCTCAGCGGCGCCGCGGCCGCGCTCACGGCGGGCGGCACCATCGCCGGACGGGATCCCGGCACGCAACTCTTCGGCGGGAACGTGATGTTCACGCTCGCCGGATACGCCGCCGGGTCCGCGGTCGGCCTCCTCATACACCGGGTCGGCGCACAGGGCGAGGCCCGCACCCGTCGCCTGAGCGACGAACTCGCCGACACCCAGGCGGCGTTGGCCGAGGCCCATCGCAAGCAGGGCGCCGCGGACGAGCGGGAGCGGATGGCCCGCGAGATCCACGACACGCTCGCCCAGGGTTTCGCCTCGATCATCGTCCTCGCCGAAGCGGCGCGGGCGGGCCTCGCGGCCGAACCGGAGCGCTCCGTGCAGCAGTTGACGTCGATCGAGCACACCGCGCGGGAGAACCTGGCCGAGGCGCGGGCCCTGGTCGGGGCCACTCCCCCGCCGGGCGGCGGCGCCCAGGGCCCGGTGGCGGACACGCTGCGCCGCACCCTCGACCGGTTCGCCGAGGACACCGGCATCACGGTGGACGCCGAGCTCGCCGAGGTCGGCTGCGACCAGCAGACCCGTATCGCCCTGCTGCGCTGCACCCAGGAGTCGCTCGCCAACGTCCGTAAGCACGCCGCCGCCTCGACCGTCGTCGTGGTGCTCGAACAGAGCGTGTACGGCGTCGACCTGGAGATCACCGACGACGGGCGCGGCTTCGACGTCGGCGCGGCGCGGGGCTTCGGCCTCGACGGCATGCGCAAGCGGCTCGCCGAGCTCGGCGGCGGGCTGACCGTCACCAGTTCGCCGGGCGACGGCACCCGGATTCTCGCCGCACTGCCCGGAACCCACGTGGAGGAGACCGCATGAGCGACGCCGCGAACCTGAAGGTCGTCGTGGTCGACGACCACACCGTGATGCGCGCCGGTGTCGTCGCCCTGATCGCGCCGGAGCCCGGCATCGAGATCGTCGGCGAGGCGGACGACGGACGCTCGGGCGTGGCGCTCGTCGAGGAGCTCCGTCCCGACGTGGCCCTGCTCGACCTGCGGATGCCGGGGCTCGACGGGGTGGCGGCGACCGAGCGGATCGTCGCGGGGCCGAGCCGCACCCGCGTCCTGATCCTGACGACGTACGACACGGACACCGAGATCGAGCGGGCGGTGGAGGCGGGCGCGATCGGCTATCTCCTCAAGGACACCTCCCGCGAGCAGCTCGTCGACGCGATCCGCTCGGCGGCCCGCGGCGAGACGGTGCTCGCGCCGCGCGTCGCGCAGAAGCTGGTGGCGAAGCTGCGGCGGCCGGCGCAGACGGCGCTGACCGCGCGCGAGGTGGACGTCCTGACGGCGGTCGCCGACGGACTGTCCAATCCGGACATCGCGAAGCGCCTCGTCATCGGCGAGGCGACCGTGAAGACGCATCTCCTGCGGATCTTCGCCAAGTTGGACGTGAGCGACCGGACGCGGGCGGTGGTCGTGGCGATGGAGCGCGGGGTGCTGTAGCCGGGGCCGGGGCCCGCGCGGACAAGTCCGTGCACGACCGTTGACACCTTAACTGAGCAAGTGATCTATTCACTTTATGAGTTACGCCGATCAACCCTCGCTGTCCGAGCGCCTGGCGGACGACATCGTCGAGATCATCCGTACCGAGCGGCTCGGGCCCGGCGACGCCCTGGCCTCCTCGCGCGAGCTGGCAAAGCGGTTCGAGGTGACGACACCGACCGTGCGGGAGGCGCTGCGCCGCCTGGAGGCCATGCAGGTCGTGGAGTTCCGGCACGGTTCGGGGACGTACGTCGGGCCCGGCATCGAGCGGCGGCTGCTCGCCAATCCGCACCGGCCGCGCACCTCGCGGCGGTCCGTGCTCGAACTCGTCGAGGCCCGCCTCGTCGTCGAGCCGGCGGTGGCGGCAGAGGCGGCCCGGATCCGACTCCCGCAGGGCATCGAGCAGTTGGAGTTCGCCGCGGCCAACGCCCTGCTGCCGCCCGAGGAGTCGCTGCGCCGCTCCGTGCACTTCCACGTGGCGCTCGCGACGGCCAGCGGGAACGCGCTGCTGAAGGAGACCGTCGAGGCGCTGCTCCAGGTGCGCGCCCGCGACCAGATCGAGATCCGGCATCGCTACAACGACCGCGAGCGCGACCACACCGAGCATCTCCAGATCGTCGAGGCGGTCCGGGAGGGCGACGCGGCGGCCGCCGAGCGGATCACCCGCGAGCATCTGACCGCGATCCGGGACACCGTGCTCGGCGCCGAGTTCCCCGACGGAGGTGAGCGAGCGTGAGCACCGAACAGCCGTTGAAGCTGGCGGAGTTGACGACCGAAGAGGCCGCCGAGGCCGTCACCCGCGCGCCCGTCGTCATCATCCCGGCCGGCGCCTACGAGCAGCACGGCCCCGGCATGCCGATCGCCACGGACACCATCCGCGCCGAGCGGATCGCCGACCTCGTCGGGGCCCGGCTCGCCGGACGCGTGGTGATCGGCCCGCCGGTCCCGGTCGGCGTCTCGCCGCACCACATGGCGTTCGCCGGGACGGTGACGCTGACGACGACCACGTTCGCCGCCGTCGTGCGCGAGTACGTGGAGAGCCTGCGGCGGCACGGCTGGCGGCGCTTCCTCGTGCTCACCGGGCACGGCGGGAACAACGCCGCGCTGACCACCGTCGCGCAGGACCTGCTCGTGGCCCACCCGGACGTACGGTTCGCCTGGTCACCCGTGACCGCGCTCGCCTCCGGCGTGGTGGCGGGCATGGGGGTGAGCGAGGTGCACGGGCACAGCGGGGAGGCCGAGACCGCGCAAATGCTGCACCTCGCACCGGAGTTGGTGCACCGGGACCGGCTCGAGCCGGGGTCGGTCTCCCTCGACGGGCTGAAGCCCGAGGCCCGCCTCGCCCGCACCTTCTCGCAGCCGACGCTCACCCTCCCGTACGACGAGCTGAGCGCCAACGGCGTGCTCGGCGACCCGACGTCCGTCACGGCCGAGGACGGAAAGGCCATCGTGGACGCCGCCGTCGGGCGGGTATGCGCGTTCGTCGAGGAATGGCTCGACCTGTAAGCCCCTGCCCCACTCCGACTCACCCGACTTCCCCGACCCCCTGAGCAACCCTCATTTGGAGCCGCACATGAAGGGTCTACTTCGGCGTGCCTGCGTACTGGCCGCCACGCTCGTCGCCGTACCGTTCGCCCCGGCCCACGCCTCCCCGGCCGCCCACCCCACCGGCTGCGGCGCCCCCGCCCCGCAGCAACCCGGCACCAGCGCCCAGCACACCATGACCAGCGGCGGCCGCGAGCGCACGTACCAGCTGCACCTCCCCAACGGCTATACACCCGACCGCAGTTGGCCGCTGATCGTCGCGTACCACGGGCGCGGCAACACCGGCGCGGGCACCGAGGCGTTCTCGCGGCTCTCCACGCTGCCCGCGATCGTCGCCTATCCGAACGGTGTCGTCGGCACCGGCGACGGCGAGCGGCAGGCCTGGCAGGGCGCGCCGTACGCGGCGGCAGGCGTGGACGACGTCGCGTTCACCGGCGATCTCCTCGACTCGCTCGAAGGCGGGCTGTGCGTGAACGAGCGGCGGGTGTACGCGACCGGCAAGTCGAACGGCGCCGGATTCACGGGCCTGCTCGCCTGCCGGATGTCCGACCGGTTCGCGGCCGTCGCGCCGGTCGCCGGGGCCTTCTATCCGGGCACCCGCGAGGGCGGCTGCGACCCGAGGCGCCCGATGCCGGTCCTCGACTTCCACGGCACGGGCGACACCACCATCCCGTACGCGGGCGACGCCGAGCGCGGGCTGCCGGCCGTCCAGGACTGGGTGCGCGAGTGGGCCGACCGGGACGGCTGCCGCACCCGGACGCCCGACGAGGTGACCGAGCCCGACATCACGACGTCGCGGTGGACCGGCTGCGCGGGCGGCGCGGAGGTGGAGCACGTCGCGGTCACCGACGGCGGGCACACCTGGCCGGGCGCCGACGGCTACAGCGGCGGCGGATACACGACGCAGACGATCCAGGCCCACAAGGTGATGTGGGCGTTCTTCCGGAACCACCAACTCCCCGTCCCACCGCGTTAGTTCGGAGCCGCGATCATGACCGTACAGAGAGAGGCGCCCTCGCCCGCGGAGGCCGGGGCGGAGCGGCTGCCGCTCGTCCTGCGCGCACTCGGCGTCGTCGAGCGGGCAGGGAACGCGCTGCCGCACCCGTTCTGGCTGTTCTGGATCCTGTCGGCGGTGCTCGCCGTCGTCAGCGCCGTACTCGCCGGGCTCGACGTGTCCGTGGTGTCGCCCGCCGACCACAAAACGGTCGTCGTGCAGAACCTGCTCAGCGGCGACGGGCTCGCCATGGCGGTGTCGACGATGGTGTCGAACTTCGCCGAGTTCCCGCCGATGGCGACGATCGTGGTCGTCATCATGGGCGTCGCCGTCGCCGAGCGCAGCGGATTCCTGTCCGCCGCGATGAAGGTCGGGGTCGCGCGGGTGCCCGCGTCGTGGGTGGTGTTCGCCGTCGCGTTCGCCGGGACGGTGGCGCACGTCGCGTCGGCCGCCGCGTACATCATCCTGGTGCCGCTCGGCGGGCTCGCCTTCCGTGCCGTGGGCCGCTCGCCGATCCTCGGCATCGTCGTGGCGTACACGTCGATCGCCTCCGGCTACGACGCGAGCCCGGTGCCCACGCCGAACGACGCGATCTTCGCGGGCATCACGACGGCGGCGGCGAAGATCGCCGGTGGCGACGGCGCGTACGTCTCGCCGCTGTCCAACTGGTTCTTCAACATCGCCTCCTCCCTGCTCCTCGCGACCGTCATCACGCTGGTCACGCGCTGGGTCCTCAGCAAGCGGCCCGACCTCGACCCGGATCCCGACGCCGACGTCGAGGACCTGGGCACGCTGGACCTCAGCGAGCGGGAGCGGTCCGCGCTGCGCCGGGCCCTGCTCGCGCTCGGCGGCGGTCTGGTGCTGGTCGTGGCGGCCCTCGCGCCCACGTCGTCCCCGCTGCGCGGGGACGGCGGCAGCATCGTCGAGTCGCCGTTCATCGACGGCATCGCGGCGGTCGTGGCCGTCCTGTTCGCGCTCACCGGCATCGTGTACGGGGCGCGCTCGGGGTCGACCGCGAAGCCCGGCGACGTACCGAAGCTGATGGCGGCGGGCGTGAAGCAGATGGCGCCGGTGCTGGTGCTGTTCTTCGCGATCGCCCAGTTCCTCGCCTACTTCGACTGGACGCACATCGGCGATGTGCTCGCGGTGCGGGCGGCTGAGCTCCTGGAGCACAGCGGGATGCCGATCGTCGTCGTCTTCCTGCTGATCCTGCTTCTGCTGACCGTCGTGAACGTCATGGTGACCAGCGGCTCCGCGATGTGGGCGCTGGCCGCGCCGGTCCTCGTACCGATGCTGATGCTGGCGCACGTGCCGGCGGAGACGACGCAGGCCCTGTTCCGCATCGCGGACTCCGGGTCGACCGCGATCACCCCGATGAGCCCGTACTTCGTGATGGCCCTCGGCTTCCTCCAGCGCTACCGCAAGGACGCAGGGCTCGGCACGCTCGCCGCGTACACGCTGCCGCTGGCGATCGCGATGACGGCGGCATGGACCCTGCTGTTCCTGGCCTGGTGGGCACTCGGGATTCCGCTGGGGCCGGGGGCGCCGGTGCGCTGATCCCCGTTTACAAAACGTCGAGTAAACATTCCCGTCGACAGCTCCCGGGAAGCGGCGAAAGTCATTGACGGGCGCCGGAATTGCCGCCACCGTCTTGGCGACAAGCATTCCGACCATTTCTTGGGAGCTGGGACACCCATGAAAAGAATCAAGCACTGCGTAGCCTTCCTCGTGGCGGCCGCAGCCGTCGCCGCGGGACTCTTCGCCTGGCCCGCGACACAAACGGCACAGGCATTCCCGCCGAGTTCCAAGCAGACCGTGCTCAATTACTTACGGTCCGTCTCCGGAAACCACATCGTCTCCGGTCAGCACAACAAGGAACCAGCAACCGCCCCGAGCCAGTACACGGCGCAGGTCCACGACGTCACCGGCCAGTACCCCGGACTGTGGGGCGGCGACCTGATGTTCAACGCCACGGACGTGGCGAACCGGCAGCGGGTGGTCGACCAGGCGAAGACCGAGTGGAAGAACGGCTCGCTGGTGGCGCTGACCTGGCACGTCTGCCCGCCCACCGGCGGCAGCAGCTGCGCGTTCGAGGGCGGCGTGAAGTCGAACATCTCGGACGCGCAGTTCTCCCAGCTCGTCACCGGCGGCAGCGCGCTGAACACGGCGTGGAAGAAGCGGCTCGACGAAGTCGTGCCGTATTTGCAGCAGTTGAAGGACGCCGGAGTGCCGGTGCTCTTCCGGCCGCTGCACGAAATGAACGAATCGTGGAACTGGTGGGGCCACCGCCCCGGCGCGAACGGCAGCGCAAAGCTCTACCAGATCACCCGTGACTATCTGGCCGGCACCAAGGGTCTCGACAATCTGATCTGGGTGTGGAACGTCCAGGACAATCCGGCGGGCGGCTGGAGCAGCTACTATCCCGGCAGCCAATACGTGGACGTCGTCTCACTCGACGCCTGGTACAAGAATTACCCGAGCTCCGCCGACTACTCGCAAATGCGGAGCATCGCCGGATCCAAGCCCATGGCCATCGCGGAAATGGGCAAGATGCCGAACGCCTCGCTGCTGACGAGCCAGCCCCAGTGGGCCTGGTTCATGATCTGGTCCGAGCAGCTGCGCGGGAACAACACCAACGCCGAGATCCAGTCGACGTACTTCGACTCCCGGGTCCTGAACCAGGGCGAACTCACGCTGTAGCCCCGGAGGCCGAACCACGACGAGCCCTCGTGCCCCGCGGCGGCGCACAGCTGCCGCGGGGCACGAGCACCGGCATCGCGACAGGTTCCGAGGAAGGGTTGCGGCGGTGGACCACGTCGAAGAGACGGCGCGTGGCGTCGGCTCCGAAGCCGAAGACGTCGTGGCTCATGGCGGACAGCGGCGGGGCCGTGAGCCGGCACAGCTGGGAGTCGTCCCAGGCGATCAGGCTGACGTCCTCCGGTACGGCCAGGCCCAGTTCGGCGGCGACCGCGAGCCCGGCGACGGCCATGATGTCGTTGTCGTAGACGACCGCCGTGGGCCGTCGCGCGGAGCCGAGCAGCCGGCGGGTAGCGCGGGCGCCCTGCTCGGCGGAGAAGTCGGTGGTGACGCTGCGGGCCGGTTCGAGGCCGAGGTCGCAGACGGCCGCGTTGAGCGCGGCGGTGCGCAGGACGGTGTGGCCGAGCGCCGGATGGCCGCCGATCCGGGCGATCCGCCGGTGCCCGAGCCCGGCGAGATGGCGCACGGCCTCCCGTACGGCGGTCTCGTCGTCGGTCCACACCGAGGTGTAGCCGCCGGTCAGGGACGGATGGCCGACGGCGACGGCGGGCAGGCCGATCGCCCGCAGTGCGGTGATCCGCGGGTCGTCGTGCTGGATGTCGACCAGCAGGGAACCGGCGATGCGGCGGGAGTGCCACCACTGCCGGTGCACGGCGATCTCCCGCGCGGTGTCCCGTACGAGGTGGAGGAGGAGCGAGCAGCCGTGCTCCTCCAGGACCGACTCGGCGCCGGCGATGAACTCCACGTAGAACGGCTCCAGTTCGAGCTGCCGCGCGGGGCGCGCGATGACGAGCCCCACGGTGTCCGCCGCGCCGGTCGCCGTCCCGGACAGCTTGCTCGGCGTCCGGTGCGGCGACCAGCCCAGTTCGGCGACGGCCGCCATGATGCGGCTGCGTGTGGCGTCGGAGAGGCCGGGGCGGTTGTTGTACGCGAGGGACACCGCGCCGCGCGACACCCCGGCGCGGGCCGCCACATCGGTGATCGTGACGCGTCGTGCGGGCCGCCCGGTCATTTCGTGGCACCCGCGGCGAAGCCGTTGTAGATGTAGCGCTGGAGGAAGAGGAAGACGAGCAGCGTCGGCAGGATCACGAGGATCGCGCCGGCGGAGATGTCCTCCCAGTGCGCGCCGAACGGCCCCTTGAAGCGGAACAGCGCGGTGGAGATCGTGCCGTGTTCCTCGGACGGCATGTAGAGGAACGGGATGTAGAAGTCGTTGTACGTCGTGATGCCCTTGATGATGACGACGGTGGCGATGGCCGGCTTGAGCAGCGGCAGGATGATCTTCCGGTAGACGGTGAAGGTGCTGGCGCCGTCGAGCCGGGCGGCCTCGTCGAGCGAGACGGGGATGCCCCGGATGAACTGCAGGAAGATGTAGATCGACACGATGTCCGTGCCCATGTAGAGCAGGATCGGCGCCCACCGCGTGTCGAACAGGCCGAAGCTGTTGACCACTTGGAAGGTGGCGACCTGCGTCGTCACCCCCGGCACGAGCGTGGCGAACAGGAACAGCGCCATGACCGTCTTCTTCAGCCGGAACTCGAAGCGGTCGATCGCGTACGCCGTCATCGAGCCGATGAGCACGGTGCCGGTGATCGAGAACAGCAGGATGAACGCCGTGTTCCCGAACGCCGTGAGCATCCGGCCGTCGCGGAAGGCGGTGACGTAGTTGGAGAGGTTCAGCCAGTCGTCGGGCAGGCTGAACACGCCCCCGCCCTCGGTGAGTTCGTGCGAGGACTTCAGCGACGTGAGGAACACGACGACGAGCGGCACCAGGACCACGAGGGAGGCCACGACCAGCGAGAGATAGGTGAGCGCCGTGCCGAGGCGCGGGCGCCTGCGGGCCGCCCGGCCCACTGCGGGAAGCGCGGTCATACGAGGTCCACCTCCTCGTCGGGCACCAGTCGGCGCTGGATCCACGTGATCAGCAGGATGATCAGGAGCAGCACCACGGCACAGGCCGAGGCGAGCCCCGTCTTGTTGAACTGGAAGGCGAGCTTCACGGTCTGGATGACGAAGGTCTGGGTGCCGGTCGCGCCGCCGGTCATGATGTACGGGATCTCGAAGACGGAGAGCGAGCCCGAGATCGCGAGAATGACGCTGAGGCCGATGACCGGCTTGATGCCCGGCGCGATGATGTGCCGGAACTGCTGCCGGCGGCTCGCGCCGTCGAGCTGCGCCGCCTCGTACAGCTCCCCCGGAATCGACTGGATCGCGCCGAGGAAGAGCACGAAGTTGAGTCCGGTGAAGCGCCACACGGACACCCCGGCGAGCGAGGTGTTCGCCGACTCCGCGTCACCGAGCCACGCGTGGTCACTGCCGACCCCGAACCACGAGAGCACCGAGTCGAGGGTGCCGCCGCCCTGGAAGAAGTACAGGAAGACGAAGCCGATGGCGACGCCGTTGATGAGGTAGGGGAAGAACAGGATGCCCTTGAAGAGATTGCGGAAGCGCAGGTCGAAGCTGAGGACCGTCGCGAAGTAGAGCGCGATCGCGATCTGCACGGCGGACGCGGCCAGGTAGTAGAGGCTGACGGCGAACACCTTGAACAGCTCGGGCCGCGTGAAGAGCTGGGTGTAGTTGTCGACCCCGGTGAGGTTCCGGTCGGGACTGACACCGTCCCAGTCGGTGAAGCTGTAGTAGAGCAGATTCCCGACGGGGACGTACGTGAAGGTGATCAGCAACGCGAGCGGCACGAGCAGGAAGAGCCAGGGGGTGACGCGGGCGAGCATTTTGAGCCCCTGCGGCGATTGAGCAGCGGGGTCCGGGGCGGAGCCCCGTGTCGTAGGAACGGCGGGCGTCACACTGGACTTGGCGTCAAAAACCACGACTCACCCACCCGCACCAGCAGCCGCGTCACCCCACCGCTCGTCCAGCTCCGCGAAGTACCCCTCCAACGACCCCTTCTGCGCACCCCGCGCGATGTCGACGAGCTTCTGCCGGTAGTCCGGCTTGCCGAGCCCGACCTCGGACGCGTTGTCGACGGCGTTGACCTGCCCGGTCTTCGCCTCCGAGCGCTCGATGTACTTGACATCGTTGTCCTCGTAGGGCTTCAGGGTGGCCGGCATCGGCGCGGCGCGCAGGGCGGAGACGGCGCCCTCCTTGGCGGCGTAGCCGGACTTCTCGGTGAACCAGTCGATCCAGGCGCGGGCGGCGGCCTTGTGCCCGGAGTGGATGTTCACGGCCTGCTGGTAGTCGGAGAGCAGGGTGGCGCAGAACCGCCCGTCCTTTTGTACGGGGAACGGCATGAACCCGATGTCGTCCGGGTTCTCGCCGGCCTTCTTCGCGGCGTCCTGCATCTGCGTGATGGCCCAGGAGCCGAGCAGCATGCTCGATATCTTGCCCTTGGCCAGCAGGTTCTTGGAGTTCTCCCAGTTCGTGGTGGTGGGGTCCTGCTCGGCGTACTTGTCGTGGACGATGTCGTGGAGCAGCGTGTCGATGACGTCGAGGTCGCTGCCCTCCGCCCACGGGCGCTTGTCGGTGGCGAGCTTGTCGTTGGCCAGGGCGTCGCAGCTGACGGAGCCGACGGAGTTGGACCAGGGGCTGCTGAGCGGCCAGCCGTCCTTGAAGTTGGTGTAGTACGGCACCGAGTCGGTCTTCCCCTTGACCGCCTTGAGGTCGGCGAGGAACTCCTGCGGTGTGGTGGGCCATTCGGTGACGCCGGCCTTCTTCCACACGGCCTTGTTGTAGAGGACGCCGTTGACGGTGCCGAAGCTGGCGACGCCGTACGTCTTGCCGCCGACGTCGGTCTTGTCGGTGAACCGGTACTTCTTCTTCAGCTCCGAGGTGCCGCCGAGCGGGGCGAAGAACTTGGGGTAGTCGTTCTTGGCGATGACGCCGGGGATCATCAGCACGTCACCGTAGTTCTCGGTGTTCATGCGGATCTTGACTTCGCCCTCGTAGTCGGTGATGCCCTCGAACTTGACCTTCACCTTCGGGTACGTCCTGTTGAACTCGGCGGCGTACTTCTTCATCGCGCCGCTCTGCACGAGGTCGGTGCGGTGGGTCAGGACGGTGATGGTGCCCGACACGTCCTTGGGGTCGGTCGGCGCCTTCGCCTCCCCACCCGTTCCCGCGCTCCCTCCGCTGCATCCCGCGGCGGCGAGCATCGCGGTGGCGAGCAGTGCGACGACCAATGGCTTGCTCGGCTTCTTCCTCATGTGCCCCACTCCTTCGAGGGTTCCCTTTGAGGGTTGACGGCTCCGGCCCAGCGGGCTGACGGCACTATGGCAGCGATCCGTGAACCGGTAAAGCCCTTTGCTCCAGGCTGAGTTCAATCTGTTTGATAGGTGGTGGTGGAAGGGGACTAGACCGGTTCACAAATCCGGAGTTAGGTTGGCGCGGATCCCGAACTCGGGCCGCCGCATGTCCGATTGGAGTCGCACTATGAAGGACGCCGTCCAGCTCGGCGAGGGCTGGAGCCTCGACCACGACGGGACCGAGGTCCCCGCCCGTGTCCCCGGCTGTGTCCACACCGATCTGCTGGCCGCGGGCCTGATCCCGGACCCGTACATCGGCACGAACGAGCACGAGGTCGACTGGGTGGGCCGGCGCTCCTGGACCTACACCCGCATCCTGGACGCGACTCAAGGCCCCTACGAGCGAGCCGACTTGGTGTTCGACGGCCTCGACACGGCGGCCCGCATCACTCTCGACGGACAGCCGCTCGGCCGCACCCGCAATATGCACCGCTCCTACCGCTACGACGTCACCGGACGCTCCGGCGAGCTGCGGGTCGAGTTCGCGTCCGCCTACGAAGAGGCGGACGCGGTACGGGCGTTGACGGGCGAGCGGCCCAACGTCTATCCGGCGCCTTCCCAGTACATCCGCAAGATGGCCTGCGCCTTCGGCTGGGACTGGGGCCCCACGGTGGTGACGGCGGGCGTGTGGCGGCCGGTGCGCCTCGAACGCTGGTCGGCGGCGCGCCTCGCACAGGTCCGCCCCCTGGTGACGGTGTCCGGTACAACAGGGCGCGTGGAGCTGCGCGTTGAGGTCGAGCGCACCGAGAGGGGCGCCGGACGACCGCTGACGGCGCGCGCCTCGGTGGCAGGCGTGGAAGCGCACACCACCTTCGACGGCGACACGGCCGCACTCGTCCTGGACATCCCCGACGTACACCTGTGGTGGCCGCGCGGGTACGGCGAACAGCCGCTGTACGACGTGGAGTTGACGCTCCTGGACGGCGCCTCGTCGCAGGAACTGGACGTCTGGCGCCGCCGCGTGGGCTTCCGCACCGTCGAGGTCGACCAGAGCGCCGACGACCACGGCACCGGCTTCACCTTCGTCGTGAACGGCGTACGGATCTTCGTGCGCGGCGTCAACTGGATCCCCGACGACGCCCTGCCCTCCCGCCTCACCCCCGAGCGCTACCGCACCCGCCTCACGCAGGCCGCCGAGGCCAACATCGACCTCGTACGCGTCTGGGGCGGCGGCATCTACGAGGACGACGCCTTCTACGACGCGTGCGACGAGCTGGGCCTCATGGTCTGGCAGGACTTCCCCTTCGCCTGCTCCGCCTACCCGGAGGAGCAGCCGCTGCGCGGCGAGGTGGAGGCGGAGGCGCGGGAGAACGTGGTGCGCCTGATGCCGCACCCCAGCCTCGTCCTGTGGAACGGCAACAACGAGAACCTGTGGGGCTTTCGCGACTGGGGCTGGGAGGACGCGCTCGCGGGAGACTCCTGGGGCGAGGGCTACTACCTGGGCGTACTGCCGCGCGTGGTGGCCGAGTTGGACCCCACGCGCGCGTACACCGCGGGCAGCCCCTGGTCCGGCTCCTGGGACCACCACCCCAACGACCCCGCCCACGGCACGTACCACCAGTGGGAGGCCTGGAACCGGCGCGACTACACCGACTACCGGACCGACGTCCCGCGCTTCGTCTCCGAGTTCGGCTGGCAGGCGCCGCCCGCTCTGGCCACGCTGCGGCGCGCTCTTCCCGGCGAGCGGCTCGCCCCCGACTCCCCCGGCATGCTGCACCACCAGAAGGCGGAGGACGGGAACGGGAAGCTCCAGCGCGGCCTGGAGCGTCATTTCGCCTCGCCCGACGGCGACTTCGACCGCTGGCACTACCTCACGCAGGTCGTGCAGGCCCGCGCCGTCGCCACCGGCATCGAGCACTGGCGGGCCAACTGGCCGCGCTGCGCGGGCACGATCGTGTGGCAGCTCAACGACTGCTGGCCGGTCAGCTCCTGGTCCGCGGTCGACGGCGACGGCCGCCTCAAGCCGCTCCACCACGAACTGCGCCGACTGTACGCGGACCGGCTGCTGACGCTGCAACCGGCCGGTGGTGGCGACGGTGCCGTACCGGAGCTGGTCCTCTCCAACCTGGGCGCCGCCCCCTGGTCCACCACCGTCACACTGCGCCTGATGCGCGCCGACGGGACGGTGGCCGGACAGACCCGCCTGGAGGCGACTGCGGGGGCACGCGAGGTGGTGCGGGTGCCGGTGCCGCGCGAGCTCGTGCCCGCGGCCGGCTCGGCGAAGGAGTTCCTGGTGGCGGACGCGGACGGCTCGCGCGCTCTCCACTTCCCCGTACGGGACCGGGAGTTCGGCTACCCCGAGCCGCGCTTCACGGTCGTGGTCGAGACCGTCGGCGGGGACCCGGATACAGTCGACGTCGTGGTGACCGCCCAGACCCTCGTACGCGACCTGCTGCTCCAGCCCGACCGGGTCGCTCCGCACGCGCGCGCGGACCGGGGCCTGATCACGCTGCTGCCCGGCGAGCGGGCCCGGATCCGCCTGACCGGCGCGGGCGGGGCGGGAGCCAACACCGTCCGCGCCGCCCTCTTCTGCGTGGAACCGGCGTGAGCGCCCCGATCAGGAACGTCACCATCAAGGACGTCGCGGCGGCGGCCGGGGTGTCCAAGGGCGCGGTGTCGATCGCCTTCAACCAGAAGCCGGGGCTCTCCGAGGCGACCCGCGAGCGGATCTTCGCCGCCGCACGGGAGTTGGGCTGGGCGCCGAACGCGTCGGCGCGCAGCCTCTCCCGGCGCACCACGGACACGATCGGCCTCGCGCTGTGCCGTCCGGCGCGGCTGCTCGGCCTGGAACCCTTCTACATGGAGTTCATCTCCGGCATCGAGAGCGTCCTGGCCGAGCACTCCTGCTCGCTGCTGCTGCGCCTGGTCAGCACGCTGGAGGAGGAGATCGCGCTGCAACAGACGTGGTGGCGCGAACGGCAGGTCGGCGGCAGCGTGCTGGTGGACTTCCACCAGGACGACCCGCGCGTGGAACCGCTCTCCCGGCTCGGTCTTCCGGCCGTCGCGGTCGGCCACCCGGACCTCACGGGCGGCCTGCCCTCCGTGTGGACGGACGACGCCACCGCGATGACGGAGGCCGTGCGCTATCTCGCGGCGCTCGGCCACCACAGGATCGCCCGCGTCGGCGGCCCCGCGGACCTCGGGCACAGCGCGATCCGCGAGGAGGCGTTCCAGTCGACGCTGCGCGGGCTCGGCCTCGACCCGAGCCTGCACCTCAACACCGGCTTCGCGGACGAGGAGGGGGCCAGGGCCACCCGCTCGCTCCTGCTCCGCCCCGACCGGCCGACCGCGATCGTCTACGACAACGACATCATGGCGGTGGCCGGGCTCGGGGTCGCCGCCGAGATGGGCGTCGCGGTGCCCGACGACCTCTCGCTGCTGGCGTGGGACGACTCGCAGCTCTGCCGCCTCACCCACCCCACGCTCTCCGCGATGAGCCACGACGTGCACAGCTTCGGGGCGAGGGTCGCCCGCGTCCTCTTCGACATCATCGCGGGCACCCCGGCCACGCCGGGCCCGGCCCCGACCCCGTCCCTGACCCCTCGGGGGTCGACGGCGCCGCCGCGAGGGTGACGTCAGGTCCGACGGGCGTACGAGGCGAGACGCCCGGCGAACTCGCCGACGAGGTCACGGAGTTCGGCGGGCCGCTCGACGACGAACGGCCGGTCGAGCGAGGCGAGTACGGGCGGCAGCCAGTCGAGCCGCTCGGCCCGTAGCTCGACGCGCCGCCAGCTCTCGGACTCCGCGGGACCTGGCTCGTCGAGGACCGCGACGCTCGCGGGAAGGCGGGCGCGGATCTGCTCGACGGTGCCGTGGATCCGCAGAGTGACCTCGTAGCGGTACGCGGCCGTGGCGAGCGCCGACAGCACGCGCTCCGCCGGTTCGGGCCCATCGGGCGCCTCGAACGTGCCGGTCAGGGCGCGCGCGTCCGCGATGCGGTCGAGCCGGAAGGTCCGGTCCTCGCCGATCCCGGCGTCGTGCCCGGCGACGTACCAGCGGCTCGCGTGGGCGACGATCCCGTACGCGTGCAGCGTGCGCTCGCTGCGCCGCCCCTGGCCGTCGACGTAGCGGACGGAGACGGGCCTGCGGTGGCGCACCGCGTCGGCGAGCGTGAGCAGGACGCCTGCGTCCGGGGCGGGGGATTCCGGGGTGCCGTCGGTGAAGGCGAGCGAGTCCAGGAGCGCGTCGAGCCGCCGGGCGAGCGGCTTGGGCAGTACCCGCCGGATCTTCGCCGCGGCCGTCTCGCTCGCGGTGTCCCCCGCCGCCGTCAGCCCAGACCGGCGACCGGCGATCAGGCCGAGCAGCACGGCCAGCGCCTCGTCGTCGCCGAGCATGAGCGGCGGCAGCCGGTGTCCGGGACCGAGCCGGTACCCGCCGTAGCGGCCGCGCACCGACTCCACGGGAACGTCGAGGTCGATCAGGTGGTCGACGTACCGCCGCACGGTGCGCCCGTCGACGCCGAGCCGGTCGGCGAGTTCGGCGACGGTGCGGGTGCCGCCGGACTGCAACAGCTCCAGGAGGGTGAGCACGCGGCCGGTGGGTCGGGACATGCTCGCAGGTTAGCGCGTATACCGGACCGATTCTGTCCGCTATTGCTCCTAGCCTGCGAAGCACCCGACCCCACCCACAGCTCAGGGAGACCCCATGGACTTCGTCTCGATCCGCATCATCACCGGTGACGTCGCACGCCTGGTCGCGTTCTACGAGCGGGCCACCGGCGTGAAGGCGGCGTGGGCCACCGAGGACTTCGCCGAACTCCGGACATCCCACGGCACACTCGCGATCGCCGGCACCCGCACGGTGCCGCTCTTCGCCCCGGGCTCGGCCCGTCCCGCGGCGAACCACAGCGTGATCATCGAGTTCCGCGTGGCCGACGTCGACCGCGTCCACCGGGACCTGGCCGACCACGTGACGGACTTCGTCAACGGCCCCACCACGATGCCCTGGGGCAACCGCTCCCTGCTCTTCCGCGACCCGGACGGCAACCTCGTCAACTTCTTCACGCCGGCAAGCGGGGCGGGACGGGCGACTGTTAACTGAAATTTCAGTCAGCCTGGCCACTCTAAGACCGGGACATAAAGCTGCATAAAGCGTGAAAGTGAGTCGACCGGCGACTGGGCGTCGCCCATCCACCCGTGGTTTCGCCAACCACACCACCTCTTTGACTGAATTTTCAGTCTGTGCCAGAGTCGAGGAAGCGACGATGGATACCTCGCCCCCCACCGCGATCAACGGAGCTCCCCGTGTCTCCTCCTCTCCCCACCCGCCGCACGGCCCTGCGCACGCTCACCGGAATCGGTGCCGTCGCCCTCGGCGCCTCGGCCTGCGGCCCCGGCGACAAGGCGGCGGGCGCCACGAGCACGGGACTTCGTATGGGTGCCGAGTGGGAGAGCCACGCACGTACCTTCATGTCGTGGCCCGCGCTGGAGTCCGTATGGGGGGAGGACCTCCCCTACGTACGCGAGGACATCGCCCGCGTCGCCCGTGCGGTCGCGGAGTACGAGTACGTGGTGATGATGGCCCGGCCCGGCCAGCAGAAGGCAGCCCAGAAGGCGTGCGGGCGCGACGTCGAGGTCATCCCGCTGGAGGTCGACGACCTGTGGGCCCGCGACACCGTGCCGGTGTTCGTGGAGGACGACGGCAAGGTCACCGGCGTCGACCTCAACTTCAGCGGCTGGGGCAACAAGCAGGTGCACACCAACGACGCCCGTGTGGGCGCCACGCTCCTGGCGCGGTACGACATCCCGCGCCGGAAGGCTCCCCTGGTCGCCGAGGGCGGCTCCTTCGAGACCGACGGCGAGGGCACCCTCCTCATCACCGAGAGCTCGATCGTCAACGACAACCGCAACCCCGGAAAGAGCCGGGACCGGATCGAGGCCGAGATCAAGCGGACGCTGGGCATCGAGAAGGTGATCTGGCTGGCCGGCGTGCGCGGCCAGGACATCACCGACGCGCACGTGGACAGCCTTGTCCGGTTCACCGCGCCCGGCGTGGTGCTCCTGGACACGGCGCACCCCGACACGCCCCCGGACTCCTGGTCGCGCTCGTCCGACCAGGCGAGGGCCGTGCTCAGCAAGGCGACCGACGCGAAGGGCCGGCCTTTCGAGATCATCGATCTGCCGCAGCCCGACCTCTACGAGATCACCGGCGAGGGCGACGACTTCGTGTCGACGTACGCCAACTTCTACGTCGCCAACGACTCGGTGTTCCTGCCCAAGTTCGGGGACCGCAAGGCCGACAAGCGCGCCCGGAGCATCGTGCAGGAGCACTTCCCGAAGCGCGACATCGTGCAGGTGCGGATCGACGCCATCGCCTCCGGTGGCGGCGGCATCCACTGCTCGACGCACGACGAACCCGGCAAGCCGGTCGACTGACTCGCGGTGGTGCGCGCCGTCAGCGGCCCAGTCGTTCGACCTCGGCTTCGACGGCCTCGCTCATCAAGGTCCGCGCGTGGGCGATCTGGAGCATGCCGCTGAGCCAGCGCATACTCAGCCCCTCCAGAAGGGCGGTGAGCCGCTCGGCGGCAGTCGCGAGGGACGCCGCCGAGGCCATGGGCCGGACCTGCCCCAGCAGTGCCGCCACGTCCTGGACCCACACCAGGGTGGCTCTCGCGAGGTCTTCACGCAGGACTTCGTCGAAGACCGCGCTGGCGCGCAACTCGCCCCAGGCGCTGCTGTTCTCCCTGACCTCGGTCGTGTCCTGGAGCTCCCGCAGCAGCGTCTGTTCCAGTTCCTCCCGCGGGCCGAGCGGTTCCCCGTCGGGATCGGCATGGGTCGTGTAACGCTCGGCCCGGTCGCTGATGAACTCCAGCGTCTTGCGCAGGACTCCGGTGCGGTCCTTGAAGTGGTAGTAGATCAGCGCGGTGGAAACGCCCGCCTCTTCGGCCAGTTCCTCCACGCGCAGACCACGGACCCCGCGCCGGGCGATCACCCGGGCTGCGGCTTCGAGGATCTGAGTGCTGCGAGATGCCATGGCCCGAACCCTATCCGGCGCCTTTCACCGGTGGAGTCACGCCCTTCGAGCCGGAACCCAGGTCAGGACCCCTTCGTCGCCGGCTCCAGAATCGCCACGCACTCCACGTGGTGCGTCATCGGGAACAGGTCGAACGCCCGCAGCGTCCGCACCCGGTACCCGCCCTCCCGGAAGTACCCCAGGTCCCGGGCCAGCGCCGCCGGGTCGCACGCGACGTAGGCGATGCGGCGGGCGCCGAGGGTCGTGAGGTGGGAGACCGTCTGCTTGCCGGCGCCCGCGCGCGGCGGGTCCAGGACGACGAGGTCGACCTCGGAGATGCCGGTGCGCGGCAGGACCGACTCGACCTTGCCCTGCTCGATGCGGACCCGGTCGAAGGAGTCCAGGTTGTGCCGGGCGTCCTCGACGGCGCGCTTGCCGGACTCGATGCCGAGGACCGCGCCCTTGTCGCCGACCCGGTCGGCGAGCGCGCCCGCGAACAGGCCGACACCGCAGTACAGGTCGAGCGCCATGTCGCCCTTGCGGGGCAGCAGGCCCTGCATGACGGCGCGCATCAGGGTGTCCGCCGCCTTCGGGTGGACCTGCCAGAAGCCGCCGCTGCCGACGCGGTACGTCCGGTCGTCGGCGCGCTCGCGCACGAAGGGGCGGCCGTGGACGCGGTGCACGCCGCCGTCCTTCTCGCCGACCCGCATCACGGAGACCGGCTTGTCCAGCTCGACGATCGGCAGGCGCGCGCCCGGCTTGGGCGTGAGGATCACCTGGCGGTCCTGCGAGCCGCTCGCCGCGATCGCCTCGATGGACTCCATGCCGGACCAGTCGCGCTGCTCGATGCCCAGCTCGGAGACGCCCTCGGCAGCGATCATGCAGTGCTCGATCGGCTCGACCTCGTGCGAGCGGTGGCGGCGCAGCCCCGCGTTGCCGTCGGCGTCGACGGCGTACTGGACGCGCGTGCGCCACTGCGGGACCTCGCCCGCCGGGAGCTTGTCGCCCTCGGCCGGCATGACCGTGCCGTCCCAGCCGGCCTCCTCGGGAGTGAGGCCCGCGAGGCGCTTCAGCTGCTCGGCGATGACCTCGCCCTTAAGGCGGCGCTGGGCGCCGGGCTTCGCGTGCTGCCAGTCGCAGCCGCCGCAGCGGCCGGGGCCCGCGTACGGGCAGGGCGCCTCGACGCGGTCCTTGGACGCCTCCAGGACCTCCACGGCGTCGGCCCGCAGGAACCGCGCGCCCTCCTCGCCGTCGGTCACCCGCGCCACGACCCGCTCGCCGGGCAGCGTGTGCCGGACGAAGAGGACCTGGCCCTCCGCGGTGCGCGCGATGCAGTGACCGCCGTGCGCGACGGGGCCGACCTCGACCTCGTACTCCTCCCCCACCAGTGACTTCGTCGGTTCTGCCTGCATGGCGGGGGCTCCAGTACGTAAGGGGGAAGTTCGTCCGCGTCGCGGCCGCAGCAGAGCGGCCGGACAACAGCCGTCCAGTTTACGTGGCTGTCGCCCGGCCGCTCACCAGGGCACGCTTGCGCCTACTTGGAGCTGGGCTCCTTCGGGCGCTTCTCGACCGGGCCGCGGCGCACGGCGCCCGGCGCGTTCCACTCGGACCGCCTGCGGGCCCGCTTCTTCGCGGCCTCGGAGGACTCCAGCTGGTACGGCACGGAGGTGACCATGATGCCGGGCGTGAAGAGCAGTCGGCCCTTCAGGCGCAGTGCGCTCTGGTTGTGCAGCAGGTGCTCGTACCAGTGGCCCACGACGTACTCGGGGATGATCACGCTGACCGCGTCGCGCGGGGACTCCTTGCGGAGGTTCTTGACGTACTCGATGATCGGCCGGGTGATTTCCCGGTACGGGGAGTCAAGAACCTTTAGCGGCACGTCAATGCCTCGACGCTCCCACTCGTCCCTCAACGTCTTCGTCTCGGCCGGATCAACATTGACGCTGAGCGCTTCAAGGGTGTCCGTGCGCATCAGCTTCGCGTACGCCAGCGCACGCAGCGTCGGGCGGTGGATCTTCGACACGAGGACGATGGAGTGCACGCGCGAGGGGCGCACGCTGTCGTCCGTCGGGACCTCCGGGGCGGCGATCTCCTCGGCGACCCGGTCGTAGTGCTTGCGGATCACGGTCATCGTCACGAAGAAGATGCACATGCCGAGCAGCGCGACCCAGGCGCCGTGCGTGAACTTCGTGAGGAGGACGACCACGAGGACCAGGCCGGTGAGGAACGCGCCGAACGTGTTGATCGCGCGGGAGCGGATCATGTGGCGGCGCTTGGCGGGCTCCCGCTCGGTGGCCAGGTGCCGGTTCCAGTGCCGCACCATGCCGATCTGGCTGAGCGTGAACGACACGAACACGCCCACGATGTAGAGCTGGATCAGGCGCGTCGAGTCGGCCCCGTAGATGACGACCAGGAGGGCCGCCGCGCCCGCGAGCAGCACGATGCCGTTGGAGAACGCGAGGCGGTCGCCGCGGGTGTGCAGCTGGCGCGGCAGGTAGCGGTCCTGGGCGAGGATCGAGCCGAGCAGCGGGAAGCCGTTGTACGCCGTGTTGGCCGCGAGGAAGAGGACGAGGGCGGTGGCGGCCGCGAGGATCAGGAACATGAAGCTGCCGCCGCCGAAGACGGCCTCGGCGACCTGCGAGATCACCGGGTCCTGCACGAAGCCGGAGCCGACGGCCGCACCGTTGTGGATCAGGTCCTTCGCCGGGTTCTCGGCCATCCGCACATCGGTGACGAGGGCGAGCCCGATGATGCCGCAGAACATGGTGACGGCGAGGCCGCCCATCAGGGCGAGCGTGCTCGCCGCGTTCTTCGACTTGGGCTTGCGGAACGCCGGGACACCGTTGGAGATCGCCTCGACGCCGGTGAGCGCCGCACAGCCGGAGGAGAAGGCGCGCAGCAGCAGGAAGACGAGCGCGATGCCCGCGATTCCCTGGTGCTCGGCCTTGATGTGGAAGCCGGCGGTGGGCGCGTGCATGGTGTCGCCGAGGACGAGCCCGCGGAACGCACCCCAGGCGATCATGATGAAGACGCCGGCCACGAAGACGTACGTGGGGATGGCGAAGAGCTTCCCCGACTCCTTCACACCGCGCAGGTTCATCAAGGTGAGCAGGACGATGACGACGACCGCGCAGAGCACCTTGTGCTCGACCACGAACGGGATCGCGGAGCCCAGGTTCTCGATGCCGGAGGAGATCGACACGGCCACGGTGAGGACGTAGTCGACGAGCAGCGCGCTCGCGACGGTGAGCCCCGCCTTCGGGCCGAGGTTGGTGTTCGCCACCTCGTAGTCGCCGCCGCCGCTGGGATAGGCGTGGACGTTCTGGCGGTACGAGGCGACGACCGTGAACATCAGCACGACGACCGCGAGCGCGATCCAGGGGCTGAAGTGGTACGCCGACACGCCCGCGATGGAGAGGACCAGCAGGACCTCGCCGGGCGCATACGCCACGGAGGACAGCGGGTCGGAGGCGAAAACGGGGAGTGCGATGCGCTTCGGCAGGAGCGTTTCGCCCAGCCGATCACTGCGCAGTGCGCGCCCGATCAAGATCCGTTTGGGCACGTCGGTCAGTTTGGACACGCAGAGGATCGTAAGCGTTCGAACGGGGGGCCGCCCACCCACCACCCCCATTCAGCTTCGTGCTCTGTGCCACGCCTCCGGCGATCTCGCCGCCTACGCGGAGGACGAGTTCCCTTACAGAGCCGATACGGTGGTCCACAGCGCGAGCCGCATAGCTGCCCGCACCGTGCCCAGGATCGAGCCGCACCGGCTGGACCGAGCTGCGAGAGAGAGACATGAGCAGGACGTTTACGCAGGTCAAAAGGCCTATGAGGAGTGCGGGGTAGGGCCGTGCATATCGTGATCATGGGCTGTGGCCGAGTAGGGTCCCAACTCGCCCAGACCCTGGAGCAGCAGGGCCACACGGTCGCCGTGGTCGATCAGGACCCGACGGCGTTCCGTCGCCTGGGTTCGGGTTTCGGCGGCCGTCGCGTCACCGGAGTCGGTTTCGACCAGGACACCCTGCGCGAGGCCGGCATCGAGGAGGCGGGCGCCTTCGCCGCCGTCTCCAGCGGTGACAACTCGAACATCATCGCCGCGCGCGTGGCGCGCGAGATGTTCGGCATCGAGAACGTGGCGGCGCGCATCTACGACCCCCGCCGCGCGGAGGTCTACCAGCGCCTCGGCATCCCGACGGTCGCCACGGTCCGCTGGACCGCCGACCAGATGCTGCGGCGTCTGCTGCCGTCCGGCGCCGAGCCGCTGTGGCGCGACCCCACCGGGGGCGTCCAGCTCGCCGAGGTGCACGCGTCGGAGTCCTGGATCGGCCAGAAGATCAGCCGCCTCCAGGAGGAGACGGGCGTGCGCGTCGCGTTCCTGACCCGGCTCGGCGAGGCGATCCTGCCGACGTCGCAGACGGTGCTGCAGGAGGGCGACCTGGTGCACGTGATGATGCGCACGGACGACGTCGAGAAGGTCGAGGCGGCGTTCGCCGAGGGCCCTGAGGAAGGCGGTCACTGATGAGGGTCGCCATTGCCGGAGCCGGGGCGGTCGGTCGCTCGATCGCGGGCGAGCTCCTGGAGAACGGCCACGAGGTGCTCCTCGTGGACAAGGCGCCGACGGCCATCTCGGTCGAGCGCGTCCCGCAGGCGGAGTGGCTGCTCGCCGACGCCTGCGAGATCACCTCCCTGGACGAGGCGGCGCTGCAGCGCTGCAACGTGGTCATCGCGGCCACCGGCGACGACAAGGTCAACCTGGTCGTCTCGCTGCTCGCGAAGACCGAGTACGGGGTCCCGCGGGTCGTCGCCCGCGTCAACAATCCGAAGAACGAGTGGCTGTTCAACGAGTCGTGGGGTGTGGACGTCGCCGTCTCGACGCCGCGCCTCATGTCGGCGCTCGTCGAGGAGGCGGTCAGCGTGGGCGATCTCGTCCGCCTGCTCCGCTTCAGCCACGGCGACGCGAACCTGGTGGAGCTGACGCTCCCGGAGGAGTCGGCCTTGGCCGGCACCCGGGTCGGCGACGTCCAGTGGCCGCAGGACACGTCCCTCGTGACGATCATCCGCGGCACCCGCGTCCTGGCCCCCAGCGCGGAGGACTCGCTGGAGGCGGGCGACGAGCTGCTGTTCGTCGCCGCGCAGGCGCGCGAGGAGCAGCTGGAGGATCTGCTGTCGGTGCGGCGCGAGGACGCGTAAGCGGGACAGAACGAAAGGGTGTGGCCCCGAGCGGTGCTCGGGGCCACACCCTTTTTCTACGCGTTCTCCAGGAGGATCAGACCTCGCGGCGGTGCCGCGCGCCCCCGCTGTCGGCGCGGGCGGCCTCGGCCTTCTCGCGGTCGGCCTCCTTCTCGCGCTCGGCCGCCTCCATCTCCGCGAACACGTCGATGGGCGCGGGCGCCTTCGCGAGGAAGACCCAGGTGAGCCACACGGCCAGCAGGAACGGCGGAATCTTCAACGCGACGAGCACCCAGCCGAATTGGGTGTTGGCCGAGTCCGTGTCCGCCCAGAAGTACATCGGGAACAGAATCGCGCACTTGGCCAGAAGGATCAGGCCCCAGGCCCAACTCGCCTTCGCGTACGCCTTCTTGCGGCCGGGGTTGCGCGTGCGCCAGGACAGGTTCTCCTTGAACACGGGCCCGAGGATCAGGCCGATCAGGGGCACCCCGCACAGCGTCGTGACGATGTAGGCGAGCGCGAGCCCCAACGTGTAGAGCATGCCCGGCAGATAGAACGCCTTGGCACTGCCGGTCATCATCGCGAAGACGACACCGAAGGCGACGCCGAAGACGCCACTGAAGGCGTGCTTGACGGTGTCCTTCATGACGAGGCGCACGGCGACCATGACCAGGGACACCGCGAGGGCCGCGATGGCCGACATGTGCAGGTCCTTGTTCACCGTGAAGATGCTCACGAAGAGCAGGCCCGGCAGGACGGTCTCCACCATGCCCCGCACGCCGCCGAAGGCCTCGAAGAGCGCGGCCTCGGTCACGGCCTTGTCCGTGCCGTCCTGGCCGCCGTCCTGGCCTGTGGGTTCGCGGTCGGTCGGCTTGTCGAGGGACGTCACCGGCTACTCCCGTCCGAGCGGTCTGAGTTCGTACTTCGGATTGAACAGCACCCTACGGCCCCGACTCATCGAGATCCGCCCCGAAGCTATGAGCTTGCGCCCCGGCTCGATCCCGACGATCGAGCGCCTGCCGAGCCACACCACGTCCACGGCTGCCGAGCCGTCGAACAGCTCGGCCTCCAGCGCGGGAACTCCGGCGCGTGGTCGCAGGGTTACCGTGCGCAACGTACCAGTAACGGTGACCATTTGTCGGTCCGTACAGTCGCCGATGCGTGTACAGCCGGTGGTCTCCGAGTCCTCACGCAGCTCCTCCGACTCCAGGTCCTCCTGGGAACTGGACAGCCGATCGAGCATGCGCCGGAACCGGCCCGCCGGCTTCTCGGACGCCCTGTCGGAGCGAGGAACAGCACTCATACTGGAAGCGTACCTGGGCCCTGTGACACGGTCGTACCGGCTGGTGTACCCCGCTTCGGCACGCTCTCACCGCTCGAATCTGTACCCCATTCCGGGCTCCGTGACGAAGTGCCGGGGGTGCGAGGGGTCGGTCTCCAACTTGCGGCGCAGCTGTGCCATGTACACCCGCAGATAGTTGGTCTCCGTCCCGTACGAGGGCCCCCACACCTCTTGCAGCAGCTGCTTCTGGCTGACCAGGCGGCCCGTGTTGCGCACCAGGACCTCCAGCAGGTGCCATTCGGTCGGGGTCAGCCGCACGTCGTGCCCGCCCCTGTTGACCTTCTTCGCGGCCATGTCGACCGTGAAGTCGGAGGTCTCGACGATCCCCTCGTCCTCGGTCCCGCCGGTGGGTTCGGCCCGCCGCACGGCCGCCCGCAGCCGGGCGAGCAGCTCGTCCATGCCGAAGGGCTTGGTCACGTAGTCGTCGGCGCCCGCGTCCAGTGCCTCGACCTTCTCGTCGGACGAATGCCGCGCCGACAGCACGAGGATCGGTACGCGGGTCCAGCCGCGCAGCCCTCTGATCACCTCGACGCCGTCCATGTCGGGCAGCCCCAGGTCGAGGACGATCACGTCGGGGTGGCGGGCGGCGGCGAGCTGCAGCGCCTGCGCACCGTCCGTGGCGGCGTCCACCTCGTACTTGCGCGCCTTCAGGTTGATGACGAGGGCGCGCACGATCTGCGGCTCGTCGTCGACCACGAGCACCCGGGTCATGCGTGCCTGCCTCTCTGGGGTCCAGCTGCCTGTACGGCGGTCTGTGCGGCTGTCTGTGCTGCCGTTTGTTCGGCTGCCTGTACGGCTGTGTGTTCGGCCTCCGGGGCCGGGTCCGGGGTGGGGCGGGACGCGGCCCGCAGGGTCAGGACCATGGTGAGCCCCCCTCCTGGAGTGTCCTCCGCGCCGAGCGTGCCTCCCATGGCCTCCGTGAAGCCGCGCGCCACGGCGAGCCCGAGGCCCACACCGGCGCCGCGCGGAGCGTCACCGTAGCGCTGGAAGGGGGCGAAAATCCGGTCCTTGGCCTCGTCCGGGACGCCTGGCCCGCGGTCCACCACGCGCAGCTCGACGCGGTCGCCGAGCGCGCTCGCGGAGACGAGGACGGGCTGGTCGGGCGGGCTGTACTTGACCGCGTTCTCGACGACGTTGGCGACGGCCCGCTCCAAAAGCCCCTTGTCGACGCTGACCATGGGCAGCGTCTCGGGTACGTCCAGGTCGACGCTGAGGTCCGGGTCCGGCACGCCGACCAGCGCCATCGGCACGACCTCGTCGAGGTCGATCTCGCGGATGAGCGGGGTGACGGTGCCGGTCTGGAGGCGCGACATGTCGAGCAGGTTCCCGACGAGGTGGTCGAGCCGGTCGGACCCCTCCTCGATCCCGGCGAGCAGTTCCGCCTGGTCCTCGGGCGACCAGTCGACGTCCTCGGAGCGCAGGGACGACACCGACGCCTTGATGCTCGCCAGCGGGGTGCGCAGATCGTGCGAGACGGCGGCCAGCAGGGCCGTGCGGATCCGGTTGCCCTCGGCGAGCGTGCGGGCCTGGTCGGCCTCGGACTGCAGCCGCTGGCGGTCGAGCACGACGGCGGCCTGCGCGGCGAAGGCGGCGAGCACGCGCCGGTCCTCCGCGGGCAGCACGCGCCCGGTCAGGGCGAGCGCCATGTGGTCGCCGACCGGCATGTCGACGTCCGCGTCCTCGGGCCGCCCGAGGGACTGCTGGCCGACGCTCGCCGCGCAGGTCCACGGCGCGGTGTCGCCCTCCCGCTCCAGGAGCGCCACGGACTCCATCGCGAACGTCTCGCGTACGCGTTCGAGCAGCGCCTCCAGGCTGGTGTCGCCGCGCAGCACGCTGCCCGCCAGGAAGGAGAGGATCTCGGACTCGGCGCGCAGCCGGGCGGCCTGGTGGGTGCGCCGCGCCGCGATGTCCACGACGGAGGCCACGGACACCGCGACCCCTACGAAGATGACGATGGCGACGATGTTGCGGGGGTCGGCGACGGTCCACAGGTGCAGGGGCGGCGTGAAGAAGTAGTTGAGCAGCAGCGAGCCGAAGGCGGCCGAGGCAAGCGCGGGGAGCAGTCCGCCGACCAGGGCGGCGGCGACCGTCAGCGACAGGAACAGCAGCATGTCGTTGGCGAGGCCGAGGTCGCTGTGGGCGTGCGTGAGGATCAGCGCGAGCAGTGCGGGGCCGCCGATGCCGGTCAGCCAGCCCCAGACGATCCGGGAGCGGCCGAGCCGGGCGCCGCGGGCGACGGGCAGTCCGCGCCCCTTGGCGACCTCGTCGTGCGTGACGATGTGGACGTCGAGGTCGGGTCCGGACTCGCGGGCGACGGTCGCGCCGACGCCGGGGCCGAACATGTACTGCCAGGTCTTGCGCCGCGAGGAGCCGAGGACGATCTGGGTGGCGTTGACGCCGCGGGCGAACTCCAGAAGGGCGGCGGGGATGTCGTCGCCGATGACGTGGTGGAACGTGCCGCCCAGGTCCTCGACCAGGGTGCGCTGCACGGCGAGTTCCTTGGGCGAGGCGGCGGTGAGGCCGTCGCTGCGGGCGATGTACACGGCGAGCACCTCGCCGCCCGCGCCCTTCTCGGCGAGCCGCGCCGCGCGCCTGATCAACGTACGGCCCTCGGGTCCCCCGGTCAGGCCGACGACGATGCGCTCGCGGGCCTGCCAGGTGGAGCGGATGTTGTGCTCGCCCCGGTACTCCTGGAGGTACTCGTCGGCGCGGTCGGCGACCCACAGGAGAGCCAACTCCCGCAGCGCGGTGAGGTTTCCGGGGCGGAAGTAGTTGGAGAGCGCCGCGTCGACCTTGTCGGGCTTGTAGATGTTGCCGTGGGCCATGCGGCGGCGCAGCGCCTGGGGCGACATGTCGACGAGTTCGATCTGGTCGGCACGGCGGACGACTTCGTCGGGGACCGTCTCCCGTTGACGTACACCCGTGATCGAATCAACCACATCGCCGAGTGACTCAAGATGCTGGATGTTGACGGTCGATATGACGTCGATGCCCGCACCAAGCAGTTCCTCGACGTCCTGCCAGCGCTTGGCGTTGCGCGAGCCCGGCACGTTCGTGTGGGCCAGCTCGTCGACGAGGGCGACAGCGGGGGCGCGGCGCAGCACGGCGTCCACGTCCATCTCGTGGAAGACGGTTCCCCGGTACGCCAGCTCCCGGCGCGGCACCCGCTCCAGGCCGTGCAGCATCACCTCGGTACGCGGCCGGTCGTGGTGCTCGACGAACGCCACCACGCAGTCCGTGCCCCGCTCCACACGGCGGTGCGCCTCCGACAGCATCGCGTACGTCTTGCCGACGCCCGGCGCCGAACCGAGGTAGATCCGAAGCTTCCCGCGTCCCATGGCCTCATTGTCTTCCCGTGAATGCTCCACGCAGCGTCGAGCCTACGGCCAGGGACCTACGCAAATGGGACGGACGGCGGCCGGGCGGGTGGCCTTGACGCAACCCTGATGCCCCCGAGACACGCGAGGCCGGGGCCGCGCACCCCTCAGGATGCGCGGCCCCGGCCTCGTACGTCGGTGTGAGCGCCTCAGCGGACCTCGGTGATCTCCGGGCCGCGGGCCAGCTGGCCCATGCCGCCGGAGAAGCGCGAGGGCTCCTGGCTGTCGCCCTGGGCCTCGGCGACCATCTGCGCGTCGTCGGGGAGCTTGAGGACGATCGGGTCGCGCGGGGCCATCGGGCCCTCGCCGCGCACCACGACGGTGTCACGGAAGATCTGCTCCAGGAGGCCGGCCGCCTGCGGCTGCACGGCGCCCTGGCCCGAGATCACGCCGCGCAGGAACCAGCGCGGGCCGTCCACGCCGATGAACCGCACGACCTGGAAACCGCCCGTGCCGTCCGGCAGCTGCACCGGCACCTGGGCGCGCAGCTCCCAGCCGAGCGGGCCCTCGACCTCGTCGATCACACCACCCTGCTGGGTGATGCCGGTGGCGATCTCCTCGCGGACCTCGCCCCAGATGCCCTCCTTCTTGGGGGCGGCGAAGGCCTGCAGCTGGATCGCGCTGTCCTGGAGGACCACGGTCGCCGCGACGATCGCGTCGCCCGCGACCTCCACGCGCAGCTCCATGCCCTCTACACCGGGGACGAAGACTCCGCCCAGGTCGACCCGGCCCTCGCCGGGCTCGCGGACCTCGGAGTCGTCCCAGGGACCGTCGGGACGGGGCTCGGGCTCGAGCCGGACGCGCTCCGCGCCCTCTTCGTCCGTGTCGACGCTGTCGACGACCTGCTCGGTCTCGCCGGCCGCATCCTCGGCGGCGCCGTTCTTGTTACGACGTCCGAACACGTCACTGTCCTTCCCGGTCGGATACGACCGAAGCGTATCGATTCCCACCCTTTTGACCGTCCGTGCCGTCGCCGGCCACGGTCGGGTCACCCACGGCGGCATGCCCGCCGGTGGACCCGAAGCCCCCCTCGGCCCGCACCGAATCGGGAAGCTCCGCGACCTCCTGGAAGCGAACCCTCTCGACCTGCTGGACCACCAGTTGGGCAATCCGGTCGAAGCGCTCGAACCGCACACTGTCGCGCGGGTCGAGATTCACCACGATTACCTTGATCTCCCCACGGTACCCGGCATCCACCGTCCCCGGGGCATTCACCAGAGCCACGCCGCAGCGTGCTGCGAGACCGGATCTGGGGTGCACGAAGGCCGCGTACCCCTCCGGCAGGGCGACAGACACACCAGTGGGCAGAACGACCCGCTCTCCGGGCGCGAGTTCGCACGCCTCGGTGGTCCGCAGATCGGCTCCGGCGTCACCGGGGTGCGCGTACGAGGGCAGCGGCACGTCGGGGTCGACGCGCCGTACGAGCACGCCGAGTTGGTTGCCGGTCACTGGATTCACGGATTCACCTCGAAGGCGCGGGCGCGCCTTGCCTGATCGGGGTCGCTCATGGCCGCCTGGATCTCTTCCTCGCGGCCGTTCTCGATGAAGTGATCGACCTTGACCTCGATGAAGAGGGCGTCGGCGCGCACGGCGACGGGCCCGTCGGGGCCGCCGATCCGGCCGGTCGCGGTCGAGTAGATCTTGCGCCCGGCCACGGCCGTCACCTCGGCGGACAGGAACAGCACGGTGTCCACGGGAACGGGCCGCAGGAAGTCGGTCTCGAGCCGGCCGGTCACGGCGATGGCCTGGAGCAGCCAGTTCAGGGAACCGAGCGTCTCGTCGAGCGCGGTCGCGAGGATCCCGCCGTGCGCCAGACCCGGCGCGCCCTGGTGGGCGGGGCGCACGGTGAACTCGGCGGTGATGGTGACGCCTTCACCGGCCCGGGCCTCCAGGTGCAGCCCGTGCGGCTGTTCACCACCGCAACCGAAACAGTGTCCGTAGTGCGCGCCGAGGAGCTCGCCGGGGGCGGGCGCGTCGGGGTGCCGCACCGGGGCTATGGCGTCGGCGGGGGGCGTCAGAGCTGCAGAAGTACCACTCACAGGCGCAGACCTTACCCGCGCGTCCTATCAGGGCACGCATCGTGCCAAGCTTGACCCCATGGAGCTCTCGACGACGCCTTACGACGAACGACTCACCGCACCCCGTTCGTGGTGGCTGATCACGTTCATGGTGGGGGTCGTCGGCGCCATCATCCTGCTGCCCTTCGGCACGTTGCCGCTGCTCGGCGGCTTCGTCGGCGGACTGCTCGTCGCCGCCGTGATCACCAGTTCGTACGGTTCGGCGCGGGTCCGTGTCGTGGCCGACTCGCTGGTCGCGGGCGACGCGAAGATCCCGCTGTCGGCCCTCGGCGAGGTGCACGTCCTGGACGAGGAGGAGGCCCGCGCGTGGCGCACCCACAAGGCCGATCCGCGCGCCTTCATGCTGCTGCGCAGCTATGTCAGGACCGCGGTGCGGGCCGAGATCACCGACCCGTCGGACCCGACCCCGTACGTGTACGTGTCGACGCGCGAACCTGAAGCTTTGGCAAAGGCTCTGCGCGGCGCCTGAGGGCGGGCGCGGACGCCGGTGTGCCGAGGACTCAGTCCTCGATCTCCAGGGCGTCCTGCGGCCTCTCCAGGGGCGGCAGTTCGGGCAGCGCGTCCCAGGGCACCTGGTGTCGTCGCAGGTCCTGACGGACCCGGTCGGCCAGCTTCCTGGTGTCGCGGCGGTTCATGAACGCCCCCACGGCCGCGCCGATCATGAACGGCGTCAGGCTCGGCAGGTTCCGCACCGTGCGCTTCATGATCTGCTGCCGCAGCTCGCGCTTCATCTGCCCGCCGAGCGCGGCGTTGATCGTCACGGGCTTCGCCACGTCGATCCCGCGCTCTTCCGTCCACGCGGTCAGATAGGAGCTGCTGCGGGACTTCAGATTGCCCGGCGGACGCTGTCCGTAGACCTCGTGCAGCTCGGCGATCAGCTTCAGCTCGATCGCGGCGACGCCGGTCACCTCCGCGGCCAACTCGGTGGGCATCGCGGGCGGTACGGGCAGCATCGCGGCGGCGCCGACTCCGGCGCCCACGGTCGACGAGGCGGCACTCGCGCCCGTGACCAGCTTGTCCGCGAGTTCTTCGGGGCCGAGCCCCGGGAACTGCTTGCGGAGCGTCGCCAGGTCCCGCACGGGCACCCGCGGCGCGATGTCGATGATCCGGTCGGCGAGGTAGCCGATGCCGGCCTTGGCGGCGGCGCCACTTCTGGCCAGCCCCGCTCTGGCCGTTCTGGCGCCTCTCGCGACGGCGCCGCCTGTGCGCGCACCGTCCTCTTGGTTCTCTGCGGCTTCGTGCTTCTGTGCCGCTTCGTGGTTCTGTGCCGATTCGAGCGAGGCCTCTTCTCCGGGGGCACCGGGTGTCCCGGGTGCTCCTGGGAAAGAGCCTCGCTCGTCGTCACGCACGGCCTCTGACGGGCCTTGAGCCGTCCCGCGGAGCTTGTTGCGGGAGCGGCGCTTCCAGGACGGGGTCGAGCCGGTCATGCCCGACCCCGCCTCAGTCGCAGTCGCGGCAGATGGGCTGCCCGTTCTTCTCCCGCGCGAGCTGGCTGCGGTGGTGCACCAGGAAGCAGCTCATGCAGGTGAACTCGTCCTGCTGCTTGGGCAGGACGCGGACGGCCAGCTCTTCGTTCGAGAGGTCGGCGCCCGGAAGCTCCAGGCCCTCCGCCGCCTCGAACTCGTCCACGTCGACGTTCGAAGCCGACTTGTCGTTACGCCGGGACTTCAGTTCCTCAATGCTGTCTTCGTTGAGGTCGTCATCCGTCTTGCGTGGGGTGTCGTAATCCGTTGCCATGTCGCTCTCCCCCTCTGGGTGTCTGCGGTGTCTCAAGCGCCGTAACGCATGAGAGGCCGGACTTGTGCCCGACCTGAGGCGGAGATTTTGCCTCACATCAAGGTCTGTTACTCAATCGACACCCAACTGGACCCCTCACGAGTGATCGTCTTGGGTGGCGAACGGGACCGTACACGGTCCGATTGCCGCACTGCACGGGCGCCACCCCGTGTACTTCCCGTGATCAAGGCGCCCGAAAACCCGGATTTTCCCGGCTTTCACACGGCTTTTGCGATCACGGAGAGTGGACGGCCGAAAAAATGCCCATGTGATCGATCACACACGACGTTCTCCGGCGCAGGTCCGGAAAATTCAGCCAAAAGCGAACTGTCCAGCGCGTCGGCGGCAGCATGTCAGATCCGTGGGCGGCACGCACGTCGAACCGGCCTAGATCGGCAGGGTGACCCGCATCACGAGCCCACCCCCCTCACGCGGCTCGGCGGTGATGCGGCCCCCGTGGGCCCGGGCGACGGACCGGGCGATGGAGAGCCCGAGGCCCACGCCCTTGTCACTGCCGGTGCGCTCGGTACGCAGCCGCCGGAACGGTTCGAAGAGGTTGTCGATCTCGTACGCGGGGACCACCGGACCCGTGTTCGCCACCACCAGGACCGCCTGGCCGTGCTGGGCCTCCGTGTCCACCTGCACCCATCCCCCTTCGGGGATGTTGTAGCGGACGGCGTTCTGTACGAGGTTCAGGGCGATGCGCTCAAGGAGCACGCCGTTACCCTGGATGACCGATTCCTTGCACTCGCCGCGGATCTCCACGCCCTTCTCGTCGGCCTCGGCCCTGGCCTGGTCGATCGCCTGCGAGGCGACCTCCGCCAGGTCCACGGGCTTGCGCTCGACGATCTGGTTGTCGCTGCGGGCGAGCAGCAGCAGGCCCTCCACGAGCTGCTCACTGCGCTCGTTCGTGGCGAGCAGCGTCTTGCCGAGCTGCTGGAGCTCCACGGGGGCGCCCGGATCGGAGAGGTGCACCTCGAGGAGGGTGCGGTTGATCGCGAGCGGTGTGCGCAGCTCGTGCGAGGCGTTGCCGACGAAGCGCTGCTGGGCCGTGAAGGCGCGCTCCAGGCGGTCCAGCATCTCGTCGAAGGTGTCCGACAACTCCTTGAGCTCGTCGTCCGGGCCGTCCAGCTCGATGCGGCGCGTGAGGTCCGTGCCGGCGACCCGGCGCGCGGTGCGCGTGATCCGGCCGAGCGGGGACAGGACGCGCCCCGCCATGGCGTAGCCGAAGGCGAAGGCGATGACGGCGAGGCCCATCAGGGCCATCAGGGAGCGGCTGAGGAGCACGTCGAGGGCGTGCTGTCGCTGCTTGTTGACGCAGCCGTTCATCAGGTCGTTCAGCTCGCTCGCCGAGATGTTCCCCGGCGGGAAGTTGCAGCTGGCGCTGACGACGTGCCCGTCGGTGACCTTGAACGGCAGATCGCCTCCCACGTCGAGGGCCTGCGCCGCCAGCAGATAGATGATCGAGAGCAGCAGGATGCCCGCGATGAGGAACATGCCGCCGTACAGCAGCGTGAGCCTTATCCGGATGGTCGGTCGGAGCCAGGGGAAGGGCGCTTCCGCCTTCGTGCCGGGCTTCCATGTCGGTTTCGGTGGCGCCTGGGAGGGTGGCGCGGGTGCGGCGGCCATCTAGGGATCAGATCCGGTAGCCCGAGCCGGGCACGGTGACGATGACGGCGGGCTCGCCCAGCTTGCGGCGCAGGGTCATCACGGTGACCCGCACGACGTTGGTGAACGGGTCCGTGTTCTCGTCCCAGGCCTTCTCCAGGAGCTGCTCGGCCGAGACGACGGCGCCCTCGCTGCGCAGCAGCACTTCGAGGACGGCGAACTCCTTGGGGGCGAGCTGGATCTCCTTGCCGTCCCGGAACACCTCTCGGCGGTTCGGGTCGAGCTTGATCCCCGCGCGCTCGAGCACGGGCGGCAGGGGCATGCTCGTACGGCGTCCGAGGGCCCGTACGCGGGCCGTCAGCTCGCTGAACGCAAAGGGCTTGGGCAGATAGTCGTCCGCCCCGATCTCCAGGCCCTCCACGCGGTCGCTGACGTCGCCGGAGGCGGTCAGCATGAGGATGCGGGTGGGCATGCCCAGCTCGACGAGCTTGCGGGCCACGTCGTCGCCGTGCACGAGCGGGAGGTCGCGGTCGAGGACGACCACGTCGTAGTCGTTGACGCCGATGCGCTCCAGGGCGGCCGCACCGTCGTACACGACGTCGACGGCCATGGCCTCCCGGCGCAGTCCGGTGGCCACCGCATCGGCGAGCAGTTGCTCGTCCTCGACGACGAGTACGCGCACGTCGCTTGTCCTTCCTCTGGTCTCCCACCGGCGCGTTTCTCGGGCGCGCGGGCAGGCTCGGTGTTGGGCTGTGGTCACCATCCTGCCCCTTTCGGCCATAAACCGGCTGTAAGGCGGACGGGCGTCCGGGGAATGCGGGATTTTCTGTCAGGGTCGAGGTTTCTCCCGAAGGGAGCTTGGGGAGGACGGCTGTACACCCGCGATCACGCTTTGTATGTGGCATGCCACGAGCCGCTGTCGAGACCGCACATCCGCCAGGGGCGACACGGGACGTGATCGACCCTTCCTAGGGCACACCCCCGTGCCATCGACCCACGACCCAGGACGAGGGGGCGCAACCATGGACGCATTTACGGCAGGACTTCTGCAGCGCATTAGGGCGGCCGAGACCGACCTGACGCGGGCGCGCGAGACCGGTGACGACTTCCTTGCCGAGGTCGAGCAGGGCGAGCTGGACGACCTCCGCCGCCTCGCCGCCGAGCACGGCGTGGAGGTTCACGCCTCGAGCGTCTGACGCACGAAGAAGGGCCCCGGCGCCTGGTTCGATCCAGGCGGGCGCCGGGGCCCTTTCGTGTGCCGTGTGCGCCGTCACGGCTTGCGCCGCGCGTGCCGTGGGGCGGAAGGCTCAGTCGTGCCAGGCACCGAGCTCTTCCAGCCGATTCTGGAGCGGCTCGAACAGGCCGGGGGGCGCGGCGACGGTCAGTTCCGGCGAGAGGGGCTCTCCGGGGCGGCCGCCGGTGAGGGCGCCCGCCTCGCGCGCGATGAGGTCGCCGGCCGCGAAGTCCCAGGGATTCAGGCCGCGTTCGAAGTAGGCGTCGAGGCGGCCGACCGCCACGTCGCACAGGTCGATGGCGGCCGAGCCGCCGCGCCGGATGTCGCGCACGCTCGGCACCAACTGGCGCAGCACGTCGGCCTGTCGGGCGCGACGGGATTCGAGGTAGCCGAATCCGGTGCCGACGAGGGCCTGTTCGAAGGGCGGCGCCACGCGCACGCGGGCGGGCCGGTCGTTCACGAAGGCGCCCTCGCCGAGGACGGCGCGGTAGGTCTCGCCGCGCATCGGGGCGGCGACGACGCCGACGAGCGTCTCGCCGTCCTTGAAGGCCGCGATGGAAACGGACCATTCCGGGCGCCCGTAAAGGTAGTTGACGGTGCCGTCGATGGGGTCGATCACCCACTGGACGCCGCTGGTGCCCTGCGTGGAGGAGCCCTCCTCGCCGAGCACCCCGTCGTCGGGGCGGCGCTCGGCCAGGTAGTCCGTGATCAGCTTCTCGGAGGCGATGTCCATCTCGGTGACGACGTCGACGGCGCTCGTCTTGGTGGCGGCGACGCCGAGGTCCTCGGGCCTGCCGTCGCGCAGGAACACACCGGCTCGGGCGGCCGCCTCCAGGGCGATGTCGAGCAGCTCCGCCTTGAGGGGCGCGAGGTCGTCGGCGGCGTGGGCCGCCCGGGGATCGGTCACGTGACTGTCCTTATGCGTACGGGCTGTCGGCACCGGCCGCAGCGGGCTTGGGGGTGCGGGCCGGGCAGCAGCCCACGGGACACAGGTCGTGGCTCGCGCCGAGCGCGCCGAGTGCGCAGGGTGTGACGTTCCTGCCGCTCTCGGTCGACGCCCGCTCCAGGATCAACTCCCGTACGGCGGCGGCGAAGCGCGGGTCGGCTCCCACGGTGCAGGACCGGCGCACCGGAAGGCCCAGTTCCGCCGCCTTGGCCTCGGCCTCGGTGTCGAGGTCGTAGAGGACCTCCATGTGGTCGGAGACGAAGCCGATGGGCGCCATGACGACGGCGGGGACGCCTGCCTCGTGGCGCTCCTCCAGGTGGTCGCAGATGTCGGGCTCGAGCCACGGGATGTGCGGGGCGCCGGAGCGCGACTGGTAGACGAGCTGCCAGGGGTGCTCGACGCCGGTCTCCTCGCGCACCGCGTCGGCGATCAGCCCGGCGACGTCCAGGTGCTGCTTCACGTACGCCCCGCCGTCCCCGTGCTCCTCGGGCCGCCCGGAGGTGTCGGCCGCCGCGGTCGGGATGGAGTGCGTGGTGAAGGCGATGTGGGCGCCGTCGCGGACGTCCTCGGGGAGCTCCGCGAGGGACTTCAGGACGCCGTCGACCATGGGGCGCACGAAGCCGGGGTGGTTGAAGTAGTGCCGCAGCTTGTCGATCCTCGGCAGCTCCAGGCCCTCGGCCTCCAGCGTCGCGAGCGCCTCCGCGAGGTTCTCCCGGTACTGGCGGCAGCCCGAGTACGAGGCGTACGCGCTGGTGGCGAGGACGAGGACGCGGCGGTGGCCGTCGGTGACGAGCTCGCGCAGGGTGTCCGTCAGGTACGGCGCCCAGTTGCGATTGCCCCAGTAGACCGGCAGCTCCAGGCCGTGGTCGGCGAAGTCCTTGCGGAGGGCGTCGAGCAGGGCCCTGTTCTGCTCGTTGATCGGGCTGACTCCGCCGAACAGGAAGTAGTGCTGTCCGACCTCCTTGAGCCGCTCCGTGGGGATGCCTCGACCGCGCGTCACGTTCTCCAGGAACGGGACGACGTCCTCGGGGCCCTCCGGGCCGCCGAACGAGAGCAGCAGCAGGGCGTCGTAAGGGCGGGCATCGGGGCTGGCAGCGTGCGCTTCTGGCATGTGTTCGATCCTGCCACCCGGCACTGACAGGCGAGAAACCGCCACGTGTCGATCTTTGACAGGCGTAAGCTGTATCGACCGGTTTTACGCCTTACTGGAGTCGAGTTGCCCAGCCCCTACCGCGCCATATTCGCCCTTCCGGGCACCAAGAGCTTCTCCGCGGCGGGGCTCCTGGGCCGGATGCCCCTGTCGATGATGGGCATCGGCATCGTCACGATGATCTCCCAGCTGACCGGCCGCTACGGGCTCGCCGGCGCGCTGTCCGCGACCGTGGCACTGTCCGCCGCCCTGATCGGACCGCAGATCTCCCGCCTCGTCGACCGGCACGGGCAGCGGCGGGTGCTCCGTCCCGCCACGCTGGTCTCGCTCGTCGCGGTCGCCGGACTCCTGCTGTGCGCGAAGTACACGGCGCCGGACTGGACGCTCTTCGCGTGCGCGGCGCTCGTCGGCTGCGTCCCGAGCGTCGGCTCGATGATCCGCTCACGCTGGGCGGCCCTCTACGGAGACGTGCCGCGGCAGCTGCACACCGCGTACTCCTTCGAGTCGGTGCTGGACGAAGTGTGCTTCGTGTTCGGGCCGATCATCTCCATCGGCCTGTCGACCGTGTGGTTCCCGGAGGCAGGTCCCCTCCTGGCGGGCTGCTTCCTCGCGGTCGGCGTCTTCTGGCTGACCTCGCAGCGGGCCACGGAGCCGACGCCGCACCCTCGTGAGCAGCACAGTCGCGGATCGGCGCTCCGCGCGCGCGGGTTGCAGGTCCTGGTGGCGACCTTCGTCGCGACGGGCGCGATCTTCGGGTCGATCGACGTCGTCACGGTGGCCTACGCAGAGGATCTCGGCCACAAGTCGATGGCGAGCGTGGTGCTCGCCGTCTACGCGACCGGCTCCTGCCTCGCGGGCGCCCTGTTCGGCCTGCTGCACTTCAAGGGAGCGCCCGCTCCCAGGTGGCTGGTGGGTGTCGTCACGATGGCCGTGAGTATGATCCCCCTCCAACTGGTCGGGAACCTGCCACTCCTGGCCGTGGCGCTCTTCGTCGCGGGCCTGTCCGTCGCACCGACGATGATCACGACGATGGCCCTCGTCGAGCAGCACGTACCTCGCGCGAAGCTGACCGAGGGCATGACCTGGGTGAGTACCGGACTCTCGGTCGGCGTCGCGCTCGGTTCCTCCGTGGCCGGCTGGGTGATCGACGCGGCCGGGGCGGGTGCCGGGTACGCGGTGCCGGGGGTCTCCGGCGCCGTCGCGGTCCTCGTCGGGCTCCTGGGCTATCGCCGGCTGAAGCGGCCGGTTGTTCCGCAGCGGGGAGGAAGCACCGATGAGCACGGCGCAAACGGGCAGGCAGACGGGCACCCGGAAGAGCAGCGAAGCCTGGCGTAACTGGGCGGGGAACGTCACGGCGCGCCCCATGCGCGAGGTGACGCCCGCGTCCGTCGAGGAGCTGACCGCGGCGGTGCGCGGCGCCGCCGAGGACGGCCTGAAGGTGAAGGCCGTCGGCTCGGGCCACTCCTTCACAGCGGCGGCCGCGACCGACGGCGTATTGATACGCCCTCAACTGTTGACCGGCATCCGCAGCATTGACCGGGAGAACGGGACCGTCACGGTCGAGGCCGGCACCCCGCTCAAGCGACTCAACATGGCCCTGGCCCGCGAAGGCCTGTCGCTCACGAACATGGGCGACATCATGGAGCAGACGGTCTCCGGCGCCACCAGCACCGGCACCCACGGCACGGGCCGCGACTCCGCTTCGATCGCCGCGCAGATCAAGGGACTTGAGCTGGTCACCGCGAGTGGCGAACTCCTCACCTGCTCCGAACAGGAGAACCCCGAGGTCTTCACGGCCGCCCGGATCGGCATCGGCGCCCTCGGCATCGTCACGGCGATCACCTTCGCCGTGGAGCCGATCTTCCTGCTCTCCGCGCGCGAGGAGCCGATGAGCCTCGACCGGGTGCTCACGGACTTCGACGCGCTGCACGCCGAGAACGAGCACTTCGAGTTCTACTGGTTCCCGCACACCGGCAGCTGCAACACCAAGCGCAACAACCGCAGCGCCGGACCTGAGGCCCCCGTCTCGAAGCTGAGCAGCTTCGTCGAGGACGAACTGCTCTCCAACGGCATGTTCCAGGTGGTCAATTCGATCGGCCGCGCCGTGCCCGCCACGATCCCGTCGATCGCCAAGATCTCCAGCCGGGCGCTGTCCTCCCGGACGTACACGGACATTCCCTACAAGGTCTTCACGTCGCCGCGCCGCGTGCGCTTCGTGGAGATGGAGTACGCGGTTCCGCGCGCGGCCCTCGTGGACACGCTGCGCGAGCTGAGGTCCATGGTCGACCGCTCACGTCTGCGGATCAGCTTCCCCGTGGAGGTCCGCACCGCCCCGGCCGACGACATCGCGCTGTCCACGGCGTCCGACCGCGACACCGCCTACGTGGCCGTGCACATGTACAAGGGGACGCCCTACCACCGGTACTTCACCGCGGCGGAGCAGATCTTCACCGCTCATGAGGGCCGCCCGCACTGGGGCAAGATGCACACGCGCGATGCCGAGTACCTCGCGCGCGCGTACCCGCGCTTCGAGGAGTTCACGGCGCTGCGCGACCGCCTGGACCCGGACCGCGTGTTCGGCAACGCCTATCTGCGGCGGGTCCTCGGCGACTGATCCGGCCTCCCCCGGCCCCGAAGGGGCCTTCGGTCACTCCGACTGCGGCACGACGTCCGAGCCCTGCGTGGGCGCGGTGCTCGGGTTGGTGCCGCTGTCCGAACCGGAGTCGGAACCGCTACCGGAATCCGAGCCGGAGTCGGATCCACTGTCCGAACCGGAGTCCGAACCGGAGTCGGAGCCCGAGTCCGAGCCGGAATCGGAGGACCCGCTGTCCGAGCCGGAGTCCGAGCCCGTGCCCGAGCCGCTGGAGCTGCCCGTCGACGGCGTGGCGCTCGGGTCCGGGACGGTGGTACCGGAGTCGTTGTTCTGGTCGGTACCGGACCCCGAACCCGTGCTGCTGCCGTCGGACGGCGTCTGCGTCGTTTCCGGAGTCGGGTTGTCGCTGCCGGAGGACGAGCTCCTCCCCTTGAAGGCGTCGCCGATGGTGGTGCCGCGACCGCCACCGCCGAAGGTCTGGCCCGACACCAGTTCGTACGTCGTGATCCCGCCCATGGTGACGCCGAACACGACCGCCGCGGCGACCAACGGCCGCTTCCAGCTCTTGATGCTCGAACGGTGCACGGTGCCCTCGGTGAACTCGTCGCCGAGGTCCGCGTCCCCGTCGCCGCCCTCGCCGCCGATGCTCCCGCCGTCGGCGTGCTCGGCGTCCGTGACGCGCAGCATCCGCGTCGCCTGATCGACCGTCTCGGGCCTGAGCAGCTGGGTCTTCTCGGGGTCGGCCGCGGCGGAGAGGGTCCCGGCGGACAGCAGTTGCGTCTTGTCGGTGTCCTCGTCGGCCCAGAGGTCGGCCACGGCGCCCGTGTCGAGCAGTTGCGTCCCCTCGGTGGCGGAGGTCTCTCCCACGGCCGCGGTCCGCTCCCCGGTGGAGATCTGCTGCATGGCGGTGGCCTTCTCCATGGCGGAGAGCTGCGGCGGCGCCGTCTCCTCGGCCTCCGCGGACCGGATCTTCGACATCCCCCAGTTCGTGGTCGTCGGCAGCGCCGTCACGGCGGGCCGGGCCGCCGGCGGCCCGGATCCCGTGGCCATGGAACGCGTCGCGTCCATCGAGGAGTCCGAGCGGAACGTGCGGGGCACGGGGGTCCCCTGCGCCGTCACCGGCACCTTCCGGGTCTTCGGCTTCGGCACCCGGACGTCGCGTATCTGCTCGCCGGTGCGCCGGAAGAAGTGCTGGAAGAGCGTGCCTCCGCAGGTGGCCAGGGCACTGACCACACCGGCACCGAGGATCGTTCCGTAGACGCCGAGGCCCGAGGCGAGCTTCGCGGCCACGACGGCGGCCACCGCACTGCCCGCCACCTGCGGCACGCTCAGATCCAGCCGCTTCCTCTTGGGCTCTTCCGCCAGCTCTTCCGCTATGTCCTCGGGGATCTCCGGCTTCTTGCCCATTTTCGGACCTGGCCTACCTTTCTCGACAAAACCGCCCACGCCTCAGCGAAGCTCCCAAGAGTAAGCGAACTCCCCAGGACGCATGAGAAAGGACGAACCAAGGGAGGAATCAGTTCCAGTTCCGGAGATTTCGTGAAGCAGAACACGCGCACCCCTCACATCCCCCACCAAGGTTCGGGGCCCGCGACCTCAACTCCCGCACCCCGAGAGAACTTCGGCGGCGTGCCGATCCACGCGAGTGGCCCGAATGGAGTACTGTTGCGAGCCCTGGGTCCGGTCTCCCGCCAGGGTGCTCGGGTCCCGAAAGGGCCGTGGGGAGGGGGTTCGCTGCACAGGGTGACGGAGTCCGTCACTTAGCGTTGCGAATAGGTAACCGTGCCATAACGGCGATCCAGGGCCCATGCCCGACACGCCGGGCAACTCGGCAAGGTTGTGGCAGGCTGCACCCGGGCAGGCCACACTCGACTAGCGGAAGCAGCGACGCACGTGACGTCGGCAGGCACCACCCGGGAGGTCCCCATGCCCGAACTGCGTGTCGTGGCCGTCTCTAACGACGGCACACGGCTGGTGCTGAAGGCTGCGGACAGCACGGAGTACACGCTGCCGATCGACGAGCGCCTCCGGGCCGCCGTACGCGGCGACCGTCCGCGCCTCGGCCAGATCGAGATCGAGGTGGAGAGCCACCTCCGCCCACGCGACATCCAAGCGCGTATACGGGCAGGCGCGACCGCGGAAGAGGTCGCACAGTTCGCCGGCATTCCGGTGGACCGCGTCCGTCGCTTCGAGGGCCCCGTGCTCGCGGAGCGCGCGTTCATGGCCGAGCGCGCCAGAAAGACTCCCGTGCGCCGCCCCGGCGAGAACGCCGGACCCCAGCTGGGTGAGGCGGTGCAGGAGCGCCTCCTGCTGCGCGGCGCCGACAAGGACACGGTCCAGTGGGACTCCTGGCGCCGCGACGACGGCACCTGGGAGGTCCTGCTCGTCTACCGGGTCGCGGGCGAACCGCACTCGGCGAGCTGGACGTACGACCCGCCCCGCAGGCTCGTCCAGGCCGTCGACGACGAGGCGCGCTCGCTGATCGGCGAGTCCGACGACATCGGCACGCCCGAACCCACGTTCCCGTTCGTGCCGCGCATCGCACGGCTGCCCAGGGACCGTCCCCTCGACCGCGCCCTGGACCGGCAGCTCGAGCGCCCGACGGCGCCCGCCGAGCCGGAGCCGGACGAGACCGAGCTCCCGGCGATCGCCTCCTCGGCCTCGCCGGAGCGCGACTCGCTGACCAGCCTCCTGGAGGCCGTGCCCAGCTACCGAGGCGATCTCGCGGTGCCCGAGCGTCCCGCGGTGGCCCCCGAGCCGCCGCAGGAGGAGCCCGAGCCGCCCGCGGCCGCCGAGGTGGAGGAGCCGCCCGCGCCCGCCGCTTCGGCCGGTGCCGGATCGGCGTACGCGGACATCCTGATGCCGCGCGCCGTGGCCGGTCACCGCGACCGCCTCACCGGCACCACCGACCGCCAGGCGGAGGCCGACGGGGTGCGGCCCGGCCGCCGCGCCGCCGTACCGAGCTGGGACGAGATCGTCTTCGGCACGCGCCGCAAGAAGCAGGAGTAGCCGGGGCAGCTGGGCGGCAGTCGGGCCAATCCGGATTGCCGGGCAGCCACGTCGTGTACTTGTACGCAGCGGGGACCCGCGCCGTTCAGTCGGCGCGGGTCCCCTCTGCATCTGCGTACGGCGGGCCGCTACTGCGGGTCCGGCCCGGTCGCCACCGGGCGCGCCTCGTCGGCGGACCACTGGGACCAGGAGCCGACGTACAACCGGGCGTCGATGCCGGCCACGGCGAGCGCAAGGATCTCGTGCGCTGCCGAGACACCCGAGCCGCAGTAGACGCCGACCTGGCCCGGATCGCCGTTCGCACCAAGGGACTTGAAGCGCTCGGCGAGCTCGGCGGCCGGGCGGAAGCGGCCGTCCTCGCCGACGTTCTCCGTGGTCGGGGCGGACACCGCGCCGGGGATGTGGCCGCCGACGCGGTCGATGGGCTCCACGTCACCGCGGTAGCGCTCGGCGGCGCGGGCGTCCAGGAGCAGACCTGAGCGGGCCAGGGCCGCGGCGGCGTCCGCGTCGAGCAGTCCGGTGGCACCGGGTGCAGGCTCGAAGGTGCCCGGCTCCGGCGTCGGGGTCTCGGTCTCCAGAGGCCCGTTCCACGCGGCGAGCCCGCCGTCGAGCACCCGCACGGACGGATGACCCGTCCAGCGCAGCAGCCACCAGGCACGCGCCGCGGCCCAGCCCTGCCCGCCGTCGTACACAATGACGTCGCGGTCCGCCGAGACTCCGGCCGCGCGCATCGCCGCACCGAACGCGGACATCTCGGGCAGGGGGTGCCGGCCGTCGCCCGGTCCCGCACGACCGGCGAGTTCCGTGTCGAGATCGACGTAGACCGCGCCCGGGACATGGCCCGCCGCGTACTCGGCGCGGCCGTCGAAGGCGGGCGCTCCCGCGGCCTTGGCGACGCTGAGCTGCCAGCGGACGTCGAGCAGGACGGGCGGGCGCGCCCCCGCCAAATCGCGCGCAAGTTCGGATGCAGAGATGATGGCATTCATGGGCCCATCCTTGCTCATGCTCTGGCCCGTGCGCCCGTGGTCGTATAGCGTGCTCGATCAACTACCGAGCGTCTCGATGCCGGACATGGACCGAACGTGGCCCGGGCATGGCGTCGAAACGTGTGCGAAACACCATTTCGGGCACTCCCACCGTGGGAGACCGAAGGCTTCGGCGCGGCCGAGGAGCGCTGTGCGGCACCGAGTGCCACCATCAGCACGGGCGCCACACGACACGTGGGGTCCCGAGCCGACGGCCCGAGGGTTCCGTTCCGAGGAGAGAGTGACGATGACCGAGGCAGCAGCCCGGCGCGCACCGGGCACCCCTTGCTGGGTGAGCCTGATGGTGCACGGCATGGCCGCGACCCAGGAGTTCTACGGGGCGCTGTTCGGCTGGGAGTTCAGGCCCGGCCCGCAACAACTCGGCCCGTACGTGCGGGCGCTCCTCGACGGCAAGGAGGTCGCCGGGATCGGCCAGCTGCCGCCCGAGCGCCAATTGCCGATCGCCTGGACCCCATACCTGGCCTCGGACGACGTGGACGCCACGGCCGAGACGGTGCGGCACTGCGGCGGCACGGTGGGCGTGGGCCCGCTGGACGCCGGGGAGGCCGGCCGGATGGCGGTCGGATGCGACCCGGCGGGCGCGGTGTTCGGCGTCTGGCAGGCCGCCGAGCACGTGGGCACGGCCGTGACCGGGGTGCCGGGCGCGATGGCGTGGACCGAGCTGGTGACGCGGGAGACCGCGAGCGTCGCGAAGTTCTACCAGGCGGTCTTCGGCTACACCGAAGAGGCCGTCGTCTCCGCCGACTTCGACTTCCTGACCCTGCACCTGGAGGGCCGTCCGGTGGCCTCCGTGCACGGCATCGGGCACGCCCTGCCGCACGACCAGGGCCCGCACTGGATGACGTACTTCGAGGTCGGGGACGTCGACGAGGCGGTGGAACGGGTCGCCGACCTGGGTGGCCACGTGATCTCCCCCGCGCGCGAGGGCGCGCACGGGCGGGTCGCGACGGTGGCGGATCCGGAAGGGGCCGAGTTCTCTGTGGTGACGTCGCGGGACGCGTAGCCGCGGATCAGGCCGAGCCGACCGGCAGCACGTCCGGGGACAGCGCCGCCGCGTGCGACGTGGCACTCGTCATCCGCCTCCGGTGATGGCGGCGGCACAACACCTCGTAGCCGACCTCGTCCGGCGTCCGGTTCACGTCGCCGACCACCACCTGGGCGCCCTCGACGACCATCGCGCCGTTGACGGTGCGGGCGTTGTGCGTGGCGCGGGCGCCGCACCAGCAGAGCGCCTCGACCTGCAACACCTCTACGCGGTCGGCGAGTTCGACCAGGCGCTGGGAGCCGGGGAAGAGCTTGGAGCGGAAGTCGGTGGTGATGCCGAAGGCGAAGACGTCGAGTTCCAGCTCGTCGACGACGCGGGCGAGTTGATCAATCTGTACGGGGGCGAGGAACTGCGCCTCGTCCGCGATCACGTAGTCCACCTTCCCGCCGTGCGAGAGGTGATCGACCACGTACGCGTACACATCCAGGTCGTCCGCGACCTCCACGGCGTCCGTGACCAGGCCGAGGCGCGAGGAGAGCTTGCCCTCCCCCGCCCGGTCGTCGCGGGTGAAGATGAGGCCCTGGAGGCCACGCGCCGAGCGGTTGTGCTCGATCTGCAGAGCGAGGGTCGACTTCCCACAGTCCATGGTTCCGGAGAAGAACACCAGCTCGGGCATGGGAGGTTGAGCACCTTTCGCGTTGCGTGAGGGGGTGGCCGCCGAGGCGGCGCGAGCGGCGGGAGGGGTCAGGACCGCACTTCCAGCAGCGGTACGTGCTGCTCCGCCGGGGTCATCGAGCCGTGGTTGCCAACCATCAGGGATTCCTTCGGCTCGCTCTGCGACGCGATGATGAGCACGTCGTCACGGGCCGCGGCGATCACGTCGCCGAGGCGGTCGTACACACGTTGATCAACCTGTGGACCGAACCAGCCGGCCGCGACCGCCTCGTCGCGCGACGCGATCCAGAACTGCTCACCGAGCACATCGCGCCACACCGCCAGAACGTCGCCCGCCGCTCCCGGCACCGCGTACACGTGGCGGGCGCGGCCCTCGCCGCCGAGCAGGGCGACGCCCGCGCCCAGCTCCCAGTCCTCGTCGAAGTCGATACGGGACTGCTCGTCGAACGGGATGTCGACCATGCCGTGGTCGGCGGTGACATACAGGGCGCTGCGCGGCGGCAGTTGCTCGGCGAGGCGCTGCGCGAGGCGGTCGACGTACATGAGCTGTCCGCGCCAGGGATCGGAGTCGACGCCGAAGCGGTGCCCCTTGCCGTCGACCTCGCTGTAGTACGTGTAGACCAACGACCGGTCCCCCGCGGCCAGTTGCTCGGCGGCCAGGTCCATGCGGTCCTCGCCGGAGAGACGGCCGTGGAACGTGCCGCCGCTGAGAGCGATCTTGGTGAGGGGTGTCGTCTCGAAGTGGGGAGCGGAGACCTGCGCCGTGTGGATGCCCGCCTCGTGGGCGCGCTGGAAGATCGTCGGGTACGGCTGCCAGACCTCCGGCTTCGTCCACGGGTTCCAGCGGAGCTGGTTCATCAGCTCGGCGGTCGCCGGGTTGCGCACCGTGTAACCGGGCAGGCCGTGCGCGCCGGGCGGCAGTCCCGTGCCCACGGAGGCGAGGGAGGTCGCGGTGGTCGCCGGGTAGCCCGCGGTGATCGGGCTGCCGGTGCCGCCGCGCGAGGACGGTATGAGGGAGGCGAGGAACGGGGCCTCGTCCGGGTGCGCCTTCAGCTGCTCCCAGCCCAGGCCGTCGATCAGGAACACGCAGGCGCGGTCGACCGGCTGAAGCTCCGGGATCCCGGCGGTGCAGCCGGGCACGCCCAGATGGGCGCCGATCGTGGGCAGCAGGTCGGCGAGGGATCCGGTGCCGTACGCCGGGACGGGAGCGGTGTGGACGGGCAGCGGCTCTACGTCGTCCCAGGCGGCTTGCGTCATCGGCGTCCCGCGTCCGCGATGGCCTCGGAGAGGGACTGGGAGAAGGTCAGGGCCTGGCGCACGGTCTCCGGACCGTCCCCGGCCTCGCTGACGCGCAGGCTCAGGTCGTCCGCCGTCGTGTTGCCCGTGTATCCGTGGTCCGCCTCGCAGTTCGGATCGCCGCAGGTCGCGGGCTCCAGGTCGATGCGGGACACGGCGCCCCACCCGATGGTGAGCACGACTTCGCGGGGCAGCGACCCCGGAACGTACTTCTCCGGGTTGGCGACGACGCGGCTGAGCACGACCGACGAGATCCGGCCGATCTGCACGGACTCCGTGGACGTCGTCGCGTACGACGTCGGGGACGTGCTGTCGGCTGCCTGCTCGTCGGTGTGGCTGACGATGAAGCGGCTGTCGGTCAGGACCAGGACGGTGACATGACGGCGAACCTCGTTCGCATCGAACGTGGTCTCCTGGTGCACCAGATACGACGAGATCGGCTCGCCGCCGACCGCGGCCTCCACGGCCTCGGCCACGAGAGCCGGGTAGTAGCCGCTGCGCTCGATCGCCGTGCGGAGCCCTTGGGTCGTCGTACTGGTCTTGGCCATGGGGTCCATCCTAAGGCCCGAAAAGAGACTGCCGTTGCCCCTGTGGACAACCCTCCGTGGGGGCATGTGACGAGGTGGTTCAGTAGGCGGCGGGCAGGGTGCGCGGGCCGAGGTCGGTGCGGGCGGGCGGGGGCGCGAGCCGGACGGAGGCGCCGAGGACGGTGAGGCCGCGCTCCGCCACGACGACGGGTTCGAGGGCGACCGCGACGACCTCGGGGTGGTCGTCGACCAGGCGCGACACGCGCTGCAACAACTCCTCCAGCGCGGGCGTGTCCACGGGGGCCGCGCCGCGCCAGCCGAACAGGATCGGGGACGTCTTGATCGACCGCACGACCGCCTGCGCGTCCTTGTCGGTCACCGGGATCAGACGGTGCGCCGTGTCGCCCAGCAGTTCGGAGGCGGCTCCGGCGAGCCCGAAGGAGAGCACGGCGCCCGCGGCCGGGTCGATGACGGCCCGCACCACGGTGTCGACTCCGCGCGGCGCCATCGACTGCACGACCGGCCGCAGTTCGGCGGGCTTGCCCAGGCGCTGGGTCAGGTCCTCGTAGGCGCGCCGCAGCTCTCCCTCACCGGACAGGTCGAGGCGTACGCCGCCGAGGTCGGCGCGGTGCCGCAGGTGCGGGGCCGTCGTCTTCAGGGCCACCGGGTAGCCGAGCGAGCGGGCCGCCTCCACGGCCTCGTCCGGCCCCGGCGCGGGCAGCGTGGGGCGTACGTCGATGCCGTAGCGGGCGAGGAGCGCGCGGGCGTCCTCCGGGGCGAGGTCGGCGCCCTTCGGCGTGCTGTCCTTCGCGAGCAGTTCCGCGATCAGCTCGGCGGCCCCCTGCTCGTCGACGGCGTCGTACTCGGGCACCTTGCCGGGCTCGGCCGCGTCGCGCCGCCACTGGGCGTACTTGGCGACCTGGGAGAGCGCGCGGACGGCACGCTCGGCGGCCGGGTAGGCAGGGATGAGGCGCGGGGCGGCGTCCTGCGGGGCCGGGGTGCCTTCGGGGGCGTCGGGCGTCGTGGGGGCGGAGCGCTGCTGCGGGGTGCCCGGCGCGTTGGGCCCCGTGCTGGTCGCGGCGGAGAGCGCTTCCGCGAGGCCACCGAGCTCGACGTGCACGACGAGCACCGGCTTCGTGGGGCCGGTGGCGGCGGCCGCGCTCAGGGCGGCCGCGAGTTCCGCGTCCTCCGAGGGGCCCTCCCCCACGGCCGGTATCGCGGTGACCACGACGGCGTCGGTCTTCTCGTCGGCCAGGGCCTGCTCCAGCGCGGCCCGGAAGTCGGCGGCGGAGGCGGCCGTCGTCAGGTCCAGCGGCGGCTTGGGGCGCAGCCCTTCGGAGAGGCACACGTCGTAGGTGAGGAGGCCGAGCGACTCCGAGTTGCCCAGGATGGCGACGCGCGGCCCCTCGGGCAGCGGCTGGCGGGCCAGCAGAAGTCCGGTGTCCACGAGTTCGGTGATCGTGTCGACCCGGATGACACCCGCCTGGCGCAGCAGCGCGGACACGGTGGCGTACGGGAGACGGGTGGCGCGGACCGCGTGCCCGGTGGGGGCGATGCCGCTGTGCCGGGCGCCCTGCACGACCACGAGGGGCTTGGCGGCGGCGGTGCGGCGGGCGAGGCGGGTGAACTTGCGGGGGTTGCCGATCGATTCGAGGTACATGAGGGCGACATCGGTGTCGGCGTCGTCGTACCAGTACTGAAGGACGTCGTTCCCGGAGACGTCCGCGCGGTTGCCCGCGGAGACGAACGTGGAGACCCCACTGGCCCCGGTGACGCCGCCGCCCCTGCGGTGCAGTCGGGACAGGAGCGCGATGCCGATGGCGCCGGACTGGGCGAACAGGCCGATGCGGCCGGGGCGCGGCATCTCGGGGGCGAGCGAGGCGTTGAGCCGTACCTCCGGAGAGGTGTTGACGATCCCGAAGGCGTTCGGCCCCACGATGCGCATTCCGTAGCTGCGGGCCTGGCGGACCAGGGCGCGCTGGCGCTCACGGCCCTCGTCGCCGCTCTCGGCGTAGCCGGCGGAGACCACGACGAGGCCCTGCACGCCGCGCTCGCCGCATTCGGCGACGACTTCGGGGACGTCGGGGGCGGGCACGGCGACGACGGCCAGGTCGACCGGGGCCGCCGGGTCGATGTCGCGCACGGAGCGGTGGGCGGGTACGCCGTCGATCTCCGTGACGTCGTCCCCGAACGCCTGGTTCACCGCGTACAGGCGTCCGGTGAAGCCGGCGTCCTTCAGGTTGTCCAGAACGCTGCGGCCCACTCCTCCGGCCGCACGCCCCACTCCGATCACGGCGACGGAGCCGGGGGCGAGCAGACGCTGCACCGAGCGGGCCTCGGCGCGCTGCTCGCGCGCGTGCTGCACCGCGAGCGAGGCCTCCGTGGGCTCGATGTCGAACTCCAGGCGGACGACGCCGTCCTCGAAGCTGCGCTTCTGCGTGTATCCGGCATCCCGGAACACCTTGATCATCTTGGTGTTGGCGGGCAGCACCTCGGCGGCGAACCGGCGGATGCCGCGCTCACGGGCGACGGCCGCGATGTGCTCCAGGAGGGTGGAGGCGACCCCGCGCCCCTGGTGGGCGTCCTGCACGAGGAAGGCGACCTCCGCCTCGTCGGCGGGCGCGGTGGCGGGCATCCCGTGCGCGTTGATCCTGTCGTAGCGCACCGTGGCGATGAACTCGCCGCCCACCGTCGCCGCGAGGCCGACCCGGTCCACGTAGTCGTGATGGGTGAAGCGGTGCACGTCCTTGGCGGACAGGCGGGGGTAGGGCGCGAAGAAGCGGTAGTACTTCGACTCGTCCGAGACCTGCTCGTAGAAGCTGGTCAGGTGCTCGGCGTCCGCCGTGGTGATGGGCCTGATCCGCGCGGTGCCGCCGTCGCGCAGCACTACGTCGGCCTCCCAGTGGGCGGGATACGCATGCCGGTCCGACGGGATCTCCATGTCGCAAGAGTAGGGCCGGGCACCGACAACCGTCGGCCGGTCGTACGGGTCGCGGCCCGCGCGGACGGAAGGCACCCTATGGAGGACCGAAGGGCCGTGCCGACGAGGACCCGGGTCCGCGTTACGCACGCCTCCCGGTATGGAACACTGGTCTAGACAACCGTGAGACACCTGAAGGGCAGCATCACATGGCTGAGCGCCGCGTCAACGTCGGCTGGGCCGAGGGCCTCCACGCCCGCCCCGCCTCCATCTTCGTCCGCGCGGCCACGGCGGCCGGCGTTCCCGTGACGATCGCCAAGGCCGACGGCAACCCCGTCAACGCCGCCTCCATGCTGGCCGTGCTGGGCCTCGGCGCCCAGGGTGGCGAGGAGATCGTGCTGGCCTCCGACGCCGAGGGCGCGGACGCCGCGCTCGACCGTCTGGCGAAGCTGGTCGCCGAGGGTCTCGAGGAGCTCCCCGAGACCGTCTGACACAAAGACAAAAGCAGTACTGAAAAGCCGCGCGCCCCCTTTCGGGGCGTGCGGCTTTTTAGTTCCGCTCACGCGATGCGAATTCCAAAGAATCGGGCAGCAGAAATTGATTCGCACCAAATTCAGGGTTCTCGAATCGCCCGAACAGCTCGACTTCAAGCCGCTCCATGAATAGCGCACTTCTTTGTATACGGCGCCGTTGTTAAACCTGGTGCCCCACCGTGTTGACTGCATGTTGCGAAGTCCTCACACGCTCGCCCGCGCGGGGGACGCGCAGCCGATGCGCGGCCGTCGCGCGCTCCGTGTGCAGCGCGGCCAGGGCGCGGGCGCGCTCCGCGTCGCCGCGCGCCACGGCGTCGACGATGGCTCCGTGCTCGGCCCAGGACTCGGCGGGCTGGGCCGGGCTCTCCACGGTGTACATCCAGGCGATCTTGTGCCGGAGCTGGGTGAGCAGGGCGATCAGACCGGGGCTTGCGGAGGCCTGGGCGAGCGTCTCGTGGAACCAGCCGCCCAGGGAGCGAAGGTCCTCGTTCTGCCCCCGCCTGGAGCGCTCCTGACCCAGCCTGACCAGGCCGCGCAGGACCTTGAGATGGGCTTCGGTGCGGCGCTGCGCGGCGCGGGCGGCGCCCATGGGTTCGAGCAGCATGCGGATCTCCAGGAGGTCGGCCGCCTCCCGCTCGGTGGGTTCGGCCACGCACGCGCCCGCGTGCCTGCGCGTGACGACGAAGCCCTCCGCCTCCAGGGTGCGCAGCGCCTCGCGGACGGGCACGCGCGAGACCCCGTAGCGACGCGCGAGCAGCTCCTCGGTGAGCCTGCCGCCGCGCTCGTAGACCCCGGCGACGATGTCGTCACGGATCGCCGTGCATACCGAGTGCGCGGGAATGCGCATGAGTCGACCTCCGCCTTGATCCCCGCGAAAAGCGGTCGATTGACGCCCGTGCAAGCGCGAATGACACGCGGCCGGAGCACTTGTCCAATGACTCTATTCCACCGACCCCGAATTTCCGACGCGGGAGCGGAATCCGGGGTTATTTTTTGGACAACGCAGACCCGCGCACGCGAAAGCCCCGGCTCGGGTGAGCCGGGGCTTTCGACGCGTGTGCGTGTGCCGGGTGGGTCAGACGTTCACACCGTGCTGGCGCAGGTACGCGACGGGGTCGATGTCCGAGCCGTAGTCCGGGCTGGTGCGGGCCTCGAAGTGGAGGTGCGGGCCCGTGACGTTGCCGGTGGCGCCGGAGAGGCCGATCTGCTGGCCGGGGGTGACGTCCTGGCCGACGGAGACGCCGATCGACGACATGTGACCGTACTGGGTGTACGTACCGTCGTTCATCTTGATCACGACGTTGTTGCCGTACGCGCCGCCCCAGCCGGCCTCGACGACGGTGCCCCTGCCGACCGCGTGCACCGAGGTGCCGCTGGAGGCGTGGAAGTCGATGCCGGTGTGGCTGCCGGAGGACCACAGGCCGCTGCTGGACTGGTAGGCGGTGGAGACGTACGAGCCGGATATCGGCGACACGAAGCTGTTCAGGCGCTTGCGCTCGGCCTCACGGGCGGCGCGCTCCTTGGCCTCGCGCTCCTTCTTGGCCTTCTCGGCGGCCCGCTTCTTGGCCTCCGCCTCGGCCTTGCGCTTGGCCTCCTCGGCCTTCTTCTTGGCCTCGGCCTCGGCCTTCGCCTTGGCGGCGGCCTTCTGCTGCGCGGAGGCCTGCGCGTCGATCTGCTCCGCGAGGGAGTCGCCGATGGCCACGGCCTGCGTGAGGCCGTCGTGCGGGGCGACCGCGGTGTCGGCGGCGAGGGCGGGGGCGGCGAGACCGCCCACCACGCCCGTCGTGGTGATGGCGGCGACGCCCGCGACCTGAGCGGTGGTACGCGTCAGGCGGCTGGGACGGCGGTGCTTCCCGGTGGCACGGGTGAACCCCATGAAGTGGCTGGTCCTTTCCTTCCTTCTCGCCTACCGGGTTAGCTGACGGGTTCGGAGCAGGAAGGTCTCCTACGGGCCCCCTCCCCTCGCGGGAAGAGCGCCCGATTCACCCCAGGGACTTCGGTGGGTCCCCGGCTCCCCTGGCTCGCACCATGGGGACTCGGCGATGACTGTCCGGTGTCGCGGGCGCGACGTACGTCTGGCGGACAGCCGGAGGGAACGCTAAGCGGGGCGTCTTGGGATCGACAAACAGAACCCGTGTTTTGTAGTGCACGCCACAGGGCGGACAGGCAACCTCTATGCCAATTCGGACATTTGCGAGCGTGTAGTGATTGAAGATGATCGTGACCGACGCCACGAAGCCCCGGCAGCCGCTACCGGCGCCGGGGCTTCGTACGTGCCGCGGGTGACGGACTCAGCCCGCGACCACCGTGACCTCGCCGATCCCGAGGGCCTTGACCGGCTCCTCGATCTGCGCGGCGTCGCCCACCAGGATCGTCACCAGACGGTCCGCGGGGAACGCGCTCACGACGGCGGCAGTGGCCTCCACGGTGCCCGTGGCGGCGAGCTGCCGGTAGACCTGCGCCTGGAAGTCGTCCGGCAGGTGCTGCTCCACCTGGTCGGCGAGGGTGCTCGCGACGGCCGCGGCGGTCTCGAACTTCAGCGGGGCCACGCCCACCAGGTTCTGCACGGCGGTGTCCCGCTCGGCGTCCGTGAGCCCCTCGGCCGCCAGCGTGCGCAGGACCTTCCACAGGTCGTCGAGCGCCGGCCCGGTGTTCGGCGTGTCGACCGAGCCGCTGATGGCGAGCATCGCCGCGCCGCTGCCGTCGGGCGCGGAGCGAAGCACCTGGGCGAAGGAGCGCACACCATAGGTGTAGCCCTTCTCCTCGCGCAGGACGCGGTCCAGACGCGACGTCAGGGTGCCGCCCAGGCAGTACGTGCCGAGGACCTGCGCGGCCCACACGCGGTCGTGCTTGTCCGGTCCGATCCGACCGATGAGCAGCTGCGTCTGCACGGCGCCCGGACGGTCCACGATGACCACGCGGCCGGTGTCGTCGGCGACGACGGGCGGCACGGGGCGCGGCTCGGCGGTTCCGCCGGTCCAGGCGCCGAGCGTGTCGGCGAGGAGGGCGTCCAGGTCGATGCCCGTCAGGTCGCCCACGACGACGGCCGTGGCGGTGGCGGGGCGCACGTGCCGGTCGTAGAAGGCACGCACGGCCGCCGCGTCGATGGCCGAGACGGTCTCCTCGGTGCCCTGGCGCGGGCGCGACACGCGCGCGTCGGCCGGGAAGAGCTGCTTGGAGAGCTCCTTGGCGGCGCGCCGGGCCGGGTTGGCGCTCTCGTGCGGGATCTCGTCCAGGCGGTTGCGCACCAGGCGCTCGATCTCGCTGTCGTCGAAGGCCGGGGCGCGCAGGGCGTCGGCCAGGAGGGCGAGGCCCTTGGCGAGGCGGGAGGCCGGTACTTCGAGGGAGGCGCGGACACCGGGGTGGTCGGCGTGCGCGTCCATCGTGGCGCCGCAGCGCTCCAGTTCGGCGGCGAACTCCTCGGCGGAGTGCTTGTCGGTGCCCTCGTTGAAGGCCCGCGCCATGATCGTGGAGACGCCGTCGAGGCCCTTGGGTTCGGCGTCCAGCGGCGCGTCCAGGTGCACCTCCACGGCGACGACCTGCTGACCGGGCCGGTGGCAGCGCAGCACCGTCAGGCCGTTGGGGAGCGCGCCGCGCTCCGGGGCCGGGAACGCCCAGGGCTTGGGCTCGCCGGCCTGCGGGCGGGGGTGGAACTCCATGCTCGCGAGCTGCTCGGTCACTGGCCCGCCTCCTCGGTGATCTCGGCGGTCTCGGTGTCGGCGGGGGCGGTCGGCTCGTACACGAGGACCGCGCGGTTGTCGGGGCGCAGGCGGGCCTTGGCGACCTCCTGGACCTCCTCGGCGGTCACGTCCAGGACGCGCCCCACGGCGGTCAGGGCGAGCTGCGGGTCGCCGAACAGGACGGCGTAGCGGCACAGCTCGTCGGCGCGCCCCGCGACCGTGCCCAAGCGGTCCAGCCACTCGCGCTCCAGCTGGGCCTGCGCGCGCTCCATCTCCTCGGGGCTCGGGCCCTCCTCGGCGAACCGGGCGAGCTCCTCGTCCACGGCGGCCTCGATGACCGGCACCTCGACGTCCCCGGAGGTCTTCACGTCCAGCCAGCCCAGGGAGGGCGCTCCGGCGAGGCGCAGCAGGCCGAAACCGGCCGCCACGGCGGTGCGGTCGCGTCGTACGAGGCGGTTGTACAGGCGCGAGGACTCGCCGCCGCCCAGGACGGTGAGGGCGAGGTCGGCGGCGTCGCACGCGCGCGTGCCGTCGTGCGGGAGGCGGTAGGCCGACATCAGGGCGCGCGCCGGCACCTCCTCCTCGACGACCTCGCGCTGCTGCTCGCCGATGACCTCCGGCAGGGCGCCGTCGCGCGGGGCGGGCTTGCCGTCGTGGCCGACGATGGTGCCGAAGTACTTCTCGACCCAGGCCAGCGTCTGCTCGGGGTCGATGTCGCCGACGATCGACAGGACCGCGTTGTTGGGCGCGTAGTAGGTGCGGAAGAAGTTCCGCGCGTCCTCGAGGGTGGCCGCGTCCAGATCGGCCATGGAGCCGATGGGCGTGTGGTGGTACGGGTGGCCCTCGGGGTACATGAGGGCGGTCAGCTTCTCGAACGCCGTGCCGTACGGGACGTTGTCGTACCGCTGGCGCCGCTCGTTCTTCACGACGTCCCGCTGGTTCTCCATCGACTCGTCGTCGAGAGCCGTGAGGAGTGAGCCCATGCGGTCGGCCTCCAGCCACAGCGCGAGCTCCAGCTGGTGGGCGGGCATGGTCTCGAAGTAGTTGGTGCGCTCGAAGCTCGTCGTACCGTTGAGCGAGCCGCCCGCGCCCTGGACGAACTCGAAGTGTCCGTTGCCGTGCACCTGCTTCGAACCCTGGAACATCAGGTGCTCGAAAAGGTGAGCCAGGCCCGTACGGCCCTTGACCTCGTGGCGCGAGCCGACGTCGTACCAGAGGCAGACCGCCGCGACCGGGGTCAGATGATCCTCGGAGAGCACCACGCGCAGGCCGTTGGCCAGCCGGTGCTCGGTCGCTGTCAGGCCGCCGGAGCCGGCCTCGGCGGTGGCCGTGTGACCCATGGGCATGTACGTCCCTTCGATCGCGGTACAACGCGAATACGCGGTGAGCTACGGACTGCGGCAGGTAGGTCCTGGAACACTGAACTGCTGCGAGTGCTGCCACTGTATGCAAGCGTGCTGGCACCTGGCGAAGTTCCCACCGGGGCTACGCCGTGAGCGAGCGCTCGGCCCTCCCGGGACCGCGCGACACCCTGTACTGACGGGCCGCGAGCAGCGTTGTCAGTGCGGCGGTCCACAATGGTCCGCGACAGTTCCCGTTCATGTACCCGTTCTTGTAGGTGAAGGAGCCGCAGCCGCGATGGCCCGCCGCAGCACGAAGACCCCGCCGCCCGACGACTTCGAGGAGAAGATCCTCGACGTCGACGTGGTCGACGAAATGCAGGGCTCCTACCTGGAGTACGCGTACTCGGTCATCTACTCACGCGCCCTGCCCGACGCCCGCGACGGGATGAAGCCCGTCCACCGTCGGATCGTCTACCAGATGAACGAGATGGGCCTTCGCCCCGAGCGCGGCTACGTGAAGTGCGCCCGCGTCGTCGGCGAGGTCATGGGTAAGTTGCACCCCCATGGCGACTCGTCGATCTACGACGCGCTGGTCCGCCTCGCCCAGCCGTTCTCCATGCGCGTCCCGATGGTGGACGGGCACGGGAACTTCGGTTCCCTCGGCAATGACGACCGCCCGGCCGCCATGCGTTACACCGAGTGCCGCATGGACCCGGCCGCGAGCCTGATGACGGAGTCGATCGACGAGAACACGGTCGACTTCGCGCCCAACTACGACGGCCAGGAGCAGGAGCCGCTCGTCCTCCCGGCGGCCTACCCGAACCTGCTGGTGAACGGCGCGTCGGGCATCGCGGTCGGCATGGCGACCAACATGGCGCCGCACAACCTGGGCGAAGTGATCGCCGCCGCGCGGCACTTGATCAAGCACCCGGGCGCCGATCTCGACACGCTCATGAAGTACGTGCCCGGCCCCGACCTGCCCACCGGCGGCAGGATCGTCGGCCTGTCCGGCATCAGGGACGCCTACGAGACGGGCCGCGGCACGTTCAAGATCCGCTCGACGGTCTCCGTGGAGAACGTGACGGCGCGCCGCAAGGGCCTCGTCGTCACCGAGCTGCCCTTCGCGGTCGGCCCCGAGAAGGTCATCACGAAGATCAAGGAACTGGTCGGTTCCAAGAAGCTCCAGGGCATCGCCGACGTCAAGGACCTCACGGACCGCGAGCACGGCCTGCGCCTGGTCATCGAGATCAAGAACGGCTTCGTGCCGGAGGCCGTCCTGGAGCAGCTCTACAAGCTGACCGCCATGGAGGAGTCCTTCGGCATCAACAATGTGGCCCTGGTGGACGGCCAGCCGCTCACCCTCGGCCTCAAGGAGCTCCTCGAGGTCTACCTGGACCACCGCTTCGACGTGGTGCGCCGCCGCAGCGAGTTCCGCCGCAAGAAGAAGCAGGACCGGCTCCACCTGGTGGAGGGCCTCCTCGTCGCCCTGGTCGACATCGACGAGGTCATCCGCATCATCCGCTCCAGTGACAACAGCGCACAGGCCAAGGAGCGCCTGATCGAGCGCTTCTCGCTGAGCGAGATCCAGACGCAGTACATCCTGGACACGCCGCTGCGCCGCCTCACCAAGTTCGACCGCATCGAGCTGGACGCCGAGCGCGACAAGCTCAACGGCGAGATCGACGAGCTGACCGGCATCCTCGAGTCGGACACCGAGCTGCGCAAGCTGGTCTCCGCGGAACTGGCGGCCGTGGCGAAGAAGTTCGGCGACGACCGGCGCACGGTGCTCCTGGAGTCGGCGGGCGCCCCGGTGTCGGCGGTGCCGCTCCAGGTCGCCGACGACCCGTGCCGCGTGCTGCTCTCCTCGACCGGTCTGCTGGCCCGTACGGCGAACGGCGAGCCCTTCGCCGAGGACGAGGGCACCAAGCGCGCCAAGCACGACGTGATCGTCTCCGCGGTCCCCGCGACGGCACGCGGCGAGGTCGGCGTCGTCACGTCCGAAGGCCGCCTGCTGCGGCTGAGCGTGATCGACCTGCCGCAGCTTCCGGAGTCCGCGTCTGCGCCGAACCTCTCCGGAGGCGCGCCGATCAAGGAGTTCCTGCCGTCCCTGGAGGCGGACGAGACGGTCGTCTGTCTGATGACCCTGGACGAGTCCTCGCCCGGTCTGGCGATCGGCACGGAGCAGGGCATCGTGAAGCGCGTGGTGCCCGACTATCCGTCCCACAAGGAGGAGTTGGAGGTCATCACCCTCAAGGACGGTGACCGCATCGTGGGCGCGGCGGAGCTGCGCACCGGCGAGGAAGACCTGGTCTTCATCACGGACGACGCCCAACTGCTCCGCTTCCAGGCCTCCATCGTGCGCCCGCAGGGCCGCGCGGCGGGCGGCATGGCCGGCGTGAAGCTGGCGACGGGCGCGAAGGTCATCTCCTTCACCGCTGTCGACCCGGCGGTCGACGCGGTGGTCTTCACCGTCGCCGGCTCGCGCGGCACGCTGGACGATTCGGTGCAGACGACGGCCAAGCTGACCCCGTTCGACCAGTACCCGAGGAAGGGGCGCGCCACGGGCGGCGTCCGCTGTCAGCGCTTCCTGAAGGGCGAGGACTGTCTGAGCGTGGCCTGGGCCGGCCCGGCACCCGCCCGTGCGGCGCAGAAGAACGGTGCGGCGGCCGAGCTGCCCGAGATGGACCCGCGTCGCGACGGTTCGGGCGTGTCGCTTCCGAAGACGGTGGCGGCGACAGCGGGCCCGGTCTAGAGCACGTAGTCCGCGTCCGAAGCGCGCGGGCCGCGTCTAGAGCACGTAGTCCGCGACTTCCTCCGCCTCGCCGGTCTCCTGCACGTAGCGGAGGACGCCCCACATGCCGCGCTCGTCCGCGGTGTGTGGGGCGTCGCTCTTGGCGGCGTCCAGCTGCCGGTCGAGGTCGGCCGCGTCGAGGCCGGAGCCGATCAGTACGAGCTGCGTGAGGCGCTCCTGGCCGCTCGGCCACGGCTCCGGGTAGAACCGCAGGAAGCGCCCCACGGCATGCACGGCGTACCGGTTGTCCGTGTCGTACGCGCCGAAGTCGACGTATCCCTTGATGCGGTAGAGCCCGTCCGGCCTGCTGTCGAGGAACGCGATCAGCCGGCGGGGGTCCATGGGGACTTCGGAGGTGAACGCGACGCTGTCGTAGGCGGCGTGCAGATGCCCGCTGTGCGCCCCGGCGCTGTCGCCCTCGTGGCGGTGCAGGTCGTCGAAGGACAGCTGCCCGATCCGCTCCTCCGTGGGGCGGCAGTCGAAGAGCAGCTCCGGATCGATGCGCCCGTACGACGCGGACACGACGGCGGCCCGGCCGGCCATGCCCCGTACCGCGCCCAGGACGCGCTCGCGCTCGTCCGGGCCCACGCGATCGCCCTTGTTCACCACGACCAGGTCCGCGATCTCCAGGTGCCGATCCACCTCGGGGTGCTTCTCGCGGGTGGCGTCGAACTCGGCGGTGTCGACGACCTCGATCAACCCTCCGTACACGATCCGCGGGTTGTCGCTGGCCAGCACCATGCGCACGAGTTCTTGAGGCTCCGCGATGCCGCTCGCCTCGATCACGATGACGTCAATGGCATGCACGTCATTGACGGGCCGGGTCAACTTGTCCAGGTAGACGTCAAGTTCGCTCGCGTCCACGGCACAGCACAGGCAGCCGTTGCCGAGCGAGACCGTCGAGTCGCCCAGCTGTCCGGCGACCGCCATGGCGTCGATCTCGATCGACCCGAAGTCGTTGACGATCGCCCCGATCCTGGTGCCGCCGCTGCGGTGCAGCAGATGATTGAGCAACGTGGTCTTCCCCGACCCCAGGAAGCCGGCGAGGACGACGACGGGGATCTGCTGGGGGCTGGCCTTGCTCAACGCGACCTCTCTCACACCGAATCGCACGCCGTGGCATGCGCTGCGGCGCACGCCGGTCGAGGGTCCGGCTCTCGGACGGAGAATGACTTCCGCCCCAGGATACGAGCAGGTGAAAAGGGTGCGGAGTGAACGATTGCTAACGCCGCCCGCTGGGCAGACGTTGGGCATGGCGCCGGTTTTCGCGAACTGAGCACCCCTCCGTGCGCCTCCTCTCCGCCTCCTCGCCGATCAGAGCCGCTCGGCAGCCCGTGGAGGCGGCAAGCGCGCCGCCCACCGCCGCCGGTCCCCGTCTACCCAGCCCCGCAACCGACGACCGGCGCACGGTCGCCTGAATCGGGGGTTGACATGACCACACAGAGTAAAGGGATTTTCCGGACGGTAGTCGCCGCCGCCGCGGGCGGACTCGCGGGTGGCACCGCGACGCACCTGTGGCACCGTTTCGGTCCGGCAGCGATCCGGGGCTCGGAGGAGCGCCGCCGTCTGGCCCGCGCACACCAACAGCGCATGCACTGGGAGTTGCTGAGCAAGGCCATCGACGACCCGGACCTCGCCGTCGTGATCGACAACTACGGCCTGGATCTCACCCCCCAGAGGCGGCGCCAGTACATGTACGCCAACCTCTGGTACGTCAACGCCTTCCACAACTACGAATCCGGTCTGCACGACCAGCGCGAGCTCTTCGGCATCCTGCGCGAGCTGTTCCAGAGCCCGTACATGCGCGAGTACTGGGAGGCGACGCGTCCCCATCGGGCGTCACTGGACCCCTCGTCCAGCGAGGCGGAGATCGGTCGCATGGCGGAAGCACTGTTCCACGAGATCGAGGCCGCCGCGGACGCGGAGGAATGGTGGGTCGTGGGCGAGCCGCCCTCGGACTGACGGGCGCTGTCCGCCGCGCAACTTCGCCCGTAGTGGTGAAGTTTGGCGATAACTGCCCCCGATATGAGGCAAATCGGTATCCTCACGCGACATTCGGCCCACTACTGTGACGACGCTACGTCACCACGCCACCCCTTGTGAAGGAACCGGTTCCCTTGAAGATCGTACGCCGCATCGGGGTGCCCCCGAGCGCACGCGGAAGCAGCTCCGGCGCCACCTGCCCCGATGTCTTCGAACTCAGCGATGGGAACTTCGCCGTGATCGGCACTGAGGCCACAGCGGACCTCAAAGCCGAACTCCCCCCGGACGCGGGGGTCGCCGACTATGAACGCATCGTGATCGTGAACCGGGAGACGCTCGTGCGCGCGAAGGCGGACATCCCGGATTCCTGACCAGGGAGCCGCCGTGTCGGCCGACGACCGGTTCTCAGGTCGGCGGCCGACGGGTCCGTGTCAGACGGACCTCGGCACCGCCACCGGCGGCTCCACTCCCACGTACCGCGCGGCCGGGCGGATGATCTTCGAATCCTCCGCCTGCTCAAGGATGTTGGCGCTCCAGCCGACGACCCGGGCCGCCGCGAACGTCGGCGTGAACATGGTGCGCGGCAGTCCGCACAGCTCCATGACCACGCCCGCGTAGAACTCCACGTTCGTGTGCAGTTCGCGGCCCGGCTTCAGCTCCGCGAGGATCGCCTCCACGTGGCGCTCGACCTCGACCGCGAACTCCACCAAGGGGCCGCCGAACCCCTCCGCGATGGTGCGCAGCATCCGCGAGCGCGGGTCCTCCGTGCGGTAGACGGGGTGGCCGAAGCCCATGATCCGCTCCCCCGCGAGCACCCGCTGACGGATCCAGGAGTCGATGCGGTCCGGGGTGCCGATCGCGTCCAGGGTGTCGAGCGCCCGGCTGGGTGCCCCGCCGTGCAGGGGGCCGGACAGTGCTCCGACCGCCCCGACCAGAGCGGCCGCGACATCGGCTCCGGTCGATGCGATGACGCGACCGGTGAATGTTGACGCATTGAATCCGTGATCAATGGTTGAGATCAGGTATTGCTCGATGGCCCGCGCATGCGCAGGGTCGGGCTCCGAACCGGTCAACATGTACAGGTAGTTGGCCGCGTACGAGAGGTCCTCGCGCGGCTCCACGGGGTCGAGCCCCTCGCCGAGCCGGTGCAGCGCGGTGAGCATCGTGGGGACCACGGCCGTGGCCGCGACGGCGTCCGCGCGACGCCGGTCCCGCTCGATGTCGTACACGGGTCGGAACCCGCGAGAGGCGCCGAACAGCGAGAGCGCCGTGCGCAGCCCGGCCAGCGGCCCCGAGACGGCGCCGGCGCGGGCGATCGCGGGCAGCGCGGCCCGCACGTCGTCGGGCAGTCCGCGCAGCCCCGCGGTCTCCCGGCCGAAGGCCGCCGACCGCTCGGAATCGGGCAGTTCGCCGTGCAGCATCAGGTGCCACACGTCCTCGAAGCTGCGGTTCTGCGCGAGCTCGACGGCGGAGTACTGGCGGTAGTGGTAGAACCCCGCGCGTCCTCTGACGTCCCCGAGTTCGGTGTCGGTGACGACGACACCGGCGAGCCCGCGCGGTACGTCGACGGCAGCGGCCGTGGCCCCGTTGATCGGCATGTTTCCTCCCTGGACTTGATTTGACTGTCCATGCTTGACTCAAAAGCTGTCAATATTGATTGAATCAATGTGGAGCGATCCGGATACGGTGACGCGCATGAGGGATCAAGAACCTGCACCCGCGCAGCAGGCCCGCCGCCTGACCACCAAGGAGACCGCCGAACTGCTCGGCGTGAAGCCCGAGACGGTCTACGCCTACGTGAGCCGCGGGCAGCTCACCAGCAGGCGCGGGGCGAGCCAGCGCGGCAGCACCTTCGACGCCGCGGAGGTCGAGGCTCTCGCCCGGCGCAACAGGCGGGAGTCCACGGCCGGTTCGGGCGCGGGCGAACTGTCGGTGCGCACGCGGCTCACCCTCATCGACGACGACCAGTACTTCTTCCGAGGGGTCGACGCGACACAGCTCGCGGCCCGCCACTCGTACGAGGAGGTCGCGGAGTGGCTGTGGACGGGCCGCCTGCGCCCCGGCATCCGGTTCACCGCGCCCAAGGAGTCGCTCGCCGCGGCCCGCAAGGCCGTTTCCGCCCTGCCCGAACTGAGCAGCCCCGTCGACCGGTTGCGGGTGGCGGCCGTCGCCGCGGCGACGGCGGATCCGTTGCGCTACGACCTGTCCGAGGACTCCGTGCTCGGCGCCGCCCGGTCCCTCATCCCCACCTTGGCGACCGCGCCGCCCCTCGTCCGCACGACGTACCCGGACGGCGCGCCGATCGCGCGGCGGCTGTGGGGGCGGCTGACCTACAGGGAGCCCGACGAGGCGGCTCTGCGCGTCCTGGACATGGCGCTCGCCCTGTTGGTCGACCACGACCTGGCGGCCTCGACGCTCGCGGTGCGCGTCGCCGCGTCCGCGCGGGCGCACGCCTACGCCGCCGTCTCGGCGGGCCTGGGCGTCATGGAGGGGCCGCTGCACGGGGCGGCGAGCGGTCTCGCCCACCGGATGCTGCTCGAGGTCCTCGACCGGGGCAGCGCGGGCGCCGTGGTGGCCGACGAACTGCGCTCGGGCCGCCGTGTGCCCGGTCTCGGCCACCGTCTCTACCGGGGCGAGGACCCGCGCGCGAAGGCGCTGTTCGCGGCCCTGGAGGAGCTTCCCAAGGCGCGCCCCGCGCTGGCCGCGGCCCGCGACGTCGTGGCGACCACGGCCCGCCACACGGATCTGCACGCCAATGTGGACCTGGCGCTCGCCGCCTTCACGGCGTCGTTCGGGATGGCGGCGGAGGCGGGCGAGACGATCTTCGCCGTCGCCCGCACGGCGGGCTGGATCGCGCACGCCTTGGAGGAGTACGGCGAACGCCCACTCCGTATGCGGCCGTCGGGCCACTACGTAGGCCTGCGTCCGCCGCAGCCCCTGCCATCGGCGAGCGCGACGGAGTGATCCGCCGGGCAAGGTCCGGGCAGGGTTAGGGTCACCGCTGTGAATACGTGCACGACCGCCTCGCGGGATCTTGAGGAGCCTCTGGCCGGGACGGCGGCCACCGCACGCACCTGGCTGCTGATCGAACAGCCGGGGCCGTGGGGCGCGAAGGCCCTGGTCTCCAGCCATCTCGACCCCGAGGTGGGCCGCGCCCTCGAGGCGGCTGCCGACGGCACGGGGGTGCGTGTCGCACTCATCCGCCGTCCGGGGCGGCACGCGGACGGCCACACGGCGCAGCGTCGCCAGGTGTACGCGGCCCACACGGCTCCCGGAAACACCTGGCTGCACGGCACCACGGTCGAGGCTCCCGAAGACCTGCTGCGGCTCGACTTCGCCTCCTTGGGAGCGGGTCGGCACGGCGGCTTCGGCGCACCCCACGAAGGCGGGCCCCTCGCCCTGGTCTGCACAAACGGAAAGCGCGACCGGTGCTGCGCGCTGCTGGGGCGGCCCCTGGCCTCCGATCTCGCCGCCTCCGAAGAGGAGGGCGTCTGGGAGATCACCCACCTGGGCGGCCACCGCTTCTCCCCCACCCTTCTTGTGCTGCCCTACGGCTACGCCTACGGAAGGTGCTCGACCGCCGAGGTCAAGGATGCCCTTCAGGCGGTGCGCTCCGACCGGATCGTGCTCCATGGGTGCCGTGGCAGCTCCGCCTGGGACCGTCCGGGGCAGGCCGCCGAGCTCGCCGTGCGCCGGACCGCCGGCGAGTACGGCGCCGGCGTCCTCGGCGTCGTGGACACGAAACGCGCGTCCTCGGAGGACGTACGCAGTGCCGCGGCCGGTGGCGACGCGCCTCGGTGGGACGTGAACGCGCCTCGGTGGGACGTGACCGTCGCCCACACCGACGGGCGGCGGTGGGAGGTCACCGTGGTCCAGGGGGCTTCGTCGCCGCCGCGTCCGGAAAGCTGTGGGGCGGCGCTGGGATCACCCGCGCGCATGGATGTCGTGGCTGTGCGTGAGGTCACCGCGGCAGGCGGCTGACGGGGCCGGCGCCGGCCCACGCGGTGCAGGGCATCCGCTTCCACGCGGCGGAGGAGATACGCGCCACAAGGCCTTCGACCAGGGCCGACGGGCCCGTACGGTTCTGAGCCATGAGCTCGACTTCCCCTGCCCGCCGCCTGCGCTTCGGCCTCCCGAAGCGGGTGTTCGCCCAGGTCCTGCTGATGCAGGTGGCGATCGCCGCGGGCGTGGCCGTGCTGGCCACGGGGCTCTTCCTGGCGCCGCTGAGCGATCAGCTCGACGACCAGGCGATGCGCCGGGCCCTGGCCATCGCACAGACCACGGCGGCGCAGCCCAGCCTGGCCGAGGAGCTGCGGTCGTCACGGCCGAGCGCGGACGGCCCCGTACAGGCCGATGCGGAGCGGATCCGCCGGGCCAGCGGCGCCGAGTACGTCGTGATCATGAACCGGGAGGGCGTGCGCTGGTCGCACACCGACGGCGACCGGATCGGGCACGTCGTCTCGACGGACCCCAGCGCGGCGCTGGCGGGCCGCGACGTCATGGAGATCGACGACGGGACGCTGGGCCGCTCCGCGCGCGGCAAAGTGCCCCTGAGGGCCGCTGACGGGGCCATTGTGGGAGCCGTGTCGGTCGGCATCGAGTACGACAGTGTCCGCGCGCGCCTCGTGCACGCCATCCCCGGCCTGTTCGCGTACGCGGGAGGGGCCCTGGCCGTCGGGGCGCTCGCCGCGTATCTGATCTCGCGCCGGGTCCAGCGACAGACCCGTGACCTGGCCTTCTCGGACATCTCGGCTCTCCTGGCCGAGCGCGAGGCCATGCTGCACGGCATTCGCGAGGGCGTCGTGGCGCTGGACCGCGGCGGGCGGATCCGCCTGCTCAACGACGAGGCCCAGCGGTTGCTGGGCGTGGACGCGCGGATCATCGGGCAGCCACTGGACGAGGCGCTCGGCGCGGGCCGCACGACGGACGTGCTCGCGGGGCACGTATCCGGGACCGACCTGCTGACCGTCCGGGGCCAGCGCGTGCTGGTCGCGAATCGGATGCCCACCGACGACGGGGGCGCGGTCGCCACCCTGCGCGACCGCACGGAGCTGGAGCAGCTGGGCCGCGAACTCGACTCCACGCGCGGCCTGATCGACGCGCTGCGCGCGCAGGACCACGAACACGCGAACCGCATGCATACGTTGCTGGGCCTGCTGGAGCTGGAGATGTACGAGGAGGCCGTGGAGTTCGTCGGCGAGGTGGCGGGAGCGCGCCGGGTGACCGCGGAGCAGATCACGGAGCGGATCGAGGACCCGCTGCTGTCGGCGCTGTTGGTGGGCAAGGCGACCGTCGCCGCGGAGCGCGGTGTCGCGTTCGGCATCTCCGGGGACACGTGGCTGCCGGACCGTCTCGTCGATCCGCGCGGACTCGTCACGATCGTCGGCAATCTCGTGGACAACGCCCTGGACGCGGCCGCCGGTTCGGGTCAGCACGCGCGCGTGGAGGTGGTGTTGCGGGCCGAGGGCCGTAGTGCGGTCCTTCGGGTACGCGACTCGGGGCCGGGCGTCCCCGCCGATCAGCGGGAGACCGTCTTCGTGGAAGGCTGGTCCACCAAGGAGCCACCGGCCCACGGGAAGCGCGGCATCGGGCTCGCCCTGGTGCGCAGGTTCGCCGAGCGGCAGGGCGGCACGGCCGAGGCGACCCAGTCTCCCCTCGGCGGCGCCGAGTTCGTCGTCGTCCTGCCGGAGGCGCTCACCCTGGATGTGCCGGACGTGACCGAGGAGGCCCGATGATCGACGTACTGGTCGTGGACGACGACACCCGCGTGGCCGATGTCAACGCCGCCTACGTCGCGAAGGTCCCCGGCTTCCGCGTCGCGGCGACCGCGCACAGCGCGCAGGAGGCGCTCGACCGGATCGAGGATCTCCATGTCGATCTGGTGCTGCTCGACCACTATCTGCCGGACCGGACGGGTCTCGCCGTCGCTCAGACCGTGCGCGAACGTGGCCACCAGATCGACGTGATCATGGTGACCGCGGCGCGCGACGTGGGGACCGTACAGGCGGCGATGCGCCACGGGGCGCTGCAGTACCTGGTCAAGCCGTTCTCGTTCGCGGGTCTTCGGGGCAAGCTGGAGGCGTACGCGACGCTGCGGCGCACCCTCGACGGCGGGGGCGAGGCGGAGCAGGCGGAGGTCGACCGGATCTTCGGCGCGCTCTCCGCGGGGCCCGCGCCCGAGCTGCCCAAGGGCCACTCGCCCACCACCGCCGACCTGGTCCGCCGGGCGATGATGACCGCGGAGGGCCCGCTCTCGGCGCAGGAGTTGGCCGATGTCACCGGGCTCAGCCGGCAGACCGCCCAGCGCTATCTCAAGCTGCTGGAGCGCACCGGGCGGGTGCGGCTGAGCCTCAAGTACGGCGACACCGGGCGGCCCGAACACCGCTACGAGTGGGCGGCCAGCCGCTGACTCCGCGCCGGCCCGGCCCCGCCCCCCCCCTCGCAGAAAAGCCCTGTCAGACCGCCCCGGCGCCCGTGAGCGCCCGTACTTCGGTCTCCGCGTGCTTGGCCTCGTCCGGCACCTCGGGGGACGTCACGGTGCCCAACCAGCCCGCGAGGAAGCCGAGCGGGATCGAGACGAGTCCGGGGTTCTCCAGCGGGAAGTACTGGAAGTCCACGCCGGGGAACAGCGATGTGGGGCTTCCGGAGACCACCGGCGACAGCACCACGAGCACCAGCGCGGGCACCAGTCCGCCGTACACCGACCACACCGCGCCACGCGTGGTGAAGCCCCGCCAGAACAGCGAGTACAGCAGCACGGGCAGATTGGCCGAGGCCGCGACGGCGAACGCGAGGCCGACCAGGAACGCCACGTTCAGGTTTCGCGCGAGCAGTCCGAGCCCGATCGCGACCACGCCGACACCGGCCGCGGCGACCCGCGCCACCGCGACCTCGCCCCACTGCTTGCCACCAGGCTTCCCGTCGGGGCCGCCGCTGCGGAGAGTGGCGTACAGGTCGTGTGCCACGGAGGCCGACGACGCGAGCGTGATCCCGGCGACGACGGCGAGGATGGTGGCGAAGGCGACCGCGGCGACGATCGCGAACAGCACCGTGCCCCCGGTGGAGTCCGCGCCACCGCCGAGGTCGAGGGCGAGCAGCGGAACCGCGGTGTTCCCCGCGGCATTGGAGCTGCGTACGGCATCGGAACCCACGAGGGCCGCGGCACCGAACCCGAGCACGATCGTCATCAGGTAGAAGCTGCCGATGAGCCCGATGGACCAGACGACCGAGCGGCGCGCGGCCCGCGCGGTCGGCACGGTGTAGAACCGCGACAGGATGTGCGGAAGGCCCGCCGTGCCCAGCACGAGCGCGAGGCCCAGACTGATGAAGTCGAATCGCGCGGTCCAGCTTCCGCCGTACTTCAGACCGGGCACGAGGAAGTCCGAGCCGTGTCCGCTGCGTGCGGCGGCGGTGCGCAGCAGCTGGTCGAAGTCACCGTGGAAGCGCGCCAGGACGAGCACCGTCAGGGCGATCGCCCCGCCCATGAGCAGGACGGCCTTCACGATCTGGATCCAGGTGGTGCCCCGCATCCCTCCCATCGACACATAAACAATCATGAGCGCGCCCACACCGACGACGGTCCAGGCCTGCGCGGCGCCGCTCGCCTCTCCCAGCAGCAGCGCGACCAGGCTTCCCGCGCCCACCATCTGCGCCACCAGATAGAGAACGGACACGGTCACGGAGGAAGTTCCCGCAGCGATGCGCACCGGCCGCTCCCGCATCCGCGCCGCGACGACGTCGGCGAGTGTGAACCGGCCGCAGTTGCGCACGAGTTCGGCGACGAGGAAGAGCACCACGAGCCAGGCCACGAGGAAGCCGACCGAGTAGAGCAGCCCGTCGTAACCGAACAGCGCGATCAGTCCGGAGATGCCGAGGAAGGACGCGGCCGACATGTAGTCGCCGGCGATGGCGAATCCGTTCTCCATGGGTGAGAACAGCCGGCCGCCCGCGTAGAACTCCTCCGCCGAACCGTGCCGATTGCGACTCGCCCAGGTCGTGATGGCGAGCGTGACCGCCACGAACACGCTGAACAGGACGAGGGCCAGGGTCTGATGTGCGCCGGTCATCGCTGGCCGCCCTCGCCGCGCGCAGCACCGTTTCCGCTCATGTGCGCGTGTCCGTTGAGACCACGCGTCATCTCCTGCGTGTCCCAGCGCAGTTGGAGCGCCAAGCGGTCCCGCCGCAGCCGGGCGTGACGCGCGTACAGCCACGTCAGCAGGAACGTACTGGCGAACTGCCCGAGGCCCGCGACCATCGCCACGTTCACGGCGCCCGCGACCGGCTGGGCCATCAGTCCGGGCGCCGTCGTCGCGGTCACGACGTACGCGACGTACCAGGCGAAGAAGAGCACGACCGCCGGCACGACGAACCGCCGATAGCGCCTGCGCACTTCCTGGAACGCCGCGCTGCGCTGCACCTCCAGGTAGATCCCCGCCGCGCTCCGCTCGGACGGCGCGGCCTGGGCGGGCACCGCGGCCACCCGCGCGCCCGGAGCGCGCCACTCACTCCAATCCGAGTCCGGCTCGTCGTACCAGGGATCGCCGATGCCGCTCATGGCACCGGCCCTGGGCTGCGCGGTCGCGCGCCCGTCGTGCTTGTCCACCGAACTCTCCTTGTCCGCGGCCCACTGCAGCCGCGTGGCCAAGGATGGACAGACCGGGAAGATCCCGGACGCACTCCGCAGACCCTTCACCCCATTAGGTGATGGACGTCCCCGGTGGCTTCGCAAGCCCGTGTTGATACGCGTAACGCACCGCCTGAGCGCGGTCCTTGAGCCCGGACTTCGCGAACAGATTGTTGATGTGCGTCTTCACCGTGGCCGTGGAGACCTGCAGGGCCCGGGCGATCTCCTGGTTCGTCAGACCGTCGGCGATCAGCACCAGCACCTCGGCTTCGCGCGCCGTGAGCCCGTCGGGCGGCTCCACGGGCTCCGGCGCGGTGGCCTCGGGCTGCGACAGTCTCTCCAGGAGCCGCCGCTGAATCCTCGGCGAGAGACCCGCGTCACCGGACAGCACGTCCTCCACCGCCCGGACGATCTCCTCCCCGCCGGCGTCCTTCGTGAGATACCCGCGCGCTCCCGCCTTCAGGGCCGGGAAGAGCGACTCGTCGTCGACATAGGTGGTGAGGACGACGACCTGAGTGCCCGGGTACTCCTGCCGGATCCGTCTCGTCGCCTCGGCTCCGTCGCAGCGCGGCATCCGCAGGTCCATCAGGACCACGTCCGGCGCCAGTTCGGCCACGAGTGCGACCGCCTCCTCACCGTCTCCCCCGGATCCGACGACCTCGATCCCGGGCAGCAGCCCGAGCAGCATCACGATGCCCTCGCGCACCACCGTCTGGTCGTCGACCACCACCACGCGGGCCGGTGGCCTCCCCGCGCTCGCCCCCGCCTCGCTCCCCGTCATACGGGAACCTTCAACCTGACCACGAAACCCTCCTCGTACGGCCCCGCCTCGAGCGTGCCGCCGTGCAACTCCGCACGCTCCTTCATCCCCAACAGACCGTAACCGCCGCCACTGACAGTGAGCTCCTCGTGCGGCCGGGACGCCCCCGAATCCCGTATTTCCAGAGCGACTTCGGCCGGACCGTACTCAAACCGCAGGTCCGCCCTGGCCCCCGGCGCGTGCTTGCGTACGTTCGTCAGGGCCTCCTGCGCGACTCTGCGCACGGTCTGGGACGCCTCGGCGGGCAGCGGTCTGCGCTCGCCTTCCACCGTGAGCGTCGCCCCGTCCGAGGACGCGACCAGCTCCCGCAGGAAGTCCTCCAGCGGTGTCATCTCGCCCCGCAGCGCGGACAGGGCCTGCCGGGTCTCGTCGAGCCCGTCCCTGGCCATGCCGCGCGCCGCCACGACCCGCTCCAGGATCTGGTCCCGGTCCGCCCCGCGCTCGATGAGGAGCCGGGCGGCCTCCAGGTGCACGAGCTGGGCGGAGAGGCTGTGCGCGAGGACGTCGTGGATCTCGCGGGCGATCCGCGAGCGCTCGGCGAGCGCCGCCGACTCGGCCTCGGCGGCCCGCGCGGCACGCTCCTGCACCAGAGCCCGCTGTGCGCTCCCCCGCGCCTCGGCGTCCAGGCGCAGCACGTACGCCGAGAGTACGAGCCCGACGGCGATGACGGCGGTGGTCAGCCAGGCGTCGTTGTTGACCACCGCGAATCCGGTGATCGTCACCGCGGCGGCGGGCACGGAGGCGACCAGGGGCAGCCGCTCGAGCGCGGAGACCGCGCAGCCGCACCAGAGCACTACGGCCGGACCGGTGAATCCGGCCCACTGGGCCAGTACGGCGACCGCCACCAGAAACGCCAGCAGCCCGAGGGAGGTCCACAGCCGGTGCTCGAGCGTGGTGCGGTAGAAGGCCCAGGCCGCTGCCACGCACGCAATCAGCAGGACGGGGGACAGAAGCAGCGCCCCGTGGCTGATGTCGCGCTGTGTGACGGCCGTCCACACCAGGACCGCGAGGGCGGCGACCCGCACCGTGCGGGCGAGCATTCGCCGGGCGCGGGTGACCCCCTCGCGGGAGAGCGCCTCTCGGGAGGGCCATTCCGTCCAGTTTCCGCGGATCACCTTCGGTCCTCCCACGCCGGCTGGGCGACAGGACCAACGTACGCCGGGCGCTCGCGGTCGGCCCGCAGCATCAGCAGTCCGGAGCGGACCAGGAGCGAGACGGCGAAGCCGAGCATGAGGCCGGAGCTGCCGAGGTGGATGCCCATCGCCAGGCCGACGCCCGCCACGGCGGCGCGGGCCGCGACACCACCGAGCCAGGCTCCGGCCGTCGCGACGGTGCCCTTGGTCCACACATCGCCCCGCTCGTCCGTCCAGACCCGTGTGGTGAACGCCCACCCGATGCCTATGCCCACGCTCACGAGCACTTCGACGGCGAGCAGGACGACCGAGCCCGGCACATGGTGCGGATCCGTCACCACGCCGTCCTTCACGGCGACGACCGCGAGGATCGCGGGCAGGAGCCACCACTTCCGGTCGCCGGACAGGCGCTCCGTGCGGAACTGGCGCACAAGGACGAGTGCGACGACGGCGACGATCACCAAGACGGTGGGGACCCCGGACATGACTGCCTCCGTGGAGCGGTCGGGAGCGAAGTGGTTCAACGCCTTCGACGCTACGGAAATCAGCAGGTCAGGAGATCGGAGCCAGGGTGGATCGCGGGTGGAACATGCGACTGGTGCGGCTCCACCCGTGGGTGGAGCCGCACCAGTGTGGACTGCGTGGGGGCACGGTCACCGCGGAGGCGCCCACGCCGTCTGCGCTACATGTCGATGCGCGACCGGTCGAGGGTCGAGGCGGAGCTGCTGATGAACTCCTTGCGCGGCGCCACGTCGTTGCCCATCAGCAGATCGAAGACCTGCTCCGCCGCCTCCAGCTCGCCGATGTTGATCCGGCGCAGCGTGCGGTGACGCGGATCCATCGTGGTCTCCGCCAGCTGGTCGGCGTCCATCTCGCCGAGACCCTTGTACCGCTGGATCGAGTCCTTGTACCGCACACCCTTGCGCTGGAGCTCGAGCAGCGTCTCGCGCAGCTCGCGGTCCGAGTACGTGTAGATGTACTTGTCCTGGCCCTTCTTCGGCTGGACAAGCTCGATGCGGTGCAGGGGCGGCACAGCGGCGAAGACACGGCCGGCCTCGATCATCGGCCGCATGTAGCGCTGGAACAGCGTCAGCAGCAGCGTGCGGATGTGCGCGCCGTCGACATCGGCGTCGACCAGCAGGATGATCTTGCCGTAGCGCGCCGTGTCGAGGTCGAAGGTCCGGCCGGACCCAGCTCCTATGACCTGGATGATCGCGCCGCACTCGACGTTCTTCAGCATGTCCGACACGGACGACTTCTGAACGTTGAGGATTTTGCCGCGGATCGGCAGGAGCGCCTGGAACTCCGAGTTCCGGGCGAGCTTGGCGGTGCCGAGCGCGGAGTCCCCCTCGACGATGAACAGCTCGCTGCGCTCCACGTCGTCGCTGCGGCAGTCCGCGAGCTTGGCGGGGAGGGACGAGGACTCCAGGGCCGTCTTGCGGCGCTGCGCATCCTTGTGCTGACGCGCGGCGATGCGGGTACGGGCCGCGGCGACGGCCTTCTCCATGACGGCGCGGGCCTGCGCCTTGGCGTCGCGCTTCGTGGACGCCAGGAACGCCTTGAGCTCCTTGGCCAAGACGTTCGCGACGATCCTGTTGGCCGCAGAGGTGCCGAGGACCTCCTTGGTCTGACCCTCGAACTGCGGCTCCGCCAGACGCACCGTGACGACGGCCGTGAGGCCCTCCAGGGCGTCGTCCTTGACGATGTCGTCCTCGGCCACGCGCAGCACCTTCTGGCTGCGCAGAACCTCGTTCATCGTCTTCGTGAGCGAGCGCTCGAAGCCCGTCACATGCGTACCGCCCTTGGGCGTGGCGATGATGTTCACGAACGACTTGATGGTCGTGTCGTAGCCGGTGCCCCAGCGCAGCGCGATGTCGACGCCGAGCTCGCGCTGGACCTCGGTCGGCGTCATCTGGCCGTGCTCGTCGAGCACCGGGACGGTCTCCTTGAAGGTGCCCTGCCCGGTGAAGCGGAGGACGTCGCAGACCGCCTTGTCCTGCGCCAGGTACTCGCAGAACTCGCTGATGCCGCCGTCGAAGCGGAAGGACTCCTCGCCCTTGCTGCCGCCCTCGCCGAGGCCGAACTCGTCGCGCACGACGATGGTCAGGCCCGGCACCAGGAAGGCGGTCTGCCGCGCCCGCTGGTGCAGGTTGTCCAGGGAGAGCTTGGCGTCCTTGAGGAAGATCTGGCGGTCCGCCCAGTAGCGGACGCGGGTGCCCCGGCGCGCCTTGGGGATCTTCTTGACCTTGCTCAGTCCCACCGAGGGGTCGAACGAGGCATCCGGCCCCTGCTTGGCGAAGGCACCGGGCACGCCGCGCCGGAAGCTGAGGGCGTGCGTGTGCCCGCCCAGGTCAACCTCCACGTCGAGGCGCGCCGACAGCGCGTTCACCACGGAGGCGCCCACGCCGTGCAGACCGCCGGAGGCCGCGTACGAGCCGCCGCCGAACTTGCCGCCCGCGTGGAGCTTGGTCATGACGACCTCGACTCCGGAGAGGCCGGTCTTGGGCTCGATGTCCACGGGGATGCCGCGGCCGTTGTCCCGCACCTCCACCGAGGAGTCGTCGTGCAGGATCACCTCGATGTGGTCGCAGTGACCTCCGAGTGCCTCGTCGACGGAGTTGTCGATGATCTCCCAGAGGCAGTGCATCAGGCCGCGGCTGTCGGTCGAGCCGATGTACATGCCCGGACGCTTGCGTACGGCTTCAAGCCCCTCAAGGACGAGCAGGTGCCGCGCGGTGTAGTTGGAACCGTCCCGGTCTGCTCCAGTCAGCAGCGCTGTGGACGGCACGGACGTATCGGCGGTCACGCGGTTCGCTCCTCGCTGAATTTCAGATGAGGCCCTTGTGGATGAAGGGCCGGCGTCGGTCGCCGTTCAGAGGGTACCGAGGCCTGGTAGAGCCTTTGTCACGCCACCCTCACGTCAGCCCAGACTAGTCCAGGATCGCATGAGTGTTCGATCCCTCGATGGAGTGAAGCCCACATCACGTTCCCTTCCAGGCATGAACCATTTAGGCTCCGGGCACGTCCTCATGAACAAACCGGCAACCAGCCGGGGGAGGACCGACCTGACAGAACGCGCGAACCCGTAAGACGCTAGAGACGCAATACGGCACATTCGCCGCCACCCGGCGACAGACAGCCGGCCTCGAAGAAATTTTTCGAGGAAAAGCTGAGAGCGGGAACGTTTTCGGCCTGGTTGGATGTTGACCCTGGTACGACAGCTCGTCGAGCTAGAGAAGAGGCGACGTGACTACTGTTCTGACCCCCGCGAGCCCGCTGACGGCCGCTGACCGCTGTGACCGTTGCGGCGCCCAGGCATATCTGCGCGTCGTACTGATCAGCGGTGGTGAACTGCTCTTCTGCGCCCACCACGGTCGCAAGTTCGAGCCGGAACTCAAGAAGATCGCCGCTGAGATACAGGACGAGACGGAGCGGCTCACCGCCGTTCCGGCAAGCGCCGAGACCGAGGAACGCTGACACCTCGCACTAACGACGAGCCAGCTCCGGCACCAGGCCGGTAACCGGGCGGCTGCTCCCGACATCGGGAGCAGCCGCCCGTCCTCGTATCCGTACGACGCGTCAGGCGTGCTCTCGGAGCACCTCCAGCGCCTTCGAGGCGCGCGTGTAGACGCCGGGGCTCCCGGCGCGCCCGCACCCGCTCCCCCACGACACGAGACCGATCAGCTTGCCCTTGGCGACCAGCGGGCCTCCGCTGTCCCCCTGGCAGGCGTCCTTGCCGCCCTCCGGTTCGCCCGCGCACACCATCGACGACGGCTGGTACGTCCCGTCCGTGCCGCCCGGCGGGTAGGCCTGCTTGCACGCGGAGTCGGCGAGCACCTGCACCTGAGCGGCGTGCAGCGTACGCGCGTAGTCGCCGGCCCCGGTCGTGTCACCCCACCCGTAGACATGCGCTTCGGTGCCGGCCCGGTAGGCCGGGTCGTCCGCCTCGGCCATCGGGAGCACGTATCCCTCGGGCAGCGGTGCGGAGAGTGTGAGTACCGCCACATCACCGGCGTTCGTCCGGCCGTCGTACGCCGGGTTGATCCACTCACTGCGTACGGACACCTCGGTGCCGTCGGACGTCTCCAGGTCGCTGCGGCCGGCGATCGCCTTGAGGTCACGCACTTGGTCGTGCGGCACCCCGAGCACTCCCTCGCTCAGGCAGTGCGCCGCGGTGAGGACCGTCGACCGTCCGACGACCACTCCCCCGCAGAACTGCCCCGCGCGGGTACCCCCGAACCGGTCACGGCTCGAGAGCGCCACCGCCCAGGGACTCCGGGAAGCGTCGACCTGATGGCCGCCGACGATCCCCTCGTCGGCGGCCGCCGGCTGCGGGGAAGCCAGCGGCAGCACCGCCGCCGCGGCCAGCACGGCCAGTGGAGCGGTCAGCACTCTCGCGAAAGGGCGACGCATACGGTCTCCTCACTCTCGGTTGCAACGGCACACCCAGAGTCATTCAGCGCGACACGCCGCGCACCGCGAGGATCCGCGCACAGGCACGCACGACGAAGGCCCGGCACTGTCCACGAACGGGACAGTGCCGGGCCTTCTGTGGGCCGTACAGCGCCTGTGACTAGTCGAGGTAGTCGCGCAGGACCTGCGAGCGCGACGGGTGACGCAGCTTCGACATCGTCTTGGACTCGATCTGGCGGATGCGCTCACGCGTCACGCCGTAGACCTTGCCGATCTCGTCGAGGGTCTTCGGCTGACCGTCGGTGAGACCGAAGCGCATGGAGACGACGCCCGCCTCGCGCTCGGACAGGGTGTCGAGCACGGAGTGCAGCTGCTCCTGGAGGAGCGTGAAGCTCACCGCGTCGGCCGGGACGACGGCCTCGGAGTCCTCGATGAGGTCACCGAACTCGCTGTCGCCGTCCTCGCCCAGCGGGGTGTGCAGGGAGATCGGCTCGCGGCCGTACTTCTGGACCTCGATGACCTTCTCGGGGGTCATGTCGAGTTCCTTGGCCAGCTCCTCCGGGGTGGGCTCTCGGCCCAGGTCCTGGAGCATCTGGCGCTGCACGCGCGCGAGCTTGTTGATGACCTCGACCATGTGCACCGGGATACGGATGGTGCGGGCCTGGTCGGCCATGGCGCGGGTGATCGCCTGACGGATCCACCAGGTGGCGTACGTCGAGAACTTGTAGCCCTTGGTGTAGTCGAACTTCTCGACCGCGCGGATCAGACCGAGGTTGCCCTCCTGGATGAGGTCCAGGAAGAGCATGCCGCGGCCGGTGTAGCGCTTGGCCAGGGAGACCACCAGACGGAGGTTGGCCTCCAGGAGGTGGTTCTTGGCCCGGCGGCCGTCCTCGGCGATGATCTCCAGCTCGCGCTTGAGCTTGGGAGCCAGCTTGTCGGCGTTGGCCAGCTTGTCCTCGGCGAACAGACCGGCCTCGATGCGCTTGGCGAGCTCGACCTCCTGCTCGGCGTTGAGCAGCGGGACCTTGCCGATCTGCTTGAGGTAGTCCTTGACCGGGTCGGCGGTGGCGCCGGCGGCGGCGACCTGCTGGGCCGGCGCGTCGTCCTCGTCGTCGTCGGAGAGCACGAAGCCCTGGCCCTCTGCGGGCTCTTCCTCGCCGGCCTTAGCCGCCGGAGCGGCCGGGGTCTCTTCGGTCGCCTCGTCCTCAAGAAGGTCGTCGTCCTTCTTGGCGGCGGTCTTCTTCGCGGTCGCCTTCTTGGCGACCGTCTTCTTCGCGGCGGCCTTCTTGGCCGGGGCCGCCTTCTTCGCCACGGCCTTCTTGGCCGGGGCGACCTCCTCGTCGACAGCCTCGACGACCGGCGGCTCGGGCGTGGTGGTGGCCGCGACCTTCTTGGCGGTGACCGTCTTGGCCGCGACGGTCTTGGTCGCGGTGCGCTTGACCGGACTCTTGGCTGCGACGCTGCTCTTTCGGGGACGCTTGGGCTCAGCGGCACTGACCATCAGCGTCACACCCTCTTCCTCGAGGATCTGGTTGAGGCTGCGCAGAACGTTCTTCCACTGAGTGGCCGGAATCTGGTCGGCTTCGAACGCACGGCGCACGTCATCGCCGGCGATCTGGCCATCAGCCTTTCCCCGCTCAATGAGCGCCATGACAGAGACGGACTCGGCGATCTCCGGCGGGAGCGTACGGGATGTGCTGGCCGACACGAACAACCTCTCGGAACGTTGGAAAACGGCTTCCGGCCCCGTCCTGTGTGGACCGGAGCCGACGACCGCCGGCTTGGGAATGGGCCGACGGCGCGGGCAGGAGCCTGGGAGATGCACAGCGCCACAAGCGGCTGCTGTATTCCCTCCTCGGCTGTCACCTCTTAGGTCATCGCGCTGCCCCGAGGAGCGTTACGCCCAATCTGCGTGGCCCGAGTCACACCGCGTTATCGGTCAAAGACTGACCGATACGGACAGAACGTGTCATGCGGCTGAACTCGCGCGGGCACATAACGACCTCCGAGGAGCGGGTCCCTACAGGAGAACGGACCTTCCGCCTACGCCTCGAGTCGCCGGACGGCGCCCTTCTACACATGCGCCGCGTCCGCGTCGCACATGAGGCACCGTCCGGCGACCCATGATTCGCCCTGCCGCGCCCCTGGCGCGGTCAGTGCTCGCGGGGAGCCGGCACCACGCGCTCCACCTCGGGGTGGACGGTGAGCAGCTGCCGCATGGCCGCCTCGGCGCCGGCCGCGTCGCCCGCGGCGAGCGCGTCGACGATCCGCGCGTGGTGCCCGACGACCGTCTCGTTCGGGCGGTCGCAGCCGATGACCGGACCACCGGAGACCTGCAGAGCGGCGGAGACGATGCCGGAAAGGTGTTCGAGCATCCTGTTGCCCGCGAGCTGGATGAGCAGCCCGTGGAACTCGGCGTCGGCACGCGAGAACGTGATCGAGTCCCCCTGCCCCAGCGCGTGCCGCATGATCTCCACCATGTCGGCAAGACGCTGCTGCACGTCCTCCCTGCCGTGCCCAGCGGCGAGGCGTGCGGCGAGCGGCTCGATCGTCCACCGCAGCTCGTTCAGCTCACGCCGCTGGTCATCACGCTGCGGCCCGAAGGCGCGCCATTCGATGATGTCCGGGTCCAGCAGGTTCCAGTCGCTGACCGGACGCACGCGCGTGCCGACGTTCGGCCGGGCACTGACCAGGCCCTTGGCCTCCAGTACGCGCAGGGACTCGCGGACAACGGTGCGGGACACCTCGAAGCGCTGGCCGATCTCCTCGGGGACCAGCGGGCGGTCGGCACCCAGGTCACCGGAGACGATCATCTGTCCGAGCTGCTGGACGAGTTGGCCGTGCAGACCGCGGCCCCGGCTGCCCGCGGCGCGTCGGCCCACCCGGCCGAGATCGGGATCCGCGCTGTCCCATGCGGGGCCGCCGACGCGCTCGGCGGTCGACTCCACATACGGGTAGCGATCGAGTTCGCCCGGTCCTGCGAGGCCGGTTTCGGCGGAGCGGGCGGCGGTCATCATGGTGTGCGCAAGGGTACTCACGGAATCTGTTGTCGGCGCCGTCTCCAACTCCCTTGAGGTCTTTGGTGAAAAGCACACGAAAGGGTGATCTCCCTCCTCGCTGCACTTGACGCCTTATCGGAAAGAAATGGGCGTTCCACGGGGAGTTGCGCACAGCGACGGCCCGGAAGGCGTCGGGCGGTCGTCACCGCACCCGAGTACGCAGCACAGTGAGCAGATATGCGCAGAGCAGAGCACCCAGCGACAACATCAGCGCGCCGCCCACAGGTTGAGTGATCATCCGCATTCCGGCGGCCGCGAACCGCTCGATTCCGAACGGCCAGTCCACCAGGGCAAGATCACGAATGCGCTCAGGAAGTCCCGCCGCCGTTCGCACGGATGGACCCTCTACGGCCTTCTGTACGAGAGGTACGACGACGATCGGAACGGCCACCACGGCGGCCAGCCCGGCCGCCGTGGACCGGAACAGGCCGGCCGCGAGCACGCCCGCCCAGGAGCATCCAACGAGCAGAGCAAGCCAACTCGCGCTCAGAGAAAGCCACTCGGCGGGAACTTGTGCGAGTTCCGCTCCGTATACGAGGTAGAGCAACGCGGCGTCACTGGCGACGGTGAGAAGCCCCAGGAGCAGGGCGGTTGCCGCGCCGACCAGCAGCTTCGCGGCGAGAAGTCCCAGTCGGCGGGGGACGGTTCCGCGGTCGGCGGCGAGTGCGGGGTGGCGGAATTCCTCTCCGAAGGCGAAGGCGCCGAGCAGCCCCGCGCCCAGGGCGGCGGGCGGCAGGGGCAGTTCCCGTGGCCAGGCCGCGATCAGGCGTGCCTGCGGTGTGTGTCCCGTACGTGCGAGCAGCACGGACAGGAGCGCGGAGACGGCCAGGACGAGCGCGGCGGTGACACAACCGGTGGCGATGCCGGTCGCGCGACGCAGTTCGTAGCGCACCGGGCGCAGTGGGCCGCGGGCGGTGCGGACGGTGATGGGAGGCGGAAGCTGCGGCGGAGCGGCGGACGTCCCGCGTGCGGACTCGGTCTCGGGTGCACGCTCGTTCGACGTGGCTCGGTGCTGCTTCGCCGGGGGCCACGCCGTATCGGCGAGTGGCACGAACGTGCTGTCGGTCGGGACGGCGTTGAGGGGCGCGGCAGTCGCGAGGGCAGGCGCCTGACGGTCGGCACCGGTGCCGGCTTCGGCAGTGGTGCCAGCCTCCTCGGCAATGGTGCCGGCTTCCTCGGTGGTGGTGCCGACGCCGGTACCGCCACCAGCGCTGTCCGGCCGGTCGTCGGTGGCGCGGGACGTCACCGACGAGGAGCCCGCGTCACCGACCTCGTCGGCGAGTTGGTGCACGAGGATGCCGTGCCGGAACGCGACTTCCCCCACGTCCGCACACGTACTGCCGTACACCGACAGCCGACTGCCGTCCTCCGTGACCACTTCGATCGAGCGCCTGGCCGTGCGCGCCTCCTTCGCCAAGAGGATGCCGAACCTCGCGGCGTGCGGGCTGCGGACCGCGACGCGAGGCCGCAGCCGAGTACGTGCGAAGTCGGCCGCGTCCTGGTCCGCGACCACCTTGCCCGCGTCGAGCGTGACGACACGGTCGGCGACCCGCGCCGCCTCCTTTGCGTCGTCCGTGGTGAACAGGACCGTGCCGCCCTGCTCGGCGTACGCCCTCAGGGTGCCGTGCAGCCACCTGCTCTCCCGGACGGAGAGTCCTGCCGCGGGGTCGTCGAGCACCAGCGTGTGCGGATCGGCGAGCAGCGCGCAGGCCAGGCCGAGCCGCCGGTCCATGCCGCGCGAGAGCGTGCCGAGGCGTTCGTCGCGCAGGCTCACCAGGCCCACCACTTCGAGCACCTCGTCCGCGCGCCGCACGGGCACGCCTGCTGCGGAGCAGAGCATGCGCAGGTGCCCCCGGACGGTGCGGGCCGGATGACCGGGCACATCGCCGAGCAGCACGCCGACTTCTCTCGCCGGGTGGCCGATGCGGTGCAGCGGGCGGCCTCTGAAGTAGGTGACTCCACGGCCCTGTTGGAGTTCGAGCATCAGGCGTACGGCTGTCGTCTTACCTGACCGCCGTGCGCCGAGCAGGGCGGTGACGCGGCCGACGGGCGCGTCGAAGGACACGTCGTCGACCGCGGGCGGGCTCCCCTTGCGTGCGTTACTGGTCAGTCCGATGGCCTGGATCATCGCTTCTCTCGCAGGATGGGCGACCGCTCGGCGGCCGGGATCCGCCCAACGACAGGGCGACGGGCGAACCCCTGGGGTACCGCAGCAAGATAACGCGATATTTACCACTTTTCGGGCATGGTGCTTACGCGAGTGCCCACGATTCCAGGCCTCGTCCGGGGTCGGCGCGGCCCACCGGGCGCGCCGCACGCACCGTGCGGGAGCCGCAGGCCCGCACCGGCGGGTTGATCAGGCTTCCGGTCGCAGCATCGGCGGGTTGAGGAGCGTGGCCCCACCGGCGCGGAAGAGCTGGGCCGGCCGACCGCCCTGCCGGGTGGTGGTGCCCCCGGTCGGCACCAGGAAGCCCGGAGTGCCCGTCACCTTGCGGTGGAAGTTGCGTGGATCGAGCGCGACGCCCCACACGGCTTCGTAGACGCGGCGCAGCTCGCCGACGGTGAACTCGGGCGGGCAGAACGCCGTCGCGAGCGAGGAGTACTCGATCTTGGAGCGGGCCCGCTCCACTCCGTCGGCCAGGATCTGCGCGTGGTCGAAGGCCAACGGCGCGGCCTGCTCGTCCTCGCGCCCGTAGCCGCTGCGGTTCAGCAGCGCTTCCACCGGGGCCCACCGTGCGCTGTGCGCGTCGCCGCCCGGGCGCGGCGCGGGTAGATCGGGGGCGAGCGCGAGGTGGGCGACGCTGACCACGCGCATCCGGGGATCCCTTTTCGGCTCGCCGTACGTGGCCAGCTGCTCCAGGTGCGCGCCGTTGTCCTGCGCCGGCGCCAAGGGGTCGTGGGCGCACAGCCCCGTCTCCTCGATCAGTTCGCGCGCGGCCGCCGCCGTCAGGTCCTCGTCGTCCCGCACGAATCCGCCGGGCAGGGCCCAACGCCCCTGAAACGGCGGTTCACCACGGCGCACCGCCAGTGCACACAGTGCGTGACGGCGCACGGTCAGCACGACCAGATCGACGGTGACTGCGAAGGGCGGAAAGGCCGACGGGTCGTAGCGCGACATGGAACGATCATAGTCGTCTGCCTGACGATAAACACGCCCTTCGCCCGCCTACTCCGCCGTGCATCGGGTGGTTCGCAGCGGTACGAGTGCGTCGTGGTCCACTCCTGTCACACCCCCAACTGCAGTTCGTCCGCGGCCTCCTCCACCATGGCGAGGCCGAGCCTGCTGACGCGGACGGAGAAGGCCTGCCCGGCGATCCGCAGCCCGGTCAGGCCGATCTCGCCGAGCGGGGCGCTGCGCATCGGGGACAGCGTCACCGTCCGGGCCGGTGCGTCGGGCCGGATGCCCGCGAGGGTGGCCAGGAGGTGCACTCCGGCCGCGGCCGCCACGGCAGCGGGTCTGCACGCGGCGGGGTGCGGCAGCGGAACGCCTCCCTCGACCCGCTGCAGCCCCGCGTACATCTCGGGCAGCCTGGAGTCGAAGGCGTCAGCCGCGGCGAGGACCCCTCTGATCAGGGACGCCGCCTCCTTCTCGTATCCGGTGGCGGACAACCCCGCCGCAGCGATCGCGGTCTCGTACACCCGCACCGCTCCCGAGCGGTGTCCGAAAGGGTTGTACGACGTCTCCTTCACCCCCAGGCTTCTGAGCCCCCACCCGGAGTCGAGCCCCGGCCCGCCGAACAGTCTCGCGAGGTGCTCGGTCTGCACCTTGTCCAGCAGGCCCGGCGCACACGCGCCCGCACCGAGCAATCCGGTGTCCAGCAGATGCGCGGCGCCGCTGCCCAACTGCGTGAACACCCGACCGTCCGCCGTACGCGCGGCCGCCGGTCGGCCCCCGCCGCGATCCTCGACCCAGAAGTCCTCCCGGAAGCGCCGCCGCAGTTCCTCGGCCCACTGGCGCAGTTCAGCGCCGCCGGGTCTGCCGTGGGCGTCGAGCAGGTCGGCGCCGAGCAGCGCAGCCCGGTGGGCGTGCGCCTGGGTCTCGCACCGCTGGGGGCTGCCGGGGCCGGGGTCCGGCAGATAGGGGCCTGCGCGGGCGGTCGTCCGCAGCCACTGCAGACATCGCTCGGCGGCGGGCAGCAGCTCCGCCACCTCCTGCTCGGCAAGACCCCAGCGTCTGGCCTCGGCCAGCAGGACCGGGAACAGGAGGGTGGCCTCGATCCCGGTGCAGCTGGGCGGCAGTTGCGCGCCCGCCTGCCGTCGCGGCCCGGGCACCATCCCGAACTCCGCTCCGGGCTCGCTCAGTTGCGTACGGGCGAGGGCTCTCAGGGTGCTTACGGCGAGTCGGGTCCCCAACGGCAACGCCATCCGGGCCGCGGCCAACGCCTCGGCGGAAGCCGGGCCGCAACGCCACGGTGCGCCCGCGGCCACGCAGAGGTCCGACGGATGCGTGGGGTCGCGCACCAGCAGCGCCTGAAGGTCGGCGATGCTGCCCCGCAGCAACGGACCCACCCGTGGGTCGTCCCCCTGCGCTGTGGCCGCGGCCAGCGGTCTCACCGCGCTGTGCCCCATCCCTCTGCCAGAGCCCGCGCCGCCCGCACGGACCCGCAGGCGCACCGTGCGCCTGCCGCCCGGCGGGAGCTCGAACTCCCAGCGCAGCAGGCCTGCGGAGGCCAGGGCGTCCATGGGCGCAGGCTCCACCGTGACCAGGGCGGACGGTCCGCCGCCCGTCGGTGACGACCAACGCAGTCCGGAGTCATGGACCATGGCAGGCAGTTCGCGCCCACCGCTCCCGGACGCCACAGCGGCGATGTCGGCGAGATCGCAGCCGAGGGCCACTTCGAGCGACAGCCGCAGTGGGCGCTGCGCGGAACTGTGCAGCGTGATGTCCTCCGTGCCCTCCGCGTGCCGAATCCGCTCCACGACGACGTCCGGGTCGGGCCCCGCGTCCGAGGACGCCCGCACGGTCGATGTGAAGCACGCGCGGTCCGCGGCGATCATGCGCGCCTGCACAGCGAGTGGTTCACGACCCGCCACCCGGATCTGGCAGCGCGACAGCACGCGTCTGCCTCCCTGGTAGAAGCCTTCGAGCCCTTGGGCCGTCAACTGGCCATGGGTGGAGGAGATCACCAGGCCGGGCAGGGCGACGCAGATCAAGGCCTCGTGAACCGGCGGGATGTCCACGCCTCGCCGCAGCGCACGGGCCGGTCCCGTCGAAGGTGCCTGGAGGCCGGGGTGGCCCGGCGGCGTACGGGGCCGTCCTTGGGCAGGCCCGGGCGGTACGTCGCCAGGACCACGACGCGGGGGCGGCGTCCCGGGAATCTCGCGGGTCCCCGGGACCTCGCGGGTCTCCGGGGCGTCACGGGTCTCCAGGGCGTCGCGGGGCACGTCTCCGTCGCGCACCGTCAATGCGTACTGCCGCGAAGCGTCGGACATCATCTCCGCTCCCCTCCCCCTGCGGGTACGGCATGCCGCCGTCCTGCTGTGCACCTCGGCGGCGCGGCCCGGCCGCGGCCACCGCTCAACCAGATGAACGGGGCGCGCCCACTCCAAGTAACGCCATAGGACGGCGAAGCGACGCCGCGCGCCGGCGGGATGCCCGAGCCTCACCCTCGGCCCCTGCTCCGCTGTCGCCCAGGGCGTCGCGGCTCCATCGGACGCCGGGGTGCACGCGCGCCCGCCCGCGCAGGCCGTGTCCCGGCTCCGGGGCGTCGCTCGCCCCGCCGGCGCAGGGCGGCCTCCAGGCCACGGGCGGCACGGGACACGCCTGGATCGGCGCCGCCGGGGACGGCCACCGCCGGCGGCCGAGGTTCGTCGACGTCACCCGCACTCGCGGCATCGCCCTCAACCGCCTCGTCCGAGGTCTCCGATGCGGGCTCCGGGGCCGTCCGCCGCGCCCGCAGGGAGCGCCGCACGGGCTCGGGGTCGAGCCCTTCCGCCCGCGCTTCGTTGAGCAGTTGGGCGAACACGTAGCGCGGGTCTGCCCCGAGGGACATCTCCAGTGCCTGGTCCGCCTCGGCCGTGTCGCCGAGCGACCAGGCAACCCATCCCGCGAGTGCCAGCGGCGCCGCGGCGTACTCCCCATAGGGGCCGACACACCGACGTGCCAGCGCCCGCCACAGGCGCAGTGCGTGGACGGCCTCCTCACCCTCCATCCACTCTGCGGCCCGGTCCCTGGTCACCCTGTCCTGAAGGCCGAGAATCAGCGACGCGGCTTCGTCGTGCGCCAGCAGCTCGTCGTCCTTGAGGTCCGCCGCGAGCACGTCGTCCGATCCCGGCGCGTCCGCGAGACGCCACATCACGAGGCGGGCAAGATCCAGCGTCGCCGTCTCCACCTCCTTGCGGCGCGTCCCGGCGAGGATTCGCGGCACGAGATCCATCGCCGCCGCGTCGAGGGCGCGCGCCTGATCCGTGACGAGCCCCGTCTCCAAGGGGGCCAGGCGCGCCCTCATCCGGCCCAGGGAACCCCGCACTTGAATGCCCGCGAAGGCCGCCGTGGCCGCCATCACCGACGTGCCCCCGGTCGCGATGACATTGCCCTCGGACGGGCAGCACTCGGCACGTGGGCAGCAGTAGGACCAGTACCTGCCTTCCGAGAGGCACAGCGCTTCCGTGACCGGCACGTCGAGAGCGCCGCACTCGGTGCGCAGAAGCTGGGCGAGCGGCCTGAGCCGCTGCATGACCCGCAGCCCCGCGTCGGGTCCCGGTGCCGTGGAGTCCTGGCACAGGAACGCGACGACGCTGTCGGGGTGCCCGTCCCTGCGCTCGCACTCGCCGATCAGGCACTGGGCCATCTGGCGCGCCACGGCCTGCCAGTCCTCGGTGCGCTCGGGAATCCCGAGGCGCACGCGACCGCCGAAACGCCCCTTGTGCAGAGCGACAAGGACAATGCTGTCGTCGGGCCGGAACCCGAGCAAATACGGGAGTGCCTCGGCGAGTTCACCTGCCGTGCGGAGGGTGATCTTCGCTGCGCCGGTCAGTCCGGCGGGCTCGCTGTGATTCGTCATGCGCCGACGATGCACCGGAATGCATGACTCCGGTTTGGCCTGTGGATAACCCTGATCAGGGACACGACAGGAGTTGTCCACAGGTCGGCGGGGTCGTTCGCGCGATGTCAGTGCCATCGGGTTGCATGGGGGCATGAGCAACGAAGAGCTGCGGACAGCCGCCGATACCGTTCTCGCCCGCCTCGTCGGCGACCCGAGCGGTAAGGCCAGACTGCGCGAGGACCAGTGGCGCGCCATCGAGGCCCTGGTCGCCGACCATCGGCGGGCCCTCGTCGTGCAGCGCACCGGCTGGGGCAAGTCCGCGGTGTACTTCGTGGCGACCTCGCTGATTCGCCGCCGCGGCGGTGGGCCGACGGTGATCGTCTCCCCGCTGCTCGCGCTCATGCGCAACCAGGTGGAGGCGGCGGAGCGGGCCGGCATCCGCGCCCGCACCATCAACTCGTCGAACACCGAGGAGTGGGACGCCGTACGGGCCGAGGTGGCGACCGGCGACGTCGACGTGCTCCTGGTCAGCCCGGAGCGGCTCAACAACCCGGACTTCCGGGACAACGTACTGCCGGAGCTCTCCGCGGCCACGGGCCTGCTCGTCGTCGACGAGGCTCACTGCATCTCGGACTGGGGGCACGACTTCCGCCCCGACTACCGCCGCCTGCGCACGATGCTGGCCGAGCTCCCGCAGGGCGTCCCGGTCCTCGCGACGACGGCGACGGCCAACGCGCGCGTGACGGCGGACGTGGCCGACCAGCTCGGTACCGGCTCCGGCTCGGACGCCCTGGTGCTGCGCGGTCCGCTCGACCGCGAGAGCCTCAGCCTCGGTGTCCTGCAACTGCCGGATGCCGCGCACCGGTTGGCCTGGCTCGCAGATCACTTGGACGAGCTTCCGGGCTCCGGGATCATCTACACCCTCACCGTCGCCGCGGCGGAGGAGGTCACGGCCTATCTGCGACAGTGCGGCCACACCGTGGCCTCGTACACGGGCAAGACGGAGAACGCCGACAGGCAGCAGGCCGAGGAGGACCTGCTGGCGAACCGGGTGAAGGCCCTGGTCGCCACGTCCGCGCTGGGCATGGGCTTCGACAAGCCGGACCTCGGGTTCGTCGTCCACCTGGGCTCCCCGTCCTCTCCGATCGCCTACTACCAGCAGGTGGGCCGCGCCGGGCGTGGAGTCGACCACGCGGAGGTGCTGCTGCTCCCCGGCAAGGAGGACGAGGCGATCTGGCGCTACTTCGCCTCGCTCGCCTTCCCTCCGGAGGAGCAGGTGCGGCGCACGCTGGACGTGCTCGCGCAGGCCGAGCGTCCGCTCTCCCTGCCCGCGCTCGAACCGCTGGTGGAGCTGCGCCGGTCCCGCCTGGAGACCATGCTCAAGGTCCTCGACGTGGACGGCGCGGTGCACCGAGTGAAGGGCGGCTGGATCGCCACGGGGCAGCCCTGGGTCTACGACACCGAGCGCTATGCGTGGGTGGCCAAGCAGCGCGAGGCCGAGCAGCAGGCGATGCGCGACTACGCGACGACGAGCGGCTGCCGCATGGAGTTCCTGCGCCGGCAGCTGGACGACGAGGAGGCGGCCCCGTGCGGCCGCTGCGACAACTGCGCGGCGCCACGGTTCTCCGACACCGTCTCGCCCGAAGCGCTGAATTCGGCGCGCGGTGAACTCGGGCGTCCCGGTGTCGAGGTGGAGCCCCGGAAGATGTGGCCGACCGGGCTCGCGGCCGTAGGCATTGACCTCAAGGGCCGTATCCCGGCGGGTGAGCAGGCCGGGGCCGGACGGGCGCTCGGCCGTCTGTCGGACATCGGCTGGGGCAACCGGCTGCGCCCCATGTTCGCGCCACAGGCCCCGGACGGGCCGGTGCCGGACGACGTGGCGGGGGCCGTGGTCGACGTGCTCGCCGACTGGGCGAAGGGGCCGGGCGGCTGGGCGTCGGGGTCCGCCGACGCCTCACCGCGCCCCGTAGGCGTGGTGACCATGGCGTCGCACACCCGCCCGCAGCTCATCCAGTCCCTGGGCGCGGGCATCGCGCAGGTCGGCCGCATGCCGCTCCTGGGCAGCGTCTCGTATGCGCCCGGCAGCGACACCGCACACATCCCGCGCAGCAACAGCGCACAGCGGCTGCGCGCCCTCGACGGCACATTGACGCTCCCGGACGAGCTGTCCGAGGCGCTCGCGCACGCGGACGGGCCGGTGCTGCTCGTCGACGACTTCACGGAGACCGGCTGGACGCTGGCGATGGCCGCGCGGCTGCTGCGCCGGGCGGGCGCCCAGGAGGTGTTGCCACTGGTCCTGGCGGTACAGGGCTGAGGGACGCGTAGCGAACCAAGCTTTGGGCAGGGATATTGACGGCGCATCGCCAGATACAGGAACGCGGTCACAATTGCTCGTTGCCCTCTGCCACCAGGGCGGGAAGAATTGGACCCGATCCCCGCGCGGCTTCCCGCGGCCTGGCAGACGGTAGAGCTGTGTCGCGATGCGCTCCTCAGTCCGACCCCGCCCTCAGTGTGGGCGTGTAGCCGAAGGGAGGACCGTGACCTTCGGATTCGCTCCGTCCTCGGCCGTATCGATGTCCGCGTCCTCGATGCGCACCAACAGGTCCGCCGATTCCGTCAACCGACCTACCAGACTGCTCGAACCCGCGGAGTGGGCGGCAGCCGGTATCCCACTGCTGCGCAATCCGCGCGAGGTCGTCAGTGGGCTGCACACCCGCCATCAACCCATCCCACAGACCGCGGTGGTGGCCGTGCTCGACCCGGACGAGCGGCTACGGGCCAGTGCATCGTTCGTACGGCGCGAGAGCAGCACCGACGGCTGGACGTTCCGCAACGCCCTGCTGTCCCAGCTGCGCCGGGTGATCCCGCACGATCTGCGCCGCCGCACTCCGGTCCGCACCGCGGTGCTGCTGTACTGCCGCGAGGGCGACACCGGTTGGACGGAGGAGGACGGGGCGTGGATGTGGGGGCTGCGTGACGCGTGCACGCTGCACGGCCTGCGCTGCGGCGCGTACATCACGATGACGCGGGACGGCTGGCAGGTACTCGGCGAAGGCAGGGCCGGTCGCCGCCCGAGCGTGGGCTCCGTGGCCGAGGCGCTGGGCCACGGCGAGTCGTCGGCGCCGCGCACCGGTGGCGCCGCGACGGAAGTGCTCCGCCGCGCCGCCGCGCGCTGAGCGACGGCGGCCGTACCGCGCCCGCCTGCCGGACTCCCCGTGGACCGTCTCGCGGTGCGGGCAGCCGGCAAGCGGCGCGTCAGACCCCGGCGCCCAGCAGCGAGTTGATGCGCTCCGGGTCGCCGCACACGATGAGCAGCGCACCGGCGCGGCCGAGCGCGACCGGAAGTGCCGTGGTGGCCACCTCGTCGGCTCCGCCGTTCACGGCGAGGACGACCACCGGACGGGAGTCGGCACGGCCCAGGGCGGAGGCGTCGGCGTAGAAGACGTCTTCGCGCGCGTCGTGCTGCGCCCAGTAGGAGTCCTCGCCGAAGGACAGCTCGTGGGCCGCCCACGGGTGCGGGTCACCAGTAGTGATCACCAGCACTTCGCCGGGCGCGCGACCCGAGTCGAGCAGCAGGTCGAGGGCTTCCTCGGCGGCATCCAGCGCGCCCTCGGCCGAGGCCGGGATGAGCTGGATCTGCGGCTGGGAGGCGGCAGTCGGCGTGGCGGCAGGGGCGCTCGGCCCCGGCTTGTGGGCGCCCGCCGACTCGCGCGAGGTTCGCTGCGCGGGCGGCATCGGCCGTGAGGGACCCGGACGTCCGGGTCGCGGGGGCGCCGCGGGACGCGGGCCGGGTACGGGGCGGGGGGTCGGCGCGGTACGGCCACTGGTGGGCGTGGCGCGGGGACCCTGGGCACTCTCGGGAATCTGAGGCTCCTCGGGACTGAGAGGCATGAGCTGATATCTATCAAACGCAGGTGCGGCTCGCGTCAACGGGTGGCACGTCAGTGCGAGCGCGACGGTCAGAAGTCGAAGCCGAGCTGGCCCTCGATCTCCGGAACGCCGACGTCCGCCCAACTGCGGGCCCTCTTGAGGTGCCGCCACTGGGGCAGCGCATCAAGATACGCCCACGAAAGCCGGTGGTACGGGGTGGGCCCCCGCTCCTCCAGCGCGGCGCGATGCACCGGCGACGGGTATCCGGCGTTGGCCGCAAACCCGAAGTCTGCATGGTCGATGCCCAGTTCGGCCATCATTTTGTCGCGGCGGACCTTGGCGATCACCGACGCCGCGGCGACGGCGATGCAGGAACGGTCGCCCTTGATCACCGTACGAACCTGCCAGGGGGCACCCAGGTAGTCGTGCTTCCCGTCAAGGATGACCGCTTCCGGCTGCACCGGCAGGCCCTCGAGGGCGCGCACGGCGGCGAGCCGGAGGGCTGCCGTCATCCCCAGGTCATCGATCTCCTCGGGCGAAGCGTGCCCGAGGGCGTGCGCGGTCACCCAGCTCTCCAGCTCGACCGCGAGCGTCTCGCGGCGCTTGGGGCTGATCAGCTTGGAGTCGGTGAGGCCCTCCGGTGGTCGGCGCAGCCCTGTGACGGCTGCGCAGACAGTGACCGGACCGGCCCAGGCACCGCGACCGACCTCGTCGACACCGGCAATGATCTTGGCACCGGTAGTGGCGCGCAATGAGCGCTCGACGGTGTGGGTGGGTGCTTCGTACGGCATGGCGGCAGACAGCGTACGCCGCCCGGGTACCGTCGCGACACCCGGCTCACCTCAATGCCCGTGCCGGCGCAACAGCGGGACCATCACGTGGTCGATCATCTCGACCAGATCCGCCTCCCCCCATTCACTTCCGCAAACTTTCGAGCGGTACATCATCAGCGCCGGAATCACGTCGCACACACTCGCCTCGTCGACGTCCGTTCGCACCTCGCCTCGCTCAACGCCGCGACGCACGACTTCCTTGATCAGCTCAACGCTGGGCTCGATAACACCCTCGGTGATCACGCCGTGGAAGCGTTCGGCGGTGAGGGTGTCGCATTCGTGAAGCACGGAACGCAGCGCGTAGCCGGGCCTGGAGTACATGGCCGCCCGCATCCGACGACACAGTTCGAGCAGGTCCTCGCGCACACTTCCGCACTCCGGCGCCGAATCGAGCGCGGGCAGCCCCGCCTGGAGCGCGTCGACGACAAGATCCTCCTTGGAGGGCCAGCGCCGATAGACCGCGGCCTTGCCGGTCTGGGCACCCGCGGCGACCCCCTCCATGGTCAGTCCGTTCCAGCCGACCGTACTGAGCTGATCCAACGCCGCTTCCAGAATGGCCCGTTCGAGCACGGGACCACGCCGTCGAAGCGCGGCGGCCGCCTGAGCGGGGGCGGCCGTCCGACGTGAACTAACCATTTTCATCTCTCCGTTGAGCGGTCCGAGAGCGGTTCGGACGCAATGCAGCGAGCTCGGCGCGCGTTCGCGCGCCGATGGGGAGCCACCACCGAGCATGTCAGGCGTCACCCCCACTTTTCGATGGGGCGGCATCGACGATCTTCCCGCACCTCCACGACTTCCCAACTCCCCTAAAGAACGCTTGTGTTCCTTATTCCAGGGAGGCTAGGATCCCGAACAGGGAACGTGACCGTTCCCTAAACTTGTCCATGGGGGATCGCTCGTGACACAGGATCAGGTCCAGGTACATCCGGCTCCGCCCAGCAAGTCCCGCGCCACCGCGCGCCCGTCCCGACCAGGCATCGCGCTGGCTGTCATAGCCGCCTGCCAGCTGATGGTCGTTCTCGACGCCACGATCGTGAACATCGCCCTGCCGCACATCCAGACGGCACTGGGCTTCTCCACCAACGACCTCACCTGGGTGATCAACGCGTATGCGCTCACCTTCGGTGGACTGCTGCTCCTGGGCGGCCGGGCCGGCGACCTTCTCGGGCGCCGCCGCATGTTCATCACCGGCATTGCCCTGTTCAGCCTGGCCTCGCTCCTGGGCGGATTCGCTCAGGAGCCCTGGCAGTTGCTCGCGGCCCGCGCGCTTCAGGGCGTCGGCGGCGCGATCGCGTCACCCACCTCGCTGGCCCTCATCGCCACCACGTTCCCCGAGGGACCCGAGCGGAATCGGGCGTTCGGCGTCTTCGCCTCCGTCTCCGCCGGTGGCGGCGCCGTCGGACTGCTGGCGGGCGGCATGCTCACCGACTGGCTGGACTGGCGATGGGTGCTCTTCGTCAACGTCCCCATAGGCGTGCTGATCGCCGTCCTCGCCCCTCGCTACATCAAGGAGTCGCAGCGCCACCCCGGCCGGTTCGATCTACCGGGAGCCCTCACCTCGACCCTCGGTATGGCCGCCCTCGTGTACGGATTCATCCGTGCCGCCTCCGAAGGCTGGAGCGACCGCCTCTCCATCGCGTCCTTCGGCGCGGCCATCGTCCTGCTGATCGCCTTCGTCGCCATCGAGCGGCGCACCAGTCAGCCGATCACGCCTCTGAAGCTGTTCAGGGACCGAAACCGCTCCGGGACCTACGCGATGATGCTGAGCCTCGCCGCGGCGATGTTCGGCATGTTCTTCTTCATCGTGCTCTTCGTGCAGAACGTGCTGCACTACAGCCCGATCAAAGCCGGCCTCGCGTTCCTCCCGGTGACCGCCGCCATCGTGCTCGGCGCGGGGATCGCCACGAACCTGCTGCCGCGGCTCGGCCCCAAGCCCTTCATGGTCGTGGGCTCTCTGCTGACCGCCACGGGTATGGGCTGGCTGACGCTCATCGATCCCGACAGCTCCTACGTCGGCGGCATTCTCGGCCCGATGCTCCTGTTCGGCTTCGGCATGGGCCTGAACTTCGTCACCCTCACCCTGACCGCCGTCTCCGGCATAGCCGAGAGCGAGTCCGGTGCGGCGTCCGGCATGCTCAACACCACGCAACAGGTCGGCGGCGCCCTCGGCCTGTCGGTCCTCACCACCATCTTCAGCAGCGCCGGCGAGACCGAGGCCAAGAAGCAGATCCCGAAGTTCCTGGCCGAAGCCTCACCGGAACAGAAGGCCGAGTTCGCCAAGACTCACCGGCTGCCCGCACCGTGGAACGACGCGGTGCTGGCCCACGGCATAGGCAACGCCTTCATAGCCGCCGCCTCACTGGCCGTGCTCGCGGCGCTCATCGCCCTGTTCGTCATCCAGGTGCGCAAGAGCGACCTGGAGGCGCTCAGTGGGAAGTCGGGAGCAGCCTCGGTCTGAGGAGGGGCCCCTGGTGCGAGGGGCACTCCTCCAGCCCGAGGAGCGCTCCCCGTTCCGTCCCGTGCCCTACGCGGTCGGCGCCCAGGCCGGCAGTGCCTCGGTCCGCCCGAGCCACTCGGCCGGGGGCGCCCCGTCCTTGCCGGAGGCGACGATGCCGCCCACGATCGCGCAGGTCGTGTCCATGTCGCCGCCGACCTGAGCCGTGCTCCAGAAGGCCTCCTCGAAGCCACCGAGGCCCCGCGCGGCCGACCAGATGGCGAACGGCACGGTGTCGTGCGCGGTCGTCCGCCGACCGCAGCCGAGGACCGCCGCCACCGTGGACGCGTCCCCGTAGTCGAGCATGTCCTTGGCGCGGCGCAGACCGGCACCCACCGCGCTGCGCGGGACCAGCGAGATCACGCCGTCCAGCAGTTCCTGCGGCGTGGGAGGCCCCGCCGGGTCGGCCACCAGAGCGGCCGCGGCCGCCACCGCCATCGCGCCCACGACGGCCTCACGGTGCTGGTGCGTCGGGTAGGCGGAGATCTCGGCCTGGTGCGTGGCCTGCTCGGGGTCGTCGGCGTAGTAGGCGCCGAGCGGGGCGATCCGCATGGCCGCGCCGTTCCCCCACGACCCCCGCCCGTTGAACAGCGCGGAGGCCAGGGCCCGCCAGTCGCCGCCGTCCCGGACCTGTTGCAGCAGCTTGTTCACGGCGGGGCCGTACCCACGGTCGACGTCGTGGTGCTCCGCGAAGGAGCGCGCCAGCTCGTCCTGGTCGAGACGGTCGTGAGCGGCCAGAACGGCCACCACGGAGCAGGCCATCTCGGTGTCGTCGGTCCACTGCCACGTGTCTTCCGGCAGGGCGCGGGCCTTGAGCAGCGGATAGTTCGCGGGCACGAAGAATTGTGATCCCAGCGCGTCCCCCACGGAGAGGCCGCGCAGGCTGGACAGGGCGCGGAGCAGGCGCCCGTCGGGAGAGGAGTCAGCGGTCATCGCTCTGCCACTCTATCCGGTGACCCCGTACGATTCCGGTTCGCGCCAGCGCTCGAATGGACGGTCCAGGGTGTACTTGCCGTTCTCGCCGAGAACGAGCAGCCGTTTCTCCGCGTTCCCGGGGTTCGACAGCGACTCGAAGTCACCGACCGTCCAGTGGAACCAGCGCATGCAGAACAGCCGCATGGTCAGCCCGTGCGTCACGAGCAGCACGTTCGGCGGGTGGTCGGGTGCCTCGAAGCTGCGGTGCAGGCTCTCCAGGAAGGCGCCCACCCGGTCGTACACGTCCGCCCCGGACTCTCCCTGGGCGAACCGGTAGAAGAAGTGCCCATAGGCGTCGCGGTACGCCTTCTGCAGCCGCACGTCCTCTCGGTCCTGCCAGTTCCCCCAGTCCTGCTCCCTGAGCCGGGGCTCTTCTCGTACGCGTACGAGGTCGGGGTCGAGCCGGAAGGCACGGAAGGTCTCGTGGGTGCGCCGGTACGGGGATACGTACACGCTCACCCGCTCGCGTCCGAAGAGCCGCCGGAGTTCCTCGCCGGTGGTCTCGGCCTGGCGCCAGCCCTTGTCGGTGAGCGTCAGGGCGTGATCGGGCTCGCGCTCGTAAATGGTGTCGTCGGCGTTGCCTTCGGATTCGCCGTGTCGGACAAGAACGATGCGCCGCGGTCGTGCCATGCACACGACCCTAGATCGCCGAGCCGGTTCGGGCACCCGTATGGGCCGTGCGGCAGGGATCACGTGCGTCGCAGGGGCGCTGCACGCGCGCGTGGTCGTGCGTTCAGACCGTCCAGGTCGGTTCCAGTTCCACGATGTCCCCGGTGATGGCCGCGAGGTCGAGGTCCGTCTGGGCGCGTATCGAGAGCCGCTCCACCCGGTCGACCTGGTACTTGCCGTGCTCGGCCGCCGAGTGCCACATGGACAGGACCAGGAACTCGTCTCCGGGGGCGTCGCCGAACAGCCCCCTGACCATGCCGGGCGAGCCGGCCATCGCCGGGTTCCACACCTTCTGCTGCATCAACGTGAAGTGCTCGGCCCGATCCGCGTGCACCCTGCAGTGCGCCACCCGCACGACGTCCGCGTCCGTGAACCGCGGCTCGAACCCGGTCTTCACATCGAAGCGATGGTCGAACAGCTTGGCCTGGATGTTTCTGTACGTCCCGGACTGCGCGGCCGCGAGCCGGTCGTGGGAGCGCGCCATGAAGGAGTCGTAGAAGGCACGGCTCTCCCAGAACCCGAAGACGTGGGCCACGTCGGGCCGTTGCCTGCTCCAGCCCCCGCCCTGCCCCCGGAATCCCGGCTCTCCCAGGAGCCCCGCCCACTTCCGCTGTCCCCGCTCGAAACCCCGACGATCCACCACAGTGCAACGAATCCACTTGACCAGCACCGCGCCATCGTACGGCGCGCATGCCCTGCTCCGCGGGGGTCCCGAACCCACGGTCGAGCACACCCCTGAGGGGGATGACCGTGTTGTTGTCAGTGGGACCACGTAGCGTATCCAGTGCACTCAACATCGCACCGAGGAGGGGGAGTTCGGTGAGCAGCCTCCGCAAGGGAATCGAGAAGGTCGAGATCGCGCTGAAGTGGGACCCGAGTCCGCTGGGTTCGCCGCCCCATGACCTGGACCTCGTCGCCGCGACATACACGAGCGACGATCCGCACGGCAGCCCCGATTACGTCGTTCACTTCGACAGCCGTTCGCCCGACGGGACGATCATCCTCAACCGGGACAGCAGGACCGGGCAGGGCTTCGGCTTCGACGAGGTGATGACGCTCGAACTGGACCGGTTGGCGTCGCGGTACGCGCGCGTGGTCGTGGGCGTGGCCATTCAGCAGAGCGAGCAACAGACCGACGGGGCGGACGGCGTGAAGGTGTTCGCGGACGTGCCGCACACCGCGGTGCGCATACGGGAGGACTACACCGACCTGTCGGAGCACGACTTCTCGACGGTCGGCGCCTCGCCTTCGGCCACGATCGCGGAATTCGTCAGGGACAGCGAGGGCGCATGGTCGTTCCAGGAGTCGGTCCGCGGCTTCGACGGCGACCTGACCGCGTTCGCGGCGGCGATGGGCTCTCTGTAGGCGCCAATGTAGGCGCCAACAGCTCCGCGGCGGCGCCCGTGTCGTCAACGCCGAAGGGCGGCGGAACCCAGTGGGTTCCGCCGCCCTTCAGGTCAAGCGTTCAGCGCGATCAGCTGCAACCGCTGGTCGAGCCGCAGCCCTCGCAGATGTAGCAGGAGCCGGCCCGCTGCATCTTCGTACCGCAGGAGAAGCAGAGCGGGGCGTCGGCCTGGATGCCCAGCTGCATCTCGACGAGCTCGGCGCTGGTGTGCGCCTGCTGCGGCACGGGCTGCGCGGTGGCGGCCTCGGCCTTCGGCGTCTCGACGGCCTTCAGCTCCTGGGCACGCGGCGCCGACTGGGACAGACCCTCGACGTCGACCTCGTCCTCGGTCGGCTCGTAGGAACCCGTCTCCAGGTGACGCTGACGCTCCTCGGCGGAGTGGATGCCGAGCGCGGAGCGCGTCTCGAAGGGCAGGAAGTCGAGCGCCAGGCGACGGAAGATGTAGTCGACGATCGACTGCGCCATCCGCACGTCCGGGTCGTCCGTCATGCCGGCCGGCTCGAAGCGCATGTTCGTGAACTTCGAGACGTAGGTCTCCAGCGGCACGCCGTACTGGAGGCCGACCGAGACGGCGATGGAGAAGGCGTCCATCATGCCCGCGAGGGTGGAGCCCTGCTTGGACATCTTGAGGAAGACCTCGCCGAGACCGTCGTCCGGGTAGGAGTTGGCGGTCATGTAGCCCTCGGCGCCACCCACCGTGAAGGAGGTGGTGATGCCGGGACGACCCTTCGGGAGGCGCTTGCGGACCGGGCGGTACTCGACGACCTTCTCGACGGCCTCGCGGATCGTCGCCTCGGTCTTCTCGGTCACCTCGGCCTTCTCCTGCTCCTTCTTCTTCGCGGAGAGGGGCTGGCCGACCTTGCAGTTGTCGCGGTAGATGGCGAGCGCCTTGACGCCCATCTTCCAGGCCTCGAAGTAGACCTCCTCGACGTCCTCGACCGTCGCCGTCTCCGGCAGGTTGACGGTCTTGGAGAGGGCGCCGGAGATCCAGGGCTGGATGGCGGCCATCATGCGGACGTGGCCCATCGCGGAGATGGAGCGGTCGCCCATGGCGCAGTCGAACACCTCGTAGTGCTCGAGCTTGAGGCCGGGGGCGTCCACCACGTTGCCGTACTCGGCGATGTGGGCGACGATCGCCTCGATCTGCTCCTCCTGGTAGCCCAGGCGGCGCAGGGCCTGCGGGACGGTGCCGTTGACGATCTGCATCGAGCCGCCGCCGACCAGCTTCTTGAACTTGACCAGGGCGAGGTCGGGCTCGAGGCCGGTGGTGTCGCAGGACATCGCGAGACCGATGGTGCCGGTCGGGGCGATGACGGACGCCTGCGCGTTCCGGAAACCGTTCTTCTCGCCGAGGCGGACGACGTCCTGCCAGGCCTCCGTGGCGGCGGCCCAGATCGGGGTGTCCAGGTCGTCCACGCGAACGGCCGCGGTGTTGGCGTCGGCGTGCTGCTTCATGACGCGGTTGTGCGGCGTGGCGTTCTTGGCGTAGCCGTCGTACGCGCCGACGACCGCGGCGAGCTCGGCGGAGCGCTTGTAGGACGTACCCGTCATCAGCGACGTGATGGCGCCGGCGAGGGCGCGGCCGCCGTCCGAGTCGTAGGCGTGGCCGGTCGCCATGAGCAGGGCGCCCAGGTTCGCGTAGCCGATGCCGAGCTGGCGGAAGGCGCGGGTGTTCTCGCCGATCTTCTGCGTCGGGAAGTCCGCGAAGCAGATGGAGATGTCCATCGCGGTGATGACCAGCTCGACGACCTTCGAGAAGCGCTCGACGTCGAAGGACTGGTTGCCCAGGCCGTCGTCCTTCAGGAACTTCATCAGGTTCAGCGAGGCGAGGTTGCAGGACGTGTTGTCCAGGTGCATGTACTCGCTGCACGGGTTCGAGCCGTTGATGCGGCCGGACTCCGGGCACGTGTGCCAGTGGTTGATGGTGTCGTCGTACTGGATGCCGGGGTCGGCACAGGCCCAGGCGGCCTCGGCCATCTTGCGGAAGAGCGACTTGGCGTCGACCTCCTCGATGACCTCGCCGTCCATGCGGCCACGCAGACCGAACTTCGAGCCGGCCTCGACGGCCTTCATGAACTCGTCGTTCACGCGGACCGAGTTGTTGGCGTTCTGGTACTGGACGGACGTGATGTCGTCGCCGCCCAGGTCCATGTCGAAGCCCGCGTCACGCAGGGCGCGGATCTTCTCCTCTTCCTTCACCTTGGTCTCGATGAAGCCCTCGATGTCGGGGTGGTCGACGTCGAGGATGACCATCTTGGCCGCGCGGCGCGTGGCGCCACCCGACTTGATCGTTCCTGCAGAGGCGTCGGCACCGCGCATGAAGGAGACGGGACCCGAGGCGTTGCCGCCGGAGGAGAGCAGTTCCTTGGAGGAACGAATACGGGAGAGGTTCAGGCCGGCGCCGGAGCCGCCCTTGAAGATCATGCCCTCTTCCTTGTACCAGTCGAGGATCGACTCCATGGAGTCGTCGACGGACAGGATGAAGCAGGCGGAGACCTGCTGGGGCTGCGGCGTGCCGACGTTGAACCACACCGGCGAGTTGAAGCTGAAGATCTGGTGCAGGAGGGCGTACGCCAGCTCGTGCTCGAAGATCTCGGCGTCGGCGGGCGAGGCGAAGTACTTGTTGTCCTCGCCGGACTTCCGGTACGTCTTCACGATGCGGTCGATGAGCTGCTTGAGGCTCACCTCGCGCTGCGGGGTGCCGACGGCGCCCCGGAAGTACTTACTGGTGACGATGTTGACCGCGTTCACCGACCAGAACTCGGGGAACTCGACGCCACGCTGCTCGAAGTTGACCGAGCCGTCGCGCCAGTTGGTCATGACGACGTCACGATGCGCCCATTCCACCTCGTCGTACGGGTGCACGCCGGGAGTGGTGTGGATGCGCTCGATGCGCAGACCCTTGGTGGCCTTGGCTCCCTTGGCCCGGGAGCCTCGTGCCGGGCCGCTCGCCGTCTCTGTCATGCCGCCTCCCATATATCGGGCTAAAACGCCCTAAAGTGCCCGGATCTTCCCGCGCACGGTGTCTGTCTTGTGTTGCGGCCGCCGCTCTTGCCGCCCGCAACAGGTCTTTGGGGTCGCCGCCGCCCGGCCCGTGGCCGTCAGTCGGCGGCGTGGGCGGGCACCGGGACTTCTACAGTCCCTCCGGGCCCGCTCTCACTCTGTGTGGGCTCTTCGCCCGCGCCGTCCGCCTCCGCGCCGGGCGCTTGTTCCCTCAGTTCCGCGATCGCCGACTCGAAGTCGTCCAGCGAGTCGAACGCCCGGTACACGGACGCGAAACGCAGGTAGGCGACGAGGTCCAGCTGCTGGAGCGGGCCGAGTATGGCAAGGCCCACGTCGTGCGTGGTCAGTTCGGCGCTTCCGGTGGCGCGCACCGCCTCCTCGACCCGCTGGCCGAGCTGGGCGAGGGCGTCCTCGGTGACCGGACGGCCCTGACACGCCTTGCGTACGCCGTTGATGACCTTGGTGCGGCTGAAGGGTTCGGTCACCCCGCTCCGCTTCACCACCATCAGCGAGCACGTCTCCACCGTCGTGAAACGACGGGAGCAGTCCGGACACTGACGGCGCCGGCGGATCGACGTGCCGTCGTCGGTGGTGCGGCTGTCGACGACACGACTGTCGGGATGCCTACAGAAGGGGCAGTGCATGAACTCCCAACCCTCCTTCACGGCACGACTCGATAGCCCCGAGGGGCTGGTCACGCCTCTCGAAGCAGCCCCAAGCATAGGCGATGACCACGACCAAGATTGACCGGGGACCACAACTTCTGGGCTGCGGATCCAATCCAACCACTACATCTGGGGTTTGGCTGCATATTGAGCCCTAGAGCGTGTCGCGCGTTCGTGTCGCGCACGGGACGCGCCGCATCCAGGGCGGCGAGGCCGCGCGGCGCCCCGCCGGAGACCGGCACGGCGCGACAGAAAAGGAGGGCGGTGCCCGGTTGGCGGAGGGTCGAGTGGCAGACTGTGGAACCCACGGGCCGAGCCTCGACTCCAGCGTCGAAGCGTACCGGATCGAGCTGAAACAACGCTCCGCTTACACGGTGGCCATACACCCAGGCGCATGATCACGACAAGCAATCCACGGTTTTTCACTCGAACGTGTGTTTGGCGCAACCTTTCGAAAGGAACTACCGTTGGCTAGCTAGGGAGACATTCTCGAGAGGGGCCGACCGACGTGACCACGACCGCAGACAGTGCCACCATCACTGCCCAGGGCCGCGCCCAGGGCCGACTCGAGCCGGTGCATGCCATGAATGACACAGCCATGAGTCAGGAGGGGCCCAAGCCAGGCCGCTCCCTGCCCGGCCGACCCCCAGGGATCCGCGCCGACAGCTCGGGGCTCACGGACCGGCAGCGCCGCGTGATCGAGGTGATCCGGGATTCCGTGCAGCGTCGGGGGTACCCGCCGTCCATGCGCGAGATCGGCCAGGCGGTCGGCCTGTCCAGCACGTCGTCGGTCGCGCACCAGCTGATGGCACTCGAGCGCAAGGGCTTCCTGCGCCGTGACCCGCACCGCCCGCGCGCGTACGAGGTCCGTGGCTCGGACCAGCCCAGCGCGCAGCCCACGGACACCACGGGCAAGCCCGCCGCTTCGTACGTGCCCCTGGTGGGCCGGATCGCCGCCGGTGGCCCGATCCTCGCCGAGGAGTCGGTGGAGGACGTCTTCCCGCTGCCCCGGCAGCTCGTCGGTGACGGTGAGCTGTTCGTCCTGAAGGTCGTCGGTGACTCGATGATCGAGGCCGCGATCTGCGACGGGGACTGGGTCACGGTCCGCCGCCAGCCCGTCGCGGAGAACGGTGACATCGTCGCCGCGATGCTCGACGGCGAGGCCACCGTGAAGCGCTTCAAGCGGGAGGACGGCCACGTATGGCTCCTGCCGCACAACTCCGCGTACCAGCCGATTCCCGGTGACGAGGCGACGATCCTCGGCAAGGTGGTGGCCGTTCTGCGGCGCGTCTGACGCTCCTCCCTGACCGGGCCCCGGAACCTACTGCGCCGGTTCCGGGGCCCAGCGCTGTCCGCGCGAGGGCCCCGTCCGCTCGCTCCAGCTCCCGGCTACTCTCCCTCGGCCTTCTTCGGCACCGCTTCCGCGTCCGCCTTCTTCGCCGCCGCGTCGATCGCCGAGAGCGAGCGCCGCACCTGGTTCCGGTCCGTCGTGAACCAGAAGTCCGGCATCGAAGCCTTCAAATAGCTTCCGTAGCGTGCCGTCGCCAGGCGGGGGTCCAGGACCGCGACCACGCCGCGATCCCCCGTCGCCCGGACGAGACGGCCCGCGCCCTGCGCCATGAGGAGCGCCGCGTGCGTCGCGGCCACGGCCATGAAGCCGTTGCCACCCGCTTCCTCGACCGCCTTCTGGCGCGCGCTCATCAGCGGGTCGTCGGGCCGCGGGAACGGGATCTTGTCCATCACGACCAGCTGACAGTTCGGGCCCGGTACGTCCACGCCCTGCCACAGCGACAGGGTGCCGAACAGACAGGTCTCCGGGTCCGCCGCGAAAGCCTTGATCAGCTCACCCAGGGTGTCCTCGCCCTGCAGCAGGATCGGAAACTCCGGGATCCGCTTGCGCAGTTCCTCGGCCGCGGCCTGGGCCGCCCGCATCGACGAGAAGAGGCCGAGCGTGCGGCCGCCGGACGCCTGGATCAGCTCGCTCAGCTCGTCCGTCATGTCCGTACGCGTACCGTCACGCGTCGGCTTCGCCAGGTGCTTGGCGACGTAGAGGATGCCTTGCTTGCGGTACTCGAACGGCGAGCCGACGTCGACGCCCTTCCAGACGGGCAGGTCCTCGCCCTCGGTGCCTTCGGGAGCGAGACCCAAGGAGGCGCCCACCCCGTTGAAGTCGCCGCCCAGCTTCAGCGTCGCCGAGGTCAGGACCACGGAGCGGTCGGTGAACAGCTTCTCCCTCAGGAGACCGGAGACCGACATGGGAGCCACACGCAGGGAGGCGCCGAAGCGGTCGTGCCGCTCGTACCAGACGACGTCCCACTCCGACCCGTTCGCGATCCGCTCCGCCACGTCGTGGATGTTCTCCACGGAGGCTCTCGCCTGCTTGCGGACGGCGTCCTCGTCCTGGACGGACTTGTCACGGGTGTTGCCGAGTGCGGTGATCACCGTACGGGCGGCGTCGCGCAGGGCCATGAGCGCGTAGCCGAGGTCTTCCGGAACCTCTTCGAGACGGCCGGGAAGGGCCAGCTCCATGACCCGCTCGAAGCCTTCGGAGGCGGTCTGGAGCTGGTCGGCCGCCTTCTCGTTGACCAGCTTCGCCGCGCGCTTCACCGCTCTGTTGACCTGGCCGGGGGTCAGCTCCCCCGTCGCCACCCCGGTCACCCGTGAGACGAGCTCGTGTGCCTCGTCCACGATCAGCACCTCGTGCTGCGGCAGGACCGGCGCGCCCTCGATGGCGTCGATCGCCAGCAGCGCGTGGTTGGTCACGATGACGTCGGCGAGCTTGGCGCGCTCCCGCGACATCTCCGCGAAGCACTCCTGGCCGTACGCGCACTTCGACGCGCCCAGGCACTCGCGCGAGGAGACCGAGACCTGCGACCAGGCCTTGTCCGAGACGCCGGGCGTGAGGTCGTCCCGGTCGCCCGTCTCCGTCTCGTCCGCCCAGTCCCGCATGCGCAGCAGGTCCTGGCCCAGCTTGCTGGTGGGCGCGGCCGCCTCGAACTGGTCGAAGAGTCCGGGGCCCTCTTCCTCCTCCTGCGGGACGCCCTCGTGCAGGCGGTGCAGGCACAGATAGTTCGACCGGCCCTTGAGCATGGCGAAATTGGGGCGGCGCCGCAGCAGCGGGTGCAGCGACTCGACCGTGCGCGGCAGGTCCCGCTCCACGAGCTGGCGCTGCAACGCCAGCGTGGCGGTCGCCACGACGACGCGCTCCCCGTGAGCCAGGGCCGGCACGAGGTAGCCCAGTGACTTACCGGTGCCGGTGCCCGCCTGGACAAGCAGATGGGAACCGTCGTCGATCGCCTCAGCGACGGTCTCGGCCATGGTCACCTGGCCAGGGCGCTCTGTGCCGCCGACAGCGGTGACGGCGGCGTGCAGGAGCTCGGGGAGTGAGGGCTTCGTCATAGCTCGACCACCCTAAACGGACCCACTGACAATCCAGCGATCACGGCTGATGGAGCGGATTGGCGACGGTGCCGTGGACGGCTGCGTGCGGGCGGTCGGCGCGGTCGCGGTAGCCGTCGAGGTGCAGCCGATTGCGATTGAGGCACAGCCGCTCGATCTCCGGGGTGAGCAGGTCGAACAGCTCGTACCGCTCCTTGAGCTCGGGGAATCGGGCGTGGTGGCGCAGGATCTCGGCGCGCACCAGGTCCCAGAAGTCGGTCTCCGGGACGGCGAGTTGCTCCTCGCACAGCGGCGCCAGGTAGCGGAAGACGCCCACGAAGAGCCCCGAGTGGATGAACTGGGTCAGGAACGCCGGGTCCTCCGTGAGCAGGACCTCGCGCACGTCGTCGGGCATGGCGTCGTGCTCCGGGAGCGCCTCGGAGCTGATGTTGACGTCGTCCACGAAGTCCTTGACCGCGAGCCGGACGGGCACGTCCTGGTCGTCGAAGACGACGATCGCGTTCTCTCCATGAGGGGAGAAGACGGTGCCGTAGCGGTAGAGGAAGCGCAGCAGCGGGGGCAGCAGGGCGGCGAAGAGCCTGCGGAGCCATGTCTTCGGTTCCAGGCCCGAGCGGGCGACGAGCTCCGCGACGAACGCGCGTCCTTCGGTGTCCACGTGCAGCAAGGAGGCGAGCGTTCGGGCGCGCTCTCCAGGCGCGAGGTGCCGGGAGACGGGTTCGCGCCAGATCGCGCCCAGCAATTCCTTGTACTGGTAGGGCACTTCGTCGAGCCCGTCGTAGAGAGGGTGTTCGACGGTCACGGAGGCGACCTCGCCCAGCAGGATGACGCCGCATTCGTCGCGCAAGAAGGGGTCGGCATCGCGCAGGGCGTGCACCCATGCGGTGACGGCCGGCGCGGCCCAGGTGCGCTCCGTCGGAAGCCCGCGCCATACAAGGGTGTTGAAGATGGAGAGCGGCAACTTCACTGTGTGCCGGTGGGGGCGCGCCGTGTTCAGGAACGTACGGATGGACTGCTGCGGCAGGCGCAGGTCTCCGTCCGTGGGAAGCGCAACGATGTCGTTCCTGGCGACGGACGGTGCGAAGAGCGGCAGCACGATGTCGTCCCACTGCCAGGGGTGCACCGGGAGATAGAGGTACGCGGCCGGGTCCAGGCCGCGCGACCGGAGCGCCTGCGCGAACAACGCCCGCGTCGGTTCGTCGAGTTCGCCGGCATAGAGGGAGGCGGGCTCCTCCAGGCCCTCGACGCCTCGGTACATGGCGAGACGGGTGTGCACGGCGATCCACGGGAGTCGGGTGGGGCGGCGGGACTCGGGGGCCCAGCGCGAGGTGTCGGTCGCGGAGAAACCGAGGCGCCCCTTGTTCAGTACGAGCCAGGGGTGGCCGGTCTGGTGTCCTTCGAGCTCGGCGTACCCGAGGTCGGCCAGTTGCGCCGCGGTGAGCGCGGTGTGGTCGAGGCGGGCGTCGGCGGCGAGTGTGACGGTGAGTTCGCGGATGAGGTGGCCGAGGGTGTTGCCGTCGAGGCCGAGGGCGTGCTTGGCGTGGAGGAGGAAGGTGAGTGGGTCGGTGAGGGGCTCGCGGCCGCTTTCCGCAGGGGTCGCCGCCGGTGTGCCGGTCGGCTCGGGTTGCCACTCCATGCTCGCCGGGTCGACCTGCCAGCTGCCGTACGCGCCGCGGCGGGCGCGGAAGTGGAAGGTGCCACCGGCCTCGCCCGCGTCGGTGGCCGCCTCGCCGGTGGCGCCAATGCCTTCTGCGCCCGCACCGGCTCCGTCGGACCGACTGGCAGGCAGATACAGGGAGTAGTGACGAAGACCGGGTCCGTCCGGGGTGAGGTCCTTCGGCCGCAGGATGTCCTCGTAGGCGAATTCGCCGATCAGCTTGGCCAGCAGCCGTGCACCCGCCCTGTTCCAGTTCCCGGATGTGAGCTCGGGCGGGTCGTACAGCTCGGGCGGCTCTTCGGAACTCGGGACGACGGACGGGTTCGGCACGAAAACTCCTCGGACGGGAACCGGATCGGATCGAGCTTCGTTACAGAGAGTGACTAGCTGGGAGCACGCTGCGGAGGGCGCGGTCACGGACCATGAGCGCGGCCCGCTTGTCGGGGAGGTCCACCTCGGCGAAGAAGCGGAATCCCGCGCCCAGGAAGGCGGAGACGGAAGGGGTGTTGCGAAGGTCGGGTTCAGCGATGACGCGCGCACAGCGCGGGCGATGGTCGAGTACGAGGTCGGCGACGGCTGTGAGCAGCGTGGTGCCGAGTCCTCGTCCGCGGTCGGCGACGCCACCGATGAGGAGGTGGATTCCGGTGTCGTGCGGGCGGGCGGGGTAGTGGCGGGCCAGTGGGTCGAGGTCGGCGCGGTAGATCTCCCAGTAGCTCATGGGCACGCCGTCGAGGACGCCGAGACAGGGCACGCTGCGTCCGTCGCCGTCGAGTTGGGGGCTCAAGTGCTCTTCGGTGACGGTGTCGGGTCCCGCGAGTTCCCAGAAGGCTGCGACGGCGGGGTCGTTCATCCAGCGGCTGACGAGTGCCAGGTCTCGCTCGATGCGCACCGGGACGAGCTGGAACACGCCTGAGGGAGTGGTGACCGGTCCCCACTCCCCCACGTCGTCCAGCAGGTCGTGCCGGGTCGGGCCCGTGAGGTCGGGGTCGCCTCGGTGGGCGCCGTCCTGCTCCGCGATGAGCGCGATCAGTTCGTCGGGGAGGCGCAGGTCCAGGGTGTCCTGGAAGTCGGCGCCGTCCGCACCGTCGGCTCCCCCTGTGTGGCCCGCACCCTCCGCGCCTTCCGCGTTCTCGGCGCTCTCGGAGTGGTCGGCGCCGTCCGCGTTCGCTGCGTTCTCCGCAGGCGGGGCGGTGTTGTGGGGGTCGGTGGCGGGAGTGGTGTCGGCGTCGGTGCTCGCGTTGCTGGGAGGCACGGCGACGCTCCTCTCTCAGGTACGGCGTGAAGGAAAGGGGTTGGGGATGGTGACGTAGACGGATTGGGTGTCGACGGGGCCCACGAGTTCGTCGAGGCCGTGCAGCCGGGTGAGCATGTTCGCCTTGCAGCGCAGCTTGGGCGAGTCGAGCAGCAGGCCCGGCAGTGTGCTGCGCAGCCGGGTCGGTCCGGTCGCGGCTTCGCCGAGGAAGCGGCGGAAGGCGGCGATCAACAGCTGCTCGTCGGCGAGCCCTTGGGAGCCGAAGGCGCCGATCAGGCCGAGGACGTTGTTGATGGCGAGGTAGTAGGCGAATCGCTCGTCGGTGACGTCGTCGGCGACGAAGCTGTCGCTGTGCGTGCCGATGCCGGGCAGCCGCTGGTCGAGTTCGGCGCGGCGTGACTCGCGGAAGTAGTAGCCCTGGTTGTCCCGGTAGCGGCCGCCGGCGGGCCAGCCGTCGGCGTCCAGGAGCAGCAGGGTGTTCTGCTGGTGGGCCTCCAGGGCGATGCCTGCCTCGCCGTCGAGCCAGAGCACGGGCCGTACGACGTGCTCCAGATACCGCAGGAACCACTCGGTGGAGACGGCGCCGCGGGAACGACCGGTGTGGGCGGCGAGCCGGGTCACCGTGTCGGCGAGGCGGGAGCTCATGGCCGGGTGGTCGGTGCGGGCGGCCGGGTCGGCGGTCGGCCGGGGCGAGACGAAGCCGGCGACGCAGGACGCGTCGTCGTGGGAGCGGAAGGGGTTGGTGCGGATCATCACGTCCAGGCCGGGCACCGGTTCGCCGTCCGGGCCGTCGACCGCGAGCCAGGCCGGGTCGCGGACGATGTCGAAGCCGGGGTGCGCGGACTGCCACTGCTCGGCGAGACCGGTGCCGAGGAGCCGGTGGATCTCGACGCCCCGGTGGAGTTCCTTGCGGAGGTTCTCCCGGCGGGAGTTGGTGATGCGCAGGCCGAGGGAGAGCTTGAGCATGGCCGGCGCACCGGGCCGGTACAGCGTGCGGACCGAGGAGGTGGGGAACCAGGGTTCGCCGTGCGGCCCCAGGTCGCGCAGCAGGCCGGCGTCGAGGAGGGCGGCGGTGTCGGGGCGTTGCCGCAGTTCGCGCAGCTGCCAGGGGTGCACGGGCAGCGCGGCGTGCCCTTCGGGCAACGGGAGGCCCGGGCCGGCCAGCTGGGAGGTGAGGTCGGCGGCGGTGCGGGCGCGGCCGTCCTCGGTCCAGGCCGAGTCGTGGGCGAGGACGTCCGGGGCGACGGCGATCCAGTGCAGGGGGAAGGAGCCGCGTACCTCCGGTGAGTAGCACCGGGATTCGGCCTCGGAGAGTCCTTCGCGACTCTTCGGTGTCGGGTGCAGCGGGTGTCCGAGGAGCAGCGCCTGCTCCGCCGCGAGGAAGGTGTCGGCCGGGTCGGCGGGGTGCCGGCGGCGGTCCGCGATGAACTCGGTGGTGCGGCGCATCGAGTCGGCGACGCGGACGACCAGTTCCCCGCTGTCGCCGCCGGGGCTGTCGGGGGTGGCGGGGGCGTGGGCGGCACCGTGGGCCGCCTCTCTACTCAGGAGTGCGGCGAGCGTGACGGCGTCCACGCGTGGGGCGTGGTGCGGCGCGTCCTCCAGGTAGGGCAGGCCGAAGCGGTGCAGGCCGGAGGGTGACCAGTAGTGGACCGGGACGAGGAGGGCGGTGCCGCTCGCGGGCAGCGGGACGCGGAGGGCGCCGAAGGAAGGAGGAGCGATGTTGTTCTCACGTACCCAGCAGCGCAGCAGGTTCTCGACCGCCGCGGCCAGGGCGGCCGTCGCGGGGTCGGGGTGCTCCAGAAGGTCGGCGGTGGAGGCGCAGGGGCCCTCGGTGTCCTGGTCGCCGCCCTGCTGCCGAGGGATCGAGTCGCGGTCCTGGGCGCACGGTTCTTGTGTGTCACAGGATCCGCCGGCGGTGGGACGGGAACGGCCGTCGGATGCGGGGGTGGCGTTCAACTGGGTTCCTTGCGTGGGGTGGTGGGCTCCATGAGGCAGTGGTCCGGCCGGTCCGGTGGGTCACTGCCGTCGCTGGTGGGGGTCTGTCGTCGGGTGCTCCTACGACTCGTGACGGCGGGCGCGGGCGACGGCCGCCAGGGCGTCCGCGAGGCGGTCCACGACGGCCGCGGCCTGCTCGTCGGTGATGGTGAGGGGCGGGAGCAGGCGGACGACGCTGGAGTGGCGGCCGCCGAGTTCGACGATCAGGCCGCGGTGGAGGCAGGCGTCGCGCACGGCGGCGGCGAGTTGGGGCGCGGCCGGGAGCGGCGTGGCGACTCCGGCGAGCAGGGGGTCGGCGGCGTGCTCCGCGGCGGGGGCGGGCACGGCGCCGTCCGGGTCGACGAGTTCCATGCCGATCATCAGGCCCCGCCCGCGGACCTCGCCGACGCACGCGAAGTCCTCGGCGAGTCGACGGAGTTGGCCGAGCATGCGGTCGCCGATGACGGCGGCGCGTTCGGCGAGGGCGTTCTCGCGGACATGGGCGAGGGTGGCAGCGCCCGCGGCCATGGCGAGCTGGTTGCCGCGGAAGGTGCCGGCGTGCGCGCCCGGTGGCCAGACGTCGAGGTCCTCGCGGTAGACGATCACGGCGAGCGGAAGGCTGCCGCCGATGGCCTTGGACAGGACCATCACGTCGGGCACGACACCGCTGTGCTCCACGGCCCAGAAGGCGCCGGTGCGGCCCACGCCGGTCTGCACCTCGTCGACGATCAGCGGGATCGAGCGTCGCTCTGTGAGGGCGCGCGTCCTGCGCATCCAGCTGTCGGGGGCGGGGATGACGCCGCCCTCCCCCTGCACCGGTTCGAGGATCATGCCCGCGGGCTGTGGCACGCCGGACTTGGTGTCGTCGAGGAGCGACTCGGTCCACCGGGCCGCGAGTTCGGCGCCGCGCGGGCCTCCGATGCCGAAGGGGCAGCGGTAGTCCTGCGGATACGGCAGGCGCGTGACGCGGACGTCCTGCGCCCCGCCCGACGCCGCGAGCGCCCCCGCGGTCATCCCGTGATAGGCGCCCGTGAAGGCGAGCAGGCCCGAGCGCCCGGTGGCGGTACGGACCAGTTTCAGAGCGGCCTCGACGGCATCGGTGCCTGCGGGCCCGCAGAACTGGATCCGGGCCCGGTCGGCGAGGCCGGGCGGCAGCGTACGGAACAGCTCGGTGGTGAACGCGTCCTTGACCGGGGTGGCCAGGTCGAGGACGTGCAGCGGCGCCCCCGAGTCGAGCACCTTGCGGATGGCTTCAAGCACCACCGGGTGGTTGTGACCGAGAGCGAGGGTTCCCGCGCCGGACAGACAGTCCAGGTAGCGGCGACCGTCGGCGCCCTCGATGGTGAGCCCGCGCGCCCGCACCGGCACGATCGGCAGGGAGCGCGCATAGGTGCGCGCCGCGGACTCCCGCGCGCACTGGCGGCGCAGAATCCCTTCGTGCGCCACGGTGTCGCGGACAGGGTTCCCGTGTGTCGCCCCGTCGTACGAGGTGGGAACCGCCACGGTCTCAGGATCGGTCACAGGCACAGGATCGGTCACCGCCACGGCTGTTGGTCCTCCCGCTGGATATACGGCCGAAAAGCCCCCTCGACTCAGCGACCGGCGGGGCGAGTTGACGCGCCCTGAACGCCAACTGCAGTTCCCCCGTACGTACCAACGACGAGACGGGCGGAGGAACACGGCTCGTACCGGACTCATGAGCAGACCTTTGCCAGATGCCCGCGGCAAGGGCCGCCACGGGCAGTCGGCGGCCGGCCGTGCCTCAACGATCTGCGTCGACCGGAAGATCCCTCCGTGACGGAACCGTTGCTGTTCCGTCGGTCGTCGCCGACGGCACCGGCATAGGGTGGTGTGCCGTTCGGAGACGAGGGCTCGCTCTCCTCCACCGCACGTGTACGGCCGTTCAACCATTTCGAAGCCCAGGGGGATTCACGACATGCGACCCATACGCCCGCTGTTCGCCGCGCGCCGCACTCGAGGCGTGCGAAGCAGAACGTCCCCCGTGGCGGCGGCGGTCGCGCTCGGTGCCGTGGTCGCTCTGACCGCCACGGCGTGCGGTCCGGGCGAGAACAACGCGAACGACAAGCCGACCGCCTCGGCGTCCGCGGGCGACGGCAAGTTCAAGATCCCGGACGACATCCAGGACCGGCTGAAGGAACACGGGATCGACCCGGACAAGTGGAAGGACGGCGAGTGGAAGAACTGGGACAAGGACCAGTGGCTGCGTGAGGCGCAGGACTTCGTCAACCCGATCATCGACGGGCTGTGGGACTCCAGCCGGATGCGGGACGCCGACAAGCCCTCCGGAGGCGAGGTCGACGAGAACGACCTCTCCGGTGACCAGGGCGTGACGGACCCGGAGCCGAGGCCGGTGGCCGCGGCGGGCGTGTCCACTCCGTACCACGCGAACGCGCCGTACTCGGGCAAGCTGTTCTTCGACGGGCCCGAGGGTTCGATGGTCTGCTCGGCGACCGTGGTCTCCGACCCCGCGCACCCGGGCAAGTCCAACATGATCTGGACCGCGGGCCACTGTGTGCACGCGGGCAAGAACGGCGGCTGGTACCGCAACATCGCGTTCGTCCCCTCGTACAACGACAGCGGCAAGTCCGCGCAGGAGCTGCGGAACACGCCCAGGAGCGAGGTGGCTCCGTACGGCGTGTGGTGGGGCGACGGGGCGCTGACGTCCGACCAGTGGATCAATCAGGGCGGCCCGACCGGCGGCGCGGGCGCGTCGTACGACTTCGCGACGATCCATGTGACGCCGGAGGAGGGCAGCAGCACCACCAAGTCGCTCGAGGAGACGGTGGGTGCGGCCCTTCCGGTGGAGTTCAACGCTCCGGCGGTGCCGAAGGTCGCGCAGCTGACGGCGAAGGGCTACCCGGCGGCGGCCCCGTTCGACGGGCAGAAGCTGTACCAGTGCGCGGACAAGCCGGGCCGTCTCTCGCTGAACGACGCGGATCCGACGATGTACCGCATCGGCTGCACGATGACGGGCGGTTCGTCCGGCGGTGGCTGGGTCGGCCAGGGCTCCGACGGCCGGCCCGCACTGGTGTCGAACACCTCGATCGGCCCGCAGACGGCGGGTTGGCTCGCCGGCCCGCGGCTCGGCAAGGAGGCCAAGGGCATCTACGACTCGATGAGCAAGAAGTTCGCCGGGCAGTGAGCCCTCGCGGCGCAACCGGCCGGACCCGGGACTGAACCAGGACTGAACCGGCCGACCACACGACTGAGCCCCTCCCCGGACCACCGGGGAGGGGCTCAGTCCTGTTCTGTACGGGCCGTCAGCCCGCGACCGCCGCCGGAACGTACGGCGCGAATTCCGCCGCGAGTTCCTCGTGGACGCGTGCCTTCAGGAGCGTGCCCTCCGGGGTGTGCTCCTCGGAGATCACCTCGCCGTCGGCGTGCGCCCGCGCGACCAGCTGGCCGTGCGTGTACGGCACGAGGGCCTCGATCTCGACCGCGGGACGCGGCAGCTCGTCGTCGATGAGCTGGAGCAGCTCCTCGATGCCCTGTCCCGAGCGGGCCGAGACGGCGATCGAGCGCTTCTCGACGCGCATCAGGCGCTGCAGCACCAACGGATCGGCCGCGTCCGCCTTGTTGATCACGACGATCTCGGGCACGTCCGTCGCGCCGACGTCGCGGATGACCTCGCGTACGGAGGCGAGCTGCTCCTCCGGCGCGGGGTGCGAACCGTCGACCACGTGCAGGATCAGGTCGGAGTCACCGACCTCCTCCATGGTCGAGCGGAACGCCTCGACGAGGTGGTGCGGCAGGTGCCGTACGAAGCCGACCGTGTCGGCCAACGTGTAGAGGCGGCCGCTCGGGGTCTCGGCCCGGCGCACGGTCGGGTCGAGGGTGGCGAACAGCGAGTTCTCCACCAGTACGCCCGCGCCCGTGAGGCGGTTGAGGAGCGAGGACTTGCCGGCGTTGGTGTATCCGGCGATGGCCACCGAAGGCACCTTGTGCCTGCGGCGCTCCTGCCGCTTGATGTCGCGGCCGGTCTTCATCTCCGCGATCTCCCGGCGCATCTTCGCCATCTTCTCGCGGATCCGGCGCCGGTCCGTCTCGATCTTGGTCTCACCGGGACCACGGGTGGCCATACCGCCGCCCGAGGAGCCGGAGCCACCGCCACCCATCTGCCGGGACAGCGACTGACCCCAACCACGCAGGCGCGGCAGCATGTACTGCATCTGCGCGAGCGCGACCTGCGCCTTGCCCTCTCGGGACTTGGCGTGCTGGGCGAAGATGTCGAGGATCAGGGCGGTCCTGTCGACCACCTTGACCTTGACGACGTCCTCGAGGTGGATGAGCTGGCCGGGGCTCAGCTCACCGTCGCACACGACGGTGTCCGCTCCGGTCTCGAGCACGATGTCGCGCAGCTCCTGGGCCTTGCCCGAGCCGATGTACGTCGCCGCGTCGGGCTTGTCGCGGCGCTGGATCACGCCGTCGAGCACGAGGGCGCCCGCCGTCTCGGCGAGGGCGGCGAGTTCCGCCAGGGAGTTCTCCGCGTCATGAACCGTTCCCGACGTCCACACGCCGACGAGTACGACGCGCTCCAGGCGGAGCTGTCGGTACTCGACCTCGGTGACGTCCTCGAGTTCGGTGGAGAGGCCGGCGACGCGGCGCAGAGCCGCACGCTCGGAGCGGTCGAACTGATGACCGTCCCGCTCTCCGTCGATCTCGTGGCTCCAGGCGACGTCCTCTTCCATCAGGGCATCGGCCCGAAGGCTCTCGGTGTGGTTCTGCACCATGTTCTGCGCGTCCTGGGAAGGGGAAGAAGAGGAGGTCATTGGGTCCTTACGTCTGTGGGATTCGGGATGTGCGACGGGTGTCACACCCGTCATCTCTGACAACGCGCGGCCTGCTCCGGGGATTCCCGCGAGGACCGATCCGGTGGCCCGCGCCGTCGACATCGACGATATTCGCACGGTACGGGCCGTCTCGTCATCTGGATTGTTGCCCGGTGTCAGCCCTTCGACACCGGGTCGGACTTCCAGTCCGGGTGCCCCGGCATGGGCGGCGTCTTCTTGCCGTACAGCCAGGCGTCGAAGAAGCCGCTCAGGTCCCGCCCGGCGACCTGCGAGGCGAGCTGCACGAAGTCCTTGGTCGTGGCGGTGGAGTCACGGTGCGTGCCCACCCAGGCGCGCTCCAGGTGCTGGAAGGCGTCCGCGCCGATCTCCTGGCGCAGGGCGTAGAGGACCAGGGCGCTGCCGTCGTAGACGACCGGCCGGAAGATGCTGATCTTCCCGCCCGTGGGTGCCTTGGGCGCGGCGGGCGGTCCGCCCTCGGCGCGCCAGGCGTCGGACACGCGGTAGGCGGCGCGCATCCGCTTCGCCATGGGCCGGTCCGCCTTCTCCTGGGCGTACAGGGCCTCGTACCAGGTGGCATGGCCCTCGTTGAGCCACAGGTCGGACCAGCTGCGGGGGCTGACGCTGTCGCCGAACCACTGGTGTGCCAGCTCATGGACCATGATCGACTCGATGTACCACTTCGGGTACGCGGAGCGCACGAACAGCTCTCTCTCGAAGAGAGAGAGTGTTTGCGTCTCGAGTTCGAAGCCGGTGGACGCGTGGGCGATCAGCAGCCCGTAGTTCTCGAAGGGGTAGGAGCCGACCTTCCGCTCCATCCAGGAGATCTGGCCAGGCGTCTTGTCGAGCCACGGCTTCAGCGCCTTGGCGTCCTTGGCCGGCACGACATCACGCACGGGAAGCCCGTGCGGACCCTGGCGGTGCAGCACGGCGGAGCGGCCGATGGACACCTGGGCCAGCTCCGTGGCCATGGGGTGGGCGGTGCGGTAGACCCACTGCGTGGCTCCCCCTTGTCGCTTCTTTGCGACGGGGAGGCCGCCCGCGACCGCCGTGTACTCCTTGGGGGCGGTGATCCGGAAGGTGAAGTAGGCCTTGTCGGAGGGGTGGTCGTTCGAGGGGAACACGCGGTGCGCGGCGTCGGCCTGGTTGGCCATCGCGAGCCCGTCCTCGGTGCGCACCCAACCGACTTCCTTCTTGCCGGGCTTGGGGTCGCTGGTGTGCCGCACGGTGATCTGGAGTGGTTGACCGGGCACGACGGGCGTGGCGGGCGTGACGATCAGGTCCTCGCCCTTGCTGTCGTACTGCGCCCGCGCCCCGTTGACCAGCACCGAACGGACCTTGCCGTGCGAGAAGTCGAGGTTGATCCGGTCGAGCGAGGAGGTCGCCTGCGCATTGATCTTGGTGACGGCGTCGAGGGGCTTGCTGTTGTCACCGTGGAACGTGAAGGAGATGTCGTAGTCGGTGACGTCGTAGCCGGGGTTGCCCAGCTGCGGGAAGAGCCGGTCGCCGATGCCGAGCGGTTCGGCCGGTTGCGGCGCGGCCGCGGCGACAAGGGCGAGCGAGGCGCCGGCGGCGAGCAGCGCGGCGACACGGGGCGTTCGGGAGCTGAGCAGCATGAACTACCGCTATCAGCGCACGCCTGCGTACACGGCGCGGCACGCGCCGCACCACCCGAACGAGGAGTCCGGGTGGCGGCAGGGCGGGTCCTAGAGGGCGCCCGCCGCGGCATGTCGCGTGCGGCCCACGTCGTACACGCCCGGCACGTTGCGCATCGCCCGCATGAGGCCCTGGAGGTGCGCGGCGTCCGGGAGTTGAAGCGTGTACGTGTGCCGGACGCGGCCCTGGTCGGGCGGGTCGACGGTCGCCGAGATGATCGCGACGCCCTCGAGCGCTATGGCCTCGGTCAGATCGGCGAGCAGGTGGGGACGGCTGAACGACTCGGCGATCAGCGTCACGCGGTACTCGCCGGCCTCCGCGTCCGCCCAGCGCACGCCGACCTCCGCGCGCCCCGCGTCCTTCATGCGCGCCGCTCCGGAGCAGGCGACACGGTGCACGGTGACGACGCCGCCGCGTACGGCGAACGCGGTGATCTCGTCGGGCGGCACGGGCGTGCAGCAGCCCGCGAGGCGCACCGTGGCGCCCGGCTGGTCGACCACGGCGTTCGCCGCGGCGGGCCGCGCCGAGGGGCCGCTGTACGGGGCGCGGGGCGCCGATGGCGGGGCGGTGGGCCCCTCCGGGTGGGCGGCCAGCCAGCGGCGGATGGCGATGCGGGCGGCGGGTGTACGGGCGTGGTCGAGCCAGGCGACCGAGGGCTCGGACGCGGCGGAGCCCTCGACCCCGGCCATGAGCAGCTGGACCGTGTCACCGTCGCCGAGGACGGTACTGAGCGTCGCCAGGCGGCCGTTGACCCGCGCGCCGATGACGGCGTGGGCGTCCTCGCCGTACTGCGCGTACGCGGCGTCGACGCAACTGGCGCCCGCGGGAAGGCCGATGGTGCCGCCGTCGGGCCGGAAGACGGTGATCTCGCGGTCCTGGGCGAGGTCTTCGCGCAGCGTCGACCAGAAGGTGTCGGTGTCAGGGGCGGACTGCTGCCAGTCCAGCAGCCGGCTTAGCCAGCCGGGACGTGTGGGGTCGGAGCGCTCGCCCAGGGTGTCCAGATGTTCCTCGGCGGAGGGCGCGTACGGATTGCCGAGCGCCACGACGCCCGCCTCCGCGACCTTGTGCATCTGGTGCGTCCGGATGAGGACTTCGGCGACCTCGCCGTCCGCGCGGGCCACCGCGGTGTGCAGCGACTGGTACAGGTTGAACTTCGGTACGGCGATGAAGTCCTTGAACTCCGAGACCACCGGCGTGAAACAGGTGTGCAGTTCACCGAGGACGCCGTAACAGTCCGCGTCCTCGTTCACGAGCACGAGCAGGCGTCCGAAGTCGGCCCCGCGCAGCTCGCCGCGCTTGCGCCGCACCCGGTGGACCGACACGAAGTGCCGCGGCCGGATGAGCACCTCGGCGCTCAGGCCCGCTTCCCGCAGCACTGCCCGCAGCTCGGTCGCGAACCCGGCGAGGGAGTCCTCGGTGCGCTGGGCGTAGGACGTCATGAGCTCGCGGGTCTGCGCGTACTCCTCGGGACGCAGAATCGCGAACACGAGGTCTTCGAGCTCGGTCTTCAGTGCCTGCACGCCGAGGCGCTCGGCGAGCGGGATGAGGACGTCGCGGGTGACCTTGGCGATCCGTTCCTGCTTCTCCTGGCGCATCACGCCGAGGGTGCGCATGTTGTGCAGGCGGTCGGCGAGTTTGATCGACATGACGCGCACGTCGTTGCCGGTCGCGACCAGCATTTTGCGGAAGGTCTCGGGTTCGGCAGCCGCCCCGTAGTCGACCTTCTCCAGCTTGGTCACGCCGTCGACGAGATAGGCGACCTCCTCGCCGAACTCCTCGCGCACCTGGTCGAGCGTGACCGCGGTGTCCTCGACGGTGTCGTGGAGGATCGAGGCGGTCAGCGTCGTGGTCTCCGCGCCGAGCTCGGCCAGGATCAGCGTCACCGCGAGCGGGTGTGTGATGTACGGCTCGCCGCTCTTGCGCATCTGGCCGCGGTGCGAGGACTCGGCCAGCACGTACGCGCGGTGCAGCGGCTCCAGGACGGCGTCGGGGTGGTGGGCGCGGTGGGCCTCAGCCACGTGTCCGATCGCGTCGGGGAGGCGGCCGCGGGCGGCGGGGCCGAGCAGCGCGGCCCGGCCGAGACGGCGCAGGTCGATCCGGGGGCGGCCGCGTCGACGCTGGGCCCCGGGCGTGATCGGCCCCCGGTCCGCGGGGTTGGTCGCCTCCGCACTCATGAGCACCTCCGGCTTTGTCGACCGGCGGCGGGCTGGCGGCGGCACCCGTCCGGACCGGTGCTTGATGCTACCGAGCCCATCACGTGGCGCAGTCCCGCTCTCGCCGAGCGTGAAACGGATCACCCATTCGAGCGAAGGTTCACTGGTTTACGGTTTCGATTGCCGCGAACCAGTCGGTGTCGAGCCGACCCTCCGCGACGATCACGGCGGGACCGGTCATCTCGATCTCGCCGTCCGGACGCTCGGTGATCGTCAGCCTGCCTCCGGGCAGATCGATCTCGTATGTGACAGGAGCCCCGGTCACGGCCGGGTCCAGGCCGTCCCTGCGGGCGGCCGCGACGGCCACCGCGCAGGCGCCCGTGCCGCAGGAGCGGGTCTCGCCGGAGCCCCGCTCGTGCACGCGCATGGCGACGTGCCGCGGTCCTCGGTCGACGACGAACTCGACGTTCACACCCTCCGGGTACGCGTTCGCCGGCGCGAACGGGGGCGGCTCGTACAGGGCGCCCGCGTGTGCGAGGTCGGCCACGAAGGCGACCGCGTGCGGGTTCCCCATGTTCACGTTCGTCGCCGGCCAGGACCGCTCGTCGACGCTGACCGTGACGTCGCCCTCGGGGAGCGCCGCCCTGCCCATGCCGACCGTGATCAGGCCTTCCTTGTCGATGTGGACGGTCTTGACGCCGCCTCGGGTGGCCACGGCGAGGTCGCCCTCGCCGACGTGCCCCGCGTGCTGGAGGTAGCGGGCGAAGACCCGCACCCCGTTGCCGCACATCTCGGCCACCGAGCCGTCGCCATTGCGGTAGTCCATGAACCACTCGGCCTCTTCGGCCATGTGCCGCGCCTCGGGGTGGGCGGCGGTGCGCACGACGTGCAGCACACCGTCGGCCCCGATGCCGGCCCTGCGGTCGCACAGCGCGGCGACGACGGTCGGCGAGAGCGCGATGGCGTTCTCCGGATCCGGGATGATCACGAAGTCGTTCTCGGTCCCGTGACCCTTGAGGAAGGTGGTCATTTCTCGATCGTACGAGATCGGTCCGACAACCTGGTCGGCGGAGGTCCTTCAGGGGTGCGTGGGGCGGTCAGCGCAGCCGTGCGACGCGCCACACGGCGAGCACCGCGACGCCCACGACCACGACCACGTACGCGCCCACGACCCGCCAGTCCGGCCACCGGCCCGAGCCCCGCGGCGGCAGCCCCGGCAGCGTGTAGCCCACCCGGCGGGCCGCCATCATGCCCCAGCCGGCCGCGCAGGAGCTGATCAGGAGGCCGAGCATCGCGACGACCGCGCCGCCGTCGCCGAACTCGAAGAACAGCGGGAACGCGAACATCAGGGAGCCGATCGCGGCCAGCATCACGATGGGTGCCAGCTGCCAGATCCGGAGCCTGCGCTGCGGGCGCAGCTCGACCTCGACCTCTTGGCCCTCGTCCTGTGCGGCGAGCTCGTCCGCGGTCGGGCCGTCGTCGATCACCCCGTCGGCTGTCGCCTCCGGGCCGTCGGTGCTGAGCTGTTCTCCGCCTGGTGCGGTGTCACGAGGGCCGGCCTCCATCGCCACGCGCCCTCCCACTCCGGACTCCACTGGTCGATCGATGGTCGATGATGGCACGCCCACAGAGGCCGGGATGACGGGCGGAGCGTCCCGATGCCATCACGTGATCAGGCTGTAACCGGTCGTTCGACCAACGACATTGCGCGAGCCGGAAGTTCTCCGCGTTCGGCCACGGCCCCACTGAGCCAATGCACCCGCGGGTCGCGCCGGAACCACGAGTCCTGGCGGCGCGCGAAGCGCTTGGTGGCGCGGACGGTCTCCGCGCGCGCCTCGTCCATGGTGCTTTCGCCGGCGAGCGCCGCGAGCACCTGCTGGTAGCCGAGTGCACGGGACGCGGTACGCCCTTCGCGCAACCCCTGCCCCTCCAGCGCGCGTACCTCTTCGACGAGACCTGCGTCCCACATACGGTCCACGCGCGTGGTGATGCGTTCGTCGAGTTCGGGGCGCGCCACGTCGACGCCGATCTGGACGGTGTCGTAGACCGAGTCGTGTCCCGGCAGGTTGGCGGTGAACGGTTTACCGGTGATCTCGATGACTTCGAGGGCGCGGACGATGCGTCGGCCGTTGCTCGGCAGGATCGCCGCGGCGGCCTCCGGGTCGGCGGCGGCGAGGCGGGCGTGCAGGGCGCCGGAGCCGCGCAGCCGGAGTTCGTCCTCCAGGCGGGCGCGGACCTCGGGGTCGGTGCCGGGGAACTCCATCTTGTCGACGGCACCCCGTACGTAGAGGCCCGATCCGCCGACGAGGACGGGCCAGCGGCCGGCCGCGAGCAGTCGGTCGATCTCCGCACGGGCGAGCCGCTGGTACTCGGCGACGCTGGCGGCCTCGGTGACGTCCCAGATGTCGAGGAGGTGGTGCGGCACCCCGGCGCGCTCCTCGGGCGTCAGCTTGGCGGTACCGATGTCCATCCCCCGGTACAACTGCATGGAGTCGGCGTTGACCACCTCGCCGCCGAGTTCCTTGGCGAGGAAGACGCCGAGATCTGACTTTCCTGCCGCGGTCGGCCCGACGACGGCGATGACCCGCGGGGCGGGAGCTGCGCTACTCACCGCCCCAGTCTCGCAAACCCGGACGCCTGCTCACGAATGAGCTACGTGACGCCACGGGTGCGGGTTCGTTTCCTGTTGCGAGGTTCCAGCCGCCGGTTTCGAGGAGCCGGCGCCCCGGTGGCCGCAATGGGACGCACCGGGTAGGGCGGGATTTCGCCCACACGAGTAACGTATGGAGTTGAGATGGGCGTTTTTGCCATGTTTCGCCGGAAAGCCAAGGATGCGGACGAGGCGTCGATCGCCGAGCCCCGGTCGGCCGTCCTGACGGCCGCTCCGGAGTCGACGGACGCCGAGGAGCCCGCCGAGGCCGCCGCGGCCCCCAGCGCGGAGCAGGAGGCCACGGAGGCCGCGACCGAGGGCGTGGCGGCCGAGGCCGTCGCGCCGGAGGGCGTCGAGATCCCGAAGCAGCAGTCCGCGGAACAGGCCGCCGACAACGAGGCCGGTGAGGGCGTCCGCAAGTAGCTCCCCGAGAGCTCCGTGCGACGGAAGAAGGTGCAGCCATGGGCATCCTGGACTCGTTGAAAGCCAAGCTCGCCCCCGCCAAGGGCAAGGTGTCCGACCTCGCGCAGCAGCACGGGGACAAGATCGACCAGGGCCTGGAGAAGGCCGGCAAGCTGGTCGACGAGAAGACCAAGGGCAAGTACAGCGACAAGATCCAGATGGGCACGGACAAGGCGAAGGACGCCGTCGGCCGAGTGTCCGATCCGGACGGCAAGAGCGCCGAGAACGCCAGGGGGACCGACGACGGGGACAACCCGCCTTCGCCCCCTTCCGCGGCATCGTGACGCCGCGCACACCCCACCGACGGCGACGGCCGCGGAGCCCGATGGCTCCGCGGCCGTCGCCGTTCACGGGGTGCATCAGGTCCAGGACGCCACGAAGTAACCCACTCCGTAGGGCGCGTCCTCGTACAGAAGGCGGCCCGTTCCGTCCTGCTTCTCCCAGGCGGCGCTGAGGAGCTGCCACGGGGCGCGTCCTGAGATCTTCAGTTCGCGGGCGAGGTCGGCATCGAGGTGCGCGAGCGTGCCGTCGGCGTCGAGGTCGCGCAGGGCCGCGGCGATGGCGGCGTCCACGCCCTCGGCGCGCTCGTCCAGGTAGCCGGGGGCCTTCAGCGTGCGGCACGCCGTGCCGTCACCCATGACGAGGAACGCCACGCGCTCCGCTCCTGCCGTGCCCTCCGCCAGAGGCGACGCACCGTCGACAGCGGCATCCCCCGCCACCTCGTAGCCGCGCACCTCGCCGGTCCAGCCCGCGCGCGCGAGCAGCCACGCGCCTACGGAGAGAGACACCGGGAGCGTGGCCCGCGCACCGTCCGACGGCGCGCCCAGGTGCACGTCGAGGTCGACGCCGAAGGGGCGGAAGGAGCCGCGGGCGCCGGTCTCGTGGGCGCCCGTGCGGGAGCCCTCACCGATGACCCACACCAGGTCCGGCTCCGCCGCGAGCAGCGCCGCGACCGCCTCGTCGCACGCCGCGCGCGCGACGTCGAGTTCCGGGGCCGCACCCGCGGCGACCTCGGGCACGAGCAGGGGCGGACATGGGCAGGCGGCAGCGGCGACAAGCATGATCGGCAGCCTACTGCGCGCCCGCCGCGGACCGGAAAGTCGGCCTCCGCCCCAGGAAAGTCGGCCTCCGCCCCGGAAATCGGCCTCCGCCCCGGAACAGGGCGGGCACCGGCGAACCCGTCGTGTCTCCGCTGCCCCGTCAGTCGACGGCGCAGCCCCCGGTCACCACGGGCAGCGGCTCGGGAACGCCGACCTGCGGGAGGCCGAGCAGCACGCCCTGCTTCTTGTCCTGCTCCTCCTGGTTGCGCTTTTCCCACGCGTCACCCGCGCGCGTGCGGCGCACGTCCAGGACGTCGCCCTCGGCGAGCAGGTGGTGCGGGGCGGCGTACGTGATCTCGACGGTCACGACATCGCCGGGGCGTACCTCGGCCTCGGGCTTGGTGAAGTGCACGAGCCGGTTGTCGGGGGCGCGGCCGGAGAGGCGGTGGGTGACGCCGTTCTTCCGGCCCTCGCCCTCGGCGACCATGATCTCCAGGGTGCGGCCGACCTGCTTTTTGTTCTCCTCCCAGGAGATCTCCTCCTGGAGGGCGACGAGGCGCTCGTAGCGGGCCTGCACGACCTCCTTGGGGATCTGGCCCTCCATGGTGGCGGCCGGGGTTCCGGGGCGCTTGGAGTACTGGAAGGTGAAGGCCTGCGCGAAGCGGGCCTCGCGCACGACGTGCATCGTCTGCTCGAAGTCCTCCTCGGTCTCGCCGGGGAAGCCCACGATGATGTCGGTCGTGATGGCCGCGTGCGGCATGGCCTCGCGGACCTTCTTGATGATGTTGAGGAACCGCTCCTGGCGGTACGAGCGGCGCATCGCCTTCAGAACCGTGTCCGAGCCGGACTGCAGCGGCATGTGGAGCTGCGGCATCACGTTCGGGGTCTCGGCCATGGCGGCGATCACGTCGTCCGTGAAGTCGCGCGGGTGCGGGGACGTGAAGCGGACGCGCTCCAGGCCCTCGATGCCGCCGCAGGCGCGCAGCAGCTTGCTGAAGGCCTCACGGTCGCCGATGTCGCTCCCGTAGGCGTTGACGTTCTGGCCGAGCAGCGTGATCTCGGAGACGCCCTCGCCGACCAGGGCATCGATCTCCGCGAGGATGTCGCCGGTCCTGCGGTCCTTCTCCTTGCCGCGCAGCGCCGGGACGATGCAGAAGGTGCAGGTGTTGTTGCAGCCGACCGAGATGGAGACCCAGGCCGCGTACGCGCTCTCGCGGCGGGTGGGCAGCGTGGAGGGGAAAGCCTCCAGGGACTCGGCGATCTCGACCTGTGCGTCCTCCTGGATGCGGGCGCGCTCCAGCAGGACGGGCAGCTTGCCGATGTTGTGCGTGCCGAAGACGACGTCCACCCAGGGCGCCTTCTTCACGATCGTGTCGCGGTCCTTCTGGGCGAGGCAGCCGCCCACGGCGATCTGCATGCCCGGACGCCGCGCCTTCTTGGGGGCGAGGTGCCCGAGGTTGCCGTAGAGCTTGTTGTCAGCGTTCTCCCGCACCGCGCACGTGTTGAAGACCACGACGTCCGCGTCACCGTCGGAGCCCTCGGGGGCGCGCACGTATCCAGCGCCCTCCAGGAGCCCCGAAAGACGCTCGGAGTCGTGAACGTTCATCTGGCACCCGTAGGTGCGAACTTCGTACGTCTTCGTGGTGTCGGGTGAACTGACGTCCACGGCCGGACGCGGGTCGCTGCTGCTCATGAGAACAAGGGTATGGGGTTCCCGGAGTGGTTCTGCTGCGCCCGCCCCGTCCCCACTGGACCGTGGCCCACAGGTCACCGAACGTGACCACAAGGGGACGTTCCGAACCTGGCCACCGAGCGTCACCACCTGGCAGGATCGCGCCATGCCACAGCCGCCCCTCCGCGTCACCCGCCGCAGCGCCCTCATGGGGTCCGTGGCCGGACTCGTGGTGTTCGGGCTGCTGTTGTGGTGGCTGCTACCCCTGGGCGAGCAGTCGCCGCAGGGCCGGGTGACCTTCAGTACGGGCGCGCGGACCGGCGTCTACGAGAAGTACGGCCATCTTCTGCGGCGGGCCATGGACCGCGATCTGCCGGACCTCGGCGTCACCCTGACCAGCAGCGAGGGCTCCTGGGAGAACGTGGAGCGGGTCGCCACCGGCAAGGCCGACTTCACCATCGCCGCGGCGGACGCGGTCGCCAAGTACCAGTCCGAGGGCCGGCCCGGCGCGGAGCGCCTGCGCGGCTGCGCCCGCCTCTACGACGACTACATGCAGCTCGTCGTCAAGCGGACCTCCCCCGTGGAGAAGGTCGAGGACCTGCGCGGCATGAAGGTGGCCGTGGGCGGGCGCAGTTCGGGCGTGCGGCTGATCGCCGAGCGGATCCTGAAGGCGGCGGGGCTCGACGTCGAGAAGGACGTCACCGAGGTGGGCATCGGCATAGACGCCATGCCGCGCGCCCTGGAGTCGGGCGAGATCGACGCGTTCTTCTGGTCCGGCGGCCTGCCCACCAACCACGTACGGGAGCTGTCCGAGGACGCCCCGATCCGGCTGGTCGAACTCGGCTCCCTGGTCGACAAGTTGCACGCCATGGGCGGCTACTCGCGCTACTACCGCGCCGCCGTGATGCCCGCCGACGCCTACCCGGCAGCCCAACAGGGCGAGCCCGTCAGCACGTTGGCAGTGGCGAACCTGCTGGTGACGACCGACCGGGTGGACCCGGAGCTGGCCGAGGCGGTCACCCGTACCGTCATCGACAGCCGTGACCACATCGGGGCGCAGGTGCACGCGGCGCAGCTCGTCGACCTCAGAACGGCCGTCTACACGGACCCGCTCAGCCTGCACGAAGGCGCGAACCGCTACTACCGCTCGGTCAAGCCCTGAGCGGCCGTCTCCCGGCCTGAACCGTTCCCCCCACGGCTCGCATCGAGTCCCTCCTCCGCGGCCCCCTGAGCGGGCACCGGTGCCGTCCTGGGCACACGCAGCGTCACCTCCAGGCCGTGCGGTGCACGCTGCGCGTACCCGAGGGAGCCGCCGCCCGCCGCCAGCAGGGCCCGCGAGATGGACAGGCCGAGGCCCGAGCCCTTGACGTTCTGGTGCTGTCCGCTGCGCCAGAACCGGTCGCCGATCCGGGCGAGTTCCTCCTCGCGCAGGCCGGGGCCGCCGTCGGCGACCTCGATCACCGTCGCATCCCCCGTGGCCCGCGCGGTGACCGTGACCTGCTCGCCCTCGGGGGTGAACTTCAGGGCGTTGTCGACCACGGCGTCCAGGGCGCTGGACAGTGCGACCGGGTCGGCCCAGCCCGTCACCGCGGGGCAGTCGGCCACGAGCCGTACGCCCTTCTCGTCCGCGAGCGGACGCCAGGCCTCCACGCGCTCGGCGGCCAGCTCACCGATGTCGGTCAGCTGGAGGTCCGCGGCGGCGTGCTCGGCCAGGGCCAGGTCGAGCAGGTCGTCGAGGACCCGGCCGAGGCGCTTGCCCTCGGCCTTCACGGACGCGATCTCCTCGTTCCCGTCCGGTAGTTCGAGCGCCAGTACGTCGATGCGCAGCAGGAGGGCCGCGAGCGGGTTGCGCAGTTGGTGCGAGGCGTCGGCGACGAAGGCGCGCTGCTGCTCCAGCACGTCCTCGACGTTGTCCGCCATCTCGTTGAACGACCTGGCCAGGCGCCGGAGTTCCGGCGGACCGCCGGCCGCCGCGACCCGCGACTTCAGGCGGCCGGTGGCGATGTCGTGGGTCGTCGCGTCCAGCACCCGTACGGGCCGCAGCACCCAGCCGGTGAGCCGCAGCGCGGCCCCTACGGCGAGCAGCATCGCGGCCACCTCACCGGCGCCGATGACCAGCCAGCCGCGCAGTGTCTTGCTGCGCATCGCGCCGGTCGGCGACTCGGTGACCACGACGGCGACGACGTCCCCGTCCCGGATGACGGGCGAGGCCACCACGAGCCGCCCCCGCTGCCACGGCCACACCTGCGACGGATCGTGGCTGCCGCGCGAGTACAGCGCCTCGTCGAACGCCGCCCGTACGTCGCTGCCGGCGGCGGACGGCACCCGGAAGTCGTCGGGCGCGCGCCCCATGGGCTCCCGGTCCCGGTAGAAGACGCCCGCCTTGATGCCGTACACGTCGTGGTAGCGCGCGAGTTCGGTGCGCAGCGTCTGCCGCCGCTCGTCGCTGACCAGCCGCTCGCCCTTGCCGGCCTTGTCCGGGCGCGTGGTCACGAACTGCGCGAGGGAGGCGAACCGGGCGGTGTCGTCGATGCGGTCGACGACCACCTTCTGCTGCTCCGCGGAGGCCACGCTCACGGCCAGCGGGAAGCCGAGCGCGAGCAGGACACCCGCCATGAGGACGATGAGCAGCGGAAGCAGGCGGGCGCGCACACCAGGACTCTACGGCTTCTACTGCGCGGCCGGGGCGACGAGCCGATAACCGACTCCCCGCACGGTCTCGATGAGCGTGGGCATGCGCAGCTTGGAACGCAGCGAGGCGACGTGCACCTCCAGGGTGCGCCCGGTGCCCTCCCAGCTGGTCTGCCACACCTCGCTGATGATCTGCTCCCGGCGGAAGACGACGCCCGGCCGCTGTGCCAGGAGCGCGAGGAGGTCGAACTCCTTGCGGGTGAGCTGCACCGCGTCGCCCGCGACCGCGACCCTACGGGTGGGCAGATCTATGCTCACGTCCCCGAACTGCACCCCGTGGTCGACGGCGGCGGCAGGCTCCTCCTGCACCGTACGGCGGCTCACCGCGTGGATGCGGGCGAGCAGCTCCCCGATGTCGTACGGCTTCACCACGTAGTCGTCCGCGCCGAGGTTGAGCCCGTGGATGCGCGAGCGCACGTCCGCGCGCGCGGTCACCATGATCACGGGGGTCGTGGTGCGCTTGCGGATCCTGCCGCACACCTCGTAGCCGTCCAGGTCGGGCAGGCCCAGGTCGAGCAGCACGACACCGAAGGCGTCGGCTTCGGGCACCAGCGCCTGCAGGGCCTCCTCGCCGCTGCGTGCGTGCCGCACCTCGAAGCCGTGCCGGGACAGGACAGCCGAAAGGGCACCGGCCACGTGGTCGTCGTCCTCGACCAGAAGCAGTCTCATTTCGCCCCCTCACCTCTCCCGCGCACTTCACGAAGGCATCCACTCCGAAAAGTAAGGACGGCGTCAAGAGCCTTCCGGTTACGGCCGTGTTCCGTTACGGAGCCGGTATCCGGGGCCCGCGCCCCCTTCACACGTAGTGTCCGGTTGCGGCCGGATCGTTATCCTCAATTTCCCCTCAGATGTAATGACGCTGGTCGTACGGGGTTACTACTGTCCTCCCAACCGAGGAGGACGGAGCAAGACCCCGATGACCGAAGTTTCGGTGACCAAGGACGCCACTCCCCCTGCGGGCGACGCACTGGTCGCGCTGAGTCGAGTCAACAAGCACTTCGGCGCGTTGCACGTACTCCAGGACATCGACCTGACCATCGCGCGAGGCGAGGTCGTCGTCGTCATCGGCCCGTCGGGTTCCGGCAAGTCGACGTTGTGCCGCACGATCAACCGCCTGGAGACCGTGGATTCCGGCGACATCACGATCGACGGCAAGCCGCTGCCCCAAGAGGGCAAGGAGCTGGCCCGCCTGCGCGCGGATGTGGGAATGGTCTTCCAGTCCTTCAATCTCTTCGCGCACAAGACGGTGCTGGAGAACGTGACGCTGGGGCAGGTGAAGGTCCGCAAGGCGGACAAGAAGGCGGCCGAGGAGAAGGCGCGAGCGCTCCTCGACCGGGTCGGTGTCGCCGCGCAGGCCGAGAAGTACCCCGCGCAGCTCTCCGGCGGCCAGCAGCAGCGTGTGGCCATCGCACGGGCGTTGGCGATGGACCCGAAGGTGATGCTCTTCGACGAGCCGACGTCGGCGCTCGACCCGGAGATGATCAACGAGGTCCTGGAAGTGATGCAGCAGCTCGCTCGGGACGGCATGACGATGGTGGTGGTCACGCACGAGATGGGCTTCGCCCGCTCGGCGGCCAACCGGGTCGTCTTCATGTCGGACGGCCGGATCGTCGAAGAGGCCGCACCCGAACAGTTCTTCAGCAATCCGCGCAGCGACCGGGCCAAGGACTTCCTGTCGAAGATCCTGCACCACTAGACGCGCGCCCCGCGCGGGAGCGCAATGTGCGTCCCACGCGCGCGTGTTGCCTTTTCCCTACTGCCGAATCTGCCGACACGAAGGAAGTTCACCATGAAGCTCCGCAAGTCCGCCGCAGCGGCTGCCGCCGTCGCCGCGCTCGCCCTCACCGCAACCGCCTGTGGCGGCGAGTCCGGCAATGCCGGTGACAAGCCCGCCGGGGCCTCGGGTGGCAAGAACCAGCCGAAGCTGCCCACGTACGCGGTGAAGACCGATGTGAAGGTCGACTCCGCGACCCTGAAGAAGGCCCAGAAGGCCGGCAAGATCGTCATTGGTTCCAAGGACGACCAGCCGTTCCTCGGCTTCCAGGACTCCAGCGGCAAGCGCTCCGGCTTCGACATCGAGATCGCCAAGATGGTCGCCGCCGACCTCGGCTTCAAGGCGAACCAGATCACGTTCAAGACGATCGACTCCGGCGTCCGCGAGACCACCATCTCCAAGGGCGATGTCGACCTCTACGTGGGCACCTACACCATCAACGACGAGCGCAAGAAGCAGGTCGGCTTCGCGGGCCCGTACATGATGGCCGGCGCCGACCTCCTGGTCCGCAGCGACGAGAAGGGCATCACCGGCCCGACCTCCCTCAAGGGCAAGAAGGTCTGCTCCATCAAGGGCTCGACCCCGCTGCAGGAGATCAAGAAGCCCAAGTACGGCGCCGAGACCGTCGAGTTGGCGAAGTACTCGGAGTGCGTGCAGCAGCTGCTCAACAACGAGGTCGACGCCGTCACCACCGACGACGCGATCCTGAAGGGCTACGCCGCGCAGAACCCGAAGAAGCTCAAGGTCGTCGGCAAGCCCTTCACCGAGGAGCCCTACGGCGTCGGCATGGCCAAGGACGACAAGGCCCTGCGTGACGCGGTCGCCGACGCCATCGAGGCGCACGAGAAGAACGGCGACTACAAGAAGGCCTACGACGCGACGCTCGGCCTCTCGGGCTCCGCGTACGAGGAGCCGCCGGCCCTGGAGCGCTACTGAGCGTTCAGCGCCGCTGAGTGTCCCTGGGCGTTCAGCACTCCTGAGCGTTCAGCCGCCTGTCTCACGCAGGCAGTGAGTTGACCGCGTCCCTGTACGCCGCGTGGGTGTACAGGGCGCGGCTCGCCCTGCCCGACCGCTGCCGCCCCACGAGGAACTCCCCGTGAATGTACTGCTCGACCACCTTTCGGAATTCCGCGAGGGATTCCTCGGCACCATAGGCCTGACCCTGGCCAGTGGCCTGCTCGCGATGCTGCTCGGCACGCTCCTCGCCGGCTTCCGCGTCTCTCCCGTACCGCCCCTGCGGTACTTCGGCACCGCCTGGGTCACATTGTTCCGCAACACCCCGCTGACACTGCTGTTCCTCGTCATCTGGTTCGCGGTGCCCCAGGTCATCGACTTCGGCTTCAGCCCGTGGGTCAAGGCCCTCATCGTGCTGAGCTGCTACACCTCGTCGTTCGTCTGTGAAGCGGTCCGCTCCGGCATCAGCACGGTGCCGCTCGGCCAGGCCGAGGCGGCGCGCTCGATCGGCATGTCGTTCTTCCAGACGCTCGGCCTGATCATCCTTCCGCAGGCGGTACGCACCGTGCTGCCCCCGCTGAGCTCCATCTTCATCGCGCTGACCAAGAACTCGGCCATCGCGGGCGCCTTCAGCGTCACCGAACTGTTCGGCTGGCAGAAGCTGCTGAGCGACCAGGGCTACCCGATCGCCTGGATCTTCCTGTGGGTGGCGCTCGGCTACCTGGTCATCACCTTCGCCATCAGCCTCCTGTTCCGGTGGCTCGAGAGCACCATGGAGGTCGCCCGATGAGTGCCAGCGTTCTCTACGACGCTCCCGGCCCCAAGGCCCGGACGCGCAACCGGATCTACACCGTCGTCGGCACGCTCGCGGTCCTCGGCCTGATCGTGTTCGTGATCGCGCAGCTCGCGTCCAAGGACCAGTTCGCCGCCGAGAAGTGGAACATCTTCAACTACGCGAACGTCCGTACGGCGATCCGCGACGGCATCCTGACCACCCTGAAGGTCTTCGCCGCCGCCGGCGCGCTCTCGCTGCTGCTCGGCGTGGTGCTGGCCGTGGCCCGCTCCTCGGAGCACCGGCCGATCCGCTGGCTCGCCACCGGCTTCATCGAGCTCTTCCGCGCCATCCCCCTGCTGATCACCATTTACGCCCTGTGGGTTCTTTTCCTCACCTACAAGAGCGACCTGGGCGCCGTCGGCCAGAACAGCGCCTTCTGGGCACTGGTGATCGGTCTGACCATCTACAACAGCTCGGTTCAGGCGGAGGTGCTGCGCGCCGGCTTCCAGGCGGTGCCGCGCGGACAGGTCGAGGCGGCGTACGCTCTGGGCCTGCGCAAGTACCAGGTGATGACCACGCTGCTGCTGCCGCAGGCGATCCGGTCGATGCTGCCGACGATCATCAGCCAACTTGTGGTCACCCTCAAGGACACCTCGCTCGGCTACATCATCACCTACGCGGAGCTCCTGTACGCGGCCCGCAAGCTGGCCAACAACACGCTGGTCGGCGGCGAGTACCCGTACGTTCCGGTACTCATCGTGACCGGCACGATCTACGTCCTGATGTGTCTCGCCCTGTCCGGGCTCGCCAACTGGATCGAGCGGCGCGGCCGTCGCGCCAAGACGGGCATCAAGGTGGCCGCGGCCGCCGAACCCGTCGCCGAGGGCGGGCTGATGGACGCCGCGGACCTGCCGGGCGGCGCCGGCCACGGTTCGGCCACCCTCGAGCGCCCCGCCGAGCAGCCGGGGACCGATGACCGATCCGAAGGACCCGACGCTCCCAGGGGTTGACCCCACCCCCGGCGCGGGGCCCGAGCACGACGGCGGCAGTGGCTTGATCGCCACTGCCGCCGTCACTTGACGCAAGCACCGGCAATGGGTTGCATACGCTCTGTGAACGCGCACCCCGCTCCAACTGCCCGTCCTTGTTGGTCCAGTACGTCGCCCGTGCCCTGGCACGGGACACTCCCCGACGGGCTTCGCGGTGCGGGAGGGGCCACGCCGTGGACCCGGTGATCGTCGTCGGCGCGGGTCCTGTCGGGCTCGCGCTGTCCCTGGCCCTCGCGCGGCACGGCGTGCCCTCCGTGATCCTGGACGAGGGCCCCGGCAAGGACGAACCGCGGCCCGCCCGCACGGTGGTGCTGCGCGAGGACACCGCGGCCCTGGCCGAGCGGCTCGCGGGTACGTCGTTCGAGGGGATCGGCGCCCGTTGGACGGGCTGGCGCTCCATGCGCCGCAAGCAGGTGATGGGTGTGCTCACCTTCGGTGAGCACGGTGCGACGGGTGAGTCGGAAACGTCCGGTGGACCGGGGTCACCCGGGCGGACGGTGACGCCCGGCGGGCCGACGACGTCCGGCGGGCCCGGCGAACCGCTGCCCGCCCCGCTGCACATCGCCCAGCACGATCTCACCGGCGCCCTGCGCAGGGCCGTCGCCGCCGAGCGGCTCATCAAGGTCGCCGTCGACAGCCGCCTCGACTCGATCGAGGAGGAGAAGACGGGCCTGACCGCCCATACCCGCGGCTCCAAGGGCACCTGGTGGCGCGGCAGTTACCTCGTCGGCTGCGACGGGCCGCGCTCCACGGTCCGCAAGCTCCTCGACATCCGCTTCCCCGGGCGCACCGCCGTCGAACGACACGCGGTCGCCGCGCTGCGTGCGGAACTTCCGTGGCCCGGTCAGGCGTTGCTCCATCGGAGCCCTCCGTGGCGGACCTCGGGTCGTTCGGGTTCGGAGGTCGTCGGTCGTCCCCTCGCCGACGGCGTCTGGCGCCTGGACTGGCTGCTGCCGCCCCGCAGCGACCTGGTCACCCCGGACGCCCTGGTGACTCGCATCCGGGAGACCCTCGCGGGCTGGTGCGGAGGCTCCACCCCGCCGTACGAGCTGCTCGACACCGGAGTCCACACGGTGCACCACCGGCTCGCGCGCCGCTGGCGCGTGGGCCGGGTCTTCCTCGCCGGGGACTCCGCGCACCTGCTGGGCGCGCTCGGCACGCAGGGCCTGGACGAGGGGCTGCGCGACGCCGACAACCTCGCCTGGAAGCTGGCCATCGCCTGGCACGACGCATCGCGCTCCGAGCCCGACGCGCTGCTCGACAGCTACCAGGCCGAGCGCCGGGCCGTGGTCGCCGGGCGGCTGCGCGCCGCGGACCAGGCGCTGCCGATACTGCGTGGCGGTGGCGGGCTACGAGCGTACGTCCCCGGAGCCGCGCGCGGGCACGACGCTCTGCTCACGGACGGTCACCTGGGGCACGGACCGCTGGGCGCGCCGGGGGTGTACGCCGATTCCCCGCTCGCGCCCGCGCGCTCCGAGTCGCAGGTGGAGGTGGGCACGGCGCCCGGCGCACCGGTCGCCGATGTCGAAGTGACCGCACCCGACGGCTCGTTCGTACGCCTGAGGGACCGGATCGGCCGCGGACCACTGCTCGTCGTGCTCGTCGCCCCCGGCACCGGGGTGTGGGAGCGCAAGCACTGGATGTCGGCGGGGCTGATGCCCCGGCTCGCGGCGGCCGTCTCGGCGCTCCCCCACGACGCCGAGCTGCTCGTCGCGGAGACGTACCCGCAGGCCGCGGCGCACACCGTGCTGCTGATCCGGCCCGACGGGCATCTGGTCACGGCACTGAGCGGCGTACGACCCGCGGAGCTGTACGAGGCCGCGCGCACGGCCCTCGGCAGGCCCGCGGAGGAGAACGGTCCGGTGAAGAGCGGCGCCGGCCGCTGAGCCACTCGGTGATCCTTTCGGTGAGTTGACCGTCCCGTGCCCCCATGGTGTACTCCGGAGCGTGACGGTCGACACCGATGTACGCCTGTGGCGGAGGGTCCATATGGACCTCGTCCGCTATGCGGGCTGCGTGTGTCACCCCTCCTGCTGAATTCGCATTCTTTCCCCGCGCGTACGCCGTGCACCGCTCCGTGACCACGGAGCCCGGTGCGGCGCGCGCTTCTCGCGAACTCCCAGGACGGTACTGGTGTCTCCTTCTGCTTCTTCCGCGTCCGCGTCTGATTCCGCTGCCGCGCGAACCACTTCTTCCCGTACGCCGTCGGCCGCGCCCACGCAGGCCGACCTCCTCGCATTCGTCCGCAGCGTCGCTGAGGACCGCGAACTGATCGCCTCCCTGCCGCTCGATCCGGAGGGCCGCAGCTGGCTGCGGCTCGAGGGCCCCGACGGCAGCGAGGCCTGGCTCATCGGCTGGCCGCCGGGCACCGGCACCGGCTGGCACGACCACGCCGAGTCCGTCGGCGCCTTCCTGACGGCGCGGGGCTCGCTCAAGGAGAACTCGCTCGCCGCCCGTCTCCCCACCGACGGCTGGAGGACCCTGGAGCTGTCCGAAGACGTCGACAGGGAACGACAGTTGACGGCCGGCGAGGGGCGCGCCTTCGGCCGCCACCATGTGCACGAGGTACTGAACGAGTCCCTCACCGAGCACGCCGTCTCGGTCCACGCCTACTACCCACCGCTCCCCCGGATCCGGCGCTACAGCCGCACAGGACCGGTGCTGCGCCTGGAGTCGGTGGAGCGCCCGGAGGACTGGCAGTGAGCGACAACCCGGTGGGCATCGACGAGCTTCTGGAACGGGTGCGGTCCGGGCTCGACCGCGTCGAGGCACAGGACGCGTTCGACGCGGCGTCCCACGGCGAGGCGCTGCTCGTCGACATCCGGTACGCGGCGCTGCGGGAGCGCGACGGGCTGATCCCCGGCGCGCTCGTGGTCGAGCGCAATGAACTGGAGTGGCGCCTCGACCCCCGCGGCAGCCACCGCGCCCCGGAGGCCACCGGCCACGACCTGCGCATCGTGGTCGTCTGCAACGAGGGCTACGCGTCGAGCCTCGCCGCCGCCTCCCTGCACCAACTGGGCCTGTACCGCGCGACGGACCTGGTGGGCGGCTTCCAGGCGTGGCGGGCGGCAGGGTTGCCGGTCACGGGGGCGTGAAAGGCCGGTGCGGCGGGGGCAGGAGGAGCGCCCCCGCCGCACCCCGGCACCCCGGCACCCCGGCACCCCGGCACCCCGGCACCCCGGCACCCCGGCACCCCGGCACCAGCGGAGCCGTTACTCTCCGAACCCCAAGTCCTCGGTTTCCTCCCCCTCTTCCTCCAACGCCTGCCGCACCACGCGCAGCGCCATGCCCTCCGGGTAGCCCTTGCGGGCGAGCATCCCCGCGAGGCGGCGCAGCCGCTTGTCGCGGTCGAGGCCCCGCGTGGAACGGAGCTTGCGCGCGACGAGTTCGCGCGCGGTCTCCTCCTCCTGGTCGGAGTCGAGCTGCCCGACCGCCTCGTCGATCACCGTCGAGTCCACGCCCTTGGTGCGCAGTTCACGGGCGAGCGCGCGGCGGGCGAGCCCCCGGCCGTGATGCCGCGACTCCACCCAGGCGTCCGCGAAGGCGGTGTCGTTGATGAGCCCCACCTCTTCGAAGCGGGTCAGGACCTCCTCCGCCACGTCGTCCGGGATCTCGCGCTTGCGCAGCGCGTCGGCCAACTGCTTGCGCGTGCGCGGAGTCCCGGTGAGCAGACGCAGACAGATGTTCCGCGCCCGCTCAGCCGGGTCTCCTGACGGCGCCCCCCGCTCGGCCCTCGACGAGCCAGGGGGGCCGTCGTCCTGTGCGGCGCCGGACGGATCCCCGAATCCACCCCGGCGCCGACGCCCACGCGGTCCGGTCCCGCCCCGCGATCGTCCACCACGGCGCGGCCCGTCCGCCGCGCCGCTCCCCGCCTCGACGTCGTCCCCGGCCTCGTCGAACGCCATGTCGTCGTACGCCCCGCTGTCCCCGCGCCCCCGGCCCTCGGGGACAGCGAAGCGCACGTCGTCATCGGCCCAGTCGGTTCGTCGTGTCACGGCGGACTAGCTCTTGGCCGCCGCGGCCTTGGACTTGGTCGCCTTGGGCGCGGGCACCGTCTTGGCCGCTTCCTCGGCGGGAGCGGCCTCCGCCGCCGCGTCCGTGGCCGGCTCGCTGCTCGGCTCCGCGGGCTGAACGCCGACGCCCAGCTTTTCCTTGATCTTCTTCTCGATCTCGTTGGCCAGGTCGGGGTTGTCCTTCAGGAAGTTGCGCGCGTTCTCCTTGCCCTGGCCGAGCTGGTCGCCCTCGTACGTGTACCAGGCGCCGGCCTTGCGCACGAAGCCGTGCTCCACTCCCATGTCGATCAGGCCGCCCTCACGGGAGATGCCCTGCCCGTAGAGGATGTCGAACTCGGCCTGCTTGAAGGGCGGCGCGACCTTGTTCTTCACGACCTTGCAGCGGGTGCGGTTGCCGACCGCGTCCGTGCCGTCCTTCAGGGTCTCGATACGCCGGATGTCGATACGCACCGAGGCGTAGAACTTCAGCGCGCGACCACCGGTCGTGGTCTCGGGCGAGCCGAACATGACGCCGATCTTCTCGCGCAGCTGGTTGATGAAGATCGCGGTGGTCTTGGACTGGTTGAGCGCGCTGGTGATCTTCCGGAGCGCCTGGCTCATCAGTCGGGCCTGCAGACCCACGTGCGAGTCGCCCATCTCGCCCTCGATCTCCGCGCGCGGGACGAGCGCGGCGACGGAGTCGATGACGATCAGGTCGAGGGCGCCGGAGCGGACCAGCATGTCGACGATCTCGAGGGCCTGCTCGCCGTTGTCCGGCTGGGACAGGATCAGGTTGTCGACGTCGACGCCGAGCTTCTTCGCGTACTCGGGGTCCAGGGCGTGCTCGGCGTCCACGAAGGCCACCTGGCCGCCGGCCTTCTGCGCGTTGGCAACAGCGTGCAGGGTCAGGGTCGTCTTACCGGAGGACTCCGGGCCGTAGACCTCCACCACACGGCCGCGCGGGATGCCGCCGACGCCGAGGGCCACGTCGAGCGCCGTCGAGCCGGTCGAGATGACCTCGATGGGCTCATGGGTGCGGTCGCCCATGCGCATGACCGCGCCCTTGCCGAATTGCCGTTCAATCTGTGCGAGCGCGGCGTCGAGCGCCTTCTCGCGGTCGGTTCCTGCCATGGGTTCCACCCGATTTGCTTGAGTCGATCGCTTCACGCCAAAGACGCTAACGCCTGCCACTGACAATCGGCCTCGACGCCTGTCTCGCCTGTGGATAACTCGAGGCCCTTCGCCTGGCCACCTTCCCCGAAACCCTTGGAAACACTGGGAAAAGTAGCTCTGGACACTCCATAAGAATGGATGTTCGATTTTGGTGTCAAGCGCACCACGCGGGTCGGCGCGCCTCCGCTACCGTCACGCCGCATGACGCACACCTCGATCGAGATGACCGCAGAGCTGGTCCAGGAGCTGCTCCGCGAACAGCACCCGGACCTGGCCGAGCGCCCTGTGAGACTCGGCGCCCGCGGGTGGGACAACCAGCTGTGGCGGCTCGGCGACGACCTCGCCGTCCGGCTGCCCTGGGCCACCGAGTCCGCGGACGTGCTGCTGCGCAAGGAGCACGACTGGCTCCCCTCCCTCGCCCCGCGTCTCCCCCTGCCGGTCCCCGTGCCCCAGCGCCTCGGCGAGCCCTCCGAGCGGTTTCCCCGTCCCTGGATCGTCACCACCTGGGTGCCGGGCTCACCGGCCGACCGCGCGCCCGCCACCTCCGCCGAGTCGGCCGACACCCTGGCAGCCTTCCTGACCGCTCTGCACCGCCCGGCCCCCGAGGGAGCGCCGGCCGGTCGCGATCGCGGGGGCCCGCTGTCCGAGCACGCCGAGGGCTTCGCCCAGCAGCTCGCCGAGGCCACCGGGTTCGGGCTGATCCCCGACCCGGACGCGGTCCGCGCCGTCTGGGAGGACGCCGCCTCCGCGCCCACGTGGGCGGGCCCGCCCACGTGGATCCACGCCGACCTGCATCCGGCCAACGTCCTGACCGCGGACGGCACATTCTGCGGTGTGGTCGACTTCGGCGACCTCTGCGCAGGCGATCCGGCCTACGACCTCGCCGCCGCGTGGCTGCTGCTGCCGGACGGCGCCGCCGAGCGCTTCCACCGCGCCTACCGGCCGTCTCCCGACGCCGCCACGCTGCGCCGTGCCCGCGGCTGGGCGGTGATGAAGGCCCTCGTCTGCATCCTCATCGGTCACGCCGGTGACCAAGGCCGCCGCGGCGGCAAGCCCTCCTGGGGACCGCCCGGGCACGCCTCGCTGCGCCGGCTCGTCGAGGCGGCCGCCCGCTGACACACGCGTACTCCCCGCGTCGTACGGCGAGTGTCTTCGGCCGGACGACGCCCCCGGGCGGCCATCCGACGAGCCTTGTCACCATGGCCACCTACGCGAACCGAGCCGCGACCCACCGCCCCGCCGAGCGCCTTTGCTACGCGGTCGGCGTCGCCCTGGTCGCGTCCGGCCTTGCGCATCTTGTCGTCTTCTGGATCGACGGCGGCCCCTGGAACGGTCCGGTCTCCTGGCGCAAGCCCGTCACCTTCGGGCTCTCCTTCGGCCTGACACTCATGGCCATCACATGGGTGACCTCGTACCTCAAGGTCGGCCCCCGGCTGCGGGGCGCCCTGCTCGTGGTGTTCGCCGCGGACTGCGTCCTGGAGGTCGCCGGAATCACCCTTCAGGCGTGGCGCAAGGTGCCGTCGCACCTCGACATGGAGACCGCCTTCGACACCGCCGTCTCCATGTCACTCGCGGTGGGCGGCGGCATCCTGGTGGCGCTCCTGACGTCGTTCGCTGTCGTGTCCTTCAGGAACCCGCCGGGCGGTCCCACGGGGATGCCCCTCGCCGTGCGTACCGGATTCGCCGTCCTTCTGGTGGCCCTCGCGTCGGGTGCGGCGATGATCGCGCGCGGTGTCGTCCTGGCGCGGACAGGGCACCAGGAAGCGGCCTACCACTCGACGGCCGCACTCAAGCCGCTGCACGGAGTCAGCCTGCACGCCGTGCTGGTGCTCCCCGCCCTGGCCTGGCTGATGTCGCGCACGACCTGGAGCGAGCGCCGGAAGCTGGGCGTCATGTACGGGGCGGTCGGCTGCTACGTGGCCGCGGTCCTCACGTTCGCGCTCTGGGCGGCCGTCGCCTACTGAGGCGGGCTGACGTCACCTACTGAGGCGGGCTACCGGCCCCGGAATCCGGCTCCTTCACGAGGCGTCGCATCCGCACCCAGAGAGACGCCCCGCGTCTGCGGTGTCCGTGCACGCGCGGGTCGTCGGTGACGTCGTAGCGCTTCACGTACGCCCCCAGGAACGCCTGCAGCGTCGCGACGGCGGGAATCGAGATCAGGGCGCCGACGGCCCCCAGGAGCGCGGTGCCCGCGATGACCGAACCGAAGGCGACCGCCGGGTGGATGTCCACGGTCTTCGCGGTCAGCTTCGGCTGCAGCACGTAGTTCTCGAACTGCTGGTACACGACCACGAAGACGAGCACCCACATCGCGTACCAGGGGTTCACGGTGAAGGCGATCAGCATCGGCAGAGCGCCCGCCAGATACGTGCCGATGGTCGGGATGAACTGCGAGACGAGCCCCACCCACACGCCGAGCACGGGCGCGTACGGGACGGAGAGCGCCGCGAACAGGATGTAGTGCGCGATCCCGGAGATCAGCGCCATGAGACCGCGCGAGTACAGGTACCCGCCGGTCTTGTCGACGGCGATCTCCCAGGCACGCAGCACCTCGGCCTGCTTGGCGGGCGGCAGGACCGAGCACAGCGCACGCCGCAGACGCGGGCCGTCAGCGGCGAAGTAGAACGAGAACAGCAGCACCGTCAGGAGCTGGAACAGCCCGCCGAGCACCTGTGTGGAGACGTCCAGGACGCCGGTGGCGCTGTTCTGGACGTACTTCTGGAGCCAGTCCGAGTGCAGCAGACTATCCTGCACCTCGACCCGATTGAGGTCGGTGTGGAACGTGTCGTTGACCCAGCTGATGAGCTGGTCGAGGTACTTCGGGAAGTCATCGAACATGTCCACGATCTGGCCCGCGAGCATCGACCCGAGAAGCACGACGAAGCCCGCGCTCACTACCGTCACCGCGAGGAACACCAGGAACGTGGCGAAGCCACGGCGCAGACCGCGCGCCGACATCCTGCTGACCGCCGGCTCCACGGCGAGCGCCAGGAAGAACGCGATCAACACGTTGGTCAGCAGCCCGATCAGCTGGTGGAACGCCCAGTAGCCCAGCTGGAAGCAGGCGAAGAGGGCCAGAGCGAGCACCATGGCGCGCGGCAGCCAGCGGGGCATCCCCGCGCGCGGAGTCGGCGCCGAGCCCGGCGGCCGCTCGGGCGGCGTGGTGCCGGGCGGCGCGGCGTCGTCCGCCACCTGCAAAGTCTCGTCTGTCGCTGCCACAGTGCCAGTCTCACCCACGCCGCCGACAATCGTCGGCCGCCCCCGTTCCGTCACTCTTCAGCGCTTCTCGTCCGGTACGTCCATCGTGGTGCACACGACCCGCCAGACGTCCTTGGCCTCCCAGCCGTCGTCGAGCGCCTGGTGGACCGTTCGCCCGCCAAGACCCGCCATCACATGATCACGCGCGAACGTGTCGGAGTAACCGGATCCGAAATGATCCGTCATTCGCTGCCAGAAGACCGTCAACCGCATGGGTCCAGTATCCCGCCCTGGGAGGGCAGCCGTGCTCGGGTGCCTTGCCGAGAACGCTTTCCGTCCTACGGTCGATGCATGGCCGAAACCGGAGCTTCCCCACTCCCCCCGTCGCCCCCGGCACGCTCCCCGCTCTCCCGTGCCGAGACATTCGTCTGGCTGACCGCACGCGTCCTCGAACAGCGCCGCTTCGCCTATCACTTCCTGGACAACTCGCCCGCGGCGGCCGATGCCGTGGAGACGGCGCTCGCCGCGTACCGCAACGCGGACGAGGGCTACGGGCACGCCCTCGAACCGGACCTGCGCGGCCCGATCAGCCAGCCCCTGCACACCGGGCACGCGCTGCGCGTCCTGGACACGATCGGGCGGTGCTCGGGACAGCGCGTGGAGCGGGTGTGCCGCTATCTGACCGCCGTCTCCACCCCGGAAGGCGCGCTTCCGGCGGTGCATCCCAGCCAACGCGGCTACCCCTGCGCCCCGTTCGTCCCGATCGTGGACGACCCGCCGAGCGAACTGCTGGCCACCGGGCCCATTGTCGGCCTGTTGCACCGCAATGAGGTGTGGCACGCATGGCTGTTCCGGGCCACCGACTTCTGCTGGTCCGCCGTCGAGTCCCTGAAGACGTCCCACCCGTACGAGGTCCAGGCCGCGGTCGCCTTCCTGGACAGCGCGCCCGACCGCCCGCGCGCGCGGGTCGCCGCCGACCGGCTCGGTCGCCTCGTGCGCGAGCAGCGGCTCGCGGTGCTCGACCCGGAGCGCAGGGAGGACTACCCGGTGGCGCCCGGCTACGCGCCGGACGAGCACCACTTCCCGTACGACTTCGCCAAGGCGCCCGAGTCCCTGGCCCGCTCCTGGTTCACCGACGAGGAGATGGCCCGCTCGCTCGACCATCTGGTGAGCGAGCAGCAGGAGGACGGGGGCTGGCCGATCAACTGGCGGCAGTGGGCGCCGACGACCGCCATGGAGGCGCGCCCCATGGTGACCATCGATGCCCTGCGCACACTGCGCGCCTACGGACGTCCCTTGTAGAGCCGCGTGCAGGGCCGCGTACCCATCAGCCCTCTGTAGTTCCGCGTCCGCTGAATCCTCTGTAGTGCCGCGTCCCGCTCAGTCCTGCGCGTCGCGAAGGAGCAGCGCCGCGATGGCGAGGGCCGTGCCGCGCGGTGAGGAGAGTTCGATGCCGGTCGATTCGGTGATCTTCGCGAGCCGGTTGTCGACCGTGTTCGGGTGCAGCCCGAGCACCCGGGCAGTGGCCCTGCGGTCCTGCTGGTGGGCCAGGTGCGTGCGGAGCGTCTCCAGAAGCTCCGGCCGCTCGGCGACGGGGTCGAGGAGGGCGGCGATGAGGTGGCTGCTCTCGTTGCGCCTGGAGAGGTGGTACTCGAGCAGGACGTCGTCAAGGCGGTGCAGGCCGGGCGGCAGCCCGCACGCGCGCGTGATGCGCAGGACCTCGGTCGCCGTGCGGGCCGCTTCGGGGATGTGTTCGGGGCTCTCCGCCCGCACGGTGGCCACCCGCACGGGCAGGCCGCACGCCCGGCTCAGCTGGTGCGGCAGGTCTTCGGGCGGGGAGGCGTCCTTCGGGACGACGACACGCCCTCCGTCGCTGTCCAGGAGGGTGAGCACGGCCGCGCCGAAGGTGCGGTCCAGGACGCTCTGCAGACGGCGCAGCCTGCGGCGCACCGCGACGGGTCCCTCCGACGGGTCCGCGTCCGTGCCGAGCGCCAGCACGTGGGCGGGCCCGGTGAGCCGGAGCTGGTCGAGGAGCACATGTCCGGCCGGGACCATCCCGTCGAGCAGTCCGCGCACCAGTGACCGCTGCTGCGCGTGCTTCTCGGCCTCCAGGGCGGACCGCTCGTCCAGGTAGGTCTCGGCGACCGATCCGACGACTCCGGGCTGGGCCCGCAGCAGGAGGTCGACGAGTTCGACGAGGGCCGCCTCGTCGCCGGGCCGGGCCGCTTCGCGCAGGGCCCGCCACAGGACGTACGAGCCGAGGGCGTGGGTGCGCAGCAGGAGGTGCAGCGGCATGCCCTCCTCGGCGCGCTGGGCGGCCCTCTCGCGGAACAGCCGATGGCTTCCCGGCAGTTGTGTGTCCGGGGCGCCGACGTGGCGCAGGAACAGCCGTACGCCGTACCGGGCGGTCGCCGCGACCTCCAGGTCCTTCACGTCGTCCGGCAGCTCCGCGTAGCCGGGCAGTTCCTCGAAGGATTCCCTGGCCATGCGGCGCGCCAGTTCGTTGACGCGCGGCTCGCAGCGCGCGGCGAGAGAGCGCGCTTCCGGGGACAGCGGCACGGGTCCTCCCTCGGTATCGACTGCGGAGCGCCCATTGTGACGCGTCACAGCAGCGGGACGACCGGGGTGTGACACCAAACGCTGTTCCCGGCCTCTCCGGGCGCCTTGACTGGTGGAAAGCCGAACCACCGCACGTACCCGGAGGAGTCGCCCCCATGACCGAGCACAACACCGCCCCGGACGCAGAACGGCGGAAGCCGGCGGACTACGCCGCCTACGCGGACCGGGTCTGGCAGGGGACGGAGACGCTGCTCCCGCACCTCTCGGGCGCCTACACGGGGGAAGAGCTGGTGCGGCTGAGCCCGCGGGTCGGCTTCTTCCCCGCCTTCGCCAACGTGTCCGTCTTCGACACCGGTGACGGTGCGGTGCTCGTCGATTCGGGCGACTTCCGTACGGCGGCGCAACTCCACACGGCGGTCAAGGGGTTCGGGGCGGGGCCGGTGCGCTCCGTGGTGTACACGCACGGACACGTGGATCACGTCTTCGGAGTGTTCCCCTTCGACAAGGAAGCGAAGGAGACCGGCACAGCGCGCCCCGAAGTGGTGGCGCACGAGGCCGTGACCGCACGCTTCGACCGCTACATCCAAACGGCCGGCTACAACTCGTGGATCAACCGGCGGCAGTTCGGCGTGCCCTCCCTGGAGTGGCCCACCACGTACCGCTACCCGGACACGGTCTACCGGGACCGGACGACGTTCCGTCGCGGCGAGCTGACCTTCGAGCTCGTCCACGCGCGCGGGGAGACCGACGACCACACCTACGTGTGGGTGCCGGAACTCAAGACGCTGTGCACGGGCGACCTGTTCATCTGGAACTCACCGAACGCGGGCAACCCCCAGAAGGTGCAGCGATACCCCGAGGACTGGGCGCGGGCCCTGCGCTCCATGCAGGAGCTGGGCGCCGAGGTGCTGCTGCCGGGCCACGGCGTGCCCATCCTGGGCGTCGAGCGGGTGAACCGCGCCCTGGACGACACGGCACGCCTTCTGGAGTCGCTCTGCGAGCAGACGCGGGAGCTGATGAACGCGGGCCACCGGCTCGACACGGTCATCCACGAGGTGAAGGTTCCCGAGGAGCTCCTGGCCCGCCCGTACCTCCACCCCGCCTACGACGAGCCCGAGTTCGTCGTCCGGAACCTGTGGCGTCTGTGGGGCGGCTGGTACGACCAGAACCCGGCGCACCTCAAGCCGGCCCCGGAGGCGGCCGTCGCGGCCGAGTACGCGCGGGCGGCGGGCGGCGCCGTGGCGCTGGCCGAGCGGGCACGGGAACTACTCGCGGCAGGCGAGACACGGCTCGCCTCGCACCTGGCGGAGACGGCGGCCCTGGCGGCGGCCACGGATCCCGAGGTGGCACGCGCGCGTGCCGAGGTGTACGCCCAGCGCGCCGACAGGGAGCCCTCGACGATGGCGCGCGGAGTCTTCGCCTGGGCGGCGGCCGAGTCCGCCGCGGTGGCCGAGGGCACGGACGTGGCGACCGAATTGACGCGCTCCCCCGAGGGCCGCAAGCGGGCCGGAGGGGCGATCAGCGTCGGCGTGGTCGACGACGAGGACGGCTGCTGCTGATGCGCGGGGCCTGGCGCACCACGTGGCTGCTCCTCGCCTTCATGGTGGTGAATTTCGCGGACAAGGCGGTTCTGGGGCTCGCGGGTCCCGAGATCCGGGCGGACTTCGGCATCAGCCGGCAGGAGTTCGGCACCGCGCAGTCGGCGTTCTTCGCGCTGTTCTCGGTGGCCGCCCTGGGAGTGTCCGCTCTCACGAAGCGGGTCCGTACGACGCCGTTGCTGCTGGTCCTCGCCCTGCTGTGGTCGGCGGCGCAGCTGCCGATGCTGTGGGGCGCGGCGGGCTTCGGTGTGCTGGTGGCCACCCGCGTCCTGCTGGGCGCCGCCGAGGGGCCGGCGTCGCCGGTCGCGATGCATCACGTGCACGGCTGGTTCCCGCAGCGTGAGCGGGCATTGCCTACCGCGCTGCTGCTGGTCGGCGCGGCGGCCGGGGTCGCCGTGGCCGCGCCCGCGCTGAGCTGGGTGATCACCCACTGGGGCTGGCGCTGGTCGTTCGGCGCGGTGGGCCTGGTCGGCCTTGCCTGGGCGGCGGTGTGGCTCCTGTGGGGCAGGGAAGGCCCGCTGGCCCCGGGCATCGGCAAGGACACGGGACAGGTGTCGCAGGACAGCCTCACGGTGCCGCTGCGCCGCATCCTGTTGTCGCCCACGTTCCTGAGCGCCGCCTTCGCCTCGTTCGCCGCCTACTGGTCGATGAGTGCGACGCTCACCTGGGCGCCGGACTACATGGAGAACGTCATGGGCTGGAACCTGCACCAGGCGAGCACCATGGTCGGCGCGGGGGCCGTCGCCCACGGTGCCGTCCTTCTGGTGCACGGTCTGCTCGCGCGGCGCTCCGCCCTGAAGGGCACGCAGCCCCGTCTGCCTGTGGGCGCGGGGGCGGGCCTTCTTGTCGTGCTCTCGGGCTGCGCGACCGCGCTGTTCGGCCTGTCCGATGCGCAGGCTGTGAAGGTGCCGATGATGCTGGGGCCGATGGCGCTCGCCATGGTGATGCTCACGGTCGCGGCGACGGCCTGCTCCCGTATCGCGCCCCCGGTCCAACGAGGCACGGTTCTGGGCGCGTTGACGTGCGTGTACGCCCTCGGGGGCATCGTGTCGCCGTTCGTTCTGGGACGCCTGGTCGACGGCGCCTCCACGGTGTCGGCGGGCTACGAGCACGGCTGGCTGCTGACCGCGGCCCTCCTGGTGGTGGGCGGTGTCCTCGCGGCCGTCTTCTGCCGCCCTGAGCGCACGGCGGGGCGGCTCGGTGTCCCGGAGACCCCTGCCGCCCTCCCCGCGCAGCACGTCACCCCGTGAGCGCCCGCATCCCGGCGGTGCCCACGACGGCCACCGCGACCACGACCAGGAACGGTGCCCGCAGCACGAGCGCGACGGCGGCCGCGGCGAGCCCGGCCGCCCTGGCGTCGAGGACCAGCGTGCGCCCGTCCGCGAAGGTCTGCTGCGCCGTGAGGGCGGCCAGCAGGGCGACAGGGAGCAGCGCGGAGAGACGCTTCACCACGGGCCGCTCCAGGGCACCCGCAGGCACGAGCAGACCGATCAGTTTCACGGCGTAGCAGCCGACCGCGGTGACCGCGATGGCGATCCAGATGTTCAACGGTCTTCTCCTTGTCGTGCGTCGGGCGCTGCCGGGCGGCGCCGCCCCTCTACGTAGAGCACGGCCGGGGCCGCGAGGGCGGCCACGAGCACCGGCACACCGGCCGGCAGTACGGGCAGCAGTCCGAGCATGAGGACGACGGCGAGCCCTGCGACGGCCCGCTCCGTGGTGCTCTTCAGCATCGGCGCGAGCAGCGCCAGGAACACCGCGGGCCCGGCCGCGTCGAGCCCCCAGGCGTCGGTGTCGCCGATGGCCTTGGCGCCCAGGGCGCCGAGCAGCGTGGTGAGGTTCCACAGGACGTACAGGGAGATCCCGGTGACGGTGAAGCCGAGCCGCACGCTGCGCCGCGTCGGTTGGGCGAGCGCGACGGCCGACGTCTCGTCGATGACCCAGTGCGCGGCGAACGGCCGCACCACGCGCGGGAGGGCGAGCAACTGGGAGAGGCGCAGCCCGTAGAACGCGTTGCGCACGCCCAGGAAGAACGCCCCCGCGGCGGCGGTGAGCGGGTTGCCGCCGGCCGCGAGCGCCCCGACCAGCGCGAACTGCGAAGCCCCCGTGAAGACGAGAAGGCTGAGCGCGCAGGTCTGCAGGACGCTGAGTCCGCTGCCCGCCGAGGTCACTCCGAAGGCGAATCCGGAGAGGCCCACCGCGACGCCGACGCCGAGCGCGTCCCGGACGACGGCGGCGTCCGGCTTGTCCGCCGCGTCGAGGTGCCCGGTTCCGGGCGGGTGCTCGGCCCCCGGCGGGTGCTCGGTCAGCTGCTGCGGTTCGGGAGGGCCCGCCTCTGCTCGGCGTATGTCGGTGGATGCTGTCTTGTCTGCCACGCCTCGCACGGTACGAGGAGGGGCGCGTCCGGTTCTTGTACGTTCTTGCGCTCGCGCTGGTACGCGCCCGGCGGCACCCCGACGATCCGGGTGAAGTGCCGGTTCAGGTGCGGCTGGTCGGTGAAGCCGAGGGTCACGGCGGCGTCGGCGGGCGCCGTCCCCGCCTCAAGGAGCCGCCGTGCCATGCGCACCCGCGCGTTGGTGAGCCAGGTGTGCGGCGGCATCCCGTACGCGTCGCGAAAGGCCCGGAGCAGCGCGAAGGGGCTGGTGCCGAGCTCGGCCGCGAGGGCCTCCAGGGACGGCGGGTCCGCCAGGCGCTCTTCGAGGAGCTGCCGCGCGCGGTCCGCGGCCGTGGCCCCCGCGGAGAGCCGGGGTCGATCCGCTGGAGTGGTCCCATGGGCCCGCAACAGCCGGGCGAGGACGACCCTGAGGAGGCTGTCGGCCGCCAGCGCGTTGCCCTGCTCGGCCGCCCGGTGCACCTCGTTGACCATCTGCGAGGCCTGTGGGTCGGTGACGATCGCCTCGCCGAAGACCGCGGTGCCGCGCACCGTGCCGGTCTCCGCGGCGATCTCGGCGACGACCTCCGGGGACGGGTAGAGCGTGGCGTACGCCCAGCCGTCGGGGCCGCCCGCCCGCGCCGTGTGCGCGACTTCCGGATTGAGCATGACCACGGTTCCGGGGCCCGCGTGTAGCGTCCCGTCGGGCAGGCCGATGGACTCGATCCCACGGGTGACCGCGCCGATCACGAAGCCGTCGTGACTGTGGCGCGGGAAGGTGTGCCGGACGTACCGGGCGCGCAGCAGGTCGAGCCCCGGCAGCTGCTCATAGCGCCAGTGCCGCGCCCATTCGCCCTTCCCCGCCGTCCGTGACATGACCTCATTCTGCGCCAGGTCCCCCTCGGCGAACCACCCGTTTCCGCAGGTCACCGCCATTGTCAGTGGCGGGGTGCAGGATGGGGGCATGGTCAGGTCCAGGCAAGGGGCCCACAGCGCCTCGCAGGCCCTCAGCGGCTTCTCCCCCGCGACCCGCGGTTGGTTCACGGGGGCCTTCTCCGCGCCCACGGCCGCGCAGGCCGGGGCGTGGAAGGCGATCGGCGAGGGTTCCGACGTGCTGGTCGTCGCGCCGACGGGCTCGGGCAAGACGCTCGCCGCGTTCCTCGCCGCGCTCGACCAGCTCGCGTCGACGCCGCCGCCGGCCGACCCCAAGAAGCGCTGCCGGGTGCTGTACGTGTCCCCGCTCAAGGCCCTCGCGGTGGACGTGGAGCGCAATCTGCGCAGCCCGCTGACCGGAATCCGCCAGGAGGCGGTCCGCCTCGGCCTGCCGGAGCCGGAAGTGAAGGTCGGCATCCGCTCCGGCGACACCCCGCCCGCCGAGCGTCGCGCGCTGGCCACCCGCCCGCCGGACATCCTGATCACGACCCCCGAGTCACTGTTCCTGATGCTGACGTCGGCCACGCGCGACGCGCTGGCGGGCATCGACACGGTGATCCTGGACGAGGTTCACGCCGTGGCGGGCACCAAGCGCGGCGCCCACCTTGCCCTCTCCCTGGAGCGTCTTGACGAGCTGCTGCCCCGCCCGGCCCGCCGCATCGGCCTGTCCGCGACGGTCCGGCCGGTCGACGAGGTGGCGCGCTATCTCTCGCCGCAGCGCCGGGTGGAGGTGGTCCAGCCGCCGTCCGGCAAGGAGTTCGACCTGTCGGTGGTCGTCCCCGTGGAAGACCTCGGCGAGCTCGGCGGCTCCCCGGTCGCCGATTCCGACCAGGGAGCCGAGCGCCCCTCGATCTGGCCCTCCGTGGAGGAGCGGATCACCGACCTGATCGAGTCCCACCGCTCGACGATCGTGTTCGCCAACTCCCGCCGCCTGGCCGAGCGACTGTGCAACCGCCTGAATGAGATCGCCTACGAGCGCGCCACCGGCGAGCCCCTTCCCGAGGACCACTCCCCGGCCGAGCTGATGGCGGAATCGGGCGCTGCCAAGGGCGCTCCCCCGGTCATCGCGCGTGCCCACCACGGATCGGTCTCCAAGGAGCAGCGCGCACTGGTCGAGGAGGACCTGAAGGCGGGCCGGCTCCCCGCCGTCGTCGCCACGTCGAGCCTGGAGCTGGGCATCGACATGGGCGCGGTCGACCTCGTCGTCCAGGTGGAGTCGCCCCCGTCCGTGGCATCAGGGCTGCAGCGCGTCGGCCGCGCGGGCCACCAGGTGGGCGCGGTGTCCACGGGCGTCGTGTTCCCGAAGTACCGCGGCGACCTGGTGCAGTCGGCGGTCGTGACCGAGCGCATGCGCTCCGGTGCCATCGAATCCCTGCGCCTCCCGGCGAACCCGCTGGACGTGCTCGCCCAGCAGCTGGTCGCGCTGACGGCTCTCGACACCTGGCAGGTCGACGACCTTCTGGCCCTGGTCCGCCGTGCGGCCCCCTTCGCCTCGCTGCCCGAGTCCGCGTTCACGGGCGTGCTCGACATGCTGGCGGGCCGCTACCCTTCCGACGCCTTCGCCGAGCTGCGCCCGCGCGTCGTCTGGGACCGCGTCGCCGGCACGGTCACGGGCCGCCCCGGAGCACAGCGCCTCGCCGTCACCTCCGGAGGCACGATCCCCGACCGCGGCCTCTTCGGTGTCTTCCTCGCGGGAGCCGACCCCAAGAAGGGCGGCGGCCGGGTCGGTGAGCTCGACGAGGAGATGGTCTACGAGTCCCGCGTCGGGGACGTGTTCACACTCGGCACGAGCTCCTGGCGCATCGAGGACATCACGCGCGACCGCGTCCTCGTCTCGCCCGCCCCCGGAGTCCCCGGCCGCCTCCCCTTCTGGAAGGGCGACCAGCTCGGCCGACCGCTCGAGCTGGGCCGGGCGCTGGGCGCGTTCCTGCGCGAGGTCGGCTCCCAGAAGCCCGACGACGCGCGCGTGCGTCTCGCGTCGGCGGGACTCGACGAGTGGGCGGCGAACAACGTCCTGTCGTACCTCGCCGAGCAGCGTGAGGCCTGCGGCCACATTCCGGACGACCGCACGATCGTGGTCGAGCGGTTCCGCGACGAGCTGGGCGACTGGCGGGTCGTCGTCCACTCGCCGTTCGGGGCCCAGGTGCACGCCCCGTGGGCGCTCGCCCTCGGCGCCCGGCTCAGTGAGAAGTACGGCATGGACGCCCAGGTGATGCACGCCGACGACGGGATCGTGCTGCGCCTGCCGGACGCCGACCTGATGGGCCTGGACCTCCTCGACCAGGAACCCGCCAAGCCGGGCATGGAGTACGACGACGAGCAGGCGCCCATCGGCGCGGCCGACGTCGCCTTCGACAAGGGTGACGTGGACCAGATCGTCACCGACCAGGTGGGCGGCTCGGCGCTGTTCGCCTCGCGCTTTCGCGAGTGCGCCGCCCGCGCGCTGCTGCTGCCCCGCCGCAATCCCGGCAAGCGCACCCCGCTGTGGCAGCAGCGTCAGCGCGCGTCCCAACTGCTGCAGGTGGCGAGCGAATTCGGCTCGTTCCCCATCGTCCTGGAAGCGGTGCGCGAGTGCCTCCAGGACGTCTTCGACGTACCGGGCCTCGCCGAGCTGATGGGTGACATCGAGTCCCGCAAGGTCCGCCTCGTCGAGGTCACCACCCCGGAGGCCTCCCCCTTCGCCCGCTCGCTGCTGTTCGGTTACGTGGCGCAGTTCCTGTACGAGGGCGACTCCCCGCTGGCCGAGCGCCGCGCGGCCGCGCTGTCCCTGGACTCCCGGCTGCTCGCCGAGCTCCTCGGCCAGGCCGAGCTGCGCGAGCTGCTCGATGCGGACGTGCTGGCCGAGCTGGAGCAGGAGCTGCAGTGGCGTACGGAGGACCGCCGCATCAAGGACGCCGAGGGCGTCGCGGACCTGCTGCGCCTCCTCGGACCGCTCACGGACGAGGAGTTGGCCGAGCGGGGCGCCGAGCCGGGCTGGGCCGAGGATCTCGCGGGCTCGCGTCGCGCCATCCGCGTGCGGATCGCGGGCACCGACCACTGGGCGGCGATCGAGGACGCGGGCCGCCTGCGCGACGCCCTCGGCACGGCGCTGCCGGTGGGCGTCCCCGAGGCCTTCACGGAGCCGGTCAAGGACCCACTGGGCGATCTGCTGGCCCGCTTCGCCCGCGCGCACGGCCCCTTCACCTCCACGCAAGCGGCGGCCCGCTTCGGCCTCGGCGCGGCAGTGACGGAGGGCGCGCTCCACCGCCTGGCCGCGGGCGGCCGAGTGGTACAGGGCGAGTTCCACCCGGCGGGCATCGGCCAGGAGTGGTGCGACGCCACGGTCCTGCGCAGGCTGCGCCGCCGCTCACTGGCCGCGCTGCGCCATGAGCTGGAGCCGGTGCCGCCCGCGGCGCTCGCCCAGTTCCTGCCCCAGTGGCAGCACGTGGGCGGGCACGGCCTGCGCGGTATCGACGGCCTGGTGCGGGCGGTCGAACAGCTCCAGGGCGCCTCGGTACCCGCCTCCGCCCTGGAGAAGCTCGTCCTGCCCTCACGCGTCTCCGGCTACGCACCCGCGCTCCTCGACGAACTCACCGCTTCCGGCGAGGTGTTGTGGGCCGGAGCGGGTTCGCTGCCCGGCAAGGACGGCTGGGTCAGCCTCTACCTGGCCGACACCGCCCCGCTGCTCCTGCCGCCCCCGCACCCCTTGGAGCTCGCCCCGCTCCACCAGTCGGTCCTGGACGCCCTCTCCGGCGGCTACGGCTTGTTCTTCCGCCAGATCGCCGACCAGGTACGGGCCACCACGCACCCCGAGGCCACCGACCCGCAACTGGCCGACACGATCTGGGAGCTGGCCTGGTCGGGCCGCCTCACGAACGACACGCTGGCCCCGATGCGTGCCGTCCTCGGCTCCGGCCGCACCGCGGGCTCCACCGCGCACCGGGCCCGCAGAACGGTGCCGCGCGGCCGCTACGGAGGCCTCACGGCGGGCGCCCGGCCCACGTCGCGCACCGGTCCCCCCACGGTCGCGGGGCGCTGGTCGCTGCTGCCCGCCCAGGAATCCGACCCGACGGTGCGCGCCCACACCCTGGCCCGCACCCTCCTCGACCGCCACGGAGTGGTCACGCGGGGCGCGGTCGCCGCCGAAGGCGTCGAGGGCGGTTTCTCGGCGACGTACCGGGTCCTGTCGGTCTTCGAGGAGAGCGGACAGGCGCGGCGCGGCTACGTCGTGGAGGGCCTCGGCGCGGCGCAGTTCGCGATGGACGGCGCCGTGGACCGCCTGCGCGCGGCGGCCAACGCGCAGGAGCGCGGCGCCCCTCCCCCGGACCCGTACTCCTCGCCCGACACCGCCGCGGCCAAGGGCAGGGCCACCGCACCGCGCGCCCTCGTCCTGGCGGCGGCCGATCCGGCCAACGCGTACGGGGCCGCCCTGCCCTGGCCCGATCCCCCCACCGGCGCGGGCCAGAAGCCCGGGCACAAGCCGGGCCGCAAGGCGGGCTCCCTTGTGGTGCTGGTCGACGGCGAGCTGACGCTCTACATGGAGCGCGGCGGCAAGACACTCCTGGCCTGGCCCGCCTCCGACCCGGCGCACGCCGCGCCGGCCCCCGAGGCGGCCGGTACCGCGGCCGGATCGCACCCGCCGAGCCCAGCGCTCACCCCCGCCCAGCTCGCGGAGGACCCCCGTCTGCCCGCAGCCGCCCGGGCACTCGCCGAGGCGGCCCGGTCCGGCGCCCTCGGCACCATCACGGTCGAGCGCGTCAACACCGAGTCCGCGCTCACCTCCCCGTACGCACCTCTCCTGGAAGGAGCCGGATTCCACGCGACACCGCGCGGCCTGCGCCTGCGCGCGTGAGGCAGGCGCCGCGCACCGCAGCGCACACCCGGATGGCGCCCTACGCTGGACGCCATGCCCGAAGGAGACACGGTCGCGCAGGCGGCGAAGCGGCTGCACGACGCCCTCGCGGGCCAGGTACTCACCCGCTCCGACCTGCGTGTCCCCCGGTTCGCCACGGCGGACCTCACCGGCCGCGCGGTCCTGGACGTCACCCCGCGCGGCAAGCATCTGCTGACGCGGATCGAGGGCGGCCTCACCCTCCACTCGCATCTGCGGATGGACGGCTCGTGGAAGATCTACGCGCCGGGCGAGCGCTGGCGCGGCGGCCCGGCCCACCAGATCCGCGCGATCCTCGGCAATGAGTCCCGCACCGCGGTCGGCTACCGGCTCCCGGTCCTGGAACTGCTGCGCACCACGGAGGAGTCCAAGGCCGTCGGCCATCTGGGTCCCGACCTCCTCGGACCGGACTGGGACCCGGACACCGCGCTGCGCAATCTCCTCGCCGACCCCGCGCGAGCGCTCGGCGAGGCCCTCCTCGACCAGCGCAATCTCGCGGGCATCGGGAACATCTACAAGTCCGAGCTCTGCTTCCTCCTGCGCGCCACCCCCTGGCTCCCGGTCGGCGAACTGCCCGCCGGAACGGCGGACCGTCTGCCACTGCTCGCGAAGAAGCTGCTCGAAGCGAACCGCGACCGTCCGGCTCGCGTCACCACCGGCCGCCCCCGCCCCGACGAACGCCACTACGTCTACGGCCGCTCGCATCGCCCCTGCCTGCGCTGCGGCACCCCCATCCGCACGGCCGACCAGGGCGACGGCTCCCGCGAGCGCCCCACGTACTGGTGCCCCAGCTGCCAACAGGGCCCGGCCCCCACGACGTAGCCGACCCTCACGCCCCCCTCAGCCCGCCCCCTCACAGCCGCCAAATACAACCACCGCACGACAATTGACGCCCCGTCAGAAAACCTCGTACGGTCCCTGCATGCCCGTCACCGCGTACGACCTCACCGGACGCACCGCATTCGTCACCGGCGCGGCGAGCGGCATCGGCCGCGCCTCGGCGACCCTCCTCGCGCAGGCGGGAGCCACCGTCCACTGCGCCGACCGCGACACGCAGGGCCTGCACGAGACGGCGGCCCTCATCAAGGAGAGCGGCGGCACGGCCCACACCCACACCGTCGACGTGTCCGACCGCGCCCACATCACGGAGGCCGTCGCGACCGCGACCACCACCTCGGGCGGACTCGACATCATGGCGGCCATCGCCGGGGTCATGCACAACAGCCCGGTCCTGGAGACCCGCGACGAGGACCTGGACCGCGTACTCGCGATCAACTTCAAGGGCGTGCTGTACGCGTGCCAGGAGGCGGCGCGCACCATGATCGCGGCCGGCACCCGCGGCAGCATCGTCACGATGGCCTCCGGCGCGATCGACACCGGCGGTCCGGGGCTGCTCTGCTACGGCGCGGCGAAGGCCGCCGTCGTCCAGCTCACGAAGACGCTGGCCACGGAGGTCGGCCCGCACGGCATCCGCGTCAACGCGGTGGCGCCGGGCTGGATCCGTACGCCGATGACGACCCGCCACGACGAGAGCGCCCAGGCCCACACCGAGGCGCTGATGGTGCGAATGTCGCCGCTCGGCCGGGTCGGCGCGTCCGAGGACATCGCGCACGCGGTGCTGCACCTCGCCTCGGACGCCGCGTCGTTCACGACGGGCCAGATCCTCCGCCCGAACGGAGGCGTCGCCATGCCCTGGTGACATCCCGCCGCACACCGCCCGCGACATCGCGCCCGGCGCGCACGGCTCGCGTCCGCACGCGGCGCGCGCCGTGCGACCCCGGCGCTCCCGCGACCCCGGCCGCCCGTGACTTCGGCAGCGCGTGCACGGGCAACAGGCTCAGACCCCAGCCGCCGGCGACGACCGCCCCTTCGAACACCCCGGCGTCCGGCGCGAAGGCGAGCCGCAGGGCGCCCCACCACCACAGCGCCCCGCACACGACGGCCGGCGCCCACCGGAGCACCCGCCACCCAGCCCACGCCACCGACCGCTCACCTCCGCCCGACGACCTTCGGGACCACGGACCACAGCCAATCTGCCCCGGTCCGTGGGCATCACTCGCGGGAGCCGGGGACGTCAGCCCCGGTTCTCCGCCTGGAACATCCAGTGATGCTTCTCGAGGTCGGCCGTGATCCCGATGAATATGTCCTGGCTCACGGGGTCCGCCTCACCAGTCGCGTCGACCCGCTCGCGCATCCGCGCGATGACCGCGCCGAGCGCGTCCACGAGCGTCCCCACCGCGTCCGTGTCCTTCACCCAGCCGTCGGGGGCCACGCCCACGCCACTGGTGTCCGCCACGGTCTTCGCGCGGCCGTCGGGCGGGACGCCCAGCGTCGAGGCCCGCTCGGCCACCGTGTCCGAATGCGCCCGCGCGGTGTCCACCACCTCGTCGAGCTGAAGGTGCACCGACCGGAACCGCGGACCGACCACGTTCCAGTGCACCTGCTTCGCCACAAGGGACAGGTCCACCAGGTCCACCAGGGCGCCCTGGAGCGCCTCGGCCACAGTCTTCAGGTCCGCATCCGGCAGCGGGCTCTTCACGACGTACATACGTCACCTCCGTATCGAAACCACCATCAACAATGGCACACACGGACTATTCCGGACACATCAAGACCGGCCCCACGCGGCACCCCACGCCCACCCCCTCACGCCACGCGAACGCGCCCAGCAGAAAGCGCGCAGCAGGAAGCGCGCAGCAGAGAGCCCCGGCCGATCATCTCGGCCGGGGCTCTCCCCACATTCAAGCTGGGCTCAGCACACTGAGCGCGCAGGCGCTACGCCGCTACGACGTCCACAGCCTCCGCAGGCGCCTTGATCGTCACACGTTCCGGCGGGACACCGGCCACGGAGACGGAATTGAGCATCGGACGAACCGGTGCGGGCACCGGCTCCGACGGGACGGCTGCTGCCGACTCGGCCAGCTCGGCGAGAGCGAGCTCATCGCTCACCTCGCGCATCAGCTCGGACATCCGTACGTCAAGCGCGTCGCAGATCGCGGAGAGCAGCTCGGAGGAAGCCTCCTTCTGCCCCCGCTCCACCTCGGAGAGATAGCCGAGCGAGACTCGGGCGGACGAGGAGACTTCGCGCAGAGTACGGCCCTGGCGCTGGCGCTGCCGACGCAGCACGTCACCCAGCAGGCGACGGAGCAGAATCATCGGTGGCTCCCTCCTCGGACCGCGTAGCCGCATCCTTCTCGCCCCACCGTACCGCCTTGTGCCGCGGCCGTGCGGGGAGCGATGTCGTGTTCACTCAGGGCTGCAAACATCAAAACCCCCCGTTCTGTTCCGTATCCTGTGCCCGCGCTTTCCCAGTACGTTCGCCGAAATGCGCTCCGACCAGCTCTTCGACGAGCAGTCCGAGCACGCTCCGTACACTCTCCATACGGATTTCCGTCCGAGCGCCGTTCAACCGCAGGGCGACGACTTTGTGGCTACCAGCGAAATCGGCCGCAGGCTCGGAACGATCAGTTCCCGGCCCGACCGCGGCCACATACACGGTCCCGACCGGCTGTCCGTCCTGCGGCTCGGGGCCCGCGACTCCGGTCGTGGCGACGCCCCAGTCCGCGCCCAGCGCCTCCCGCACACCGGCCGCCATGGCCAGCGCGACCTCGGGGTGCACGGGCCCGTAGGCGGCGAGCAGATCGGCGTCGACGCCGAGCAGCCGGTGCTTGAGCTCGGTCGCGTACGCCGTGACGGACCCGCGGAAGGCCTTCGAGGCTCCTGGCACCGCCACGAGCTCCGCGGCCACCAGACCGCCCGTGAGCGACTCCGCGACGGCGAGGGTCTCCCCCCGCTCCGTCAACAGGCGCAGCGCCTCGACCGCCTCGTACGTCACTTCTCGGCAGCCTCCGCCGACGCCCGCGCCGCGGCCTTCGATTCGGTGAGCCCCGCGCGGCGCAGCACGACGGCCTGCCGCACGTAGTCGAGCCCGGTCACCACCGTGAGTGCGACGGCGACCGCCATGACCCACCAGCGCAGCGTCGCGAGCGGCCCGGTCAGCGCCAGGATGTACATCCCGACGGCCGTGCCCTGCGCGAGCGTCTTCAGCTTTCCGCCACGGCTGGCGGGAATGACCCCGTACCGAATGACGATGAAACGCAGCAGCGTGATCCCGAGCTCACGCCCGAGAATCACGCCGGTCACCCACCACGGAAGATCACCGAGGGACGACAGACAGATCAGCGCGGCACCCATGATCGCTTTGTCGGCGATGGGGTCGGCGATCTTTCCGAAATCGGTGACCAGGTTGTACGAACGCGCCAAATGCCCGTCGAAAACATCCGTGATCATGGCAACGGCGAACGCCGCCCAGGCCCAGGCCCGCCACGCCGGGTCGTACCCGCCGCCGGCCAGCATGAGCGCCACGAAACCCGGCACCAGAAGGAGCCGGATCATGGTCAGGATGTTGGCGATGTTCCACAGGCTCGCCTGATTGACGGCCGCAGTGCCCAGCTTGCCTCCGGGCGAAGGCCTGCCGGTCCCGCCCGCAGCGGACGCCGGGACTCCGGTCATCTGTCCGCCTCCTCAGCGATCTCCAGCGGCTCGGCCACGAGATCGACACCTTCGGTGCCGACCACCTTTGCCTCGACCATACGGCCGATCGTCAGACCGGCGCCGCTCGTGAGACGCACCTGTCCGTCGGTCTCGGGGGCCTGGTGGGCACCGCGCCCGACGACGCCGTCCTCCTCGTCGACGGACTCGACGAGCACCTGCACGGTCTCGCCCAGGCGCTCCTCCGCGCGCTGCGACACCAGCTGCTCGGCGAGCCGGGACAGGCGCGCGAGGCGCTGCGCGACCACGTCCTCGTCGAGCTTCGTGTCGTACGTGGCGGCTTCCGTGCCCTCCTCGTCGGAGTAGCCGAACACACCGATGGCGTCGAGCCGCGCCCCGTTCAGGAACCGCTCCAGCTCCGCGTAGTCGGACTCGCTCTCGCCGGGGAAGCCCACGATGAAGTTCGACCGGACACCTGCCTGCGGTGCCTTGGACCGAATGGTGTCGAGCAGCTCCAGGAAGCGGTCGGTGTCACCGAAGCGCCGCATCGCGCGCAGCACGCCGGGCGCCGAGTGCTGGAAGGAGAGGTCGAAGTACGGGGCGACCTTCTCGGTCCCCGTCAGTACGTCGATCAGGCCCGGCCGCATCTCGGCGGGCTGGAGGTAGCTGACCCGCACGCGCTCGATGCCGTCGACCCCGGCCAGCTCGGGCAGCAGCGACTCCAGGAGCCGGATGTCGCCCAGGTCCTTGCCGTACGATGTGTTGTTCTCGGAGACCAGCATGATCTCCTTGACGCCCTGCTCGGCGAGCCAGCGCGTCTCGTTCAGTACGTCGCTGGGGCGGCGCGAGATGAAGGAGCCACGGAACGACGGGATGGCGCAGAACGAGCACCGCCGGTCGCAGCCGGACGCCAGCTTCACGGACGCGACCGGGTTGCCGTCGAGCCGGCGCCGCAGCGGGGCACGCGGCCCGGACGCGGGCGCGAGACCCTCGGGAAGATCCGTCGGGGCGTGCCCCGGAAGCGCGATCCCGGCGCCCGCCTCCTGGCGCTCGGCCGGGCTGATCGGCAGCAGCTTGCGGCGGTCGCGCGGGGCGTGCGCCTCCACACTGCCCCCGGACAGGATCGTCTGGAGGCGGCCGGAGATGTCCTCGTAGTCGTCGAAACCGAGCACACCGTCGGCCTCGGGCAGCGCCTCGGCGAGCTCCTTGCCGTAGCGCTCAGCCATGCAGCCGACCGCGACCACCGCCTGCGTTCTGCCATGACCCTTGAGGTCATTGGCTTCCAGCAGGGCGTCGACGGAGTCCTTCTTCGCGGCCTCCACGAAGCCACAGGTGTTCACGACGGCGACATCGGCTGCGTCGGCGTCCTCGACGAGCTCCCAGCCGTCCGCCTCCAAGCGGCCTGCGAGCTCCTCCGAGTCCACCTCGTTACGGGCGCAGCCAAGGGTGACAAGTGCGACGGTACGGCGTTCGGGCATGGCATCAAGACTACTTCGTCCCACTGACAGCCCCTGCCGCGAGGGGTTACCGCGAGAACACCGGACTCAGCCGACCTCGGGGTCACCCTTCGTGTACGACAGCCGCTGGACCGTGCCGGGCTTGAACTCGTCCTCGATCTGCTTGCCGTTCACGTACAGCTTGATCACGCCCGCGTTGCCGAGGACGAGGTCGATCTTCCGGTTGTCCTGGAAGGTCTTCGTCTGGCCGTCCTGCAGCAGTCCGTCGAACATGGTCCGCCCGTTGTGGTCCTTGGCGGAGATCCAGCTGCGTCCGTCCGCGGCGTTCACCTTGACGGTGACCTTGTCCGCGGGGGCCGCGGCGATCGCGCTGTCCGTCGGGTCCGGCTTCGGGTCGGCGGGCTTCTTGGTGCTGGGACTCGGCTTGGCGGTCGAGGGCTTGCTGGTCGCGGGCGTGGAGCCCTCGGCAGCCTGCTGCTGACCGTCTCCGCCGTCACCGCCGCTGAAGGCGGTGTAGCCGACGAAGGCGACCACGGCGACGATCGCCGCGACCATCGCGGCCGTCCAGTTCGGCCTGCGGGGCTCGGAACGGATGCGCTCGGTCTCGAACAGCGGGGTGGCCGGCGTCGGCGCGGGGCTTCCGCCGTGCTCGTCGTCGTACTGCTCGATCAGGGGTTCGGGATCAAGGGACACGGCACGCGCGAGCGTGCGGATGTGACCTCGCGCGTAGACGTCGCCGCCGCAGCGCGAGAAATCGTCCTGTTCGATCGCTTGGACGATCGGGATGCGCACCCGCGTCGACTGGCTGATCTCGTCGATGGTCAGACCCGCGTCGATGCGTGCCTGCTGGAGGACACGACCGATCGACGGCCGGTCGTCGTCCGCGTGCTGGATGCGGTCTTCCGAAGGGCTGTCGTCTTCAGGGGAGTTGCCGATGGACACGGGGGCGCCTTTCGAGCGTGTAGCCACCTGCTGGAGGTTCAGTGTAGGGGGGGTGTGAATGGGTGAGGCAACCGGGCGGTCGGACTTTGTACGCCATCAGAATGGCCCGCCATCCCGTTGGCGACGTACTCGGTTGCCTCCTCCCTCAACTTGACGTAGGCGACGGGGAAACGGTTGCTCCGATGCCCGTACGGGTGACGTCGTTCGAGGGGATCTTCTTAAGGTTGAGCCTCCCCGCGGATCACCGCGAGCACTCCCTCCAGCTCATCGGCTTTCACAAGAACGTCACGAGCCTTCGAACCTTCACTGGGTCCGACGATGTTCCGCGACTCCATCAAGTCCATGAGGCGTCCGGCCTTGGCGAAGCCCACGCGCAGCTTGCGCTGCAGCATGGAGGTCGAGCCGAACTGCGTGGAGACGACCAGCTCGGCGGCCGCGCACAGCAGGTCCAGGTCGTCGCCGATGTCCTCGTCGATCTCCTTCTTCTGCTTGGTTCCCACCGTGACGTCGTCCCGGAAGACGGGCGCCATCTGGTCCTTGCAGTGCTGGACGATCGCGTGGATCTCGTCCTCTATGACGAAGGCGCCCTGCATACGGGTCGGCTTGTTCGCCCCCATGGGGAGGAACAGGCCGTCGCCCTTGCCGATGAGCTTCTCGGCGCCCGGCTGGTCGAGGATGACGCGGCTGTCGGCGAGTGAGGACGTGGCGAAGGCGAGACGTGAGGGCACGTTGGCCTTGATGAGGCCGGTGACGACGTCGACCGAGGGTCGCTGGGTGGCGAGCACCAGGTGGATGCCCGCCGCGCGCGCGAGCTGTGTGATCCGGACGATGGAGTCCTCGACGTCCCTCGGCGCGACCATCATCAGGTCCGCGAGCTCGTCGACGATGACCAGCAGGTACGGGTACGCCTTGAGCTCCCGCTCACTGCCTTCGGGGGTCGTGAGCTTGCCGTCCTTGACGGCCTTGTTGAAGTCGTCGATGTGCCGGTAGCCGAAGGCCGCGAGGTCGTCGTAGCGCAGATCCATCTCCCGCACGACCCACTGGAGCGCCTCGGCGGCCTTCTTGGGGTTGGTGATGATCGGCGTGATCAGGTGCGGGATGCCCTCGTACGCGGTCAGCTCCACGCGCTTGGGGTCGACCAGGACCATCCGGACGTCCTCGGGGGTCGCCCGCATCATGATCGAGGTGATCAGACAGTTGATGCACGAGGACTTGCCGGAACCGGTGGCACCGGCGACCAGGATGTGCGGCATCTTCGCCATGTTGGCCATGACGTAGCCGCCCTCGACGTCCTTGCCGAGCGCGACCAGCATCGGGTGCTCGTCCTCGGCCGCGTCCGCGAGGCGCAGCACGTCGCCGACGTTGACCATCTCGCGGTCGGTGTTCGGGATCTCGATGCCGACCGCGGACTTGCCGGGGATCGGCGAGATGATCCGGACGTCCGGGGACGCGACGGCGTACGCGATGTTCTTCGCCAGGGCCGTGATCTTCTCGACCTTCACGGCGGGGCCGAGCTCGATCTCGTAGCGCGTGACCGTGGGGCCGCGTGTGAAGCCCGTGACGCCCGCGTCGACCTTGAACTCGGTGAAGACGGTCTGCAGCGACTCGACGACGGCGTCGTTGGCGGCGCTGCGCGACTTGCCGGGGCCACCGCGGGTGAGCAGGTCGAGGGAGGGCAGCGCGTACGTGATGTCGCCCGCGAGCTGGAGCTGCTCGGCGCGCGGCGGCAGGTCGCCGCGCGCGTCGGGCGCGGCCTTGGTCAGGTCCGGCACGCCGAGCGAGGTGGGCGTCGGCTCAGGCTCCTTCTGAGCGCCTGCCGGCGCCTTCTTGGCCCTGGCCCCCGGAACGGGCGCCGAGCGGTCCCCTGTGGACGTCTCACCGCTGTTCTCGCCGGTGCCGTCGCCGGAGACGCCCTGCGTGAGGTCCGCGACGAGCGGCGAGGGCGGCATGCCGTGCAGCACCGCGCCGTCGAGCGCGGCGGCCGCCGCCGCGGCCACGTCGACCGCGTCCATCGGCCGCTCCATCGAGGGCTGGACGGACCGCCGCGACTTGCGCCGCTTGGCGAACGCCTCCTCCTCGGCCCGGTCCGGGTCGTACGACTCCGGGGCCGGGGCCGCGGGGCGCTTGCGGGAGCGCGCGGGCGCGGCCTCGCGCCAGTCGTCCTCGTAGTCGTCCGCGGCGCCCTCGGCGAAGACCGCGTCGTCGTGCACGACGCCGAGCTTCACGCCCAGCTGGTGCAGGCGCTGCGGAATGGCGTTGACGGGCGTCGCGGTCACCACGAGCAGCCCGAACACGGTGAGCAGGACGAGCAGCGGGACCGCGAGCACCTGGGTCACCGTGAAGCTCAGCGGCGTCGCGGCGGCCCAGCCGATGAGTCCGCCGGCGTCCTTTATGGCGCGCATGCCGTCCCCGCGCGCGGGTGAGCCGCACGCGATGTGGACCTGCCCGAGCACGCCGATGACGAGCGCGGAGAGGCCGATCACGATCCGCCCGTTGGCCTCGGGCTTCTCGGGGTGCCGGATGAGGCGTACGGCGATGATCCCGAGCAGGATCGGCACCAGCAGGTCGAGGCGGCCGAACGCGCCGGTGACCAGCATGTCGACGAGGTCGCCGACCGGGCCCTGCAGATTCGACCAGGTACCGGCCGCGCAGATCAGCCCGACGCCGAGCAGCAGCAGCGCGAGCCCGTCCTTGCGGTGCGCCGGGTCGAGCCCCTTGGCGCCACGCCCTATGCCGCGGAACATCGCCCCCACGCTGTGCGCGACACCGAGCCACAGGGCGCGTACGAGCTTGTACAGGCCCCCGGTCGGATTGGGTGCCGGCTTCGGTGCGGGCTTTTTCGCGACGGACTTCTTGGCGGGTGCCTTCTTCGGCGCCGGCTTCTTGGCCGCGGTCTTCTTCGCGGGGCCTTTTTGGGCAGCGGCCTTCTTCGCCGGAGCCTTGGTCGGCGCCGTCTTCTTCGCGGGCGTCTTCTTGGCTGCGGGACGAGAGGCCATGGGTGTGAGGTTACCGGTGGAGAGGACCTTGGACACGTGTGCCCACCGCTTCACCCGATCGTGTCGCGGGCTGCCGGGGAGGAAACTGACGTGTCCTCAAAGCCCGAGCGGTGCCCCCGGTTCAGGGGGCCTTCCGCCTCAGTTCTGGGACGGCAGCGAGGGCGCGCCGCTCCCCGTGCCGGGCTCCAGAGCGTCAAGTGCTCTGCGCAGTCCGGTGAGTTTGCGCTCCAGGTGTGCCGCCGTGGCGACCGCCGCCGCGTCCGCGGACTCGTCGTCCAGCTGCTTCGACAGCGCCTCGGCCTGCTCCTCGACCGCGGCGAGCCGCGCGGACAGCTCGGCGAGCAGCCCAGCGGGCTCCTTGCTGTCCCCGATGGCCTTGCCGCCGCCCTCCAGCTGGAGCCGCAGCAGCGCCGCCTGCTCCCGGAGCTGGCAGTTCTTCATGTACAGCTCGACGAACACCGAGACCTTGGCGCGCAGCACCCAGGGGTCGAACGGCTTGGAGATGTAGTCCACCGCCCCCGCCGCGTAGCCACGGAACGTGTGATGCGGTCCGTGGTTGATCGCGGTGAGGAAGATGATCGGAATGTCCCGTGTCCGCTCGCGGCGCTTGATGTGCGCAGCGGTTTCGAATCCGTCCATTCCTGGCATCTGAACGTCCAGCAGAATGACCGCGAAATCGTCCGTGAGCAGCGCCTTCAGCGCTTCCTCCCCGGACGATGCCCGTACCAGTGTCTGATCGAGCGCGGAGAGGATGGCCTCCAGCGCCAGCAGATTCTCCGGCCGGTCATCGACCAGGAGGATCTTGGCCTTCTGCACCATGGCCCGCCCTCCTCGCCCCGGCATGGGGCCGCCCCTGTCCGCAGGACTCGGGGAGGCTCCTTTCGCCACCCCAGGGAACGACTCCCTTGCGCCGTCCGTCCTTGTGCCGGTCATCGTAGCCGCACCCCGCCTGTCGCCACACCCTGTCACCGCGATGTCACCGTGCACGTAGCAGAAACGCGGTGGGAGACCAGAAGGTTCCCCGAATCCCGCGCCTCTACACGACTTCGACCACACTCAGTCAGCAACTCATCTTGAACATTCCCGTTTCCGGTCACTCACCATGCATCCACCGCTCCATCACAGAGAGCAAATGGTCCGGATCGACCGGCTTTGTCACGTAGTCGGAAGCGCCCGATTCGATGGCCTTCTCCCGGTCGCCCTTCATCGCCTTCGCGGTGAGCGCGATGATCGGCAGCCCGGCGAACTGAGGCATCCTACGGATCGCCGTCGTCGTCGCGTAGCCGTCCATCTCCGGCATCATGATGTCCATCAGCACAACTGTCACATCGTCGTGCTGTTCGAGGACCTCGATGCCCTCACGCCCGTTCTCCGCGTACAGGACCGACAGGCCCTGCTGCTCCAGGACGCTGGTCAGCGCGAACACGTTACGGATGTCGTCGTCGACGATGAGCACCTTCTCGCCGCCGAACAGCAGCCCGCTGCGGGGCGCGGGCGCGCTCCGCTCGGCCGCGCCCGACGCAGCGCTCCCCATGCCGTCCCAGGCCTCCTCAGCGCGCTCCTGTGCGGGCATCGGCTGGCTCTGCGGCACCGTCCGCTCGGGCGGCGGCGTCGCGATCGGGGTCGCCCTGCGCCGCCGCCGGAACAGCGCCGCGGGGCCGTTCTGGGTGTCCTGGTACGACCTCACCTCGGCCGGGGTCTCCACCTCGGCGGGCTCGGGCGCCGCGTCGATGGCGAGCCGCTCCCCCGGTTCGATGGTCGGCGCGAGCTGCGCGTAGCCCTGGGGCGGCAGCTCGCTCGGGTGCATCGGCAGGTACAGCGTGAACGTCGAGCCACGTCCGGGCTCGCTCTGCGCGTGGATCTCGCCGCCCAGGAGGCGGGCGATCTCGCGGCTGATGGACAGGCCGAGGCCCGTACCGCCGTACTTGCGGCTCGTCGTGCCGTCGGCCTGCTTGAACGCCTCGAAGATGACGCGCATCTTGCTGGCCGCGATGCCGATGCCGGTGTCGGTCACCGAGAAGGCGATCACATCGCCGTCGACCTCGGTCAACGAGCCCGCTTCCAGGAGCTGTTCACGGATCGCGTTCGGCACGTCGGCGCCGGCCGGCCTGATGACGAGTTCGACGGCACCGGAGTCGGTGAACTTCACCGCGTTCGACAGCAGGTTGCGCAGCACCTGAAGGAGGCGCTGTTCGTCGGTGTGCAACGTGGTGGGCAGTTCCGGCGACACCCTTACGGAGAAGTCCAGTTGCTTCTCCGCGGTGAGCGGCCGGAACGTGGCCTCTACGTAGTCGACGAGTTGCACCAGGGCGATGCGCGTCGGCGAGACGTCCATCTTGCCCGCCTCGACCTTCGACAGGTCCAGGATGTCGTTGATCAGCTGGAGCAGGTCGGAGCCCGCTCCGTGGATCGTCTCGGCGAACTCGACCTGCTTCGGCGTGAGGTTCGCGTCGGCGTTGTCCGCCAGCAACTTGGCAAGGATGAGCAGCGAGTTGAGCGGCGTACGCAGCTCGTGCGACATGTTGGCGAGGAACTCGCTCTTGTAGCGCATCGAGACGGCGAGCTGCTCGGCGCGCTCCTCCAGGACCTGCCGCGCCTCTTCGATCTCGGTGTTCTTCACCTCGATGTCGCGGTTCTGCTGGGCGAGCAGTTCGGCCTTCTCCTCCAGCTCGGCGTTGGACGCCTGGAGGGCCTTCTGCCGGTTCTCCAGCTCGGCCGAGCGCTCCCGGAGCTGCTCGGTCAGCTCCTGCGACTGCCGCAGCAGGACCTCGGTCTTGGTGTTGACCGAGATCGTGTTGACGCTCGTCGCGATCATCTCGGCGATCTGGTTCAGGAAGTCCTTCTGGATCTGCGTGAAGGGCGTGAAGGACGCCAGCTCGATCACGCCGAGCACCGTGCCTTCGAAGAGCACGGGGATCACGATGACCTGCGCCGGAGGCGCCTCACCGAGCCCGGAGGCGATCTTCAGATAGCCGCTCGGCGCGTTGTCCACGAGGATCGTGCGCTTCTCCTGCGCGGCCGTCCCGATCAGCGTCTCGCCCGGCCGGAAGGCCGTCGGCATGGCGCCCATGGAGTAGCCGTAGCTCCCGCACATGCGCAGCTCGTACGCGTCCTCCTCCGAGGTCGCCGCGTCCGCGCCGTCGTCCAGGGGCAGTGCCAGGAAGAACGCGCCGTGCTGCGCCGACACCACAGGCGTGAGCTCGCTCATGATGAGCCCCGCGACGTCGTCGAGGTCGCGGCGGCCCTGCATGAGACCCGAGATGCGCGCCAGGTTGCCCTTGAGCCAGTCCTGCTCCTCGTTGGCGATCGTGGTGTCGCGCAGGTTCGAGATCATCTTGTTGATGTTGTCCTGGAGGACCTGGATCTCACCCGCGGCGTCGACGTCGATCTTGAGATTGAGGTCGCCGCGGGTCACCGCGGTGGCGACGGCCGCGATGGCGCGCACCTGACGGGTCAGGTTCCCGGCCATCTCGTTCACGGACTCGGTCAGATCGCGCCACGTGCCGTCCACGTCGCGCACCCGCGCCTGGCCGCCCAGCTGGCCCTCGGTGCCCACCTCACGGGCCACGCGGGTCACCTGCTCGGCGAACGACGACAGCTGGTCGACCATCGTGTTGATCGTGGTCTTCAGCTCGAGAATCTCGCCGCGCGCATCGATGTCGATCTTCTTGGTCAGGTCGCCCTTGGCGATGGCGGTCGTGACCATCGCGATGTTGCGCACCTGACCGGTCAGGTTCGAGGCCATGCCGTTCACGGACTCGGTCAGGTCCTTCCACGTACCGGACACTCCGGGTACGCGGGCCTGGCCGCCGAGGATGCCGTCGGTGCCCACCTCGCGGGCCACCTTGGTGACCTGGTCGGCGAACGAACTCAGCGTCCGCACCATCGTGTTGAACGTGTCGGCGAGCTGCGCGACCTCGCCGCGCGCCTCGATCGTGACCTGGCGGGTCAGGTCGCCGTTGGCCACCGCGTTGGCGACCTGGGAGATGTTGCGCACCTGCATGGTCAGGTTGTTGGCCATGAGGTTCACGTTGTCGCTCAGGTCCTTCCAGATGCCCGTGACACCCGGAACCCTTGCCTGACCGCCCAGTTGCCCCTCGGTGCCCACTTCACGGGCCACCCGGGTCACCTGCTCGGCGAACGACGACAGCTGGTCCACCATCGTGTTCACCGTGGTGACGAGTTCGAGGATCTCGCCCTTGGCGTCGACGGTGATCTTCTTGGAGAGGTCGCCGCGCGCCACCGCGGTCGTGACCTCGGCGATGTTCCGCACCTGAAGCGTCAGGTTGTTGGCCATGCCGTTCACGGACTGCGTCAGGTCCTTCCACGTACCCGACACTCCCTGCACCTCGGCCTGACCGCCGAGGATGCCGTCCGTCCCCACCTCGCGGGCCACCCGCGTCACCTGCTCGGCGAAGGCCGACAGCTGGTCCACCATCGTGTTGAGGGTGTTCTTCAGCTCCAGGATCTCGCCGCGCGCGTCCACGTCGATCTTCTGCGACAGGTCACCACGCGCCACCGCCGTGGCGACCTGGGCGATGTTGCGCACCTGGGCCGTGAGGTTGCCGGCCATGCCGTTCACGGAGTCCGTCAGATCGCGCCACACGCCGGCCACGCCGGGCACCTGCGCCTGGCCGCCCAGACGGCCCTCCGTGCCCACCTCGCGGGCCACGCGGGTCACCTGGTCCGCGAAGGCCGAGAGCTGGTCGACCATCGTGTTGATGGTGTTCTTCAGCTCCAGGATCTCGCCGCGGGCATCCACGTCGATCTTCTGCGACAGGTCACCACGCGCCACCGCGGTCGTGACCTGAGCGATCTGCCGCACCTGTGACGTCAGGTTTCCGGCCATGAAGTTGACGGAGTCGGTCAGTTCCTTCCAGGTGCCGCTCACGCCGTCCACGCGGGCCTGGCCGCCGAGGCGGCCCTCCGTGCCCACGTCTCGGGCCATCCGCGTCACCTGGTCGGCGAAGCTCGACAGCTGGTCCACCATCGTGTTCACGGTGTTCTTCAGCTGGAGCATCTCGCCGGAGACGTCGACGGTGACCTTCTGCGACAGGTCACCGTTCGCCACAGCCGTCGTCACCTGGGCAATGTTGCGCACCTGCCCGGTGAGGTTCCGGAAAGCCGTGTTGACGGAGTCGGTCAGGTCCTTCCACGTACCGGCGGCGCCCGGTACGAGGGCCTGGCCGCCCAGCTCACCCTCGACACCGATCTCACGAGCAACGCGCGTCACTTCGGAACCGAAGGCGGACAGCTGGTCCACCATCGTGTTCACGGTGTTCTTCAGCTCGAGCATTTCACCGGCGACGTCGACGGTGACCTTCTGCGACAGGTCACCGTTCGCCACAGCCGTGGTGACGGTCGCGATGTCCCGCACCTGAGTTGTGAGGTTCCGGAAAACCGTGTTCACCGAATCGGTGAGGTCCTTCCACGTGCCGGCGGCTCCCGGCACATTGGCCTGGCCACCGAGCTGACCCTCTGCACCGACCTCGTTGGCCACACGCGTGACCTCGTCCGCGAAGGTCCGCAGCGTCTCCGTCATCTGGTTGATGGTCTCGGCGAGCTGGGCGACCTCGCCGCGCGCCGACACCGTCACCTTCTGGGACAGGTCACCGTTGGCCACAGCCGTCGTGACCTGGGCGATTCCACGCACCTGGGCGGTCAGGTTGCCGGCCATGAGGTTCACCGAATCGGTGAGGTCCTTCCACACGCCTGCCACACCGGGCACCTGCGCCTGGCCGCCGAGCTCACCCTCCGTGCCCACTTCCCGGGCCACACGGGTGACCTCGGAGGAGAACGACGACAGCTGGTCCACCATCGTGTTCACGGTGTTCTTGAGCTCGAGCATCTCGCCCGCGACGTGAACCGTGACCTTTCGGGACAGGTCACCCTTGGCCACCGCGGTGGTGACGAGAGCAATGTCACGTACCTGCGCCGTCAGCCGGTACGCCATCGTGTTGACGGAATCCGTGAGATCCTTCCACGAACCGGACATTCCACGTACGCGCGCCTGACCACCGAGCTTGCCCTCGGTACCCACCTCGCTGGCCACGCGCGTGACCTCGTCGGTGAACGTGGAGAGCTGGTCGACCAGATTGTTGACGGTCCGGCCGACCTTCAGGAATTCACCGCGCAGCGGATGCCCGTTGCCCTCCGGCTTCCCTTCCGGCACCTGGGCCCGCAGCTCCATGCGGGGCGACAGATCGCCCTCCGCGACCGCCGAGAGCACCCTCCCGACCTCTGAGACGGGCCGTACGAGGTCGTCCACGAGCGCGTTGGACGCATTGATCGCCGCGGCCCAGGAGCCCTCACAGGCGCCCGTCTCGAGCCGCTCGGTGAGCTTGCCCTCGCGTCCGACCATGCGCCGCACCCGGGACATCTCGCCCGTCAGGTGCAGATTCCGGTCCGCCACCTCGTTGAAGACGGCCGCGATCTCCGACATCACCCCGTCGCCGCTGACGGTCAGCCTCTTGCGGAAATTTCCGTCTCTCATGGCGACCAGACCTGCGAGCAGTCGGTTCAGCGCCGCGGTATCCACCGTCGTCGTGCCGCTGCCACCGCGCGTTTTGCGCTGTTTCGTCAGGGACTGTCCGCCTTCTGCGCGCGCCTTCTTGCTTCGCGTCGCTGCGCCAGACTCCACTGTGTCCCTCCCGCAGGGATCGACCTGTACTGCTCGGGTAGCTCGGGTTTCTCGGATTCGCTTCTACCGTCGCATCAACACTTCAATGCGTTCTTCTATGGAAGCTTGCCCAGTGTTTCACCATGGCTGAACCAGGCCATAACAGTTCGGCAGCTTCGCACACCGTCCGCACACCCTCCGGACGGAAACACAGACGACCGGCATCCGCATGGACGGCGAAGGTAAGTAACCTTGCATGCGGCTGTCCACCCACCCCGGTCCGCCCGGCCTGGGCGGTGGCGGAAAACGAGCGGGCATCGGAGGGGCGGCCGAGACATGGGTACGGGAGACCTGGGCCTCGACACTCGTACAACGGGTACAACTCGTACAGGGAGTTCTGTGATCACCGCGCGCGCGGCCGCCACTTTCGAACCGGTCGGGCGATCCGTCGCGACCGCCCGCTCCTTCGTGCGCGACACCCTCCAAGGGTGGGGCCATGCCGACATCATCGACGACGCGGTCGTGCTGACCAGCGAACTCGTGACAAATGCCGTGGTCCACGCGGGCACATCCGCGGAGGTCACGTGCCTGCGAAGTGAGGATCACGTACGGATCGAGGTCGCCGACCGGTACCCGGAGCGCGAGATTCCGCTGCAGTCGTCGGCCATGAACATGGGGAGCCCGGACCGCGAGGGCGGCCGCGGCCTCCAGCTCTGCGCCGCGCTCGCCACCCGCTGGGGCGTCGACTATTCGGCCACGCACAAGCGGGTCTGGTTCCAACTCGACCTGCCCGAGCGCTCCGTTGGAACCCGCGCCGCGGGCCCCAACCTCCCCACGGACCTCCTCCCGCTCGCGGACGAGCGGGTCCGCGTGGCCGTCGTCCAGATCGACCGCGTCGGCGCGATCACCGGCTGGAACGAGGACGCACAGGATCTCTTCGGCTACGCGGCCGATCAGGTCGTCGGCAAGCCCCTCACCGACTTCGCGGCCTGGCCGCACACGCCCGGCATCAGCACGGGCATCGCCGAAGCGCTCCAACTCTCACGCTGGGAGGGCAGCTACGGCATCCGTGGCGCCAGCGGCCGTGTGACCCCCGTATACGCCTCGCACCTGCGCGTACGCGATACCGACGGCGAGCCGTCGACCGTCTGTCTCCTGGTCCGCGACCACGAGCGCGCCGTCCTCCAGACGCCGCTGCGCCTGCCCTCGCCCGATCCCGCCACGCACTCCGAGAGCCCCGGCTCCGACGCGTTCGAGGTTTTTATCGGCTCGCCGGCCCCCGACGACCTCGACGGGCTGCTCCAGCGCACCGTGGAGCGCGCCCGCGACATGCTGGACGGCGACTCCGCGTTCCTCCTGCTGGCCACCGACGACGAGACGGAGCTGGAGGTCCGCGCCTCGACCGGCCTGCCCTCCGCACGGCAGCGCTTCGCGCGCGTACCCGTCGAAGTCGGCCCCAACCGCTACGGTTCGGCCCGTATGCCCGCCGTGCACGAGGATCTCACCCAAGTCCCCGGCGCCGTCCCGCTCTTGAACGGCACGGGCATGCGCTCGGTCGTCACGGTCCCCCTCAAGGTCGAGGGCCGCCTCACGGGCTCCCTGGGCGTCGCCGCGGAGGCCCCTGACCGCTACTCGAACGAAGAGGCGCTGCGCCTTCAGTTCGCCGCGGACCGCATCGCGCTGGCCGTCGAATCGGCCCGCCTTGGGGAGCTGGAAAAGCTCCGCCGCGGTTCACTCAGCTTCCTTGTCGAGGCCTCCGACCTCCTGGCGGGCACGCTCGACCGCGACCAGACCCTGGCGCTCATGGCCCAGATGACCGTCCCGACCCTCGCCACGTGGTGCGCGGTCTACACGATCGCCGACCAGGCCTCGGACCCGTACCTCTCCTATGTGCTGCACGAGGACGAGGAACGCATCGACGGCCTCAAGGCGCTCCTTTCGAAGATCGCCCCGCCGGACCCGGTCCCGACTCCGGGCGCCCGCGTCTGGCCCGCCCCCGCGGAGGCGGCCCACGAGGCCGCTCTGCGTACGTCCATGAGAAGCCTGGGACTCGGCGAACCGGCGAGCGTCAGCTCCGGCATCGGCACGACGCTCCAGACGGCGTCCGCCGTCGGCGGCGAAACCGTCGTACTCCCCCTGGTCGCTCGTAACCGCGTCATCGGCATGCTGACGCTCGGCAAGCCGACCGACGAGCACTTCCGCCAGGAAATCCTGGAGCTGGCCGAGGACTTGAGCCGCAGGGCGGCCCTGGCCCTCGACAACGCGCGCCTCTACTCGGAGCGCATGGCCATCAGCCAGTCCCTCCAGCGCAGCCTGCTGCCGCCGGAGCTCCCCGACGTCCCCGGCGTCGAGGTGGAGGTCATCTACCGCGCGGCCGGCGAGGGCAACGAGGTGGGCGGCGACTTCTACGACCTGTTCCCCATCCGGGACGGCGCGTACGGCTTCGCCATCGGCGACGTCTGCGGCACGGGCCCGGAGGCGGCGGCCGTCACCGGCCTGGCCCGCCACGCCCTGCGCCTGCTCGCCCGCGAGGGCTTCGGCGGTCCCGCGGTCCTGGAGCGCCTGAACGCGGCGATCCTCGACGAGGGCGCCCGCAGCCGCTTCCTCACCCTGCTCTACGGGGAGTTGTGGCCCCAGGAGGACGGCTCGGCGATCCTGAAGATGGTCTGCGCCGGCCACCCGCTGCCGCTGCGCCTGCGCCAGGACGGCACTGTGGCGCCGTACGCCGAGCCCCAGCCGCTGCTCGGCGTCATGGACGACCTGGAGCTGTACGAGCAGACGCTGACGCTCGATCCGGGCGACGTCCTGCTCTGCGTCACGGACGGCATCACGGAGCGCCGTGAGGGCAGCCGCATGCTCGGCGACGACGGCCTGGCCGATGTCCTGTCCACCTGTACGGGCCTGACGGCCGGTGCGGTCGCCGCTCGCATCATGCGCGCCGTGGAGCGCTTCGCCGCTGACGCCCCGTCGGACGACATGGCGATCCTCGCGATGCGCGTGCCGGGCATCCACCACGACTGAGGCCCAGTGGGGCGGGGGCAACGAAAAAGGCCCCCGCCCGATGGGCGGAGGCCTCAATTCCCGAGCCCCCAAGCGGAATCGAACCGCTGACCTTCTCCTTACCATGGAGACGCTCTACCGACTGAGCTATAGGGGCCTGTCGCTTTCGCGGTTTCCCGCTCGGCAACGACATAAAGCTTACCTGATGTTGAGGCCCCTTCGAACCACCCACCAGGGCGGTCCTAGAAGGCCGGCTGCAGCAATCCGCCCAATGCGTTGCAGGCGTGCACGACCCGCTGCAACTGCCGCCGCGTCATCGCCGCGTCGATCGGCAGAGCGAGCGTCTCATCGGCGGCCAACTCGGTTTCCGGGAGCGCGATGTCGTACCGGAAACCCGGCAGTCGGTGCACCGGTGTCTTCACCGGCACCCGACACTCGACGCCCTTGCCGCGCAACACACGAGCGAAAGCGTCCCGATCCGGCCGCCCATTACCGGGCACCCGCACCACGTACTGCTGATACGTGTGTCCGTCCTGCCCCACGGGGGTCCTGACGCCACTGAGCCGCGCGCTCAAATAGGCGGCGTGCACCCGGCGTCGAGCCACTTCGTCGTACGACTTCTCGGACTCCCCCGGCTCCTCCAGTACGAGCAGACCGTGGCGTCGCCCCAGCTCCCGCAGCCTGGCGACATCGGCCCGATGCCCGAATCGGTGCACGGCGACGACCGCGGCGGTCCGCCCGCTCACATTGGCAGCGACCTGAGAGGGATCGATGCAGTACGTCTCAGGGTGGATGTCGGCGAAGGCCGGTACGGCTCCCGCCAGCACGACGGCCTCGGCCACCTCGGTGTTCCCGAAGGCCGGCACGATGACTTCGTCTCCGGTACCGACGCCTGCGGCTCGCAGCATTTCAACTGTGCCCATGTCAGGGATCGTGCCCCGAGGACGTGAACGACGGGTGACGGGCAACAAAAAAGAGCTGGTCCCTGAACCAAAGGTCCAGGAACCAGCTCTTTATGAAAGATAGTTCGGCGGCGTCCTACTCTCCCACAGGGTCCCCCCTGCAGTACCATCGGCGCTG